>JAIXUQ010000034.1 GCA_027483465.1 Sphingomonadales bacterium
GCATCGATTTCGGGCCATTCCAGCAGGTGCACGCTGCCCGCCTCCGGGAAGCGGGTGGCCCAGACTTCTTCGGCGGTGAACACCAGCACCGGGGCGAGCCAGCGGGTGAGGGCGTGGAAGACGATATCCAGCACGGTGCGCCAGGCGCGGCGGGTGGGCGCGGTGGCGGCGTCGCAATAGAGGCTGTCCTTGCGCACATCCATGGCGAAGGCCGAAAGATCATCGGCGACAAACTCGCTGATCAGGCTGGTGTAGCGATTGAAATCATAGGCTTCCACCGCCTTCCTCAGTTCGCCTGACAGCACGGCCAACCGGTGCAGCACCCAACGTTCCAGCGCCGGCATCTGATCCACCGGCACGCGCTCCGCGTCGGTGAAGCCGTCCAGCGCGCCGAGCAAATAGCGGAAAGTGTTGCGCAGCTTGCGATATTGATCGGCCACGCCTTTCAGGATTTCATCGCCGATGCGGTGATCCTCGGTGAAATCGACGGAGAGCGCCCACAACCGGAGGATGTCGGCGCCATAGGTTTTCATGATGTCGAGCGGATTGATGACATTGCCTTCCGACTTCGACATCTTGCGGCCACTGGCATCCATGGTGAAACCGTGGGTGAGGATCGCCTTGTAGGGCGCGCGGCCGCGGGTGGCGCAGCTTTGCAGCAGGCTGGACTGGAACCAGCCGCGATGCTGGTCGCTGCCTTCCAGATACAGGTCCGCCGGCCATTGATATTCGGGCCAATGGCCGCTTTCCAGCACATAGGCGTGGGTGCAACCACTGTCGAACCACACGTCCAGGATGTCGGTGATCATCTCATACTGGTCAACGCGGTCGCCGAGCAGTTCGGCAGCAAATTCCGGCGTCCAGGCGTCCACGCCTTCGGCCTTGAACCGCTCGATGATCTTCTGGTTGATCGCCTTGTCGACCAGATAGTCGCCGGTCTTCTTGTCGACAAACAGGGTGATCGGCACACCCCAGGCGCGCTGGCGGGAGAGCACCCAATCCGGGCGGCCTTCCACCATGGAGCCGATGCGGTTGCGGCCCTTGTCGGGCGTGAACTGGGTGGCGGCGATCGACGCGAGGGCGCGGGCGCGGAGCGTGTCGGCGGGATCGGCGGACAGCGCCCGGTCCATTGGCACGAACCATTGCGGCGTGCAGCGGAAGATCACCTTCTTCTTGGAGCGCCACGAATGGGGATAGCTGTGCTGGAACGGCCCGGCGCTCAGCAATGCACCGGCTTCGCGCAGATCAGTGCAGATCGGGCCATCGGGCGCGTTCAGATTGGGGTTGATGACGTTCTTGGCCTCGCCGCCGAGCCACAGCCAGTCGGCGCGGTAACGGCCATCACCCTCCACGGCAAAGACGGGATTGATGCCATGCGCCTTGCACAGCGCGAAATCATCCTCGCCATGATCCGGCGCCATGTGGACAAGGCCGGTGCCGGCATCGGTGGTGACGAAATCACCGGGCAGGAAGGGGCGGGGCGTCGCGAAGAAGCCACCGAGATGGTGCATCGGGTGGCGGGCCTTGGCATCCTGAAAAGCATTTGCGCCAACGACAAACTCTTCGACAAGCGTTAGCCCTGAGCGATCCGAGAAGTTGCGTGCCAGTATGCGTGACAATACAAACAGCCTGCCGTCGCTTGCACGAAACCGGGCGTAGCTAGGATCAACAACATCTTCGTCGTCTGAGCTTTGCGCGACATAATGCAAGTAAGGATTGTATGCGATGCCCTGGTTCACCGGGATGGTCCACGGCGTCGTCGTCCAGATGACGGCGTAAGCGCCCACCAGTTCCGGCGCGTTCGGCGCCTCCACAATCTCGAACGCCACGTCGATCTGGGTCGAGGTGATGTCGTGATATTCCACCTCGGCATCGGCCAGCGCGGTCTTTTCCACCGGGCTCCACATCACCGGCTTGGCGCCGCGATAAAGCTGGCCGCTTTCGGCGAATTTCAAAAGTTCTGCCACGATGGTCGCTTCCGAGGCGAAGTCCATGGTGAGATAGGGTTTTTTCCAATCCCCATTGATGCCCAGCCGCTGCAATTGCTGGCTCTGCACATTCACCCAATGCTGGGCATAGGCGCGGCATTCGGCGCGGAATTCCCTGGCCGGCACCTCGTCCTTGTTCTGTTTCTTGGCGCGATAGGCCTCCTCGACCTTCCATTCGATCGGCAGGCCGTGGCAGTCCCAACCGGGCACATAGGGCACATCCTTGCCCAGCAGCGATTGGGTGCGCACCACCGCATCCTTGAGGATATGGTTCAGCGCGTGGCCGATGTGCATGTCCCCGTTCGCGTAAGGCGGGCCATCGTGATAGATGAATTTTTCCCGGCCGTTGCGGGCAGCGCGCAGTTGCGCATACAGGTCCGCCGCCTGCCATTTGGCCAGGATCTGCGGTTCCTTTTCCGGCAGGCCGGCCTTCATCGGAAAGTCGGTCTTGGGCAGGAACACCGTGGGGCGATAATCGGGCGCGCTCATGATCGGGTGGCTTTAGGGGAAGCGGGCGGCGCTGTCACGCGTGAGTTCCTCCCCCTGTGGGGGAGGTGCCGAGCATGGCGAGGCGGAGGGGGCGGCGCACGTGACGGCAAGTGAGCCGCCCCCTCCGCCCTTCGGGCACCTCCCCCAGAGGGGGAGGATCAATTCCCGCTGGGGCGGATTTACTGCCCGCGCAGCACCCGCCTGGCATTGTCCGCATCGGCCGCGATCTGCGCCTTGAGCGCGTCCAGCCCCGGCAGCTTCATTTCGGGCCGCAAATAGGCCACCAGTTCGACGGCGATGCTCTGGCCGTACAGATCGCCGCTCCAATCCATCAGCCAGGTTTCGAGCAGTTCGATGGGCGGTTCGATCATCGGGCGGATGCCGAGATTGGCGACCCCGTCGACGCGCGTGCCATCGGGCAGCCGCACGCGCACGGCATAGACGCCATAGGCCGGCCGCACATAATCGCCGAGGGTGAGGTTGGCGGTGGGAAAGCCCAGGGTGCGGCCCAGCTTGGCGCCATGTTCCACCGTGCCGGCGATGGTGAAGGGCCGGGTGAGCATCTGGCCGGCGACGCCCGGCTGCCCGGCGCGCAGCGCGGCGCGGATGCGGGTGGAGCTGATGGTGCCGCCGCCATCGTTGACCGGATCGACCACGCGCGCGGCAAAGCCGGACGCGATGCCCAGCCGCGCCAATTCGGCCACATCGCCGGACCGGCTCTTGCCAAAGGTGAAATCGCCGCCGGTGACGACGCCGGCCACGCCCAACCGCATATCGAGCCAGTGATCGACGAATTCGGCCGCCGACAATGAAGCCAGTTCGGGCGAGAAGGGGATCATCACCAGCCCGTCCATGCCGAAATCGGCCAGCCATGCGGCGCGCTGTTCGATGCTTGACAGGCTGAACGCCGGCACATCGGGCTGGAACAGCCGCGCCGGGTGGGGATCAAAGCTGGCGACCAGCGCCGGCCGGCCGAGCTTGCGCGCCCAGTCACGCGCGGCGCCCACCACGGCCTGGTGGCCGGCGTGAAAGCCATCGAAATTGCCCAGCGCCACGATGCCGCCACGCAAATCGCCGGGCAAGGCGTCTCCCCTGGTGATCAGCTTCATGGCGCTGGGGCTTAACGGGGTGCGAGGCCGGCGGCAAGCAGGCGCGCCGCATTGCCGCCCATCACCTTGGCGATATCGTCATCCGAAAGCCCGGCATCGATCAGCGCCTGCGTGACCGCAGCGAGATGGGCGGTATCAAATCCCACCGTGGTGGCCCCATCATAATCGCTGCCCAACCCGACATGATCGATGCCGGCCACCTTGATCACATGCAAGATGGCCCGCGCCGTGGCCTGCGGCGTGGGTTCGCACACGGCGGCATCCCAATAGCCGATGCCGATCATGCCGCCATTGGCCTTCAATTGCCGCAACTGATCATCGCTGAGGTTGCGCGGCGTGTCGCAGGTGGCCTTCACGCCGCCATGGCTCACCACCACCGCGCGGGTGGCCTGTTTCATCACATCGGCAAAGCTGGCGGCGCTGCTGTGGGCCAGATCGATGATCATGCCGCGCTGTTCGGCTTCGCGCACCACCTGCCGGCCGAGTGGGGTGAGGCCGTGCTTCTTCAGCCCGTGCATCGATCCGGCGACTTCATTGTCAAAGAAATGCGCCAGGCCGATCATGCGGAAACCGGCGGCGTGCAGCCGGGCGAGATTGGCCAGATCGCCTTCGAGGTTTTGCGCGCCTTCGGTGGAGAGCAAGGCGCCGGTGACCGGGCGGCCGGCGGCGCGATCGGCCAGCAGGGCGGCAAGATCGGCCGGGGTCTTGATGATGCGCAGCCGGCCCTGGGCGCGATCCTGCGCATCATGGAGTTTCTGGGCGTGCCACAGCGAGCGTTCGAGCAGGCTGAACCAGGTGCGGGTGGGCTGCAACTGGGCGATCACCAATGGGGTGATATTGTCGGTATCGCCGCCATTGGCCTCGTAATTCTGGCCGCGCGGGGTCTTGGTGACGCTGGAAAACACCTGGAGGGCGACATTGCCGGTTTCCAGCCGCGCCAGATCGACATGGCCCTGCGGCGCCTCGCCCAGCATGTCACGCTTCCACATCAGCGTATCGGCGTGCAGATCGATCACCGCCAGCCGCTTGTGCAGGCCAGCGGCCCGTTCCGAAACCGGCCACACCGCACCGGTGAGGCGGTTCATGCTGCGCTCGGCCAGGCCGGGGCCAAAGCCGAACAGGCCGATGCCGGCCATGGCCAGCAGCAAGCCGGCGCCCAGCAGCAATTTGCGCATCATGCCATCCTTTCCGGCCGCCGTTCCAGCGTGACAAAGGCAAAGCCCGGCCGGCCTTCGCTGGGCGGGGTGGGCACGCGCGCCACCTCGCGCCAGCGCGCCGGATCAAAGGCGGGTAGGATCGTGTCACCGGCCGGTTCGGCGTCAACCTCGGTGATTTCCACCCGGGTGGCGACCGGCAGCGCCAGCGCATAGATTTCGGCGCCGCCGATGATCATCACATCGCCGCGGGCGCGCGGGTCCATGCCGGCGGCCACGATGGCTTCGGCCAGATTGGGCACCACGGTGACGCCGTCGGCCACCCAGGCCGGATCGCGGCTGAGCACGATATTGTGGCGGCCGGGCAGCGGCTTGCCGATCGATTCAAACGTCTTGCGGCCCATCACCACCGGCTTGCCCACGGTGATCGCCTTGAAGCGTTTGAGATCGGCCGGCAGATGCCAGGGCAGGGCGCCGGCATTGCCGATCACGCCGTTCCTGGCCCGGGCCACCACGATGGTGATATCGGCCATGGTTCAGACCAGTTCGGCGATGGCGCGGGCGGCCTGATCGATGGCGATATCGGTATAGGCGCCGTTGCCGCAATCGCTGTTGGCAATGGCGATGCGGCCGTGGCGGGCGCGGGCGATGATGTGCGGCATGCGATCGGGCGCCACATCGGGTTGCCACAGATAGTTGTATTCGGGCGCATAGCCGTGCGGCCAGCGGTTGACGGTGATGGCGGTGATGTCACGCGCCACATCCAGGCCGTGGGCACCAAACATGGCGGCCAGTTGCTGGCGGATTTCCAGCTCAAAGCGTTCAAACGGCGTCGCCAGCAGTTCGGCGCGGCCGGCGCGGTTCTGGTCATGCTCGGGCAGGCCGGGCTGGCAGGGGGTGCGGGCGAGGAACAGGATGGTGGGTTTGTCGGGGTCGCGCTCGGCGGTATAGTCCCCCATGTCGACGGGGCGGTTGAGCCAGATGTTGGTCCAATAGGCGGCGGGGCAGCGCACCTGTTGCACGCCGGCCTTCACCATCGGCCGCCAGTGGCGCAGCGCCACGCTGGTGTAGACGAGCGGGCCTTTCACCAGCCCGTGCAGGGCGCTGGCCTGCGCGGCGGGCAGATCGGGCACCAGATAGGGGATGATGGCGTTCCAGCAGGCCAGCACACAGGCGCCGGCGCGGGCCTTGTGCAGCCTGCCGGCGGTGGACCAGGTGACCTCCACGCCGCCGCCGCGGTTTTCGGCGCGCACTACCGTGCTGTTCAGCCGGATGCGCACCTGGTTGGCGGGGGCATCCAGCCGGCCATAATCGAGCCGCGCCGTCACCACATCCTGCGCGGTGCGGCCGGGCAGGCTGCCGGGGATCAGGCCGCGCACCAGCAGGCGCACGATGGAGGCATTGCCATCGGGGAAGTGGAAGCTTTCCGAGCCGCCCTCGACATAGCCGGCGGGTGTGTAGCTCATGCGCGGGGCGGCGCGCGGGGTGAGGTTGAGGCCGGCAAAGCCGGGCAGGCCAAAGCCCCAGGCATCCAGCGCCGACACGCTGTCGGCCCCGGCGCACCATTCGCCCTGGGTGCGGCTTTGATACCAGGCCATGGCGGTGGCGCCGATGCGGTGATGATCCGTTAGCCAGGCCCGCCACGACAGGCGGGAGAGGAAATCCTTTTTCGCGGCATCGTCGCGGCCGGAGAGCAGATCCTTCGTGTCGGTCTGCACCCGGATGATGTCGGCCCGGGCCTGGGCATCAAGCGGTGTCTTGGCCAGAAAGGCGGCCCAGGCGGCGGCATCGGCATCGTCAGCGGGGACGCCGGCGATCAGCGCATCCTGCCCGAAGGTGGCGGCATCAAGGAAAACGCCGCGGCCCAGACCCTTGTAGACCTCGGGCCGGTTGTGCGCCTTGGCGAGCGCCGTGGGCTGGATGCCCAGTTCGGTGAGCAGGCCGGCGGCAACCCGGCTGTAGGGGCGCGGGCTGTCGATCATCAGCGTGCCGCCGTTGATCAGGTGCAACTTGCCATCCAGCCAATATTCGTTGCGGCGGGCGTGGCCGCCGACATCGTCGTGATTGTCGAGGATGAGGATGCGGGCGGCGGGGTTGCGGGCGCGGGCAAACCAGGCCGCGGCCAGCCCCGATATGCCGCCGCCCACGATGATCAGGTCATAGGCCTCGCCGCTGTCGGCCGCGCGGGCCAGCGCAGCGCCATCGCGCAGGGCGTGGGCCGCCTCGAACGTGCCGGGCCCGCTGCCGCGCAGGCCATGGAGCAGCGGCGGATAATAGCCGGGAGGCAGGCCCTGCGCCCGTGCGCCGCCCACCAGGCCCAACGCGGCCAGCGCGGCGCCGCCGCCCAGGAGGTCGCGCCGGTCGATGGCGCTGTTCATGCCCAGATCCATGGTCAACGGCCCCCCTTCATCCCACCCGATCACGCATTGCATACCACAGCATTCCAGCAACATGCAGCGGCGCGCGCAAGAGTTGCCCGCCCGGAAAGGCCGGCGGCGCCACCGATGCGAACAGATCAAAGCCCGCGCTGGGCCCCAGCATCGCTTCGGCCACCAGCGTGCCGCCCAGCGTGGAGAGCACGGCGCCCTGGCCCGAATAGCCGTGCGCCCACCAGATCGGGCCATCGCGGCCCAGATCGGGCAGGCGGGTGCGGGTGATGGAGACCAGCCCGCCCCAGGCATGGGTGATGGCCATGCCGGCCAGCATCGGGAAGGCCCGCTCAAGATAGGGGCGGACAAAGCCCGCCATGTCGGCCGGCGGATGGGGGGAATAGCGCTCGCCGCCGCCGAACAGCAGCCGGCCATCGCCGGTGCGGCGGAAATAATTCACCACGAAGCGGTTGTCGCTCACCGCCTGGTTGCCGGGGATCAGGCTGGCGCCGCCATCGGGCAGGGGCTCTGTCGCAACGACATAATTGGCCACCGGCATGATGCGGGCATGGGCGCTGGGCAACAGCGGCCCGATCAGGGCATCGCCGGCGAGCAGGGCGTTGGCGGCGCGCAGGCGCCCGGCCGGGGTGGTGATCAGCACGCCATCGCTGCGGCGCGACAGGCTGAGCGCCGGGCTGCCCTCGTGCAACCGGGCGCCGGCGCTGGCGGCGGCCCGCGCGAGGCCCAATGTGTAGTTGAGCGTGTGGAAATGCCCGCCGTCGGGATCGAGCAGCCCGCCATGGCCGGGGCTGGCCACAGCGGCGCGCATGGCGGCGGCATCCAGCACGGCCAGGCCGTCATGGCCCAAGCGGGCGGCGGCTTCGGCCTCGGCAGCGAAATCGGCGAGGTCGGCCGGGCGCTGGGCGGTGGTGAGATGGCCGGTGAGGGCCAGATCGCAATCGATGCCGTGGCGGGCCACCAGCCCGGCCACCAGCGGCACCGCCGAACGGGCCAGCCGATACAGCGCGCCGCCGCGCTCCCGGCCCAGCCGCGCCTCGATCACGTGGGCGCCCCAGCGCAGGCCGGGGATGATCTGGCCGCCGTTGCGCCCGGATGCGCCCCAACCGATGCGCCCGGCTTCCAGCAGCGCCACGGCCACGCCGCGTTCGGCCAGGTGCAGCGCGGCGGCAAGGCCGGTGGCGCCGCCGCCGATGATGGCGACATCGCAGGCCGCATCGCCGGCCAGCGCCGGCCACGCCGGGGCCGCGTTGGCGGTGGCGGCATACCAGCTGGCGGCCATGGCCAGGCCGTCATTGCCCATGCTCACACCTTCAGCAGCAGGTGATCGCGTTCCCAACTGCTGATCACGCCCTGGAAGGCTTCCAGTTCGGCGGCCTTGATGGCGGTGAAGCTGCGGAAGAAATAATCGCCCAGCAGCACCCGCACCGGATCGCAATCGTTGAACCGCTCCAGCGCCTCTTCAAGGTTGCGGGGCAGGGTGCGTTCATAATTATAGGCGTTGCCGATGGCGCGGGCCGATGGTTCCAGTTCCTCGGTCATGCCCAGATAGCCGGCGATCAGCGTGGCTGTCATCGCCAGATAGGGATTGGCATCGGCGCCGGGCAGGCGGTTTTCGATGCGGCGGTTGTGCCGGTCCGAAATCGGCACGCGCAGGCCGCAGCTGCGGTTGTCGCTGCCCCACTGCACATTGATCGGCGCGCCATGATTGGGCCGCATCCGCCGGAAACTGTTGACATTTGGCGCAAACATCGGCGCGATTTCAGGCAGATAGCCCTGCAGCCCGCCCACGAAATGGCGGAACAGCGCGGCATCGCTGCCATTGGCATTGGCAAACAAATTGGTGCCGCTTTTCGCGTCCACCACCGATGTGTGCAGGTGCATGGCGCTGCCCGGCTGGTTTTCCATCGGCTTGGCCATGAAGGTGGCATAGACCCCGTGTTTCAGCGCCACCTGCCGCACGATCCGCTTGAACAGCATCACCTGATCGGCCACCCGCACTGGATCGCCGTGGACGAAGTTGATCTCCAGTTGGGCGGTGCCGGCCTCGTGGATCATCGTGTCGAGGTTGAGCTCGGCGGCTTCGGCATATTCATAGATGGATTCGATCAGATCCTCATGCTCGGTGATGGCTTCCAGGCCATAGGGCTGCGACGAGGTTTCGGCGCGGCCCGAGCGCCCGGCCGGCGGGGTGAGCGGCAGATCGGGATCGGGATTGGGCGCGGTGAGATAGAATTCCAGTTCCGGCGCCATCACCGGCTGCCAGCCACGTTCGGCATAGAGCGCCATCACCCATTTCAGCAGATGGCGCGGGGAGGAGGCCCAGGGCGAGCCATCGGGGTGATGGGCATCGGCAAACACATAGGCGGTGGGCGTCTTGAAGCCCGGCGCCACGCACAGGGTGGCCGGATCAAGCCGCAGCACCATGTCAGGATCGGAATAGGCCTCCACCGTGTCGTCCAGATCGGCATAATCGCCGGTGATCGTCACCGAAAACACCGATGAGGGCAGGCGCAGCGCGTTGTTGCGCGAAAATTGCACCAGCTTGGCGGCCGGAAACACCTTGCCGCGCAGCACGCCGTTCATGTCGGGCACCAGGCATTCCACCTCGGAAATGCCGTTGCTCTGCACCCAGTCGCCAATATCGGCCATGGCCGCCTTCTCCCTTCACAGCGCCTTCAGCGCCGGTTCGGCTTCGTCCAGCGCGGCGGCAATCGTGTCCACCAGGAAATCAATTTCGGGCCGGGTGATGATCAGCGGCGGGCTCATCACGATCGAATCCTTCACGCCTCGCACCATCAGCCCCTTGGCGATGCAGATGTCGCGCACCACAAAGCCGGCCTTGCCGCCGGGGCCAAAGCGGCGGTTCGTGCCCTTTTCGGCAACGATCTCCACCGCGCCGATCAGGCCCAGGCTGCGCGCCTCTCCCACCAGCCGGTGCCCGGCCAGCCGCTCGGCCAGCCGCTGCGCCAGATAGGGGCCGGTGTCTTCGGCGGTGCGGCGCACCAGCGCCTCGCGCTCCATGATGTCAAGATTGGCCATGGCGACGGCGGCGGCGGTGGGATGGCCGCTGTAGGTATAGCCATGAACGAAATCATCGGCCTCGGCCTTGATCGCGGCAACGACATGATCGGCCACACCCACCGCCGAAATCGGCAGATAGCCCGAGCTCAGCGCCTTGGCCATGGTGATCAGATCGGGCTGGATGCCATAATGCTGGTGGCCAAACCAGCGGCCCAGCCGGCCAAAGCCGCAGATCACCTCGTCACACACCAGCAATATGCCATATTTGCGGCAGATCGCCTCCACCCGCGGCCAATAGCCGG
Organism: Sphingomonadales bacterium; assembly: GCA_027483465.1. Lineage (GTDB taxonomy): Bacteria > Pseudomonadota > Alphaproteobacteria > Sphingomonadales > Sphingomonadaceae > Sandarakinorhabdus. Next base: position 10,454 of record JAIXUQ010000034.1, read on the forward strand.
CGGGCGGGATGATGACGCCGCCGGCGCCCTGCACCGGTTCGCCCACGAAGGCGGCGACATTTTCCGGCCCGGCGGCCAGGATGGCATCCTCCACCGCTTGCGCGGCGCGGGCGGCAAAATCCGCCTCGCTCTCGCCAAAGCCCTCGGCGAACTGATAGGGCTGCATCACATGCACGAAACCGGGCAACAGCGGCCCGCCCTGGGCGTGCATCGGCGCCATGCCGCCCAGGCTCATGCCGGCGATGGTCGATCCGTGATAGCCATTCACGCGGCCGATGATCACCTGCCGCTGCGGCTGGCCCTGCACCTGCCAATAATGGCGCACGATGCGGATCATCGTGTCGATCGCTTCGCTGCCCGATGAATTGAAGAAGACATGCTGCAACCGCCCGCCCATCAGGCCGGCCAGCCGTGCCGCCAGTTCGACGGTGGGCGGCGTCGTCGTCTTGAAGAAGCTGTTGTAATAGGGAAGCTCCAGCATCTGGGCATGGGCGGCATCGGCCAGTTCGCGCCGGCCATAGCCCACCGCCACGCACCACAGGCCGGCCATGCCATCCAGCAGCCGCACGCCATCGCCATCAATGATGGTGGAGCCTTCGGCGCGCACGATGATGCGGCTGCCGCCCATGTCCTCCACCGCCTGCCAATCCTGCTGTGGGGCGAGGTGATGGGCGACATCCAGCCGGCGCAGTTCGGCAATATCGTGGTTGCGCAGCGAAACAGGCGGGGTCATCAATCGCTCTCCGGCACCAGCGGCTGGCCACGCAGCGCGCGCCCCAGCAACTGGAAAAACTGGGCGGATGCGGCATTGGCATCGGCATCCCATTCCGGATGCCATTGCACGGCCAGCACCGGCGCACCGTTCGCGCTGCCCGAAACCGCCTCCACCATGCCATCGGGTGCGCGCGCCTCCACGGCCAGGCCCGCGCCCAATTCGGCAATGCCCTGATAATGCACGCTGTTGACGTTGAGCGCCAGTGCCCCGTGCGCCCGCGCCAGGATGCCGCCGGGCGCCAGCGCCACATCATGGCGATGATCGAACATGGCAGCAAACGCGACATCATCGGGTGCATGATGCGCCATCGCCGCGCCAGCCTGGCGGGTGAGGCGGCCGCCAAGCGCGACATTGATTTCCTGCAGGCCGCGGCAGATGCCGAACAGCGGCTTGCCCAGCCCCAGCGCCCCGGCCACCAGCGCCTGCATCATGGCGTCGCGGCCCGGATCATGCGGCGGATCGCCGTCTTCATCCTCACCATAAAGGCGCGGCTGCACATTCGACGGGCTGCCGGTGAGCAGCACGCCATCCAGCCGGCCGATCACCTCGCGCGCGCTCATCAGATCGGGCAGGGCAGGCACCAGCAGGGCGGCGCAATCGGCATGGCGCATGGCCGCCCGCACATAGCGGTTGATGACGCTTTGCGCCGGTTCCACCCCCACCTGGCGGGTGCAGCAGATGATGCCCAGCACGGGCCGGCTGTCGCTCATGTCAGCAGCACCGCCGGCGAACAGGCATGCCAGGCCAGCCACACCGCTTCGCCCAAGGCGAAATCCTCCTGATCCCACCGCGTGAGGTTAGAACGCAGCGCCTTCAGCCGCTGGCCATCGCCCAGTTCCACCTCATAGAGCGATTCGCTGCCCAGATAGGCGACATGGCGGATGGTGCCGGCCACCACGTTGCGCCCCGGCGGCGCATCGCCGGGATGGGGCGGGGCGGGCGATGCCGGATCATATTTGTGCAATTCGATCTTTTCCGGGCGCAGCGCCACCCACAGGCTGGTGCCGGCCGCACCCGTCACGCCATGATCAAGGAACAGCGGCTCTGCGATGCCGGCCACGGCGATCTCGGCATGGTCAGGCTCGTCCACCACCAGCCGGCCTTCGAGCAGGTTCACCGATCCGATGAAATCGGCGACAAAGCGGCTGGCCGGGAATTCATAGAGATCAGAGGGGCTGGCCACCTGCTGCAACAGGCCGCGCTGCATCACCGCGCAGCGATCGGCCAGCGCCAACGCCTCGTCCTGATCATGGGTGACCATGACGAAGGTGATGCCCACCTTGGCCTGCAACTGGCAGAGTTCGGTGCGCATCGCCTCGCGCAGCTTGGCATCCAGCGCCGACAGGGGCTCATCGAGCAGCAGCACGCGCGGCCGCTTGACCAGCGCGCGGGCCAGCGCCACCCGCTGCCGCTGCCCGCCCGACAATTGGTCGGGCCGGCGGTCGCCGAAATTGTCCAGCTTCACCAGCGCCAGCGCCTCGGCCACGCGCGCCGCGCGCTCGGCCGCGCCAACCCCGTCAACCTTCAGGCCATAACCGACATTGTCGGCCACGCTCATGTGCGGGAACACGGCATAATTCTGGAACACCATGTTCACCGGCCGGCGGTTGGGCGGCACCGCGGTCACATCCTGGCCATCGATCAGGATGCGGCCTTCCGAGGGCACTTCAAAGCCGGCCAGCATGCGCAGCAGCGTGGTCTTGCCGCAGCCCGACGGCCCGAGCAGGGCGAAAAACTCGCCCTCCCGCACCTCAAGGCTGACATTGTCCACCGCCAGCACCTTGCCATAGCGTTTGGTGACGCCATCGAAGCAGATGATCGCATCGCCCTTCATGCCGCCTCCTTGCCCAGATCAGCGCCCTGCAGCCACAGCGCCAGCGCGGTGAGCAGGGCGGTGAGCAGGATCAGCAGGGTGGAGGCGGCATTGACCGCCGGCGTGACCGAAAAGCGCACCATGGCATAGACTTTCACGGGGAAGGTGATGGTATCCGGGCCCGAGGTGAAGAAGGTGATGACGAAATCATCGAGGCTGAGGGTGAAGGCCAGCAGCGCACCGGCCACCAGCCCCGGCACCAGGTGCGGCAGGATGATATCCCGCAGGATCAGCCATTCGCCGGCGCCCAGATCGCGCGCCGCCTCGATCAGCGCCATGTCGAAACTGGCGAGCCGGGCGCGTACCACCAGCGCGACAAAGCTGAACGAGAAGGTGGCGTGGGCGAGGATGATGGCGCCCAGGTTGAGCGGCCAGGGCAGTTCCGCCGGCCAGGGCACCACGGCGGTGAAAAACACCAGGAAGGCGACGCCCAGCGCGATTTCCGGCACCACGATCGGCAGGCCCAGCACCGCTTCCAGCGCGGCCTTGCCGGCAAAGCGGAAGCGCCACAGCAGCAGCGCGGTGGCGGTGCCCACTGCCAGCGCGATCAGGGTGGAAACCAGCGCGATCACCAGCGAATTGCCGAAGGCGGCCAGCAATTCGCCATCTTCAAACAGGCTGGCATACCAGCGGGTGGTGAAGCCGCGCCAGGCGGTGGTGCGCCGGCTGTCGTTGAAACTGAAGACAATCAGGATCAGCAGCGGCGCATAGAGGAACAGGCCAACCCCGGCCAGCCACAGCCGCAGCGGCCAGCGCGCCAGATAATCCAGTGGCCCCGATGGCGTGCCCATCAGCCCTGCGCCTCCCGCGCGGCGCTGCGCCGCTGCGCCAGCGCCTGCACCGCCAGCGCGATGAAGGTGAGATACATGAGGAGGAACGACAGCGCCGCCCCGAACGGCCAATCATTGGCGGAACGGAACTGGCGCTCGATGATGTTGGCGATCATCTGGCTGTTGGTGCCCCCCAACAGATCGGGGGCGAGATAGGCGCCCAGCGCCGGGATGAAGGTGATGATGATGCCCGAGACGATGCCGGGCAGCGCCAGCGGCACCACCACGCGCCACAAGGTGGCCAGATGGCCGGCACCCAGATCGAGGCTGGCCTCGATCAGCGAGCGGTCAAGCCGGTCGAGCGCGGCATAGAGCGGCAACACCATGAACGGCAGGTGGACATAGACAAGGCCCACCAGCACGGCGAAATTATTGTTGATCAGCGGCAGCGGCTCGAACGGGCCGGCCCCCAGCGGCACCGCCACCGTTCCCCACAGCGCGCCCGCCAGGCTGTTGATCTGGCCTTCGGTGCGCAGGATCGCCATCAATGCATAGGTGCGGATGAGCAGGTTGGTCCAGAACGGCAGCATGATGGCCACCAGCAGCGCCAGCCGCGCGCGCGGCCCGGCAAAGGCGATGCTGAGCGCCACCGGCAGGCCAACAATGAAGCAGATGGCCGTGGTGATGCCGGCAAACAGCAGCGATTTCAGCAGGATCGCCAGATAGAGCGGTTTCAGCGCGCGGGCATAATTGGCCCAACTGCCGGTGATCGCGATATCGATGAGGGTGCGGTTCTCGCCAAAGCTGTAGCCCCAGATCACCGCCAGTGGCGCTGCAAACAGCAGCAGCAGCCAGGCCAGCGGCGGCACTGCCAGCAGCGTGAACAGCAACGGGGCAGAGCGGGCGGGCTGCTCCTTCATGCCGCCATCATCCTTGTGATGGCTTCATCAACGGCGCGGATATGGCCAATGCCTTCAAAGCGGCCATATTCGCTGTTCGCCATGCCGGGGCCGGTGGGGAAAATCACCGGATTGTTGCGATACTCGCCGGGCATCAGCGCCAGCGCGGCGGCATTGGGCGTGGGATAGCGGATGGTCTGCGAAATGCCGGCGCTCACCTGGGCATCCAGCAGATAGTTGATGAAGCGATGGGCATTGTCGGGCCGCGGCGCCCCGGCCGGGATGCACAGGCTGTCGCTGTTGATCAGCGTGCCTTCGCGCGGCACCACAAAGCCCAGATCATCATCATCGGCGATCACCTGCGCCATGTCGCCATTATATTCCACCACCAGATCGATATCGCCGGCGGCCAGCAGATCCTGGCCTTCATCGCGGTGGAACAATTTCACATGGCGTTTCTGGGCGATCAGCATGTCGGTCACCCGGGTCATCAGCGCGGGGCCAACATCATTCACCGAGTGGCCCAGATATTTGGCCCCCAGCCGGATCAGATCGTCGCTTTCGGCAAACAGGCCGATGCGCCCGGAATAGCGATCGGAATCGAGCACCCATTTCCACGAATCCGGCACCCCATCCACTTTCGACTTGCGATAGCCGATGCCCAGCACCAGCCACGTGTAGGGCATCGACCAGCGCCGCCCCGGATCGTAGGGCACATCGCGGAACGCCGGCGCCAGATTGGCCATGTTGGGGATGCGGCCGTGATCCAGGGGCTGCAACAGGCCCGACATGCCCAGCCGCGTGACAAACTCGTTGGACGGCACGATCACATCGAAACCGGGATTGCCGGCGCGCAGCCGGGCAAACAGTTCGTCGTTGTTGGCATAAAGGCTCATGCGCACCTCGATGCCGGTGGCCTTTTCGAAATCGGCCAGCGTGGTCTCGCCGGTATAAGTGTCCCAATTGTAGAAATTGACCCGGCGCTCCTCGCCATTGGCACCCTTGGGCCAACGCTTGGCGCAGCCATCCAGCACCAGCGCCGCCGCGATGCCGGAAAGGGCGCTGCGGCGGTTCAGATCAGGCATTGGCCAGATACCATTCCAGATCGAGCGGCGGCACCACCGCCATGTAACGCTCCTGCTCGGTGCGCTTCACGCTGGCAAACATCGTCACCAACTGCTCGCCCAGCGCGGCCTTGAGAATCTGGCCGCCGGCCAGCGCGTCCACCGCGGCAAACCAGTTGCCCGGCAGCGGCGCGGCGCCGGGATCATGGGCCGCCGCCGCGGCATAGCCATCGCCCACCACCGGCGGGCCCGGATCAAGCCGGCCGGCCAGCCCGTGCGCCACCCCGGCCAGCAGCGCCGCCAGCGCCAGATAGGGATTGGCATCGGCGCCGGCGATGCGATGCTCGATATGGCGGCTGCCCGGCGGCCCGGCTGTTACCCGCAGGCTGGTGGTGCGATTGTCATGCCCCCAACTGGCCGCCACCGGGGCAAAGCTGCCGGCCCTGAACCGGCGATAGCTGTTGGCATTGGGCGCAAAAATCGCAAAACTTTCGGCCAGCGCCGCCTTCAGCCCGCCCAGCGCGTGCAGCAGCGGCGGGGATGGCTGGCCCGGCGGCGAGGCGAAGATATTGTGGCCGGCCGCATCGTTGATCGACACATGCAGGTGCAGACCATTGCCGGCCAGATCGGCAAAGGGCTTGGCCATGAAGCTGGCGAGCAGGCCGTGCCGGCGCGCCACCTGCTTCACCAGCCGCTTGTAGAGCACGACATCATCGGCCACGCGCAGCGGATCGGCGCGGTGCTTCAGGGTCAGCTCCATCTGGCCGGGGGCATATTCGGAAATGGCGGTTTCCAGCGGCAGGCCGGCGGCATCGGCCGCTGCCCACAGATCAGCCAGGAACGGCCCGGCATCGTCCAGTTCCTCCAGGCCATAGGTGCCGTGGGTGGTGGGCGTGCCGCCGCCGGGCATGGCCGGTCGCAGCGGCTCGCCCGGCGCGCGGGCCAGGAGATAGAATTCCAATTCGCAGGCCACCACCGGCGTGAGGCCCAGGGCGGTGATGCCGGCCACGGCGCGATCCAGCACGGCGCGGCAATCAATGTCACACACCGGGCCATCGGGTTCGAACAGGCTGGTGATCACCGCGGCATGGCCGGGCGCGGTGGGCACCAGCGTCCCCGGCGCCGGGCGGGCCAGCCGGTCACTATCGCCATTCTCCCACACCAGCCCGGTATCGAAACAATCCTGCCCGGTCACATCGGCGACCAGGATCGATACCGGCAGCGGCCGTCCCCCGGCATAGAGCGCCGCCAGTTCGTGGGCACGGATGCGCTTGCCGCGCGCCGTGCCCGACAGGCCGGTGAAGATGATATCGATGAACCGGGTTTCGGGATGGGCAGCCAGAAAGTCCCGGCCTTCCGCCGGCGGCGCGATCATGATCATGGCAGCGGCCTCCGGCAACGGGCAGGGCGGCGGACAGAGCGGTGGACAGGGCGGCGGGCCGGCGTTTTGGATTGGATCCCCATTGGCAGCATCATGGCAAAGCGGCCTGCCGGCGGCAACTCCCCGCGCGCGGGGCATTTTCCCCATGGCGCGGCGGGCGTGGCTGCGCCTTCAGCCGCCCTTGCGTGACCGGGTGGCAGCCAGCCGCGGCGGGGCCTGGCCAGGATACATCAGCCGCAGCGCCGCCGGAGCGCCGCACTGGCGGATCAACTGTTCCACCAGCACGGCGCGGGTTTCGACCAGCGAGACGGAGGTGAAGGGCGTGGACCGCGCCTGCGCCACTTCGGCGCCGGTGAATTTCTTCGTGCCGGCCGGGGTGGAGGATCCGCCCAGGCCGAACAGCATGAAATTCAACAGATCGGCGAGCTGGTCATTGTCGGTGATGCGGGAGCGGGCGATGTTGGGCAGCCGCACCAGATAGGCGCGGCCCTGCGGCAGGCAGGTGAACCAGCCGACCCGATCCTTCAGCGTGGGCAGATCGGCCGGGGCGGCGATGCCATGGATGCCATGGCAGCCGCCGCAATGCTCGACATAATCCGATTGCGCCTGGGTCATTTCCGCCGGGTAGCTGGGGGCCGCTGCCGGCTGGGCCGCCGCCGGCAACGCCACCACCAGAGCACCCAGGGCCAGCGCGGCGCGCATCGGCCTTACTGCGCCTTGCCCACCATCACCGCGGTGGAGCAGTGATATTCCATGCTGCTGGTGCCGAAACACCAGATCACATTGTTGTTGAGCTGCGGCATGTAGAGCTGCGTTTCGCGATCGGTGTTGTCGCAGCCGCACTGGCCGCAACCGGCCTTGCCGCAGCAATCGCGATAGGCGATCAGATAGGCGTTGCCATCGTCAGGATTGATGCAGGTGCCCACCCAGGAAACCGGCGATGGCTCGGTGCCGGCCGGGCAGGAGGCGACGCCACCGCCGCAGCAGCTGCACAGGCTGCCATCAATGGCACAATAGCGCCAGTAATTGCACTTGGTGTCGTCCTTGGTCTGCGCGTTGCGGGCGAATTCGGTCTTGGCCTCGGGCGACCGGTCCGGCTTGGCGGCGCGGGCGCGGCTGACGGGCAGCAGCGGGAAGACCGGCGCGGCCACGATGGTGGCGCCCAGTTTGGTCAGGAACGAGCGGCGCGAGCTGTTGCCCGCCATCCGGCGCAACAGCCGTTCGCCCATGCCATCCAGATCAAATCCGCTCATCTCGGTTAACCCCCCAAACCTGCCGTCACTCAGCCGCCACACCAACCGCCGGAGCCGTGCGCTGGCCCAGCGTCTTCACATAATCCTGCACATGCGCCACGCCCATCTCGTGGGCATTGATCAGGCTTTCCAGATGCTCCCGGCTGTTGACCAGGCCCTTGGACAGCACGGTGCCGGCCGCATCGAGCAGCACGGCGTGGGGCAGCTTGTCCACCTCGAACAACTGGCCCACCTCGCCGCTGTTGACAAAGCTGCCCGGCGCCAAGTCGTGCGCCGCCGCCATCGCCTTGAGCGCGGCCGGATCATCATCGCCCACGAACAGCAGCGAGACCCGCTCGGCCGCCGCGAAATTCTTCGCCACCGGGATCAGCCCCTTGCACAGCGGGCAGGCCGGCGAGACAAACATCAACAGGCGCAGGCCCGGCAGGCCGGAAGCACCGCCCACCACCATCGCCTTGCCATCCAGCGTGGTGGCCGGGATCGGCGGGGCAATCTCGCCCAGCGCCGGGCCGCGCCCGGCATCAAGCGCACCGGCCGGGGCAACGCGCACATGCAGCACGCCCACCTGCCGCGCCAGCGCCAGGCCCGCCACGCCCAGTCCGGCCAGCACCAGCCATTGCAGAACTTCGTTGATGATCAGCAGGATATCCATCGCCGCCCTTATCCCTTGATGCCGGGCGCCAGCCCGTGCGAGGCCGCCGATTGCGCCAGCCGGCGCAGGGCGGCAAACAGACCGGCAAGCAGATAGAGCGCCGTTCCGGCCAGCAGCGCCAGCAGCCGCGTTGCCGCATCAGCCGGGGCCGCCGCCAGCACCGGCAACGCCAGCAGCAGCGCCATGGCGAGGCCGATGTTGCGCAACACCGGCCCCCAGCCCAGCGGCTGGCGCAGCGCGGCATGGCCACAGCCGCAATCGATGTGCCGGCGCCCGCGCCCGATGTTGATCGCCATGGCACCGGCAAAAACCAGCAGCAGCGCCGCCGCCGCCAGCGCCGCCGGGGCCAGCCCGGCGAGCAGGCCGAGCGCCACCAGCAGTTCGGCCGGGGCCAGCAGCAGCGCCGCCGGCGCCACCGCCCAGCCGGGCAGCAGGCGGTAATTGGCGATCACGCCGGGCAGCAGCGCGCGGTGCCGCAGCTTGCCGATGGCGGCCACGGCAAACAGCAGCGCCACCGCCGCCATCACCGCCAGCGCCAGCAGGGCAGGCACCGCCGCCATCGCGCTTATTCGCCGCCCACGGTGGCGATGATGCCACCGCCGGTGCGTTCCACCTTGTGCTTTTGCTCAAAGCTGGTGCCATCCATGATGATGGTGGCGCCTTCATCGCCGGTCATGAACAGCAGCGGCTTGTCGTCCTGGGTCACTTCCAGGTTGCTGGCACGCACCTTCAGCGGCACGCGCTTCTTCACCTTGCGGCTGGCCAGATCGACCACCCAGATTTCCTCGCCGTCTTCCTTCTGGGTCCAATATTCGCCGCGGTGCATCAGCACATAGAGCGTGCCGGTCTTGCGGTGCAGCGCCATCAGCTGGCGGCCGCCCGGCATCCAGTTGATGTCAAGCGGCCTGGTGTCCCCCGGGCGCAGGCCGGCGGCGGCCTGGATCGACCAGGCCTCACCCACCGTGGGCGCCGCGCCCATCTTGGCGGTGCGGATCAGGCCGGTGTAGGTGAGGAACACCGCAGTGCCGGTGCCCCGGTCATAGATATAACTGTCAAAGATCGGGTCTTCGGCGGCCTTGAAGAAGGGCTGGCTGTGGGTGATCACCGGCGCCTTGCCGGCCAGCGCGACGGTGGCGATGGTGCCATCGCTGCACAGCGAGGCAAAACCCACGCCGGCCACCGGCATCAGGCTGGCGCAGCCGGGCAGTTCCACCACGCGGCCCATCTTGCGCTTTTCCAGATCGACCACGTTCACCGACGAGGCCGGGCTGAAATTGTAGACAAAGCCGGTCTTGCCATCATCGCTGATGACGAAATTGTTCTTCATCGCGCCGATGATCAACCGGCCGGGCAGGGGAATTTCGCTGAGCAGCGCCAGCGTCACCGGATCATAGACCGCGATATAATCCTGCCGCGTGCCGCGGTTGATCTTGCTCCAGATGGTTTCGGCAACATAGATCGCCTTGCCGGCGGGATCGAGCGCCAGATCGGACCAGCGGGTGGTCTGCACCAGGCCCAGCATCTTCCCGCTGTCCCCATCCAGGATGCGGGTGCCGCCGCTTTCCCAGCCGCCGCGCACAAAGCCCCAGCGCTGGGACAGCGGCGGCAATTTGTGGGTGTAAGCCTCTTCGGGCTGCAGGCCGTTGGGATCGCCCGACGGGGCTGCGGCCGGCTGCGCCGATGCCATTGAGCCCAGTGCCGCCGCTGCGAGCAGCAGGGTGCGGCCAGCCCAATGGCCCCGATGGCGCAGCGCCCGCCCTGTTGTTGCCTTCACCATGATCGCGCCGGCCCCCCTGCCTTGCCTGATCCAGAAATGTGCATGATGCCGAAACCTGCCTGGTTCATCATGCGCCACATCGGCTCAGCGATGCCCTTGTGGGCCTGGCCGAATGTGAACGACCGTCATGCTGAGCGCGGGTGCCGGCTTCGTCAAGGGGCGCTTTGGGTGCTTGCGCGAAATGCGTATATCACCTCCGCGTGCCTTGGGCTTGGCTGATGACGCAGAACCGCAAAACAGGGCAGGGACGGGCAGATGAAGACCATGGGCGTTGGCGTGTTGGCGATGGCCCTGCTGGCGGCGGCGCCGGCGGCGGCGCAGGGGGCCGATGGGTTTGTGGCGCGCTGCGGCATGTGCCACCAGGCCACCGGCGAGGGCCTTGCCGGCCAGTTCCCGCGGCTGGCGGGCCGCGCCGCGGCCATTGCCCAGAGCGAGCCCGGCCGCCGTTACATGGTGCGGGTGGTGCTGGGCGGCATGGCCGGGCCGATCAGCGTGGACGGCAAGCCGCTGATGGGCGTGATGCCGGGCATGGCCAGCCTGTCGGACGATCAGATCGCCGCCGCGCTCAACCAGGCGCTGGCGCTGGGCAAGCCGGCCAAGCCGGCCAAGCCGTTCAAGCCGGCCGATGTGGCCAAGGTGCGCGCCGAAGGCCGCCCGGCAATGGCCGACAATGCCGCCCTGCGCGCCGAACTGGTGGGCAAGGGCCTGATCCCCTGATCGTTCAGGCCAGATCGGGCGGCACCGCCGGATAAAGCCGGGCGACATCGCCCAGCGTGTCGGCCAGCGGGCCCAGCCAGGGCGCAAAGCCCTTCCACTGATCCAGCCCTTCGGTGAAAATCGGCCGGCGCACCTGTTCGGAGCTGGCAGTGCGCACCGCCCGCTCGGTCTGCCAGAAGGTGAGGCAGGCGGGCTCGAACGGCAGGCCGCAGGCGGCGAGCAGGCGGCGCACCTGGGTTTCGGTGTCGGCCACCATATCCTCATGCAACACGCGGATCACGGCGCCGGGCAGCACCCGGTCCACCGCCGCCATATGGCGCACATAATCGCGGTAATAGCGGCCAACTTCAACCAGATCATAGGAAAAACTCTGGCCGCGGGCGAAGTGCTGTTTCCACGCTGAAAAGCCGCAGGCCATCGGGTGCCGCCGGGCATCGATGATGCGGGCGCGCGGCAGCACCAGCCGGATCAGGCCAACATGGCTCCAGTTGTTGGGCATCTTGTCGATGAACAGCGGCCGGCCGCTCTTGCGGTGCACGCGGGTGCGATCCAGATATTCCTCGCCCAGCCGCTGCCGGTCCGCCGGCGACAGGCTGGTATAAAGCGCCGACAGGCTGGGGAATTCACCGTCGTCCACCCGCGCGGCCAGGCGGGCGGCGATCATCATCATTTCCGGCAATTCCATCGTGCCTTCCACGGCGGAATGGCTGGCCAATATCTGTTCGATCAGGGTGGAGCCGCTGCGCGGCAGGCCCAGGATGAAGATGGGATCATCGGCCGGGCAGCCGCCATCACCGGCCGCCGCCACCACGTCCAGCGCGGCGATGCAGCCGTCAATCTCCCGGCTGAAGGCATCGGCATCATGCACGATCAGGGTGCGGCGCAGGCGGTTGCCCTGGTCATAATGGCCAAAGGCAGCCGCATGCTCGGCGCGGTCCTCATGCGCCTTGCCCAGCGCGAAATGCAGGTGGAAACGGTCTTCGGTGCGCTCGCCGCCGTCCAGGCTGGCCAGGGCTGCGCCCATCGCGGCAATATCGGCTTCGTCCAGCTTCACCGTCTTCAGATTGGCCAGGCTCCACCAGGCCTCGCCCAGCGCCGGCTGGCGGCTGGTGGCCTCGCGATAGGCCGCCACCGCCTCGGCCTGGCGGCCCAGTGTCTTTTCGACATGGCCCAGATTCTGCCACACCAGCGGCTGGCCCGGCGCCTTGGCCAGGATGGCGCGATACAGGTCACGCGCCGCCTCCTGCTCGCCCAGCCGCACCAGCACAGACGCCCGGATCAGCGCATGGCCGGGGTGGGGGCGCGGCGATCCGGCCAATATGTCGGCCTGCTCGCGGGCTTCGGGCAGGCGGTTGGTCGCCATCAGCAGGCGGATCAGGAATTCGCGCGCCAGATCATGGCCGGGCGCCAGCGTCAGCGCGGCGTGCACCTGTTCGATGGCGGCGGCGATATCGCCCTGGCGCCAGATCACTTCGCCCAGCAGCCGCGCCGCCGGCGCATCATCGGGCGTCTGCGCCAGCCGCGCCCGCAGCAGCGCCGCCGCCTCGTCCAGCCGTTCTTCACGCATGGCCAGTGCGGCCTTGATCAGTTCAGGATCATTGGCCGCTGCCTCCACACCGTCCAGATCGGCGGCCCAGGCCTTGGCCGGTTCGCCGATGGCGCGATACTGGCGCGCAAGCAGGAACCAGCCGCCGGCCACCGCCGGCCAGTGGCGCGTGAGATGCGCCAGCGCCCGGATCGCGCCGGCATGGTCCCCGGCTTCGGCGGCGGCCTGCGCCAGTTCCCAACTGGCGGCCGGCACGCCCGGGTGGCGGGCGGCCAGCCCCGTCAGCAGGGGCACCGCCTCGGCGGCGCGGCCCAGCGCCCGCAAAGCCTGGCCGGCGATCAGCGTGGCGCGCGGCTCCTCCGGCGCGCGGGCCAGCACGGCCTGTGTCAAGGCCAGCGCTCGTGCCGGATCGCCGGCCAGTGCCGCCTGCGCATCGGCAATCGCTGCCATGCCATCTTGAGCCTGTGTCGCCATCGCACCCCCTTTTGTGGCCAAGGCTTAACCGGCCGTGGCAGGCCCTGCAATTGCCCGCGCGCTGCCGGCGGCGGTGGCTGGGCCCGGTGGGGGAGTGCAAAACGACGTATTGCGGTGCGCGATGGCGGCGTCATGCTGATGTCACAAACGGGCGTGTGCCCGGTTGCGTGCCAGTGTGCCGGCAGGCGGGAGGCCGAACAAACCCGCCGCCGGATGAAGCGGTCACCGGGGGGTGGCCTTGGCGAAGACTATGGGGGTTGAACAACAATGATCATCCGGAACCGCCGCCGCAGCCAGTTCCTGCACCTGCTGGGCTTGTCCACCATGCTCTCCGGCCTGGCCGTGCCGGCCATCGCTGCCGAGGATCAGCCGGCCGCCGCCGCCGCTGCCGAACCCGAGTCGGGCTTTGAGGAAATCATCGTCACCGCCACCCGCAGCGCCCAATCCATCCAGAAGGTGCCGATCTCCATTCAGGCGCTCACCGCCGACACGCTGGCCCAGCGCCAGGTCAAGGGCCTGTCAGACTTTGCCGTGCTGCTGCCGTCGGTGTCCTTCGCCGGCCTGGGGCCGGGCCGCACCGAAGTCTATTTCCGCGGCATCGTGCCGGCCGGCGGTGCCTATCCGGCCACCGGCTATTATCTCGACGACATCTCGATCAACGTGAACAACCTGCCCGATGTCCACCCCTATGATCTGGAGCGGATCGAGGCGCTGTCGGGCCCGCAGGGCACGCTGTTTGGCGCCGGTTCGCTGGCCGGCACCATCCGCGTGATCACCGCCAAGCCCAAGCTGGGCGAAACGCTGGGCGGCATCGATCTGGAGCTCAACAAATATGGCAAGGGCGATGGCGGCGGCCAGGCCCAGGGCTTCATCAATCTGCCGCTGGGCGAAACCATGGCGGTGCGCGCCATGGCCTATTACCGGCGCGAGGGCGGCTATGTGGACAATGTGCCCAACAATGGCCTGTTCAACACCGGTCAGCCGGCGCTGCTGAACCTGGGGGACAACAACCCGCTCACCCGCCGCACGCTCAACAACAGCGCCTTCGTGAAGGATGATTACAACAGCATCGACGAGTTCGGCGGCCGCCTGCAACTGCTGTGGGAGCCGGCCGAGGGCTGGTCGATCAACCCGATGGTCACCGCCCAGCGCCAGATCTCGCGCGGTTATTTCGGCTTCGATCCGCGTGTGGGTGATCTGCAGGTGCATGACTATGACGTCACCCGGCAGGATGACAAATGGTACCAGGCGCAAATGGCGATCAAGGGCCATATCGGCGATTTCGAACTGGTCAGCGCCACCGGCTATTTCCGCCGCAACATCAAGTTGCTGAACGATTACACCTATTATACCGTGGCCTATGACAGCTTCGGTCCGGGCTATGAATCCTATCTGCAGTTCTTCGATCGTTCGGGCTGCACCGGTTCGGGCGCGTCGCTGCGCTGCACCACGCTGCTCAACCCGCAGCAATATTACAGCGGCAACCGCAACGAATATATCTTCAGCCAGGAACTGCGGCTGAAAACGCCGTCAAGCTGGCCAGTGGATGTCACCGTCGGCGGTTTCTACCAGTGGCAGAAGAACGAGATCAACGATGACTATGCCACCCGCGGGCTGAGCAACATCGTGGGCTATACCGAAGCCGGTGGTGGTGACCGGGCCGATTTCGCCACCTCGTTCGGCGTGCCCACCGCGCAGGGCGGCAGCATGATCCTCGGCTCCCCGGCAGTGAAGCGCGATGCCTTCTACATGACCGAGCAGGACCGGCGCACACGCGACGCGGCGGTGTTTGCCGAAGGCCATTACAACATCACCCCCGAAATCAAGCTGACCGGCGGCATCCGCTATTTCTGGACCGAGCTGGACGTGGTCGGCTTTGCCGGCGTGGCCGCCTCGGCCCGCAACGTGCGCTCCACCTTCGTGCCCACCGGCGCGGCCGGTTGCCCGGTGCCGTTTCCGGCCGAGCGTTTGCAGTGCCTCAACACCAACTTTGCCCGGCCTGATCAGAAGTTGCTCTACCGGGAGCAGGGGGTGACCTACAAGATCGCGGCGGACTGGCAGATCACCCCGTCAAAGCTGGTCTATATCAACTATTCCACCGGCTTCCGCCCCGGCGGCCAGGGCCGGCCGCTGCGCATCGGCGGCCAGGTCTATGCGGTGGCGCCGTTCCGCTCCGAAGACCTGATCAACTATGAAATCGGCTTCAAGACCACTTGGGGCAACATCTTCCGCTTCAATGCCGCCATCTACATGGAAAAGTGGAAGGATCTGCAATATTCGGTGGTTGTCGCCGGGGCGCAGGGCGCCGGCATCACCGGCAACGCCGGCAATGCCGAAGTGAAGGGCATCGAATTTGATGCCGATCTGAGGCTCGGCAAATTCACCATCTCCACCAGTGGCGCCTTCAACGATGGCAAGCTGAAGGGCAATTTCTGCAACTTCGCTGCGAATGCCGCCAATCTCACCATCGGCCAGTTGGCGGATTGCCAGATCGGCGAGTTCGTGCCGGGCAACCCGCCCACGCCCGAAGTGGCCGCCGCCGATGGCACCCGCCTGCCGCGCCAGCCCAAGTTCAAGGGCACCACGCTGGTGCGCTATGAAACCAAGCTTGGCGGGCTGGATGCCTATCTCCAGGGCGCCGCGCTGTATCAGACCGGCGCCACCCAGGATCTGAACGTCAGCCTCAACAATCTGCTCGGCAACACCGCCGGCTTCGTCTCGTTCGATTTTGGCGCCGGCATCAAGAAGGACAAGTGGACGCTGGATGTGTTCCTGCAGAACGCCTTTGACCGGCGCGGCCTGCTCACCACCAACACCTTCTGCTCGATCTCGATCTGCTCGGGCTCGTCGCGCAGCTTCCCGATCCGGCCGCAATTCTTCGGCCTGCGCGCCGGTTATCGTTTCTGATCGTGCGTTCCGGCCGCCGCAGCGATGCGGCGGCCGGATCTGCCTGATCCGCTAAACGGCCACGTCGGCGGCGATCGCCGGGTGTGGGTCATAGCCCTCCACCACGAAATCGTCGATCCGATAGGCATCGATGCCCGGCGGTGTGCGCACCAGGCGCATGCGGGGCCAGGGCCGCGGCGCGCGCGCCAGTTGGGTGCGCGCCTGATCGAGATGATTGGCATAAAGATGGACGTCGCCGGCCATCCAGACCAGTTCGCCCGGCACCAGACCGGCCTGTTGGGCCAGCATCAGTTGGAGGGCCGCGGCGCCGGTGAAATTGAACGGCGCGCCCAGCAGCAGATCGACCGAGCGCTGGAACATCAGGCTGTTAAGCCGGCCGTCGGCCGTGACATGATATTGATAGACCATGTGGCAGGGCGGCAGCGCCATGCTGGCCAGATCGGCCACATTCCAGGCGTGGAACAACATGCGGCGGCTGGCGGGATTGGTCTTCAGCGTTTCGACCAGCGTCGCAATCTGGTCATGCTCCTGCCCGTCCGGCCCCTGCCAGCGCCGCCACTGCTTGCCATAAACCGGGCCGAGTTCGCCCCAGCGCGCGGCAAAATCGGCATCGGCGAGGATGCGTGCCTCGAACTCGGCCTGGCTGATCGCCTCGCCGCTGGCCTTGCGGTAATTGTCCAGCGGCCAGTCGCTCCAGATCCGCACATTCTGTTCCAGCAGGCTGCGGATATTGGTGCCGCCGGTGAGGAACCACAGCATCTCCTTGACCGCGGTTTTCCAATAGACGCGCTTGGTGGTGAGGATGGGCACCACGCCGCCTGACAGATCAAAGCGCAGCATGGCGCCAAACAGGGAGCGTGTGCCCACGCCGGTGCGATCCAGTCGGGCGTCGCCACGCTCCAGCACCTGCTGCATCAGATCGAGATATTGATATTCGGGGTGGCGCATCCTCGGCTCGGCATCCGGCCCGCAAGCGGGCGATGATCGTTGTGCCCTCGATAGCCAAGGTCGCCGCCGCTGGCCATGGCAAAGTGGCCAATGAAAAAGCCCACCGCTTCCCATCGCCCGATCCCGCCGGGCCGCAACGCAACGCCACAATGCAAACGTTGACAATAGCCGCCGTGCCGCCACCGGCAATGCCCCTTTTCAGGGATATCGCCGCCACGGCGGCGCCCCGGCAGATTTGGCGCAAGGGAATTGGCTGGGGTTCCCTTGCAAGGAAAAATCCATGTCGGGCACGATGCACCACGGCAGCAACACCGGCCAGCGCCCCGGATGGCGCCGGCAGCGCGCGCCTGGGGCTTGGTCCGCGTTCGTGCCTCACCCTTTCAGCTTCGCCCACGGAGGCTGCGCGGCGTTCTGACCCTGCGTCCCGCATCCTCCCGTGGCGAACGGTGCCCCGGCCCGCCATCCCGCACTGCAAACGGCCCTCCCCGTGTGCAGCATCCCGGCGGGGCCGGGGCACCAACCTATCGCCCAGACCAGCCATGATCGCCATCCTGGCCACCTGCCATGTGCTGCTGGGCGAGGCGCTGCTGCTGCTGGGCTGGATCATCGCCATCAATGGGCTGGATGATCTGCTGATCGATCTGGCCTGGCTGGGCCTGCGCCGGCGGCATGGCCCGGTGTCCAGCGGGCGGCCGCCGCTGCCGGCGGGGCCGCCGGCCAGCTTTGCCATATTGGTGCCGGCGTGGGACGAAGCCGCCGTGATTGGCGCCATGCTGCGCCGCCTGCTGGCCAGCCAGAACTGGCCGGATTTCACCGTCTTCATCGGGCTTTATCCCAACGATCCCGATGGCCAGGCGGCGGTGGCGGCGGTGGCCGATGGCCGGGTGCGCGCCGTGATCAACGCCCGGCCCGGCCCCACCACCAAGGCCGATTGCCTCAATCTGGTGTGGCAGGCGCTGCTGGCCGAGGAAATCGTGCGCGGGCGGCCGTTCCGGGCGGTGGTGCTGCACGATGCCGAAGATGTGGTGCACCCCGATGAGCTGGCGGTGATGGCCGCCGAACTGGCCGCACCCGATCCGCCGGCGATGGTGCAATTGCCGGTGCGACCGCTGATTGATCCGGCCAGCCCGTTGATTTCCGGCCATTATATTGATGAATTCGCACAATCCCATGCCAAGGACCTGCTGGTGCGGCAATGGCTGGGCGCGGCGCTGCCGTCGGCCGGGGTGGGCGTGGCCTTTGACCGGGTGCTGCTGGGCCGGATCGCGGCGGCGCAGGCCGGCCGCCCCTTTGACGACGACAGTTTGACCGAGGATTATGAACTGGGGCTCAAGCTGCACGCGCTGGGCGGGCGCGGGCGGCTGGTGCGGCGCGTGATCGATGGCGGGCTGGTGGCCACGGCCGAACATTTCCCCGCCACGCTGGCCACCGCCGTCAGGCAGAAGGCGCGCTGGGCGGTGGGGATTTCGCTGGCCGGCTGGGATCGCATCGGCTGGCGCGGCGGCGCGGTTGAGCGCTGGATGCTGTGGCGCGACCGCAAGGGGCCGGCGATGGCGCTGGTCTCGCTGGCGGCCTATGCGCTGGCGGTGCTGCTGGCGCTTGAAGGGCTGCTGCGGGCCTGGTGGCCGCCGGCCGCCGCGCTGCCGCCGCTGGGGCGCGGGATGATCGCGCTCTTGTGGTGGAATTTCGCGCTGCTGTGCTGGCGGCTGATCGTGCGGGCCGGGTTCACCTGGGCCGCCGAAGGCCCGGTGGAGGCGCTGCTGGCCACCCCGCGCGCAGCGGTGGGCAATATCATCAACGCGCTGGCCACGGTGCGGGCGCTGGGCCGTTACACCGCCGCGCTGCGCGCCGGCCGCGCCCCGGCGTGGGACAAGACGGTGCATCGCTTTCCCAACGCCCGCACCGAACCGCCATGAGGCGCGGGCGCCCGCTGCTGGTGTGGGGCGGGGCGCTGGCGCTGATGCTGCTCTGGCTGGGCCTGCGCCTGCCGATGCTGGCGCAGCAGCAGCGGGCGCTGGTGGCGATGCTCAGCCCGCCGACGCCGCGCCCGGCCCTGCCGCCGGCACCGGCGCTGGCACCGCGCGCGCCCCTGCCGCCGCTGCTGGCCCGCTTGCCGCCCGCGCCACCCGGGCGCCCACGGCGGGCGATGGTGCCGCAGCCGCCATCGCTGCTGCATCCGGCCGCCGTGATGCCGGCGCCTGCGCCGCTGCAAACGCCGCTGCTCACGCCGCTGCCTGCACCGCTCCCTGCGCCCACGCCGCCGCCGGCGTCAGTGGCGCTGCCGCCGCCCGATCCCGCCTTTGCGCTTGCCAGCGCCGGCTATGCCCGGCTTGCTGCCGGTCAGCGCCGCCAGGCCGCGGCCCTGCTGGATGCGGCGCTGGCGCTGGCCCCGGCCAACCGGCAATGGCGGGCCGATCGCGCCGCGTTGGGCCGGCGCTGGCAGCTGGGTGGCTTTGCCCTGCTGCGCGAAGCCCCGGTGGCGGCGGCCAATGCGCCGGGCAGCGGCCTGGGCGCGGCGGCGGCCAGCCCGGTGCTGGGCGGGGGCCAGTATGGGGCCAGCATCGCCTATCTGCCCGATCCGCTGGCGCGCCGGCCACTGGCGCTGGTGGCGCGCGCCAATGTCGCGGCCGGGCCGGGCGGGGTGGCGGCTGACACGGCGCAACTGGCGCTGGGCCTGCGCCAGGCGCTGCTGCCCGGCGTGTCGATCGCGGCGGAACGGCTGGTGCCGCTGGGCCCGGCGGCGCGCGGGGATTGGACCGTGCGGCTGGCCGGCGGCGCCACGGCCGGCCGCTTCAGCCTTTATGGCGAGGGCGGGGTGCTGGGGCGCGGCGATGTCTATGCCGGGGCCCAGGCCAGCGCCCGGCTGCTGCGCATCGGCCCGGTGGCGCTGGCCGCCGGCAGTTGGGCCAGCTTGCAGGGCGGCACGCCCGATGTGTGGCGGGTCGATGTCGGCCCCACGCTCAGCGCGCGGGTGAAGGGCGTGCGGATCGAGGCGGACTGGCGCCAGCGCGTCGCCGGCAATGCCGCGCCGGGCAGCGGCCCGGTGCTCACCATCGCGGCCGGCTTCTGATCCTATTGGTTGTCGTTGGCGATGCGCCGGCGTTCGGCGAGTTTCTTGAGCAGGGCACGGGTGCGCAACTGGCCCAGCAGCTCGTTGATCGCGGCAATGCCCTGTTCGGCCATGTCCAGCGCCTTGGCCTCGCCCACATGGCCGGCGGTATGTTCCAGAAAATGCCGGATTTCCTGGCTGGTCAGCCAATCGATCAGCACATGGTAAAGCCGCATCTGGCCGCCATCAAAACCCAGTTCGGGCGTGAAGCCGATGGCATCCAGCCGGCCCATGGTGCGCAGGATTGCGGCATCGCGCGCCGAAATCGTGCCGTCATCGGCCACACTGATCATCAGATCATCCAGATGGCTGTGGCCATGATCGGGCAGATCAAGATCGGCCAGCGGCACCCGCGCCGGGCCCGCCTCCTCCAGCCGCTGGGCCAGCAGCGCATCCAGCATCGGAAAATCATCGGGCAGCAGCCAGCGCTGGCCGTCATCGGCCTCCAGCAATTCGCGGATCACCGCCAGCGGCAGGAAACGCTCCTCCTGCAACCGCTTGATCGCCTTCAGCCGCGCCACATGCTCATCGGAATAGCGGGCGCTGTTGCGGCTGGTCTTGTCAGGTTCGGGCAGCAGGCCCTCGCGGATATAGAAACGGATCGTCTCCCGCCCCACCCCGCTGGCCTTTTCCAGATCACGCATGCGCATGGGCAGGGCCTTAGCGCAAATTGACCGGCCATGCTAATCCGCCGCCATGGAAGAATTCGCCCGCCTGCTCGATGCGCTGCTCTACACCCGCAGCCGCACCGCCAAGCTGGCGCTGATCGCCGCCTATCTGCGCGATGTGCCGGCGCGCGATGCCGGCTGGGCGCTGGCGGCGCTCACCAGCACGCTCGATCTCAAGGCGGTGCAGCCCAGCCTGCTCAAATCGCTGATCGCCGAACGGGTGGACGCGACGCTGTTTGCCCTCAGCCATGATTTCGTCGGCGACATGGCGGAAACCATCTCATTGCTCTGGCCGGAACCGGCCGGCCCGCGCCCGCCGGCGCCCGGCCTGGATGCGGTGGTGGCGCAACTGTTCGGGCTTGGCCGCCGCGAGGCGCCGGGCGTGGTCGCTGCCCTGCTCGACACGCTCGACACCCCCGGCCGTTACGCGCTGATCAAGCTGGCCACCGGGGCGCTGCGCATCGGCGTTTCGGCCCGGCTGGCCAAGACCGGCTTTGCGCAGGGCTTTGGCCTTGATGTGGAGGCGGTGGAGGAATTGTGGCACGGCCTGTCGCCGCCGTTCGCGCCGCTGTTTGCCTGGGCGCGGGGGGAGGGACCACGGCCAACGCCGGGCGATGTGCCGGTGTTCCGCCCGTTCATGCTGGCCAGCCCGCTGGAGGCGCCGATCGATCTGGGCAGCCATGTCGCGGAATGGAAATGGGATGGCATCCGCGTGCAGATTGTCCATGCCGGCGGCCAGACCCGGCTGTTCAGCCGCACCGGCGATGATATCAGCGCCAGCTTCCCCGATCTGGCGCTGGATCAGCCGCTGGCGCTGGATGGCGAATTGCTGGTGCGCGGCACCGGCCAGGCCGATGGCGGGCTGGCCGCCGGCAGCTTCAACGCCCTGCAACAGCGGCTGGGCCGCAAGGCGCCCCCGGCCCGGCTGCTGGCCGAAGCGCCGGCCTTCATCCGCTGCTATGATCTTCTCTCCCACCGGGGGGAGGATCTGCGGCCGCTGCCCTGGGCCGAGCGCCGTGCCCGGCTGGAAGCGGTGATCCCCGGCCTTGATCCGGCGCGCTTTGATCTGTCGCCGCTGGTGGCGGCGGCGGATTGGGACGAGCTGGCCGCCTTGCGCGCCGCCGCCCGCGATGCCGCCATCGAAGGGTTGATGCTGAAACGCCGCGATGCGCCCTACACCGCCGGCCGCCGCGCCGGCCTGTGGTTCAAATGGAAGCGCGATGCGCTCACCGCCGATTGCGTGCTGATGTATGCCCAGCGCGGCCACGGCAAACGCTCCAGCCTCTACAGCGATTTCACGTTCGGCTGCTGGGCCGATGATGGCCAGCTGCTCCCGGTCGGCAAGGCCTATTCCGGCTTTACCGATGCCGAACTGGCCCTGCTCGACAAGTTCGTGCGCCAGAACACCACCGCCCGCTTCGGCCCGGTGCGCGAGGTGGCGAAAAGCTTTGTGGTGGAGGTGGCGTTTGATTCGATCCACGCCTCCAGCCGGCACAAATCCGGCCTGGCCATGCGCTTCCCGCGCATTGCCCGGCTGCGGCCCGACAAGCCGGCGGCCGAGGCGGACCACATCGCCACGCTGCTGCGGCTGGCGGGTTGAGGGGTCGCGGGTTGACCATGGGGCAGGGGCGGCCGATGTTGCGGGCATGATCCTGCTTCCCGCCGCCATCGCCGTGATCGGCGCGCTGCCAATGGGGCCGGCGCCGTCCCCGCTGCCGGGGCTGGTGGGCTGCTGGCAGGTGCGCGGCACGGTGGAGGGCAAGACCACCAGCGCCATCGCGCGCGGCAGCCGCCGGCTGGGCGGCCGTTATCTGCTGCTGGAACTGCACGGGCTTAACCCGAACGACCGCTATGACGCGGCCATCATCATGGCCGAGGCCGGCCCCGGCCAACTGACCGGCTGGTGGATGGACAGTTTCGGCGGCCCCGGCAGCGCCGCGGGCAAGGGCGGCGTGACCGGCAACGGCTTTGCCATCAGCTATGATTATGGCAATGCGGTTTTCATCAACGATTTCCAGCGTGATGGCCCTGGCTGGCGCTGGCGGATCGATGCAAGGCCAACCGGCAAGCCGGCCCGGGCCTTTGCCAGCTACAGGCTCAGCCCGGCGCGGTGCAGCGCGGGCGCTGCGGTTTTCTAGGGATGCGCATGCTGATCGCCACCTTCAACATCAACGGCACCAACGCCCGCCTGCCGCGCCTGCTGGAATGGCTGGACGAAGCCCGGCCCGACATCGCCTGCCTGCAGGAAATCAAGACGGTCAGCGAGAATTTCCCGGTCGATGTGCTGCGCGCGGCGGGCTATCACTGCCTGGTGCATGGCCAGAAGGGCTTCAACGGCGTCGCCATCCTGTCCCGCGAGCCGGCCAGCGAGGTGCAGCGCGGCCTGCCCGGCGACGAGACGGACGAGCAGGCGCGCTATCTTGAGGCCGACGTGATGGGCGTGCGCGTCGCCTCGCTCTATCTGCCCAACGGCAATCCGCAGCCGGGCCCGAAATTTGATTACAAGCTGGCCTGGATGGACCGGCTCCATGCCCATGCCGCCACCCTGCTGGCCAGCGGCCGGCCGGTGGTGCTGGCCGGGGATTACAACGTCATCCCCAACGATGATGATATCTGGGATGCCGGCGCCATGCGGGATGATGCGCTGCGCCAGCCCGAAGCCCGCGCCCGCTATCGCCAGTTGCTGTGGCAGGGCTGGACCGACGCGGTGCGCCAGCTTCACCCGGCCGGCGGGGTGTGGAGCTTCTGGGATTATCAGGCCGGCGCCTGGCCGCGTGACCATGGCTTCCGCATCGATCATTTGCTCCTGTCGCCGGCCGCGGCCGACCGGCTGGTGGATGCCGGCGTGATGAAATCGGTGCGCGGCGCGGAAAAGGCCAGCGACCACGCCCCGGCCTGGGTGCGCTTGGCGTAGTGGGCCTGCCGCCGGCTGGGGGCGGTTCAGCGCGGGGTGGCGGGCTTTTCGGCGGGCGGCTTGTCTGCCGGTTCGTCCAGCGTCTTGTCCAGCCAGTTCTGGTCCAGCCGCGGGGCCTCGCCATCCGGGGCGGGTTCGCCTTCGCCGGTGGGGGCGGGTTCCAGCTGGATGCCATAGGATTCGGCGTCAGGCTCGGTCAACGCCGCGTCTTGCGGCACGTCGGTGAGCAGCGGTTCAGGTGGGGTGCCGCCGACGGCGCGGGCCATGAACTGGGCAAAGGCGCGGGCCGGGGCGCGGCCACCGGCCAGGCCGCGCACGGCGGCATTGTCATCCCGCCCCATCCACACCCCGGTGGTGATGCCGCTGGAAAAACCGATGAACCAGCCATCCTTGTTGCTGCTGGTGGTGCCGGTCTTGCCGGCCAGCGGGCGGCCGATCTGGGCGGCGCGCCCGGTGCCGGTTTCCACCGCGGCCTGCATCAATTGCGTCATCTGCGCCGCCACCACCGGGGCCACCACTTGGCGCGGCTCCCCGGCCACCCGGTTGTAGAGCACGCGGCCGCTGCCGGTGGTGATGCGGGTGATGCCATAGGGCGCCTGTTCCTGGCCGCCGTTGGCCACGGTGGCATAGGCATTGGTCATTTCAAACAAGGTCGCCACCGATGTGCCCAGCGCCATCGCCGGCAGCCGGTCAATCGGGGTGGTGATGCCAAAGCGGCGGGCCACGTCGGCCACCACGTCAACGCCCATCTGCTGGGCGATTTCCACCGCCACCGTGTTGATCGACTGGGCAAAGGCATCGCGCACGCTCACCGGGCCGATGAAGCTGTTGTTGTTGTTCTTCGGGCTCCAGTTGCCGATGGTGATGGGCCGGTCTTCATAAATGTCGTCGGGCTTCACCCCGGCTTCCAGCGCGGCCACATAGACGAAGAATTTGAATGCCGATCCCGGCTGCCGCCGCGCCACCAGCGCCCGGTTGTAGTTGGAGCTGATGTAATCGGTGCCGCCCACCATCGCCTTCACCCCGCCATCGCGGGCCAGCGCCACCAGCGCGCCCTGGGCGCCGGGCGGGGTTTCGGCGCGGATGGCCGCTTCGGCAAAGGCCTGGGCCTGGGCATTCAGCGTGGTTTCCACCAGCAGCGGCTCGGTCGCCTCATCGGTGCGGGTTTCCAGTTCGGCCAGCACCCAATCGGTGAAATAGCGCACACCGGCCGGGCGGGCCTGGGGGGCGAATTGCACCACGCGCGGATCGGCGGCGGCGGCCTCTTCGGGCGTGATGCTGCCGGCATCAACCATCACCGCGATCACCGTGGCGGCGCGCTGCCGCGCCGCTTCGGCATCGGCCGAGGGCGAGAAGCGCGACGGCGCCTTCACCAGCCCGGCGATGATGGCGGCTTCCTCCAGCCGCAGCCGGCGGGCGCTGTGGCCGAAGAATTTGCGCGCGGCGGCATCGATGCCATAGGCGCCGCCGCCGAAATAGACGCGGTTGAGATACAGCTCCAGGATCGCCTCCTTGCTGTATTTGCGCTCCAGCGCCATCGCCAGCACCACCTCGCGCAGCTTGCGGGTATAATCCTTGGCGGCGGTGAGGAAGAGATTGCGCGCCAATTGCTGGGTGATGGTGGAGCCGCCCTGGGCCTTGTTGCCGCGCACGGCGTTGACCACCACCGATCGCACGATGCCGATGGGATCGATGCCGGGATGATACCAGAAGCGCCGGTCCTCCACCGCGATCATGGCGTTTTTCATGGTGGCCGGGATTTCCGCGCCGCTCAGCCATTCGCCATAGCTGGGGCCCAGGCTGGCCAGCACGCTGCCATCATCGCCGCGGATTTCCACCGATTGCCCGTTGGGGCTGCGCTTCATCGTGTCGAAATCGGGAAGCGACTGATAGGCGACCGCCACCGCCACGGTGAGCGCGATGATGCCGGCAAGGCCAAGCACGATGCCAAGCTTGAAGGCGGTGACAAGCCAGCGGGCGGGCCGGCGCGATGCGGAGGACATGGGCGGCAGGGGTCAATCGGTTGGGAGGAGGGGGCAGAAGCGTGTTAGCCGGCAAATACGGCAGCTATTGGGCGGCGGGCCCGCAGGCCGGGCAGGCCGGGTCCTTGGGCAGGCTGAGCGTGCGCACCCGGCCCGACAGTGCCTCGTAAAGGGTGAGGCGCCCGGCCGATGACGGCGCAAAGCCGGACAATTCGCGGATCGCCTCCATCGCCATCAGATTGCCGATGATGCCGGTGAGTGCCCCGATCACCCCGGTTTGCGCACAGTTGCGCGCCGCATCATCATCCGGGCTGCCCACCAGGCAGCGATAGCAGGGCGCATCGGTGCGGTGGCCGGCAAAGACGCCCACCTGGCCATCCCACGGGCCGACCGCGCCCGACACCAGCGGCACCGCCAGCGCCAGCGCCGTATCGGCCACCAGCAGCCGGGTGGCGAAACTGTCGCTGCCATCGATCACCAGATCATGCCCGGCCAGCAACGCATCGCCATTGTCGGGCGCCAGCCGCAGCGGGGCTGCCACCGTCTGGATATCGGGATTGAGCGCGTGCAGCCGGGTGCAGGCGATTTCCGCCTTCATCGCGCCAATGTCGGCGGTGGTGAACAGCGTCTGGCGCTGGAGATTCGAGAGCGCCACCACATCATCATCGATGATGGTGAGCCGGCCCACCCCGGCAGCGGCGAGCGTGAGGAGGCAGGGGCTGCCCAGCCCACCGGCGCCCACCACGGCCACCCGTGCCGCCTTCAGCGCCGCCTGGCCGCGCCCGCCGAATTGCGGCAGCACCAGGTGCCGGGCATAACGCTCAAGCTCGACATCGCTGAACTCCATCAAGCGACCCCGGTGGAGCCAAAGCCGCCGGCACCGCGCGCCGTGTCGTCCAGTGTTTCGACCACGGCAAAGCCGGCGCGGGTGACGGCGGCCGGCACCAGCTGGCAGATGCGCATGCCGCGTTCCACCACGAACGGCTCGGCGCCCAGGTTGATCAGCAGCGCCTTCACCTCGCCGCGATAATCGCTGTCGATGGTGCCGGGGCTGTTGGGGACGGTGATGCCATGTTTCAGGGCGAGGCCCGACCGTGGCCGCACCTGCACCTCAAAGCCCGGCGGGATCGCCATGCACAGGCCCAGCGGCACCGGATAGCGCTCGCCGGGCGCGATGGTGACGGGTTCGGTCACAGCCGCCACGGCGTCCATGCCGGCCGCCCCCGGTGTGGCATAGGCCGGCAGCGGCAGGCCTTCGCCGTGCGGCAGGATGGTGATGGGGATGCTGATCATGGCGCTGCGCCGAAATGGCTGGCGATGCGCGCCACCAGCCGTGTGGCGACCGCCTGCTTGGGGCAGGGGCCCCAATCCTCGGCACCGGCAGCCGTCACCAGCTGCACATGGGTGTGGTCGCTGCCGAACACGCCTTCTGACACATCATTGGCAACGATCCAGTCGGCCCCCTTCCTCACCCGCTTGGCGGCGGCATGGGCCAGCAGATCGCCGGTTTCGGCGGCAAAGCCAACCACCAGCGCCGGGCGGCGCGCGTCATGGCCGATGCCGGCCAGGATGTCGGGGTTCTCGCGCAGCACCAGTGCGGGCGGCCCGCTGCCATCCTTCTTCAGCTTGGCCGGCGCGGTTTCCGCCCGCCAATCGGCCACGGCGGCCACCATCACGGCGATATCGGCCGGCAGTGCGGCCTGGCAGGCGGCCTGCATCTGGTGGGCGGTCATCACGTCCACGCGGCGCACGCCGGCCGGGGTGGGCAGTTGCACCGGCCCGGCCACCAGCGTCACCCGCGCGCCGGCCGCGGCCAGCGCGCCGGCAATGGCAAAGCCCTGCTTGCCCGATGAATGGTTGCCGATGAAGCGCACCGGATCAATGGGTTCGTGCGTCGGCCCGGCCGTGACCAGCGCATGCAGGCCGGCCAGCGGCCCTGGGCCAAACTGTGCCGCGATGGCGGCCATGATGGCGGGGATGTCCGGCAGCCGGCCGGGGCCGAACTCGCCGCAGGCCATCTCGCCGTCGTCAGGTTCCAGCACGGTCACGCCATCGCCGCGCAAGCGTTCGATGTTGCGCTGCGTGGCCGGGTGCAGCCACATGCGCACATTCATCGCCGGCACCATCAACACCGGCGTGTCGGTGGCGAGCAGCAGCGTGGCGGCCAGATCATCGGCCCGCCCGGCGGCCGCCCGCGCCATCAGATCGGCGGTGGCCGGGCACACGACAATCAGATCGGCCGCGCGCGAAAGCTGGATATGGCCCATCAGGGCCTCGTCCTCCAGATCCCACAGGCTGGTGCGCACCGTCTCGCCCGCCAGCGCCGAAAGGGCCAGCGGCGTGACGAAGCGGGCGCCATTCTCGCTGAGCACCGGCAGCACCCGGGCCCCGGCCCGGCGCAGTTCGCGCACCAGTTCCAGCGCCTTGAACGCGGCAATGCCGCCGGCCACGATCAGAAGGATGGTCTTGCCCTGCATGCCGGCCGGCATAGCGCAGCCGCCCGGCCCAGACCAGTCACAGGCGCTTCCAGTCACAGGCGCTTGGTGTAAAACATGGTGGGCGCCATCATGCCATCGGGCATCAGCGCATAGGCCGGAATTTCGCCCACCCTGTCCCAGCCGCCCCGCTCATAAAGGCGGGCGGCGGCGGACCCGCTGATCGTGTCGAGCACCAGCGTGGTGCGGCCGTGCCGGCGGGCGAGGGCCTCCACGGCTGCCAGCAGCGCCGCGCCCACGCCCTGCCGCTGTGCGCGGGGGGCCACCATCATCTTGGCCACATCGGCGCGATGCGGCTGGTTGGGCATGGCGGCGGGCACCAACGTCACGGTGCCGGCCACGTCGCCGCCCTGTTCGGCCACGAGGATCATGATTTCGCCGGCCCACGCCGCCGCAAAGCGCCCCTGCCACCAGGCTTCGGCTTCGGGCTGGCTGTATCCGGCCATGAAACCGATGGAGGCGCCGCCGGCCACGCAGGCCACCATCATCGCGGCCAGCGGCGGGATCAGATGGGCATCGGCGGCGGGATCGATCAGGCGAATCATGCCGCGATCATGGCCCGCCAGTTGACGGCGCGCACCCCCAAAGCCAGTGTGGCGGCGGGGAGAACCACATGCTGTCTGCACCGCTGCGCTGGGCGATCATCCTGATCGGCGCCGCCATCGCGCTGAATTATATCGATCGCGGCGCGGTCTCGGTCGCGGCGCCGCTGATCAAGGACGAATTCGGCCTCTCCAACGAACGTTATGGCGTAATCGTCTCCAGCTTTTACTGGACCTATGTGCCGGCGCTGGCACTGGCCGGCTGGCTGGCTGACCGGATGAGCGTGCGCTTGCTGATGGCCGCCGGCGTGGCGATCTGGGCGCTGGCCACGATCGGCATGGGCTTCATCGGCGGCGTGGCCGGCGGGGTCACGCTGCTGATCATCCTGCGCCTGTTCATGGGGCTGGGCGAAGGCGTGGCCTTTCCCTGCGGTTCCAAGCTGATCGCGCGGGTTCCGGAAGGCGCGCGCGGGCTGGCCAACATCTCGCTGTCGGGCGGGCTGGCGCTCGGCCCGCTGATCGGCACGCTGGGCGGCGGCTGGATCATGAACATCTGGGGCTGGGAAGCGATGTTCATCACCTTTGGCCTGATCACGCTGCTGTGGCTGCTGCCCTGGTGGCTGGCGCGCCGCGGCATCGAGGAAGGCGAGGGGAAGCATGACGCCGCCCCCCAGGCCTCCGCACCGATGGCCGCCGTGCTGCGCCAGCGTGCGTTCTGGGCGATCACCCTGCTGCACCTGGCCGGCACCTTCCCGCTCTATTTCATTGTGGGCTGGCTGCCGCTGTGGCTGGTGAAGGCGCGCGGCTTTTCGATCATCGACATGAGCCTGCTCACCTCGGTCTTCTATGTCGCGCAGATCCTGGGCGGCACGCTGGGCGCCTGGGCGATCGACCGCGCCATCCGGGCCGGCGGCGATGGCTCGGCCTGGCGGCGCGGCATGTTGTTTGGCGCGGTGGCCACGTGCGTTGCCGGCCTGCTGCTGCTGCCCGATATCCAGGGCTGGCTGCCGCTGATCGGCCTGATTGCCATCACCGGCTTTGGCTATGGCCCGCTGCCCAATCTGCTGTTCGTGATGGGCCAGACGATGGCCGGCCCGGCCACCGCCGGCCGCTGGGTGGGGGTGCAGACCAGCCTGGGCAATTTTTCCGGCATCATCGGCCCGGTGATGACCGGCATGATCGTCGATGCCGCCGGCTATCGCCCGGCCTTCATCGTGACGGCAGCGATCGTCGCCACCGGCACGCTGGTCTTTGGCCTGGTGGTGCGCCGGGTTGATCCGGTGCGCTGGTAGGCCTCACTCGCCGGAGGGCTTGTCCTTACCCAAGGTCTGGACCCTGGCCTTGCGGTGCTCCTCCAGATCGAGCACGGCCGATTCATCCTCGGTCAACAGGCCCAGCCGGCGCGCCACCTCCTGATAGGCTTCGGCCTCGCCGCCCAGATCGCGGCGGAACCGGTCCTTGTCCATCTTGTCGCCGGTCTTCATGTCCCACAGGCGGCAGCCGTCGGGGCTGATCTCGTCGGCCAGGATCACGCGGGCATAATCGCCGTCAAACAGCCGGCCGAACTCCAGCTTGAAATCCACCAGCCGGATGCCCACGCCGGCAAACATGCCGGCCATGAAATCATTCACGCGGATCGCCATGTCGGCAATGTCGTGCATCTCGTCCTGGCTGGCCCAGCCAAAGGCGGCGATATGTTCGTCGGTCACCAGCGGATCGCCCAGCGAATCATCCTTGTAATAATATTCGATGATGGTGCGCGGCAGCATCGTGCCTTCCTCGATGCCGAAACGCTTGGCGATGCTGCCGGCGGCCACGTTGCGCACCACCACCTCGATCGGGATGATCTCCACCTGGCGCACCAGCTGCTCGCGCATGTTCAGGCGGCGGATGAAGTGGGTGGGAATGCCGATGGTGGAGAGCAGGGTGAAGACATGTTCGGAAATGCGGTTGTTGAGCACGCCTTTGCCGCTGATCGTGCCCTTTTTCTGGGCGTTGAAGGCGGTGGCATCATCCTTGAAATACTGGATGAGGGTGCCGGGCTCCGGACCTTCATAGAGGATCTTGGCCTTGCCTTCATAAATCTGGCGGCGGCGGGTCATGGCAAGTCTCCGAACGCGGAAATGCAAATGGGCCAGCAGGCTAGCATGCCCCCGGCGCGTGGGGGAGAGGCCATAGCGGCAAAGCCGGGCAGAGACAATGTTTGAAGCCGTGCCCCCAACGTTGCGCCCCGGCGCCCCAGCGGTCGGTCCCCGTACCTGGCTTCAGCGGTCTGCCATTGAACCTGCGGCGCGGCTTCTCTATCTGATGCGGCGAACGCCATGCAGGAAACCCATCCATGAGCAGCTTTGACGACCGCGAGAAGGCCTTTGAAACCAAGTTTGCCCATGATGAGGAGGTGAAGTTCCGCATCCTGGCCCGGCGCGGCAAGCTGATCGGGCTGTGGGCGGCGGAAAAGCTCGGCAAATCGGGCGAGGTGGCCGATGATTATGCCAAGTCGGTGCTGCTTTCTGATCTGGAAGTGCCCGGCGATGCCGACATCATTGCCAAGCTGCTGGGCGATCTGAAGCCGCTGGGCGTCGCCGAGAACGACATCAAGGCGATGCTGGCCGAAAAACTGGCCCAGGCCGAAGCCCAAGTGATGGGGGAAGCCTGATGCCGATGGCGGCGAGCGATATCGAATCGGCCATCGTGGCCGCCCTGCCGGGCGCGCAGGTGGAAATCACCGATCTGGCCGGCGATGGCGATCATTATGCCGCCGTGGTCACTGCGCCGCAGTTTGCCGGCCTTTCGCGGGTTGCGCAGCAGCGGCTCGTGTATAATGCTCTGGGCGGGCGCATGGGGGGCGTCCTCCATGCCTTGAAGCTCACCACGATTCCGGCCTGAACCGGCCAACGGAAGGACCCCCGCGATGACAAATCCCGTGCATGACCGCATTGCCGACCTGGTTGGCCGCAACGATGTCGTGCTGTTCATGAAGGGCACGCCCTTTTTCCCGCAGTGCGGCTTTTCCTCCACGGCGGTGGCCATTCTGGAACGGCTGAATGTCGCCTTTGAAAGCGTGGACGTGCTGGCCGACATGGACATCCGCCAGGGCATCAAGGAATATAGCGACTGGCCGACCATCCCGCAGCTCTATGTGAAGGGTGAATTCGTCGGCGGCAGCGACATCATGATGGAAATGTTCCAGGCTGGCGAACTCCAGGCCCTGATGGCTGACGCTGGCGTCAAGCCCGCCGCCTGATCGCGGCGGCCGGATCCGGTGCCCCGCCTCAAGGCCCTTGCCCTGTGGGATGCCATGGGATCGGCGATCATGGCCGATCTCAACCGGCTGTTCTTCCTGGTGGCACCGTTCACGCTGCTGGTCAGCGTGGCGACCGGCCTGTTTGGCCCGCCGCCGCCGGCCGGGCTGGACAGCATGACAACGGCGCAGCTGACCTGGCACATCCTGCTGCCCGGCCTGGTGGGCGCGGTGGCGCAGCTGGCGGTTTCGGCGCTGCTGCTGGCGCCGGGGGCCACCCCGCGTGAGGCCTTGTCGCGCGCGGTGGCGCTGTGGCCGTCGTTCATTCTCAGCAACATGCTGATTTCGCTGCCGGTTGCGCTGGGCTTCCTGCTGCTGATCCTGCCCGGCATCTGGCTGTTTGCCCGGCTGGCCTTCCTGCCCGGCGCCATCCTGGCGGCGCGCGGCGGCTCCCCGGTGGACGCGGTGCGGGCGAGCTGGGAGATGAGCGCCGATGATGGCCTGCAACTGGCGCTGTTCATCCTGATCGGCCTGTTTGCGGTGATCGGCATCGGCCTGATCGGCGAAAGCCTGGGCGCCGCGATCGACAGTGTGCTGCGCCTGGCCGGCCTGCCCAGCCTGGGCCGCTTCCTGCACCTGCTGGTGCCGGGCATCGGCAATTGCTTCACCACCATCGGCTTTGGCGTGGCCGCCGCCATCGCCTATCAGCGGCTGGTCAGATGATCGGCACGTGCGGGGCGGGGTTGCCGGCGTAGCAGCCATCCAGCCGGGGATCGGGATAGGTTTCCACCCAGCGTTCAAACGGCGAGAAACCGGATTTCCGGTAAAAGTCCAGCGCGGCCGGATGATCCAGATCACAGGTGTGCAGCCACACCCGGCCGATGCCGGGCCGCCACGCCAGGCGCAGGGCATGGTCCATCAGCCAGCGGCCATGGCCGCGCCCGGTCATCGCCGGCTCCAGCCCGAAATAGACGATCTCGCAAGCGCCGGTCTGCGAAAAATCCAGCTCGATCAGGCCCATGGGCGTGCCATCGCGGCGGCTGGCGACATGGATTTCGGTGGTCTCGGCATTCAGGATTGCGGCGAGCACGTCGGCCGCCAGCACCAGCCGGCCGCGCCACAGCCAGGGCTCCCCGATGCGGCGGAACAGGGCGAGATAGGCGGCGACGTCCACCGGCGCCGGCCAGCGCACCAGTTTCAGCACCGATCGCGCCGGCAGGGCGGGTGCCGGGCGCCGGTGCATTTCCAGGCAGGTGACGATGGTGGCCAGCTGCCCCTTCGGCACCGGCGTGATCGCCATGGCCTATTCCCAGATGGCGAGCGGCGGCAGGCTCATCAGGATGGCATCGGTGTTGCCGCCGGTCTTCAGGCCAAAGGTGGTGCCCCGGTCATAGACCAGGTTGAACTCCGCATAGAGGCCGCGATATTTCAGCTGCGCCGTGCGCTCCTCGGGCGTGAACGGCCGGTGCATCTTCTCGCGCACCAGGCGCGGGTAGGTTTCCAGGAAACAGCGGCCCACATCCTGCGTGTAGGCGAAATCGGCCGCCCAGTCCCCGCTGTTCAGATGATCATAGAAGATGCCGCCCACGCCGCGGTGGCGGTTGCGGTGGGGCACCCAGAAATAGTCCTCGGCCCACTTGGAATGGGCGGGGTAATAGTCGGGGTTGTGCCGGTCGCAGGTGGCCTTCACCGCGGCATGGAAGGCGGCGGTCTCGGCCGGATCGGGCAGGGCGGGGTTCAGGTCCACGCCGCCGCCAAACCAGCGCTTGGTTGTCACCAGCATGCGCGTGTTCATGTGCACCGCCGGCACCAGCGGGTTGGCCGGGTGGATCACCAGGCTGATGCCGGTGGCAAAGAAGCGCGGATCTTCGGCGGCGCCATTGATCTGCTTGGCGAAATCCGGATTGAACTGGCCATAAACGGTGGAGATGTTGACCCCGGCCTTCTCAAAAAGCCGGCCGGTCATGATGCCCATCTCGCCGCCGCCGCCATCGCCGCCGCCGTGATCGGTGCGCTGCCACACCCGCTTTTCAAAGCGGCCGGCGGTGCCGGGCAGGGTGGATTCATCCTCCAGCTGCTCCAGCATCGCCCAGATATTGTCCCTGAGGGACCGGAACCAGGCCTGCGCGGCCGTCTGCTGTTCATCAAGCGTGATCATGGTGCCTGCCTCTAGACCGGCTTTTTCGCTGGCGAAACCCCCCACGCGCCGGCCGGGAGGGCTGAATCATTACCTGCCTGTCATGTTGCGCCAAAATGTCCGGGGGTATGGGCTGTTTTGTCCGTTGCGTTGCGGCATGGCCTTGTTTATCCGCTTTTCCGCTGCGGGCAGGCTTGGGCATGCCCGCCTTGCATCCGTTTTCGGAAGGCATTTTCGGAAGGATCGAAATGGCGAGCGAAGTGCGGCAGGCTGCTGCCGATGACCTGACCCCCGGCGGCGAACGACGCCGCGATTTTCTTTACGTGGCCACGGCCGCCTTTGCCGGCGCCGGCGTCGTGCCGGTGGCATGGAGCCTCGTCAACCAGATGAACCCGTCGGCCGACGTGCTGGCGCTGGCGTCGATCGATCTTGATCTGTCGGCGGTTCAGGAAGGCCAGGCGATCAAGGCCAGCTGGCGCGGCAAGCCGATCTTTGCCCGCCACCTGACGGCGGCCGAGATCGCCGAGGCCAAGAAGGTTGACGTGTCCACCCTGCGTGATCCGCAGAAGCTGGAAGACCGCACCAAGCCGGGCAACGAGCAGTGGCTGATCACGCTGGGCGTGTGCACCCACCTGGGCTGCGTGCCGCTGGGCGCGGCCGAAGGTGAGAGCCGCGGCGATTTCGGCGGCTATTTCTGCCCCTGCCACGGTTCGCACTATGATACCGCGGCCCGTGTCCGCAAAGGCCCGGCGCCGAAGAATCTGGAAGTGCCGCCCTATCAATTCAAGTCGCCCACGTCGGTGACGATCGGCTGAGGACGAGGACCATGAGCTTTCCCTGGGCCAAGCAATATCAGCCGACTTCGGCCGTCGGCAAGTGGATGGACGAGCGGCTGCCGCTGCCGCGCTTCATCTTCGGCGCATTGGGGCCGGGCTATCCGACGCCCAAGAACCTCAATGCCTTCTACAATTTCGGCGTGCTCGCCGGCGTGGCGCTGGTGATCCAGATCATCACCGGCGTGGTGCTGGCCATGCACTTCGCCGCCGATACCCGCGTGGCGTTCGACTCCGTTGAACACATCATGCGCGATGTGAACGGCGGCTGGATGATCCGCTACATGCACGCGGTGGGCGCCAGCTTCTTCTTCGGCGTCGTCTATATCCACATCTTTCGCGGTCTCTATTACGGCTCCTACAAGCCGCCGCGCGAGATGATCTGGATGCTCGGCCTGGTGATCTTCCTGCTGATGATGGCCACCGCCTTCATGGGCTATGTGCTGGTCTGGGGCCAGATGAGCTTCTGGGGCGCCCAGGTCATCACCGGCCTGTTCTCGGCCTTCCCGGTCGTTGGCACCTACATCCAGACGCTGCTGCTGGGCGGTTTCTCGCCTGACAATGCGACGCTCAACCGCTTCTTCTCGCTGCACTATCTGCTGCCGTTCGTGATCTTCGGCGTGATCGTGCTGCACGTGTGGGCGCTGCACATCCCCGGTTCCAACAACCCGACCGGCCTGGACGTGAAGACCGAAGCTGACACCGTGCCCTTCCACCCCTATTACACGGCGAAGGATTTCGTCGGCCTCGGCATCTATCTGATCGTCTTCTCGGCCTTCGTCTTCTTCATGCCGAACAGCCTGGGCGAGCCGGACAATTATATCCCGGCCAACCCGCTCTCCACGCCGGCCCACATCGTGCCGGAATGGTATTTCTGGCCCTTTTACGCCATCCTGCGCGCCTTCACGACCGACTTCCTCGGCGTGCCGGCCAAGCTGTGGGGCGTGCTGGCGATGTTCGCCTCCATCCTGCTGCTGTTCCTGCTGCCCTGGCTGGACCAGTCGCCGGTGCGCTCGAACAACTATCGTCCGGTCAGCCGGCTGTTGTTCTGGGTGTTCGTGGCGGTGGGCCTGCTGCTCGGCGTGTGCGGCGGCAAGCCGGCCGAAGAGCCCTGGGTGCGCCTGTCGCAGATCCTGACGGCCTATTATTTCGCCCATTTCCTGATCATCCTGCCGATCGTCTCCAAGCTGGAGAAGACCAAGCCGCTGCCGGGTTCCATCTCGGAAGCCGTGCTGGGCAAGTACGGCAAGGCAGGCGGCGCGCCCATCGCGCAGCCGGCCGAATAAGGAGACCGACCCATGATCCGTCTCGGCGCTCTTGCCGTTGGCCTGTTGTTCGTCATCAACGTGTTGTGGGGGGCGATTGCCCCCCGCGAAGACGCGGCGCCCGACATGGCCAAGCAACTCCACAAACATCCCAAGCACATGGAATGGGCCCACAACGGCCCCGGCAACATCGGCATCCTCGGTACCTTTGACCGAGCGCAGTTGCAGCGCGGCTTCCAGGTGTACAAGGAAGTCTGCTCGGCCTGCCACTCGATCAACCGCGTCGCCTTCCGCGATCTGGCCGATCTTGGCTTCAACGAAGCCCAGATCAAGGCCATCGCCGCGGAATATGAAGTCGCCGCGATCGACAGCGCCGGCGAACCGACCACCCGCAAGGCCACCCCGGCGGACAAGTTCCCGCTGGTCTATGCCAACGAAGCGGCGGCCCGCGCGGCCCAGAACGGCGCTTACCCGCCCGACCTGTCGCTGATGACCAAGGCCCGGCACGATGGCACCAACTATGTCTATTCGCTGCTGACCGGTTATTCGGATGACATTCCGAAGGGCTGGGTGAAGCCGGACACGTCCTACTACAACCCCTATTTCCACAGCATCAACATCGCCATGCCGCCGCCGCTCGCGGCAGACGGCCAGGTCACCTATGCTGACGGCACGCCCGGGACCGTGGATCAATATGCCAAGGACGTGGCGACCTTCCTGACCTGGACCGCCGAACCCAAGCTGGAAAACCGCAAGGAAACCGGCGTCGCGGCGATCCTGTTCCTGATCGTCATGACCTTCCTGGGTTATCTGTCGTACCGCAAGGTCTGGGCCGACATCAAAAAGCCGGCCTGATCGGCGCACGCCAAACGGCAAAAAGGGCGGTCACCCACGCGGGTGGCCGCCCTTTTTCGTTGCCCGTCAGCAGCGCTTCCCGTGGCCACGGCCCGGTGCAATCCCACGCCCGCCAGGCGGAAGCTGTCGATGCCCGCACATTGCGGGCAGCATGCCGCGCACAAACGCAAACGGCGCCGGAAACCCGGCGCCGTTGGTGCTTGAACGGGAAGAATGCTTACTTCACGCGGGCCTTGCGGGCGGCATAGCGGGCATCGCGGGCGGCCTTCTGTGCGGCCTCGCGGGCAATGGCTTCAAGGCGCTGCTGTTCGGCCTGCTTCTCGCGCTGGGCTTCCTTCAGCTTCTTTTCCTCGGCCAGCTGGCGGGCGCGTTCGGCGCGGGCGGCCTTGGCCTCGGCCTCCTTCTGGGCGCGCTTTTCGGCGCGGGCCTTGGCAGCGGCCAGAGCCTCCTCGCTGGGCGGCGCGGCGGTCTTGAACTTGTCGAGCTTGGCCTTGCGGGCTTCGGCGGCGGTCTTGGCGCGATCGTTGAAGTCGGGGAGTTTGAACATAGGCCCCTGCTTTAGCGCCAAGCCGCCGTTGCTGCAACCGCGAAGGAACCGGTTTTGGCCGGCGCGATTCGCACCGGCGTGCCTACCAGCGCCGCCGTGCCCGACAGGATGTCGATGCGCCCGCGCAGGGTGAGATCATTGTGGCTCACGCCCGGCCGCTGCCCGGCCACTGCCATCTGCACGCCGGGCCGGCCATGGCCAAAGCCGTGCG
Source organism: Sphingomonadales bacterium (assembly GCA_027483465.1). GTDB lineage: Bacteria > Pseudomonadota > Alphaproteobacteria > Sphingomonadales > Sphingomonadaceae > Sandarakinorhabdus. The sequence continues at coordinate 48,289 of JAIXUQ010000034.1, forward strand.
GCAGCGAGACGACGCCGGCCATGATCTCCTCCGTGATCCGCGCCGGCACGTCCACCGCACCCGCAGCGCTGCTGATCCGCACCAGCTCGCCATCGCCGATGCCATGCGCCGCCGCATCGGCCGGATTGATCAGCGCCACGCATTTGTCTGGCCCCTTGGCCAGGCGCGGGGCATTGCCCAGCCAGCTGTTGTTGCTGCGGATGTGGCGGCGGCCGATCAGGCTGAGGCCGGGTTCGGGCGGCGTGGCCAGCCAATCGGCAAAGCGGCCGGTGAGATCGGCCATGAGCGCCGGCGGCGCGCAGCGGATGCGCTGGTCGGGCGTGAACAGCCGATCGGGCAGGCGGGGCTGGTGCGGGCCCAGATCAAGCCCGTGCGGATGCGCCGCCACCTCGGCCAGCGAGCGGCCGCCCTTGTGCAGCATCCGGTCAAGCTGGGCGCGCGGATCGACCGGCGGCGGCAGCGCCATGCCCTGGGCATCGGCCAGGGCGCGGGCCAGTTCTGCCACGATTTCCCAATCGCGCTTCTGGCCGGGCAGCGGCTCCCACAGGGCGGGCGAGAATCTGGCGAAGTTGCGAAAGGCAATTGGCGCCAGCAGCAGCGGATAATGATCCTTGGCCAGCGGGCCGCAGGGCGGCAGGATATAATCGGCATGGGCCGATGTGGCGGTGATCATCGGATCGATGCTCACCATCAGCTTGAGGCCGGCCAGCGCCGCATCCATCGCGCCGCCATCGGGCACGGACAGCACCGGATTGCCGGCAATCACCACCAGCGCCTGCACCTGGCCGTCTCCGGCCGTGGTGATTTCCTCGGCCAGGCTCACCGCCGGAAATTCACCCATCACTTCGGGATGGCCGCTCACCCGGCTGAAGAAGCGGCCGTGGCTGCCGGGGCCGGAGCCGCCGGCGATATCCACCGCCGGGCTGGAGAACATGGCCCCGCCCGGCCGATCAAGATTGCCGGTGGCGATATTGACCAGATTGATCAGCCAGTGCGCCAGCGTGCCGAACAGCGCGGTGGACACCCCGATGCGGCCATACAGCACGGTGGGCCGGCCATCGCCGATTTCGGCGGCGAGTGCGCGGATGGCGTCAACCTCCCAGCCGCAGGCGCGGGCCAGATCGGGCAGGGCAAAGCCGCGCAGCGTTGCCCACAATTCGTCCCAACCGGCCAGCATTGGCGCCAATCGGCCGGGCTTGACCAGGCCGGCCTCGTCCAGCGCCAGCAGCAGGCCGATCAGCAGGGCGGGATCGCTGCCGGGGCGGATGAAATGATGGGCATCGGCCACCCCGGCGGTTTCGCTGCGGCGCGGATCGATCACGGTCAGCTTGCCGCCGCGGCCGCGCAGTTCGGCGATGCGGCGCTTCACATCCGGCACCGTCCACACGCTGCCGTTGGAGGCGAGCGGATTGCCGCCCAGGATGACGAGATGCTGCGTGCGCTCGATATCCGGGATGGGGAACAGCGCGTTGTGGCCATAAAGCCAATATTGCGCCAACTGGTGCGGCATCTGATCAACAGTGGAGGCCGAATAGACGGCACGCACGCCCAGCGCCTTTTTCAGCGCGCCCGTTTGCATGCCCAGCGCGAAATCATGGGCGGTGGGATTGCCGACATAGAGCGCGGCGCTGCCGCCGGCCGCCCTGATCGCCGCAAAACGCGCGCCGATTTCGGCCAGCGCCGTCGCCCAGTCCAGCGCCACCCACTGATCGCCCACCCGCTTCATCGGGCCGGCCAGCCGATCGGGATCGGATTCGAGATCGGCGATGGCATTGCCCTTGGGGCAGATATGGCCGCGGCTGATCGGATCATCCGCATCGCCGCTGATGCGCAGCACCTGCCGGCCTTCGGTTTCCACCAGCAGGCCGCAATTGGCTTCGCAGATGTGGCAGGTGCGGGTGTGGATGGCCATAGCGGCAAGGATAGCGCCGACACCCCCCAATGGCGACAGGCTTTGCGGGGGCGGCGGCTTGGGCTAGCAACAGCGGCAGGGAGGATCGCAGGCCAGGTGGACGATTGGCTGGAACCCAAGGCGCGTGCAGCCGCCGCCGGCATTGCCATGCTGGCCGGCGGGGCGCTGTTTGGCCAGATCGCGGTGGACATGGTGGAAAAGGGGCGGGGGCTGTTTGCCGCCTTTGCCGGCCTGTTCGGCTATTTCACCATCTGGGCCAATGGCATCGTGGCGATGGTGGCGGGTTGGTGCGGGCTGATCGGCCGGGCGCGCGGGCCGGGCCACCCGGCGCTGCTGGCGGCCAGCGCGGTGTTCATCCTGGTGGTGGGTGTGGTCTACAACACGCTGCTGGCCGGGCTGAACCATCCGCCCACGCTGCTGCGCGCGCTGATCGATCATGTCTTCCACATCGCCACGCCGCTGCTGTGGCCGGCCTGGTGGCTGTGGCTGCGCCCGCGCCGGGCCCTTGACTGGCGGTACGTGTGGGCGGTGCTGCCGGTGCCGCTGCTGTATTGCGCATTTTCGCTGATCAGCGGCGGGCAGACCGGCCGCTATCCCTATTTCTTCATTGATGTCAGCCTGTTGGGCTGGCCGCAGGTGATCATCAACAGCGCCGGTTTTGCCGCGCTGTTTGCCGGGTTGATGGCCGCTGCCATCGCCTGGGATCGCCGGGCCCGCTGATCCGCCCCAGAAAGGAGCCCCCCATGCACCCCTTCCACCACGCCGCCGCCCAGCCCGACACGCCCGCCATCATCATGGCCGGCAGCGGCGCCAGCCTGAGCTATGCCGAACTGGAGGCGCAATCCAACCGCATCGCCCATCTGTTGCGCGGCCTGGGCCTGAAGCGCGGCGACGTGATCGCCCTCCTGATGATGAACGAGCTGGATTATCTGCCGATCTGCTGGGCGGCCCAGCGCTCGGGCCTGGTCTATGTCGCCATGTCGACCAAGCTGAACGCCGACGAGGCCGGCTATATCGCGCAGGACTCAGCCGCGCGGGCGATGTTCTGCTCGCCGGCCCTGGCCGAGGTGGCGGTGGCGGCGACGCCCGGCCTGGCGCCGGCGGCGCGGCTGTGCACCGGGGCGGGCGCACCGGGCTGCACGCCGCTGGCCCAGGCCATCGCTGGCCTGCCAAGCGACCGCATCGCCGATGAGAGCGCCGGGCGCGACATGCTCTATTCCAGCGGCACCACCGGCCGGCCCAAGGGCGTGAAGGGCCCGTTGCCGGAAGGGCCGATCGATCAGCTCGATGCGCTCACCGGGCTGGTGGCGCATCTTTACGGCTTTGGCCCCGGCATGGTCTATCTTTCGCCGGCGCCGCTCTATCATGCCGCGCCGCTGCGTTATTGCATGAGCGTGCACAAATTCGGCGGCACCGTGGTGGTGATGGAGAAATTCGATCCGGAAACCTATCTGGCGCTGGTGGAAAAACACCGCATCACCCACAGCCAGTTGGTGCCCACCATGTTCGTGCGCATGCTGAAACTGCCCGAGGATGTGCGCCGCCGCCATGACACCAGCTCGATCAAGGTGGCCATCCACGCCGCCGCGCCCTGCCCGGTGGACGTGAAGCACGCCATGATCGCCTGGTGGGGGCCGGTGATCTATGAATATTACAGCGCCACCGAAGGCGCCGGCTTCACCGCGATCAGCCCGCAGGAATGGCTGGAGCGGCCGGGCAGCGTGGGCAAGGCGATCCTGGGCGAAATCCGCGTGCTGGATGATGACGGCAATCTGCTTGGCCCCAACCAGACCGGGCGCATCTTCTTCCACGGCGGCGGCAGCTTTTCCTATCACAATGATGCTGCCAAGACCGCCAGCGTGATGAGCGAGCATGGCGCCACCTTTGGCGACATCGGCCATGTTGATGAGGCGGGCTATCTGTTCCTCACCGATCGCCAGGCGTTCATGATCATTTCAGGCGGTGTGAACATTTATCCGCAAGAAGCCGAAAATGCCCTGATTTCCCATCCCGATGTGGCCGATGTCGCGGTGTTTGGCATCCCGGATGATGTGATGGGCGAGGCGGTGCACGCCGTGGTGCAGCCGCGTGACATGGGCCGCGCCGGGCCGGCGCTGGAGGCGGAACTGATTGATTATGTGCGCGGCCGGCTTTCGCACGTGAAATGCCCCAAGCGCATTGATTTCCGCGCCGAACTGCCCCGGCACGACACCGGCAAACTCTACAAGCGGCTGCTGAAGGACGAATATTGGGCCAAGGCCGCCGGTTGAGCTTGGGCCCCCGCTGCTGCTAAGGGGCGCCGCGATGCTATTGATCCGCCGCCTGCTGCTCGCGCTTGCGCTGCTGTTTGCCGCGCCCGTGTGGGCGGTGCCGGCGCTGTGGCAGGTGGGCAGCGGCGATCGCACGGTCATGCTCTATGGCACCATCCACGCCCTGCCCAATGGGCCCGATTGGCTCACCCCGGCCGCCGCCAGCGCCTTTGCCGCCGCCGATGCGCTGGTGGTGGAGGTGGTGTTCCCCGACAATCCGGCCGAAATGGCCGGCGCGCTCGGCCGGCTGGCCCTGCTGCCGGCGCCCAGCCCGATCCTCGATCGCGTGCCGACCGATCTGCGGCCGAAACTGGCGGCGCTGATCGCCGGGTCCGGCCTGCCGGCCTCGGCCTTTGATGGCATGAAAAGCTGGTATGCCGCCATCACGCTGGTGCAGCTGGAATTGGCCCGCGCCGGTCTCGATCCCGCCGCCGGGGTGGATGTCACCCTGATCGCCCGGGCCCGCGCCGCCGGCCGCCGGCTGGTGCCGCTGGAAAGCGTGGAGGGCCAGCTGAAGCTGTTCGATGCCCTGCCCGAAGCCGATCAGCGCCTGCTGCTGGCTGCCGCCGTGGCCGAAAGCGGTGATGCCGCCGGGCAGTTGCAGGCGCTGGTCAAGGCGTGGGAGGCCGGCGATGTCGAGCGCATCCTGAAGGATTTTGACGATTCCAGCCTGTCCCCGGCCATGCACGAGGCGCTGTTCCGCCGCCGCAACGCCGCCTGGGCCGATTGGATCGCCAATGCGCTCAAAGCGCCGGGCCGGCATTTCATGGCGGTGGGCGCCGCCCACATGGCCGGGCCCGACAGTGTGATCGCCATGCTGGGCGCGCGCGGCATTGCGGTGCGGCGGGTGGAATGAGGCGCTGGCTGGCCCCGGTGGCCGTGATGGCCATGCTCGCCGCCTGTTCGCCGGCCGATGAAAAGCGCGCCCACCAGGTGGTGGACCGGTTCCACGCGGCCCTGAATGCCGGGGACTGGCCAGCGATCGACGCGCTGCTCACCACCGACGCGCGCCGTCTGCGCCCTGGCCTCGGCACGGCGCGCGCGTTCCGCAACCTCATCACCCGCCACGGCCGCTATCTGGGCGGCGAACTGGCCGGCATCACCGCCGAGGATGGCCGCACCACCCTGGCCTGGTCCGCCCGCTATGAACAGGGCCCGGTGTCGGAACTGTTCGTGCTGCGCGAGGAAGGCGGCGCGCTGAAGATCGAGAGCTTCACCGATAATCCCGAGCCCTGAGGCCCGAGCCCTGAGGCCCGAGCCCTGAGTCCGGAGCCCTGATCCCCCGGCTTGCCAAAGCCGCGCTGATCGCCTATGCGCGCCGCTTCGCACGGCTGCCGCCATTTTCGCATCCCTGGAGGCGGGGGCGGCCGCGCGATCATCCCCAATCAGGAGCGAGCAATGAGCGAAACCTTCAAGCTCGCGGCTGAACTTCGCGCCAAGGCAGGCAAGGGAGCCTCCCGCGCGATCCGCCGCGAAGGCCGTGTGCCGGCCGTGATTTATGGCGCCGGCGAAGCCGCGACCACCATCCATGTCGAGGAGAAGATCCTCGTCCGCCAGCTGCACACTGGCCATTTCATGAACGCCATCGTCGAGCTGGAGCTGGACGGCAGCACCATCCGCACCCTGCCGCGCGATGTCGCCTTCCACCCGGTCACCGATCGGCCGATCCATGTCGATTTCCTGCGCCTGTCGGGCAATGCCGTCGTCACCGTCACAGTGCCGGTGCATTTCGTCGATCAGGAGCTTTCGGCCATCAAGCAGGGCGCCATGCTCAACATCGTGGCGCACGAGCTGAAGCTGGATTGCCCCGGCGATGCCATCCCGGATGACATCACCATTAGCCTGGCCGGCCTGCAGGTGGGTGCCTCCATCCACATCGCCGATGTCACCCTGCCGGAAGGCGTGAAGCCGCACGGCCGCGAAACCGGCCTGACCATCGCCACCATCGTTGCCCCCAAGGGCATGGTGAGCGACGCCGGTGACAACAACGCCTGATCCTGCGGGATTGGTGAAGCAACGGGCGGGGCAGGGGGTTCATCCCTTGCCCCGCTTGCCGTTTCAGGGGTAGCGCCATGCAGATCCTGGTTGGTCTGGGCAATCCGGGCGCGCACTATGCGCTGCACCGCCACAATGTCGGCTTCATGGCCATTGATGCCATCGCCGCGCGCTGGGGCATCGGCCCGTTCCGCCCGCGCTTTCAGGGGCTGGCCGCCGAAGGCCGCATCGGCAGCGCGCGCGTGCTGTTGCTGAAACCCGCCACCTTCATGAACGAAAGCGGCCGCAGCGTGGCCGAGGCGGTGCGCTTCTTCAAGGCCGATCCGGCCGCGGCGTTGAGCGTGTTCTATGACGAGCTTGATCTGGCGCCGTTCAAGCTGAAGATCAAGCAGGGCGGCGGCGCCGCCGGCCACAACGGCATCCGCTCCATCGATGCGCATCTGGGCCCGGAGTGGCGGCGCGTGCGGATCGGGATTGGGCATCCTGGCCACAAGGACCGGGTGACCGGGCATGTGCTGGGCAATTTCGCCAAGGCCGAGATGGAGCCGCTGGCCGATCTGCTGGGCGTGATGGCCGATGAACTGCCCACCCTGCTGGCCGGGGACGAGGCGCGCTATCTGTCCGACATTGCGCTGCGGCTGAAGGGCTGAGGGGCGGGTTCGCGGAGGGTGGGGCTGGCTTGCCCCCTCCGCCTCGCTTCGCTCGGCACCTCCCCCAGAGGGGGAGGATCTTTTCCGTGCGTCGCGCCCAACAGATTATCCCCCACAGGTGAAGGACCTGCTTGGCGCTGCCTCGTTGATCCTCCCCCTCTGGGGGAGGTGCCCGCAGGGCGGAGGGGGCGGCGCGCTGTGAAGGATGCGCCGGCCACCGGCCGTGGCAGGGCGCTTGCCTTTGCGCATGGTTGGCGGCTATCGGCTGCGCCACATCACGTCCCAGCGGGAACCCCTTTGCATGCCCATCCGTGTCGGTATCGTCGGCCTGCCCAATGTCGGCAAGTCCACCCTGTTCAATGCGCTCACGCAGACGGCGGCGGCGCAGGCGGCCAATTATCCGTTCTGCACGATCGAGCCCAATGTGGGCAATGTGGCGGTGCCCGATCCCCGTATCGATCGGCTGGCCGCCATCGCCAAATCGCAGAAGATCATCGAGACCCAGCTGGGCTTCACCGATATCGCCGGCCTGGTGAAGGGTGCCAGCAAGGGCGAGGGGCTGGGCAACCAGTTTCTGGCCAATATCCGTGAAACCGATGCCATCGCCCATGTGCTGCGCTGTTTCGAGGATGATGACGTGACGCATGTCGCCGGCCGGGTGAACCCGGTGGAGGATGCCGAAACGGTTGAGACCGAGCTGATGCTGGCCGATCTGGAAAGCCTGGAGAAGCGGCTGCCGGCGCTGGCCAAGAAGGCGGCGCAGGGGGACAAGGAGGCCAAGGTGCAGGTGGCCATCCTGGGCCCGGTGCTGGATCTGCTGAAGGCCGGCAAGCCGGCGCGGCTGGCCGAGCCGAAGGACGAGGAGGAGGCAAGGGCGCTGAAGAACGCCCAGCTGCTCACCACCAAGCCGGTGCTCTATGTGTGCAACGTGGAGGAGGCCAGCGCCGCCAGCGGCAACGCCCACAGCGAAGCGGTTGCAGCGATGGCGGCCGGCATCGGGGCGAAGGCGGTGGTGGTTTCCGCCGCGATCGAGGCGGAGATTGCCACGATGGACCCGGCCGATCGGCAGGAATATCTGGAAAGCCTGGGCCTGGCCGAGACCGGCCTCGCCCGTGTGGTGCGTGCGGCTTATGATCTGCTCGGCCTGATCACCTTCTTCACCGTGGGCCCCAAGGAAGCCCGCGCCTGGACGTTGAAGAAGGGGGCCCGCGCGCCGCAGGCCGCCGGCGAAATCCACGGCGATTTCGAGAAGAAATTCATCCGCGCCGAAACCATCGCCTATGATGATTACGTCACGCTGGGCGGGGAAAGCGCGGCCAAGGAGGCCGGCCGGCTGCGCGCCGAGGGCAAGGATTATGTGGTGCAGGATGGCGATGTGATGCATATCCTGCACGGCGCCTGATCTGCATCAGGCGCCGGGCGCGCGCCAGTTAGTGATTTTGCCGATATCAAAGCCCAGCATAATCAATTTCCTGATTGCAACCTCCCGCCGCTAGCGTGCGGATGTCGGGTGCGTTCGCCGGGGCTGTTCCCCGGATCGTTCACGCCCGGATCAAATTGAAGGGAGCAATCAGATGCGTCGTTCCATCGCCTCGATCATCGCGTTGGTGGCCGGCATTGCCGCCGGTGCCGCCAATGCCCAGCCTGCCACGTCCGCGCCGGCCACGATGGCCAACACCAGCCCGCAATTCTGGTGGCCGGAACTGGTGGACCTGTCGCCGCTGCGCAGCCAGCAGCCCACGTCCAATCCCTATGGCGCCGGCTTTGATTATACCGCCGAATTCTCGAAGCTCGATCTGAAGGCGGTGAAGGCCGATATCGCCAAGGTGTTGACCACCAGCCAGCCGTGGTGGCCGGCCGATTATGGCAATTATGGCCCCTTCTTCATCCGCATGGCCTGGCACTCGGCCGGCACCTATCGCATCGGTGATGGCCGCGGCGGCGCCGGCGGTGGCCAGCAGCGTTTTGAACCGCTGAACTCGTGGCCCGACAACGCCAATCTCGACAAGGCCCGCCGCCTGCTGTGGCCGGTGAAGGCCAAATATGGCCGCGCCCTGAGCTGGGCTGACCTGATGGTGCTGGCCGGCAATGTCAGCCTTGAAACCATGGGCTTCAAGACCTTCGGCTTTGCCGGCGGCCGCCAGGATGATTGGGAGGCCGACAAGGTTTACTGGGGCCCGGAAAACAAGTTCCTCGACGACAAGCGCTATGCCGAAGGCCGCAAGCTGGCCAACCCGCTGGCTGCCGTGCAGATGGGCCTGATCTATGTGAACCCGGAAGGCCCGAACGGCGTGCCTGATCCGCTGCTGGCCGCCAAGGACATCCGCGAAACCTTTGGCCGCATGGCGATGAACGACGAGGAAACCGCCGCGCTGATCGCCGGTGGCCACACCTTTGGCAAGGCGCACGGCGCCGCCAGCGCCAGCAACGTCGGCAAGGATCCTTCGGCCGAAACCATCGAGAAGCAGGGTTTTGGCTGGGAAAACAAGCATGGCACCGGCAAGGGTGCCGATACCATCACCTCGGGCCTGGAAGGCGCCTGGTCGGCCAGCCCGACCCAGTGGACGATGCAGTATCTGGAAAATCTCTATGCCTATGACTGGGTGCAGACCAAGAGCCCGGCCGGCGCCACCCAGTGGGAGCCGAAGAACGCCAAGGACGTGAAGTTCGTGCCCGATGCCCACCGCGAGGGGGTGTTCCACGCGCCGATCATGTTTACCACCGATCTGGCCCTGCGCATGGACCCGGCCTATGGCAAGATCACCAAGGGCTGGCTGAAGAATCCCAAGGCGTTCGAGGATGCCTTTGCCCGCGCCTGGTTCAAGCTGACCCACCGCGACATGGGCCCGCGCACCCGCTATATCGGTGCCGATGTGCCCAAGGAGGTGCTGAGCTGGCAGGACCCGGTGCCGGCGGTGACGCACCCGCTGGTGACCGATGCCGATGTGGCCGATCTGAAGGGCCGGGTGCTGGCCAGCGGCCTGACCGTGCCGGAATTGGTGCGCACCGCCTGGGCGGCGGCCGCCAGCTTCCGCGGGACGGACATGCGCGGCGGCACCAACGGTGGCCGGCTGGCGCTGGCCCCGCAGAAGGACTGGGCGATCAACAACCCGGCCGAACTGGCCAAGGTGCTGCCGGTGCTGGCCCGCGTTCAGGCCGATTTCAACAAGGCGGCGCCCGGTGGCCGCAAGATCAGCCTGGCCGATCTGATCGTGCTGGCCGGCAATGCCGCGGTGGAAAAGGCCGCCGCCGATGCCGGCGTGCCGATCAACCTGGCCTTCACCCCCGGCCGCACCGATGCCGCACAGGCGCAGACCGATGTGGCCAGCTTTGCGGCGCTGGAGCCCAAGGCCGATGGTTTCCGCAACCACTGGACGCCGGACAGCCCCTACAACCCCACCCAGGCCATGGTTGACCGCGCCCATCTGCTGGGCGTGACGGTGCCGGAAATGACCGTGCTGGTGGGCGGCCTGCGCGTGCTGGGCGGCAATGCCGGTGGCACCCAGGTGGGTGTGTTCACCAACCGGGTGGGCGTGTTGAGCAACGATTGGTTCGTCAATCTGCTGGGCATGGAAACCAAGTGGCAGAAGGCCGCGACCGAAGGCCTGTATGAAGGCGTGGACCGCGCGACCGGTGCCAGGAAGTGGACGGCCAGCCCGGTTGACCTGCTGTTCGGCAGCCATGCCGAACTGCGCGCCGTGGCCGAGGTGTATGGCGCTGCCGATGGCCACAAGCAGATGGTGGCCGATTTCGCCAAGGCCTGGACCAAGGTGATGAACAATGGGGTGATGAACAACGGCCGCTGAGCCCTGCGGCCAGCGACGATGGGGGGGCGGTGCCAGTGCCGGCGCCGTCCCCATTTTTGTGCAGCCGGCATGCCATAATTCCAACAAGTGGCTGGCGCTGGGCTGCATCCCTGTTCTAGGATGCCCGTAAATACAAAAGGTCGCAGGCAAACTGGTTGGGGGAACAGGGAATGCAGCAGCGGCACGTGCGTGCGGCCGGCCGGCGCCTATGGCGTTCGGGCCTGGTGCTGGCATCGATGCTCGGCGGCCTGGCGCCGGTGGCGGCGCAGGTTGGCGTCACGGGTGCGCCCACCCGCGAGGAAATCGATCCGTCGCGCCGCCCGCAGGCCACCGCGCCCACCCGCCTGATCGTTGATGGCGACATCGAACGCAGCCCCTGCGCGCTGGCCGATCCGGCCTATGCCACTATCAGCCTGACGCTGGCCGATGCCCAGTTCAACAATCTGGGCCCGGTGCCGGCGGCCGAACTGGAACGCTATTGGAAACCGCTGGCCGGCAAGCCGCAGCCGGTGGCGGTGCTGTGCGAAATCCGCGATGCGGTGGCCACGCATCTGCGCCGGCTGGGCTATGTTGCCGCCGTGCAGGTGCCGGCGCAGCGCATCGAAGGCGGCGTGGTGCGCTTTGAGGTGCTTTATGCCCGCCTCACCGCCGTGCGCGTGCGCGGCGATGCCGGCCGCAACGAGGGCCAGATCGCCCGGTATCTCAACAAGCTGGTCACCGGCCAGGTGTTCAACCGCATTGCCGCCGAACGCTATCTGCTGCTGGCGCGTGATCTGCCCGGCATGGATGTGCGCCTGGCCCTGAAACCGGCCGGCAGTGCGCCGGGCGAGATGGTGGGCGAGGTGACGGTGCGCCGCCGCACCATCGAAAGCGATCTGGTGATCAGCAATCTGGCACCGTCGCAAACCGGCCCCTTCGGCGGCCAGGTGCGCTTGCAGCTGAACGGCCTCACCGGGTTGGGCGATCACAGCTTCATTTCCTATTATGCCACCGGCGATTTTGCCGAACAGCATGTGCTGCAGGCCGGCCATGATTTCGCCATCGGCGGGGAAGGGCTGCGGCTGGGCGGCCGTGTCACCCAGGCGTGGACCGAGCCTGATCTGGGCCCGACCGTGCCACCGGTGGACGCCCGGGTGTTTTTCGCCAATCTCGAGCTGAGCTATCCGCTCAAGCGCTCGCAGGCCGCCTCGCTGCTGGCCCGCACCGGCTTTGATCTGGTCAACCAGCGGGTCAGCTTCAACGCCAGGCCGCTGTCGCGCGATCAGCTGCGGGTGGCCTATCTGCGGCTGGATGGCGATTGGCAGGATCTGCGCGGGCGCGGCCCCGGCGGCACCAGCGCCTGGCGGCTGGGCGGCAGCCTCGAGGTGCGGCAGGGCCTCGACATGCTGGGCACCTCGCTCGATTGCTCGCGCGATCTCAGGGCCTGTGGCCGGGCCGGGGTGATCCCGCCCAGCCTGATCACCGGCAGCCCCACCGCCACGGTGGTGCGCTTCACCGGCCTGGCCGAGCTGCGCCTGTCCTCTCGGCTCACCGCCGTGCTGCAACCGCGCGGCCAATATGCCAGCGGCGGCCTTTACGGCTTCGAACGCTTTGCGCTGGGCAATTACACCGTGGGCCGCGGCTATGAACCCGGCGTCCTCACCGGGGATGATGGCCTCGCCGCCGCGCTCGAACTGCGCCACGATGCCATCCTGCTTTCCGAAGACTGGAAGCTGGCAGTGCAACCCTATGTGTTTGCCGATGCCGGCTGGGCCTGGTCACGCGGGCTGGGGCCCGATCTGGCCAATCCGGTCAGCCTCGTCTCGGCCGGCGCCGGCGGGCGCTTCATCCTCTCCGATCGGGCGCGGCTCGATCTGTCGGGCGCGGTCGCCTTGAAGGACGCCGGCCCGGTCAGGAGCGGCGATGTCCGCCTGCTCCTCACATTCACCACCCGTATCCTGCCGTGGAGGGCCCGCTGATGCGCCTGTTTGACGAAAGCGCACCATCGCGGACCGCATCCCTGCCGGCCCGCACCCGGCTGGCGCTGGCCGCCTCGCCCAGCGTGCTGGCGGCCATGCTGGCGCTGCAACCGCAGATCGTGCGCGCCCAGGCCTTCCAGGGCAGCGCCACGGTGATCAACGGCTCGGTCAGCCGCGCATCGGGCAGCGGGGTGGATTTCCTCACCGTCAACGCCGAGCAGAACACCATCAACTGGACCCCGAACGACACGATGGCCGGCGGCGGCGCCATTGATTTCCTGCCCACCGGCACCACCGCCAATTTCCTCGCCGGCTCCGGCATCAGCAGCTACACGGTGCTCAACCGCATCATCGCCGCCGATCAGTCACGCGCCATCAGCTTTGCCGGCACGGTCAACAGCGGTGCGGGCGGCAGCCTGTGGTTCTATGCCCCCGGCGGGCTGTTGCTGCAGGGCAGCGCGCGCTTCAATGTCGGCAGCCTGCTGCTCACCACCAATGATCCGGTGGGCGCGGCCAACGGCAATGATTATCTTTCGGCCAACAATGATTTCCGCCTGAGGGGTGCCGCGGGCAGCACCGCCGCCATCGAAATCAGCAACGGCGCCCAGATCAACGCGCTGAGCAACAACAGCTATGTGATCGCGGTGGCCCCGCGCATCACCATGGCCGGCGCCGTCCAGGTGAATGGCTCGGCCGCGCTGGTGATGGCCGAGGATGTCAGCTTCACCCTCAACGGCGGCCTGTTCGATATCACCGCCAATGTGGGCAGCGCCGCCGGCGGCACCAACCAGGTGGATGGCAGCATCACCGGGCCGGCCGGCAATTCCGGCGTGGGCGATTATCACCGCATCTACATGATGGCGGTGCCCAGGAACGATGCCATCACGCTGCTGCTCACCGGTTCGCAGCAGATCGGCTTTGCCATTGCCAGCGCCGCCGATGTGGATGGCAATGCCATCATCCTGTCGGGCGGGCATGATATCGTCAGGAACCCCACGGGCGAGGGGCTGGACTCGTTCAGTGCTCAGCCGTCGGCCGGCGCCGGCAGCGGCCGGATCACGGTCAATCTCGATGCCGTCACCCTCACCTCCAACGCCACCGTGCGGTCACGCGATGTCGGCCAGGCCATTGCCTCCACGGGCCAGCTTGATGTGGCCCGCAACCTTGCGGTGTTTGCCGGCGAAAACGCCTTCATCGGCGCCACCAATGGCCAACTGCTTGAGGTGACGGGCGACATTCTGGCCGATGCCTCCAATCGGTTCAGCGCCGGCAACGGGGCCAACCGCACCGCCGGCGCGGCCTCGGTGCTGGCCAGCGACGGCAATGTCTCGGTGCTGGGCAATATCGTCGTCAGGGCCGATGGCATCGGCGATAATGCCAGCGCCGCAGGACAGGCCGGCGGCACCGGCACCGGCGGCAGCGCCCAGGTGAGTGTGGCAAGCGGCGGCTCCCTGCAGGCCACCACGGTCACCATCAGCGCCACCGGCACCGGCGGCACCGCAGCCCAGGGCCGCGGCGGCGCGGCCGTGGGCGGCATTGCCATCTTCCAGCAGGCGGCCGGCACCACCCTGCAACTGGAAACCGATCTGGTGATCGATGCCGGGGCCACCAGCAGCCAGGGTGCCGATGGCCAGCCCACCGGCAACGCCAGCGGCGGCCTGGCCCAGGCGACATTTTCCACATCCAACAACATCAACGGCGGCCTCAGCATCACCAGCAACGCGCTGGCCAGCCCCGGCCAGCGCCAGGTGCCGCTGCAAACCGGCGGTGCCACCATCCAGGGCGGCGCAGCCCGGCTGAGCGTGCTCGATGGCGGCGGCATTGGCGCCTTGTCCCTCAACATCAGCGCCACGGCCGGTGCCATCGGCAGCGGCGGCGGCATTGATTATCGCGGCGGCATCGCCGAAATCCTCGCCAACAGCAGCAGCGATGGCGTGGCCGTGGCCATCGCCGGCAGCGCCGCACTGGATGCGCGCGCCTTTGGTGCCGATGGCCTTGCCGGCGGCGCGCGCGACGGCGGCACTGCCACCGGTGGTGCGGCCCGCATCGTGGTCGATGGCAATGCCAATGTGCTGTTCAACACCAATCTGCTGCTGAATGCCTCCGCCACGGGCGGCAATGGCGTGGGCATTGGCAATGGCGGCAGCGCCACCGGCGGCACCACCCGCATCGCGCTGGCGTCCGGCGGGCTTTCGGTGGCCGGTCCGGTGGAAATGCGCGCCGAAGCCTTTGGCGGCAGCGGCTTGAACGGCGGCGCGGCCACCGCCAGCAACGCCAATGCCGGCTTTGCCCCGGCGGTTGATCTTTTCTATGGCACCGCCGGCCAACCCGGCCAGACCGGCATCGACATCCTGGGCGGGCCGCTGATCCTGGCGGCCCGCGCGCTGGGCGGGGCGGGCAGCAATGCCGGCACCGGCGGCGCTGCCACCGGCGGCAGCATCGTGGTTGATCTGCGCTCCCAAAGCCATCAGGCCAGCGGCATCAGCATCGATGCCGGGGTGAGCGGCGGCAACGCCGCGCTGGGCGGCAATGCCGTGGGCAGCGATGTTTCGCTGGTGCTGTTCAACAGCGTGCTCGACAGCCAGGGCAGCTTCACCATCGATGCCTCGGCCCAGGGTGGGGAGGCGCTGGCCCAGCCGGTGGCCAATGGCGGCACCGGCGGCAATGCCCAGTTTGGCAGCGTGCAGATGGTGCTGCGCGGCCAGCCGGGGACAACGGCCAACCTGCTGGCGCCCTCACTCACCATCAATGCCAATGTGACCGGCGGCGATGGCGGTTTCTCCTCTGGCGGCATCGGTGGTGCCGGCGGCCTCGCCAATGCGCGCGGGGTGGGTCAGGGCCTGTCAATCCTGGGCCAGGCCGGCGATACCGCCATCACGCTGGGCAGCACCAGCATCAACCATGCGGCCATTGGTGGCCGCGGCGGCAACACCGATACCGGCAGGCTGGGCGATGGCGGTGCCGCCACCGGCGGTGCCATCACGCTGGGCCTGTCAAGCGGGCCGCTGGGCCCGATTCCCAATCAGGCGCTGATTGATCTGGGCACCCTCAACATCGACGCGCGCAGCCGTGGCGGCGATGCCGGCGCCTTTGATGGCGGGGTGAATGGCGGCACCGGGGGCACTGCCGGTGGCGGGCAGTTGACCCTGCTGGTGCGCGGCGGCCGCGTGCGCGCCGCCAGCGCCACCATCGATCTTTCGGCGACGGGCGGCGAGGCCCAGGGCGAAACCCAGTCCGGCGCCGGCGGCAATGCCACCGGCGGCGGCGTCACCGTGCTGGCCACCCCGCATTTCACCTCCGGCACGCCGGCCGATCTGCAGATTGCCGGCGCGCTCACCCTTCAACTCAATGGCACCGGCGGCGTTTCCACCAGCGCGCCGGGCACCGGCCAGGGCGGCAGCTTCAGCTTCACGCTGGGCCAGCATGAAGGCGGCGTGGCAGCGCCCGATGTGGGGGTCGCCACCATTGGCGCACTTGGGGTGAACGCCGAGGGCATTGGTGGCAATGCCGTCGATGCACGGGCCACGGCCCATGGCCATGGGCTGGGCGGCCAGATCAGCATGACGGCCCAGAATGGCAGCCTGTCGCTGGGCAGCTTCGAGGCCAGCGTGGCCGGCCGCGGCGGCGCGCGCGGCGACAACGGCACCACATCGGGCGATGGCAGTGGCGGCACCATCCAGCTGTTTGCCCAGGCCGGCAGCATGGAGGTGGCCGGCCTGGCCAGCCTGTTTGCGCAAGGGCTCAGCGGCAATGCGCTGGGCGGCACGGTGCGGCTGGCGACGCTGGACAAGGGCAGCCGCATCAGCCTGAAGGGCGATATCGTCAGGCTGGATGCGAGCGGCCTGACCGGCGACAATTCTGGCCAGGCCGGGCCTGGTTCGGCCACGGGTGGCCTGATCGAGATTGCCAATGTGGGCGATGCCACCATCGAAATGCGCCGGCCCAATGCGAGCGTTGGGGAGCTGGCGATCAATGCCGATGCGCTGGCGCAAAACATCAGCGGACCCTTGTCGCCCGCCACCGGTGGCCGGATCGCCATCAGCAATGCCGGCACGCTCACGCTTTCGGCCCCCGGTGTGTTGGCGCTGGATGTGGATGCCGTGGCCGCTGGCAACAGCAGCAATCCGCTGACCGGCGGTGCGGCCATTGGCGGCGAGGTCAGCCTGGTCAACAGTGGCGGCACCCTCACGCTCAACAGCGGATTCAACCGGATCAATATCGGCAGCGGGGCGGAGGCCGGTGATTCAGCGCAGACCGGCGGCCAGGCCACCGGCGGCACGGTCACGGTGGCGATCACCGGCGGCACCGCCAATTTCAACGCCACCACCCTGGTCTATGACAACGCGTTTGCCGGCAATGCCTCTGCCGGCACGCTGGGCAACAGCAGCGGCGGCACGGTCGGCTTCAGCTTTGGCGCGGGCAGCCAGGTCACGATCAGTGGCGATCTGCGCTTTGCAGGCGGTGGCATCGGCCAGACCCGCACCGGCACCGCCACCAGCATCACCAGCACCGGCGGCCGGCTGGACGTGACCGGCAATCTCACCGCGATCCAGGATATCTTCATCGACCGGCCGGTGGACGGCCTGGCCGCCACCGCCGGCAGCCTGACCATCACCACCGCCGACACCACGACCCTGCTGGTGGGTGGCGGCTTCGAGGCCAATTACAGCGTGAATCTGCGCGGCGGCGGCAATGGCCACAGCGCCACGGCGGGCAGCGTGGCGTGGACCAGCCGCGGCGACATCGAAGTGCTGGGCGGCATCACCATCAGCGCCAGCGCCGACATCGCCGCCGGCAGCCTGCAAACCGCCACCGGCGGCGTGGCCGCCATCGATGTGGCGGGCGGGCTGTTCACTGCCGGCGCTGGCCTGTCCATCACCACCGGTGCCCAGGGCAGCCCGGCCAGCGGTGCCCAGGCCGGCGTGGCCACCGCCGGGCAGATCAGGCTGACCACGGCGGTGAACAGCCAGATGAGCATCACCGGCGGGGCGGTGAACCTGGAAAGCAACGCCAACGGCAGCACCGCCAGCGGCGCCGGCCCGGCCACCGGCGGCGATGCCATCGGCGGCAGCATCCTGATCAACAGCGCCGGCACGATGATCTTCAACACCGGTGCCGATATCTTCCAGGTGCGCACCGTGGCCACTGGCGGCAACGCGCTGGGCAGCGGCGGCATCGGCGGCAATGCCACCGGCGGCAGCATCAGCCTGATCACCGGGGTGGACGGCAGTTTCAGCCATGTGCCGCTGTCTCCGGGCGGCGTGCTGCAACTGGAAGTGCAGGCGATTGCCGGCAATGGCAACGCCGTGGGCGGCAATGCCGTGGGCGGCACCGCGCTGATCAACAGCAGTGGCAGCCTGGGCCTGCCGGGCGGCATCTTGCTGCTGGCCAACGCCAATGGCGGGCTGGGCGCGCTCAGTGGCAATGCCACCGGCGGCAGCGCCAGCCTGCTGGTGGGCGGCGGCACGCTCACGCTTGCCGGCGATGCTGTGTTGAGCGCCGAGGCGATCGTGAATGCGCAGGCCGCGCAGGGCAACGGGCGCGGCGGCGCGCTGGCCGTGACCGTGAGCGCCGGCACGCTCGACATCAGCGGCAATCTGGACCTGCGCGCCAGCGCCAACGGCGATCAGGTGACCGGTGGCGGCATCACCGTGACGTCCGAAGCCGATCTGCGCGTGGGCGGGATTTTCGTTGCCACCGCCGATGCCGAAACCAGCAGCAGTGGGGCCGCGCCGCTGGCCACCGGCGGCAGCGTGGGCGTGAGCGTGATTGGCGCCACCAGCCGCCTGACCGTGGCCGACAATATCCGGCTTTCGGCACAAGCCAACGGTGTGGGCGCCAACAGCGCCGCCGCCCTGGCGGGCGGCAGCGTGTTGTTTGCCAGCGACGGCATCACCAGCCTGAACGGCGCCGAACTGGGCCTGTTCAGCAGCGCCACCTTTGACAGCCCGGCCGGCGGCAATGCCAGCGGCGGCAGCAGCCGGCTGACCATCGGCGGCGGCAATTTCAGCGCCAACACGCTCGCCATCCTGTCCGAAGGGCTTGGCGGCGAAGGCGGTGGCAACGGCACCGGCGGCATCGCGCGCATGACCGTGCTGGGCGGCAGCGCCAGCGTCAACGGCGGCTTTGACGTGAGCGCGCAGGGCGTGGGCGGCCTGGGCGCCACCGGCACCGGTGGCATCGGGCTTGGCGGTGAGGCCGGCCTCACGGCGGGCGGGACTGTCACCCTCGCGCTGGGCAATGCCAATTTCAGGCTGTCTGCCGATGGCTTTGGCGGCGCGTCGGGCAGCACCCCCGGCGGCGAAGGCCGGGGCGGCAGCGTGCAACTGGCCACCACCGCCAGCACCGGCCGCATCGAGATCACCGCCACCGGCGGGCCCGCGCTGGCGATCACCGCCGCCGGCCAGGGCGGGGAGGGCAGCACCGGCGGCCTCGGCCGTGGCGGCAGCGCCACGCTGGCCAATGCCGGCACATTGATCCTGCCGGGCAGCCTCACGCTAAATGCCAGTGCCACCGGCGGCGGCGGCACCACCACCGGCGGCAGCGCCATCGGCGGCACGGCCAGCGCCAGCAACAGCGGCAGCCTGCCCATCAATGGCCTGCTGCTGGTCAGCGCCAACGCCACCAGCGGCCAGGGTTCGGCCACCGGCAATGCCACCGGCGGCAGCGCCAGCTTCAGCCAGAGCGGCGGCACCAGCACGATCAGCCAGGATCTGGAACTGCGGGCCGAGGCCAATGTGGTCAACACCCCGGTGCGCGGCACCGCCACCGGCGGCAGCGCGGTGTTTGCCAACACCGCCGGCACGGTGGGCATCACCGGCAGCCTGCTGCTCGCCGCCCCGGCCGAAGGGCGCGTGGCGCTGGGCGGCAATCTCACCCTCACCAGCCTGGGCGCCACCAGCATCGGCGGCAGCGCCGTGCTGCTGGCCAACGGCGCCAGCAATCTGCCCGATCCCACCGCCGCCATCACCGGCGGCGCCGGCAGCCTCACGGTGGGGGCCAGCGGCAGCCTGGCCATCACCGGCGCCCTCACCGTCAACATCGCGGCGCAAACCGCGATCAGCAATCCCGGCGTCAGCCTCAACGCCCGCAGCTTCGTCCTGCAATCGGCCGGCGTGTTCAGCGTCGGCGGTGCCGGCCTGGTGATCAATGCCGCCGCCGGCCCGCTGCAATCCTCTGATCAGGCCGGCGATGCGGCGGGCGGCGATGTCGAACTCGCCTTCCGTGGCGGCAGCCTCAGCGCCCCCGGCATCAGCGTCAACGCCAGCGCCACCGGCGGCCTCAACAGCGCCGGCCGCGGCGGCAACGCCACCGCCGGCACCGCGAGCCTGACCATCGATACCGGCACCACCGCCACCATCGGCGGCAGCATCATCCTTGATGCCAGCGCGCGCGGCGGCAATGGCGGCGATGGCGGCGCGGCCATCGGCGGCACCGCCAGCCTGTTCGTGGCCGGCAGCCTTACCATCAATTCGGCAAGCAACCCGGCGTTCCGCATCGATGCCACCGCGCTGGGCGGCACCGGCAGCATCGGCGGCGCCGCCACCGGCGGCCTCGCGGCGCTCGGCAGCGTTGCCGGCGGCACCCTGATCGTCAACAGCACCTCCACCACGCCGCTGCGCCCCGATGCCAGCGCCTTTGGCGGGGAGGGCGCCGCCCAGGGTGGCGCCGCCACCGGCGGCCAGGCCGAATTGCGCAACGGCGGCAGCATCACCCTGCCCACCGGCCTCAACCTGTGGGCGCGGGCCAGCGGCGGCGGCAGTTCCGGCATCGGCGGCGCGGCCACCGGCGGTGGCGTGCTGCTGGAAAATGCCGGCAGCCTGTCGATCAGCGGTAATCTTGGCCTGTCGATGGCGGCCAGCGGCGGTTCGGGCGGCAGCACCGGCAATGCCACCGCCGGCATATTGGCCGGCACCATCACCGCCGGCACGGTGACGGTGCTGGGCGACGTGGCGGCAGACGGCAACGCCAGCGTCAGCCCCGGCAGCAGCGCGGGCAACGGCACCGGCGGCACGCTTGATCTGCAGATCAATGGCGGCACACTGGATATCGCCGGCAATCTGGGCTTTGCCGTGCGCGGCGATGGCCGGGTGGCGCGTTCGGGTGCGCTCAGCCTGGCGGTGGGCGGCCGCCTGCTGGTGGGCGGCAGCATCACCATCGAAGCCCCAGCCGTGAGCAACATCGCCGATGCGGCGGCCACCGCCACGGCCGGCACCGCCACCATCCTCGTCAGCGCCGGCGGCGAACTGCGCGCCGCGGGCGTGCAGGCCAATCTGGCCGCCAGCCTCACCCAGCCCTTCGCCACACTGAACGCGCGTGGCGGCGATTTCAGCCTGTCGGCCTTTGGCACGGTTGATCTGCCGGGCCCCGGCCTTTCGGTTGATGGCTTTGCCCGCTTTGTCAGCCCCAATGGCATTGGCGGGGCGGCGCGCGGCGGCAGCTTGCAGGTGCAGGTGGGAGGCGATGGCAGCTTCACGGCCAGCCAGATCAGCCTGGATGCCAGCGCGATTGCCGGGATCAATTTCGGCGGCGCCGGCGGCAGCGGCATCGGCGGCAGCGCCAGCGTCGAGGTGCTGGGGCCATCGGCCAATCTGAATCTGGCCGGCAGGCTGGTGTTGAATGCCGATGCCACCGGCGGCTTTGGCACCGGCGCCGGCGGCAGCGCCACCGGCGGCACCGCCCGCCTGGCCACCGGCAGCAGCGCCACAATTGCCGGCCTGGTCACGGCCAGCGCCAACGCGGCCGGCCGCAACGGCACCGGCCCCGGCGCCAATGGCGGCGCGGCCACCGCCGGCAGCGTGCAACTGATCGCGGATGGCGGCACGCTGGCGTTGAATGGTGGTGCCGATCTGGCTGCCCGCGCCATCGCCGGCAGCGGCAGTGGCGGCGGCCCGGCGTCGGCCGGCGGCAATGGCGGGCTGGCCACCGGCGGCAGCATCGGCGTGCAGGTGCTGCCCGGCGGCAGCATCGGCATCAGCAGCCTGTTGGCCAATGTGTCGGCCAGCGGCGGTGACGGTGCCACCGGCGGCACCGGCGCCACCGGCAGCACCGGGTTGGCCGGCACCAGCAGCCAGCCCAATGGCGGCAGCGGTGGCATTGGCGGCACCGGCGGCGCCGGCGGCAGCGGCGGCGATGCCCTGGCCGGCAGCCTCGGCATCGGCACCAGCGCCGCCACCAGCGGCGGCAGCATCAATATCGCCAGCCTGACGCTCACCGGCTTTGCCACTGCCGGCAGCGGCGGCCAGGGCGGGCAGGGCGGCACCGGCGGCACCGGTGGCCAGGGTGCCAATGGCGCCTTCGTGCAGGGCCAGCAGCAGCCGGGCGGCCCGTCGATCAACGGCGGCAATGGCGGCCCGGGCGGGCAGGGTGGCAACGGCGGCACCGCCGGGGCCGGTGGCACGGCCACCGGCGGCACGCTGCTGCTGGGGGCTGATGGCAATGTGCAGGGCAATGGCTGGCAATTCACCACGCCGGTGATCAGCGGCACCTTCACCGTGATCGCCGGCGCGGGCGGCGCGGCCGGCACCGGTGGGGTGGGCGGCACGGGCGGCGCCGGCGGCGCGGCCGGCGCGCTGATCGGCCAGCAGCAAAGCAACGGCCAGCCGGGGCAGGCCGGGGCGGCCGGCTTTGGCGGCTTTGAAGGCCAGTCCGCCAATCCGGGCGCGGCGATTGGCGCCAATCTGCGCGCCCTGTTCCACAACACCACCCTTTCGGCTCAGCGGATCACGCTGGTGGCCGATGCGGGTGGCCAGGCATCGGGGCTGTTTGGCGTGGGCGGCACCGCCACCGGCGGCACCGCCGAACTGCGCTTGGACGGCGGCACCAACACGCTGGCACAGATCACGCTCAGCGCCACGGCCCAGGGCGGCAGCAGCGATGCCGGCACCGGTGGCATCGGCGTTGGCGGCGCCGTGTCACTCACCCTTTTGAATGGCGCCGTGCTCTCGCTGGGCGATGTCGCCACCCCGCTGCAATTGCGCGCCGATGGCGTGGGCGGTGATGACGCCAATGGCGGCTTTGGCGGCAGCGGCCAGGGCGGCAACATCACCGTGGCGCTCAATGGCGCCGATCTGGCGGTCACCGGCGCGGCGCTGCTGTCGGCCGAGGGCGCGGACGGCAGCGTTGCCGGTGCCGACAGCGGCCGGGGCGGCATGGTCAGCCTGCAACTGGCCGGCGACAGCGACATGGCGGTCAGCGGCGGGCTCACCCTTTCCAGCCTGGCCGGCAGCGGTGAGGCCTTTGGCGGCACCAGCGAAATCGGCATCGACAGCAGCCGCCTGACGGTGGGCGGTGGCCTCAATCTGCTGGCCGGCGCCACCGCCGATGCCACCAGCTTCACCGGCACGGCCAGCGGCGGCACCGCCCGCATCCGGCAGGATGGCGGCATATTGGATGTGGCCGGGCTGATCCGGCTGGATGTGGCGGCGCTGGCCGCCAGCGGCAGCAGCGCGCAGGGCGGCACGGCCACGGCCGGCACGGTGGACGTGGCGGTGAATGCCAGCGGCAGCATCGTGCCGGCATCAATGCGCAGCGGCGGCATGGCGATTCTGGCCACCGCCACCGGCGGCGCCGGCCTGCTTGGCGCCAGCGGCGGCGATGCCGGCGGGGCCGGGATCAGCCTGCTGGCCAGCAGCAGCAGCGCGACGCTGGAACTGGGCTCGATCAGCCTGGCGGCCGATGTGGTGGCGGGGGCCGGGGGCGCCGGATCGGTGGGCGGCAACGGCGGGCAGGCCACCGGCGCCAGCATCAATCTGGGCCTGGTTTCGGGCAGTGCCAACGCGCAGGGCCAGATCAGCGCCAGCAGCATCACGGTTTCGGCCAATGCCACCGGCGGGGCCGGCGGCACCGCGCAAACCATGGGCAGCGCCGGCGGCCAGGGCGGCGTGGCCACCGGCGGCAGCATCACCCTGCGCAACGAAGGCGGCCTGATCACCACCGGCGCGGTGGTGCTGAATGCCAATGCCACCGGCGGGGCTGGCGGCAGCCAATCCGGGCTGGGCACGCCGCTGGGCATCGGCGGCAACGGCAGCGGTGGCACTGTGCTGCTGCTCGTCACCCCCAATGCCACGCAGGGCAACAACGGGATCACCGCGCTTTCCAGCTTGATCGGCAATGCCGGCGGCCTGGGCGGGCTGGGCGGCACCCAGGCCGGCAACGGCATTGGCGGCGTGGTGGCGCTGGATGTGGTGCGCCAGGCCACCCGGCCGGGCGATGCCAACAGCGGCGCGCTCACCATTGGCGGCAGCGCCACGCTGGATGCCAGCGGGCGCGGCGGCGGCAGCGATGGCGGCGGCACGCTGGTGCCCGGCAATGGCAGCGGCGGCCAGGTGCGGCTGGCGGCAGAGGCCGGCAGCATCGATATCGAATCCGATGCCAGCCTGAGCGCGCGCGGGCTGGGCGGCGCGGCGGTGAACGGCGGCAGCGGCGGCAATGGCCAGATCAGCCTGGCCGCCAGCAGCGCCGGCCAAATCACCCTGCTGGGCCCGGCCAGCCTGAACGTGAGCGCGCAGGGCGGCGACGGGCTGGACAGCGGCGGTGTGGCCGAAGCCGGCAGCCTGACCATGCTGGCCAGCACGGCCGGCCGCATCAGCGCCACCGGCGGCCTGTCGCTGTTTGCCGATGGCGAAGGCGGCCTGAACCTGGGCAGCCTGGGCAGCGGCGGCAATGGCACCGGCGGCAGCATCAGGGTTTCGGCCAGCGGGGCCGACAGCCTGATCACGCTGGGCGAAACCACGGCCCGGGCCAGTGGCAACGGCACGGCCGGCAACGGCGATGGCGCCGGCGCCCAGGGCCGGGGCGGGGCCATCGAATTCAGTGCCCTGGCCGGCGGCAGCCTGGCCCTGCAGGGCCCATTGGCGCTGGGCGCCGATGGCCGCGGCGGCTTTGGCGGCGTGGGTGGCAGCGGGCAGGGCGGCACGCTGCTGCTGGCCGCTGATGATGACGGGGTGATCAGCGGCGGCGCCGATGTGGCGCAATTGCGTGCCAACGGCCAGGGCGGCGGTGGCAGCGACGGCAGCACCGGGAACGGCGGTGACGGCGAAGGCGGCGGCGTGCGCGTGGTTGCCAGCAAGGGCGGCAGCATCACGCTGGGCAGCATCAATCTTTCCGAAGCGCGCGGTGTGGGCGGGGGCGGTGCCAACACCGGCAACGGCGGCACCGGGCGCGGCGGCAGTTTCGTGCTGGAAGCCATCGGTGGCGGCACGCTCACCACCGGTTCGGCGCATTCCATCACCGCCAGCGGCGAAGGCGGCAGCGCATCGGGCAGCGGCAGCGGCGGGGTTGGCCTGGGCGGCCAGGCCACGGTGCAGGCCCTGGATGGCGGCACGCTGGCCATGGTGGCCAGCGGCGGCGGCATCGGCATCGGCCTGTTTGCCGATGGGGCCGGCGGTTCCGGCAGCGGCGCCGGCGGCCTGGGGCAGGGCGGCAGCGTGCTGGTGCTGGTCCAGGGCGGCGGTGCCAGCCTCACGCTGGATGGCCGGTTGGCCGGGGGCGTCGCGGTCAATCTTTCGGCCTTTGCTTTTGGCGGCAATGGCGGCGTGGATGTGGGCGGTGCCGCGCTTGGCGGCGGGGTGCGCGTGGAAGCCGATGGCGCGGCCAGCCTGGCGCTGCGCGGCATCAATCTGATCGGCGCGGGTGCCACCGGCGGCGCCAGTGACGAATCCGAAGGCGGCGCCGCGACCGGCGGCACCCTGGCGCTGCGGCTGGGCGGCGGCCAGGGCGCGCTGCTGGAAACCGGGTTTCTGACGCTGCTGGGAACGGCCCAGGGCGGCAGCAGCGGCATTGCCGTGGGCGGCGCCGCCACCGGCGGCCGCGTGGAGATCAGCGGCGCGGGCAGCGACGGCAGCCTGCAGACCGGCGGCATCGGCATCAGCCTGACGGCCAGCGGCGGCATCGGCGAAGGCGGCGGCGCGGCCACCGGCGGGCAGGCCAGCATTGCCACCAGCGGCAGCGGCCCCGGCCCGGTGGTGCGCACCGGCGCGGCCACCATCGATACGCGCGCCACCGGCGGCGAGGGCCGCAGCCTGGGCGGCGGTGCGGCCAGCGTGGGCGATGTGGCGATCAACGCCGGGGCCGGGCAGATCCTGATCACCCCGGCCGGCGGGGACGCGCTGCGCATCGATGCGGATATCACCGGTGGCAGTGCCATCAATGGCGGCGTGGCGCTGGGCAGCGGCGGCAATGCGCAGGCCGGCACGGGCACCATCCGGCTGGAGGCCACCGGCGGCCTGTTGCAGGTGAGCAATGCCAACATCCGCGCCGTTGCGGCCGGCGGCCAGGGCACCGATGGCGGCGCCGCCGGCGCGGGCCGGGTGGCCCTGCTGGCCGATGGCGGCCAGCTGCGCATCGGGCTGATCAGCAGCATCCGCCTGGTGGGCCTGGGCGGTGTGGGCGATGCCGGCGGCGGCAGCGGCGCCGGCGGCAGCTTTGCCCTCACCACCCGCAATGGCGGCAGCGCCCAGCTGGGCCCGATCAACCTGATCGATGCGGCCGGCCGCGGCGGCGAGGGCGGCAGCAGCGGCGGCCTGGGCCTGGGCGGCAATTTCGGCATCAACGCCGGGGCCGGCAGCGCCAGCATCGCCGGCATCGCCAATGTGGACATCGGCGGCGAGGGCGGCTTTGGCATCGATGCCGGCGGCGAAGGCAGCGGCGGCGCGGCCAATCTGATCGCCAATGGCGGCTCGCTGATCATCGCGGCCGGGCAGGGCGGCAAGGCGCTGGGCATCACCGGCGATGGCGTGGGCGGCGGCAGCGACGGTGGCACGGGTGGCAATGGCCTGGGCGGCAATCTGCTGCTGGCGGCCGGCCCGGATTCGGCCCTGATCGTCGATGGCAGCCTTTCCGCCGGCGAGGCGATCAGCCTGCTGGCGCGCGGCACCGGTGGCGACGGGCTGGCCGGCGGCACCGGCTTTGGCGGGCTGGTGAGGGTGCAGACCGCGCAGAACGGCACGCTGGACTTCATCGGCGCGGCGCAACTCAATGCCAGCGCCATTGGCGGCGCGGCCAGCGACGGGGCTGGCGGGGCCGGGCGGGCCGGCCAGGTGTTGGTGGCCAACAGCGCCGGCACCACCAGCGGCCGGCTGGCCACCGGCGATCTTGATCTGCTGGCCACCAGCAGCGGCGGCAGCGGCAGTGGCGACAGCGGCGATGGCGGCGCGGCCATCGGCGGCGGCACGGTGGCCTCCCCCAGCATCTTCCTGGGCCTTGATGGCGGCAGCGGGCGGGTGACAAGCGGCCAGGTGCGCGCCGATGTGAGCGCGCTGGGCGGCCAGGGCGCCAACGCCCGCATTGGCGGCCGTGGCGGCGCGGCCACCGCCGGCGCGGTGCTGATCGGCATGCGCAATCCGGGCAGCGGCGGCACGCTCACGACGGCCGGCCTGCTGCAGATCGGGGCCGGAGCCATCGGTGGCAGCGGCGGCACCGGCAATCTGGCCGATGGTGCGGGCGGATCGGGCGGCAATGCGCTGGCCGGCCGGGTCGAGATCGCCGCTGGCGGCGGCGCGCTCGCCATCGGTTCCCCCGCCGCCGGCGTGCAGACCATCGTCGTGCTGGCCGATGGCGAGGGCGGCGTGGGCGGCAGCGGCTTCACCTCCGGCAGCGGCGGCGGCGGCACCGGCGGCACCCTGCTGATCGGGGCCAGCGGGGCCGGCGCCAGCCTCTCCACCCCCGGCATCGGCGCCAGCCTGAACGGCATCGGCCGCAGCGGCAGCGACGGCGGCGCCGGGCAGGGCGGCAGCTTCAGCCTGCTCGCCCGCGGCGATGCGATGAACATCGCCATCGGCCAATTGTCGGTGGGCACGCTTGCCGAAGGCGGCAACAGCAATGGCGGCGGCAGCGGCGGCAATGCCCGGGGCGGCAGCATCGGCATCGATTTCGGCAGCCTTGCCGCGGCCAATCCCGCCACCACCCTGTCGCTGGGCAATGCCGATCTCAGCGCCGATGCGATCGGCGGCGAAGCCAACAACGCCGCGGCCCGCCATGGCAGCGGCACCGGCGGCAGCATCAGCATCGCCGTCACCGGCGGCAACGCGGATGTGGGGCTTGATCTGGTGCTCAGCGCCACCGGCACCGCCGGGGCCGATCCGCAGATCCTCGGCCTGTCCAACCCGCCGCGCAATCCGCCGCCGGGCCTGCCCGGCACCAGCACCGGCGGCAGCATCAATGTCAGCGTTGCTGGCACCGCCGCCGGCACTGCCGGCCGCCTCACCGTCACCCGCGAACTGGTCGCCCGCACCACGCCGGCCGTCGCCATCCCCAGCGCCTATCGCGCCGGCAGCACCCGCATCATCGTCAGCGATGGCAGCCTGTTGCAACTGGGCCGCCTCACCAGCGTGAACGAGGGTGATGCCGCCAGCACCACCGCCAGCGCGCTGGCCGCCACCCCGGGCGCGCGCATCGAAATCGCCGGTGATGCCGAGGTCTTTGCCACGCCCAGCGCGCTCATCCTCAACGATGGCGGCAGCATCACGGCGGGCGGCAGGCTCAGCGTGGCCGGCGACGGCATCAGCCACGGCCTCGGCCGCGGGCCGGCGCAGGGCGGCAGCATCATCGCCAACGGGCTGGAGCTGTTCAGCAACGGCCTGATCGATTTCAGCGCCAACACCACGGGCAGCGGCAGCCTCTTCTTCGAGGGCGGCCAGTTGCGCCTCGGCACGCTGGCCGCCACCGGCAGCATCGGCCTGGTCGGCATCACGGCCGGCGGCATCAGCACCGGCGCGATCGGTGCCGGCAGCCATGTCGTCGTGCTGGCCGGCGGCCCGGTCAGCCTGGGCGCGGTCAACACCGGGGCCAATGGCCGCTTCTTCGTCGGCGATGTCGCCCAGCGCGGCCTCATCAGCCTCAACACCCCGCCCGATTATGCCGCGCTGTTTGCGGCCGGGGCGCGGCCGTTCATGGCCCAGCTCGATCTGGCCCAGGTCTCGGCCGGCCGCATCGATGTCGCCACCGGCGGCGCGCTCACTGCCACCGGCCCCATCACGGCGCGCGGCCCGGCCCGCATTGTGGCACAAAGCGCCAGCCTGGCCGATATCGCCAGCACCGGCCAGTTGCTGCTCACCACCAGCGCCGCGCTCACGGCCAACAGCATCACCAGCCAGGATCGGCTCAGCCTGATCGCCGGCGGCGCGCTGGCGGTGAATGGCATCAATGTGGCCATCACCAATCCGGCAGCCGAGGCGCGCGGCGATGCCTTTGTGCGCGGCGCCAGCATCAGCCTGGGCGATGTCAATGCCGCCGGCGATATCGGGCTGGTCACCACCGGCAACCTCGCCAGCGGCGCGCTCAGCAGCGGGCGCGATCTGGTGCTGCTGGCCGGCGGCACCATCACCACCGATCGCCTTTCCACCCCCGATGCCGGCCGCATCCGCTTTGGCGATGCCGGCCAGGCCAACCTGATCAGCTTCTCCGCCGCCGGCGTGCCCAATTACACCGCGCTGTTTGCCGCCGCGCCCACGGCGGTGAGCGGGGACATCATCGTCACCGATGGCATCGCCACCGGCCTGCTCGAAGCCACCGGTGCCGGCCTGTTCCAGGCCCGCGATGGCATCAACGTCGCCATCGGCGGCCGCATCCGCGCCGCCACGGTGGATGTGGTGGATGCCAACAGCGTTGGGTTCCTCGATATCGCGGCCACCACCGATCTGCTGCTCGGCGATATCCGCGCCGATGGCGGGCTCACGCTGAGCACCGATGGCAATATCACCGCCGGCCTCGTCACTGTGGGCGGCACGCTCAATCTCACGGCGCGGCGCAATGCCGGGCAGGGCGGCAACATCGTGCTGGGCGATGTGCGGGCCGAGGATGATATCCGCCTCACCGCCGGCGGCCTGATCCGCACCGGCCGGCTTTCGGCGGCCGATTCGGTGTTCCTCACGGCCGGCAGCAGCATCACCACCGGCGGCATCGATGGCGGCACGGTCAATCCGCGCGCCGGGGCGGCCGGTGTGCTGTTCGCTGTCTCCCCCGATGTGATCCGCACCGGCCCGATCAATGTTTCGGGCAGCGCCACATTGTCGGGCACGCTGGGGGTCACCACCGGCAGCATCACCGCGCCGGGCGGCATCGTGCTGCTCGATACCGGCGGGGTGTTCAGCGGCGCGCTCACCACGTCGGCCAGCGGCTTTGTCTATATCGCCTCGCACACGATGCTGCCGCAGATCACGTTCGATCAGGCCGGCAATCCGCAGTTTGCCGCGCTGCTGGCCAGCGCGCCGGTGCGGCTGATCGGCGATATCGGCCTGTCGGGCGCGGTCAGCACCGGGCGCTTCATCGCGGCGGCCACCGGCAGCTTTGCCGCCCAGGCCATCACCGCCGGCACCAGCAGCCTCGTCTCGGTGGCCGGCACCGCCATGCTGGCCGGCACTGTCGCCAGCCCCGATGTCAGCCTCACCAGCGGCAATATCGCCATCGGCCAGGGCGTCACCATCGGCGGCGCCAGCGCGGCCCGCGTGGCGCTGGCCGCTGATGCCAGCGCCACGGCCGCCGTGGTGGGCGGCAATGGCGTCACCACCGCTGGCACCTACAGCCTGTCGGGCGCCGAATTTGCCGCGCTGCGCGCCAGCCGGATCAGCGTTTCGATCAACAGCGGCACGCTCACGCTCGAAAATCTGGCGCTGCCGGCGATCGCGCCGCCGGCGCAAGGGACGGCCGAAAACGCCGGCATCTTCTTTGCCAGCAATGCCAATCTGCGGGTGACAGGCGCGGTGACCATGGCCCAGGCCAGCAGCGGCAACCGCCTTTCGCTCAGCGCCGGCACCCGCATCGAGGTGGTGCGCGGCAGCGGCAGCCTGATCCTGGGCGCCAGTGCCGACAATCCGGCGGGCACGCTGGCGCTCTCTGCCCCGGCGATCTGGGTGGCCGATCAGCCAACGCTGGATGCGCTTGCCGCCGGCAGCCTGACCGGGGACGACCGGATCGATGCCCTGCAGGAAGCCCCCGCCACGCCCAGCGGCAGCAGCCTTGCCGCCGGCACGCTCACCCTGGCCGCGCGGGACACGCTGCTGATCCAGAATGGCGGCACCGAGGATGAGCGCGCCGGCTTCACCGCCACCACGCTGATCGTGTCACGCAGCGGCGCCACGGCGGGCGGCCTGCTCGACATGGCGATCAACGGCCGCATCCGCCTGGCCGATGGCACCTTCGCCACCAATGGCGACACGCGCGAACTGGTGCAGTTCACCCCCGATACCGGCATCCTCACCGCCGACAGCATGGTGAACGGCTGCATCATCGGCGGCATCTGCCCCGGCATCCTGCCCGAAGGCACCGAACAGCCGGTGTTCAGCATCGTCAACAACGTGGCGGCGCTCACGCCCGAAGAGCAGCAACAGCGCGAGGAGGCAGCGGAGGCGGCCGAGAAACTGCCGATCATCCTGCTGCAACGGCTGATCGATTTCAGCCCGATCTATGCCGCGCCCGACAGCAATGACCCGGTGACCAGCGGCGGCAACCCGTCGCTGTGGCCCGACAGCCTGCCAACCGGCATCCGCCGCCCGGGAGGGTTGAAGTGATGAAGCGCCCCACTGCCACCAAGGCCCCGCTCACCCTGTTGCTGGCGCCGCTGCTGTGGACCGCGCCCGCCGCCGGCCAGAGCCTGGCGCTGGCCGACAGTTTCCGCATCGGCAATGCCGGCGTGCTGTGCACGGCGCAGGCGCAGGTGGCCGATCCGGCCATGCGCGGCCTGTTTGATCGGGCCTATCGCATCGTCTGCCGCGATGCGGCGCTGCCGGTGGGCTCGCTCTATGCCCTGCGCACCGGCGCACCGGCCCTGCCGCCGGGCTGCCCGGTGCCGGCTGCGGTTCCTGTTGCGGCGGTTCCGGGCGCGCTGGTCAGCCGTTGCACGGTGGAGGGGCTGGCGCGGGTGCGGTTTCAGGTGCAGCGCGGCAAGACGCTGTTTGTCGCCGATGGGCTGGCCGGCTATGCCTCGGCGCTGGAGCTGGGGCTGAAAAGCCTGATCGCCGATGGCCCGGTGGTGGGCACGGTGGACGTGGCCGCCACCGAAGCCGGCGATCCGGCCGCCTTTGCCCGCATCCAGGCCGGCAGCCTGGAACCGGGGCAGGCGCTGGCCGAAGCCTATCTGAGGAACAATGCCGCCAGCTTTGCCGAGGCGGCCGAGTTTTTCGACCTGCTGGTCGAACGCAGCCGGCAGGGTGCCGCCGGTTTCAGCCGCAGCGCCGAATATCTGGCCAATCAGGGCCTGCAACAATCCAATCTGGGCCGCTTTGCCGAGGCGGCGCGGCTGTTTGCCCGCGCCGGCCAGGCGCTGGATGGCAGCGATCCGGTGGCCAGCCGGCTGGTGCGCAACGCGCTGGCCCAGCATGCGCTGAATCAACGCCGCCCGGCCGAGGCGCTGGCCGTGCTCGCCCGGCCGGTGGGCGGCAATATCGGCACCACCGATAGCGGCCGGCTGGCACAGGGCTATATCGATGTGCCGCTGGCGCAGCGGCTGAACACCGATGATGGCGCGCTGCGCGCGCTGGGATCGGGCAGCACCCTGCTCTCGCCCGAGGAGCGGGTGGCCATTCTTGAAGGCCAGGCGTTGTATCTGCGCGGCGTGGCGCAGGCGGCCGCCGGCGATCTGGTGGCGGCGCAGGCGGCGCTGGCGCAGGCGCAGCGGGCGCTGGGCCAGGTGCGCGGCGGGCGCGTGCTGTCGATCCTGTGGCTGCGCGCCGGGGTGGCGAGCGAACTGGCGCGGGTGGCCGAAGCCAATGGCCAGGCCGCTGCCGCCACCGAGGCGATGGCCGAAGCCGTGCGCCTGACCGGGCAGCAATTCCCGCAATCAGCCGCGCTGCTGGCGTTGCAGGCGCGGCAGGCCGGGCTGCTGGCCCGGCAGGGGCAGGCCGATCAGGCCGCCAGCCTCTATCGCGCCGTGGTGAAGGCCGCGCCGGAAACGCCGGGCGCCGGCCAGGTGCTGGGCCCGCTGCTGGATCCCTGGTTTGCCCTTTTGGCCGCGCGCGGCGATGCGGCGGCGGCGGCCGATCTGTTTGATGCGGCGCAGATTTTGGTGCGCCCCGGCGTGGCCCAGACCCAGGCCGTGCTGGCGCGTGAGCTTTCCGGCGGCAGCGACGAGGCCGCGGGCCTGTTCCGCCAGTCCATCACCCTGTCGCGCGATCTGGTGCGCGCCCAGGCCGATCTGGAACGGCTGCAACAGGTGGAGGCACCCAACGCGCTGGAACAGGAGCAACTGGCCAGCCTGCGCGAGAAGGTGGCGATACTGGGCCGCGATCAGACCGCGGTGCTGGCGCGGCTGGCCGAATATCCGCGCTTCCGCTCGATCTCGCAGGGCGCCGTGTCGCTGGCCGGGCTGCAACAGGCGTTGAAGGCCGACGAGGCCTATCTGAAGCAGATCGTGCTGGGCGATCAATCCTATGTGCTGGTGGTGGGGCCGGGCAACGCTTCGGTGCACAAGGTGGCGGCCAGCGCCGCCGATCTGGGCCAGTTGGTGAAGACCATCCGCGATTCGGTGGTGATCTTTGAAAATGGCCGGCCCACCACCTATCCGTTTGATGCCGCCGCCGCCCGCCGCCTTTACCAATTGCTGATGGGCCCGGCCGATGGCCCTGGCAACAAGGCGGTGCTGGCCAGCCGCCACCTGGTGGTGGAACCGGACGGCGCGCTGCTGCAACTGCCGTTCAACCTGCTGATCAGCGCTGATGATGGCATGGCCGCCTATCAGGCGCGGCTGGATGATCCCAACGCCGATGCCTTTGATGCGCGCGGCCTGGCCTGGCTGGGGCGGGACCGCATGGTGTCCACCGCCACCAGCGCACGGGCCTTCATGGATGTGCGGCGGCTGGCCGCCAGCCGGGCTGCCAATGCCTATCTGGGCCTGGGCGAAAATGCGGTGCCGGCGCAGGCGCTGCCGCCGGTGCTGCCACCGCCGCCACCGCCGCCGCCACCCAAGCCAAAGAAGGGCGGCGTGAAGCTGGCCAGCGCGCCGTCACCGATGCCCGCCGCGCCGTCACCGGCGCCCGCCATTCCGTCACCGGGGGCCAGCGATGGGCCACCGATGACCATGATACCGTCACGGGAGGAGTGTGATTGGCCGTTGGCGGAATGGGCGCACCCGATTTCGTCGGCCGAGCTGAAACTGGCGGCGGAACTGCTGAAATCGGCCGGTTCGGCGGTGGAAACCCAGGCGAATTTCTCCGACACCGCGATGATGGAGCGGAAAGATCTGAGGAATTACAAGATCTTGCACTTTGCCACCCATGGCCTGGTGACGGCCCCGCGCCCGGAATGCCCGGCCCGCCCGGCGCTGCTCACCAGCTTTGGCGGAAAAGGCACCGACGGACTTCTCAGCTTCCGTGAAATATTCGATCTAAACCTCGATGCAGACACGATAATCTTGTCCGCCTGCGACACCGCCGGCGCCGCCAGCGCCTCCGCCACCCGCGAAGCCGGCATCACCACCGGCGGCAATTTCGCCCTCGATGGCCTGGTCCGCGCCTTCGTCGGCGCCGGTGCCCGCGCGGTGATCGCCAGCCACTGGCCCGTGCCCGATGCCTTCGATGCCACCCAGACGCTTATTTCTGGCCTTTTCAAGGATATAGGCAAGGTGAGCGTGGGTGAGGCGCTGCGCCGGTCACAAGTACAGATGATGGACGTGGCCGAAACCTCGCACCCCTATTACTGGTCCGGCTTCGCCATCGTGGGCGACGCCGCCAAGCCCTTGATGTCCCTGCAGAAAAATCAGGCCAGCGGCAAGTGAGGAGGTGGCGGACAGAGTGGGATTCGAACCCACGGTGAGCTTGCACCCACGGCGGTTTTCAAGACCGCTGCCTTAAACCACTCGGCCATCTGTCCAGTGTTGGGCGTAGTGGCATCGAGGCCGGCCGGTCAAGCCACGTTGTGCGGGCGAACCTTGCGCAACGCTGTGGGATTGCGGCCATAGCGGGCCAGAATCACCTCGTTGAAGCGGCGCAGGGAGGCGAACCCGGCTTGCGCCGCAACTTCGATCATCGGCAAATTCGTGTGCGCAATCAACTGCATGGCACGTTGCACGCGACGGGATTGCGCCACTTCCACCGGGGATGCGCCCAGATGTTCGTGGAACAGGCGGGCCAGGTGGCGCGGGCCGATTCCGCAGCGGTTTGCCAACGTCTCCACGGTGCCGCCGCCATCCAGTGCGCCTTCATCGATCAGCCGGCAGGCCCGTTCAACCGTGGTGCGCGTGCCGTTCCACGCCGGGCAGAAGGGCGCCGATTCCGGCCGGCATTTCAGGCATGGCCGATAGCCAGCCTTTTCGCATGCGGCCGCGCTGGGGAAGAAATCGATATTCTTTGCAAGCGGTTGCCGCACACGACAAACTGGCCGACAATAGATGCCGGTGGTCTTGACCGCGATGAAGAACACACCATCAAAGGCAGGATCCCGGGCCAGGCGGGCCGCATTCATCGCTGCGAAATCCAGACCATGTACCGGCGGGGGCAGGGGAGCGTGCATGGCATGTTTCTACCTGGATGCCGCCTGCCCGGCCAGCCTTGCGGCAAACGCCATGTCCGGTTTCCGCCAGTGTCGCTGGTGGCTGCCGCGCTTCTGCCACAGGCCCCGGCGGCTTTCCATGTCGCACACAAACCGCTAAATCGTCGGCATGAGCAGCAGCAAGCAGCGCCGGTATTTCGGCACCGATGGCATCCGCGGCCTGACCAACACGCCGCCGATGACGGCCGCAATCGCCATGAAGGTGGGCCAGGCCGCCGGCCGGCATTTCCTGCGCGGCAACCACATCAACCGCGTGGTGATCGGCAAGGACACACGGCGCTCGGGTTACATGATGGAATCCGCGCTCACGGCCGGCTTCACCAGCGTTGGCATGGATGTGACGCTGCTCGGCCCGATGCCAACCCCTGCCGTGGCGATGCTCACCCGTTCGATGCGGGCGGATCTGGGCGTGATGATCTCTGCCAGCCATAATCCGTTTCAAGACAATGGGATAAAGCTGTTTGGCCCCGACGGGTACAAATTGTCTGACGAGGATGAGGCGGCGATTGAAGCCCTGCTGGAACAGGAAATCCCGCTGGTTGAGCCGAGGGCCATCGGCCGTGCTCGGCGCATTGATGATGCCCAGGGCCGCTATATCCATTTTGCCAAGGCGACATTTCCCGAGCATCTGCGCCTTGATGGCCTGAAGATCGTGATCGATTGCGCCCATGGTGCGGCCTACAAGGTGGCACCGGCGGCCCTTTGGGAACTGGGGGCCGACGTGATCGCAATGGGCGTGGCGCCGGATGGCTTCAACATCAATGATCAGGTCGGCTCCACCCACCCGAAGGCGTTGCAGCTGAAGGTGCTGGAAAATGGCGCCGATATCGGCATCGCGCTGGATGGCGATGCCGACCGTTTGATCGTGGTGGATGAACGCGGCCAGGTGGTTGATGGGGACCAGCTGATGGCCCTGATCGCGGCGCGCGCGGCCGAGGCCGGCACGCTGAAGGGCGGGGCGCTGGTGGCGACCGTGATGTCCAACCTTGGGCTGGAGCGGTTTCTGGCCGGACGGGGTGTTGCCCTGCACCGCGCGGCGGTGGGCGATCGCCATGTGCTTGAAATGATGCGGACAAGTGGCTGCAACGTGGGTGGCGAGCAATCGGGGCATATCATCCTGTCAGACCATGCCACCACCGGCGATGGGCTGGTGGCGGCGCTGCAGGTGCTGGCGGCCCTGGTGGCAACGGGCAAGCCGGCGAGCGAGTTGCTGCACCAGTTTGATCCGCTGCCCCAACTGCTGAAGAATGTCCGCTTCCAGGGCGGGGCGCCGCTGGAAACCGCCGGGGTGAAGGCCGCCATCGCTGCCGCCGAGGCTGCACTGGCTGGCAGTGGCCGCCTGCTGATCCGCAAGAGCGGCACGGAGCCGTTGATCCGGGTGATGGCCGAAGGCGAGGACAAGGCGCTGGTCACCCGTGTTGTCGATGATGTGTGCGCGGCGGTGGCGGCGGCCTGATGTTGGCGTTGCGCCCGGATTGCGAGCGTTGCGGGATTGACTTGCCGCCGGATCAGACCGGCGCCCATATCTGCTCGTTCGAATGCACCTTCTGTGCGGATTGCACCGCCGGGCCGCTGGCCGGGCGGTGTCCCAATTGCGGTGGCGATCTGCAGCCACGCCCCTTGCGGGTGGGGGCGGCGCTGGCCCGTTTCCCGGCATCGGTGGAGCGCAGGCATGGTCGCTAGAATCCTTTGCATCGCCGGCTCAGACAGTGGCGGTGGCGCCGGAATTCAAGCCGATATCAAGACGATAACCGCGCTGGGCGGTTTTGCCATGACGGCGGTGACCGCGATCACCGTGCAGAACACGCTGGGCGTGAGCGCCGTGCACCCGGTGCCGCCGGAGATTGTCGCCGGCCAGATCCGGGCCTGCATCGATGATATTGGGGTGGATGCGATCAAGATCGGCATGCTGGGCAACGAGGCGGTGATCAATGCCGTCGCCGATGCCCTGGCCGGCGTGCAGGTGCCGATCGTGCTGGATCCGGTGATGATCGCCAAGGGCGGCGCGCCGCTGATCGAGGAAGAGGCGGTGTGGGCGCTGATGCAGCGCCTGCTGCCGCTGGCCACGGTGATCACGCCCAATGCCCCCGAACTGGAAGCCCTGACCGAGACCGAGGTGGGCGATGCCGCCGACATGCTGCTGGCCGCGCAGGAATTGCTCAACGCCGGGCCGCGGGCGGTGCTGGCCAAGGGCGGGCATCTGGACGGCGATGATCTGACCGATTGGCTGGTCACCCGCCAGGGCCATCAAGCCTTTGGAAACAAGCGTATTTCATCTGCCAGCACGCATGGCACCGGCTGCACGCTGGCCGCCGCGCTGGCCTGCGGCTTGGGGCAGGGGCTGGCCTTGGCCGATGCGGTCGCGCGGGCGCGGCAGTTTGTCCGGCTGGCCATGCTGTCCGCGCCGGGGCTGGGCCAGGGCCATGGCCCGATGGGCCACCAGGCGCTGTTCAACGATGTCACCGCGCCCGGCCCGATCCTCAACCAGATCACCCTGCCGAGCCGGGACTATGCCACATCTGTCAAGTTTTACAAGGAGTTAGGCCTAAAACCGATCGTTGACAGCCCGGCCGATGCCTATGGCCGCCTTGTTGCCGGCAATGGCGTGACGCTTTCGGTTCATGGCGGCATCGGATCGGCCGGTGCTGCCACCATCTATCTGGAATCGCTTGATCTTGATGGCTGGGTGGCGCGGCTGCAAGCGGCCGGCCTGGTGTTTGACCAATTGCCCCGCGACGAGGATTGGCGCTGGCGCGAGGCGCGGCTGCGCGATCCGGATGGCAATATCGTCTGCCTCTATTGCGCCGGGGAGGACCGGCGCTTTCCGCCTTGGCGGCTCTGATCGCACCGACATGCTGATCGCCGGGGTGGATGAGGCCGGGCGCGGCCCCTGGGCCGGGCCGGTGGTGGCGGCGGCCGTGATCCTGCGCGGGCCGCTGCCGGCCGGGCTGAACGACAGCAAGAAATTGAGCGCCAAGCGCCGCGAAGCCCTGCACGCCGCCCTGATCGCCAGCCCGTGCCTGATCGGCGTGGGGCAGGCCAGCGTGGTCGAGATTGACGAACTCAATATCCTTCAGGCCAATCATCTCGCCATGGCCCGGGCGGTGGCGGCGCTGGCCGAGGCGCCCGATCTGGTGCTGGTGGATGGCAACCGCCTGCCGCCCTGGCCCTGGCCGTCGCGCGCCATCGTGGGCGGCGATGCCAGCGAACCGGCGATTTCGGCTGCCTCGATTATCGCCAAGGTGACGCGGGACCGGATCATGGCCGGCCTTGACGCGCTGCACCCCGGCTATGGCTGGGCGCGCAACCAGGGCTATGGCACTGCCGATCACGCCGCCGCCCTCGCGCTGCTGGGCCCCAGCCCGCATCACCGCCGCAGTTTCGCGCCGATCCGGCGCCTGCTGGCGGATTTTCCGGGCTGAGTCCTTTTGGCCACACCACTAGGGGTTGAGTCCCCATGGGCCTGCCAGACTCCAGATATTGTGGCTGTTCACGATTTGATTCCTTTTCCCAGCGAATCAGGGAATCCCCTTGATTCAAAATGATTCTTGACGGCGAATCGCGCCTGATTCACACCGGCTGTTGATGCCTTTGGAGCTGGTTCCATGAAAGAATTTCGCAGCGCAGATCTGGTCGATGCCGAACGCCTGATTGTCGATACCGGCCTGTCGGGCCGCAAGGCCGCACCAAAACTGGCCACCAACCGCATCATCCGCGGCGATTGCATCGAGGCGATGAACGCCCTGCCGGCCGGCAGCGTCGATCTGATCTTTGCCGATCCGCCCTATAATCTTCAGTTGGGCGGCGATCTGCACCGGCCTGATGGCAGCGAGGTTGATGCCGTTGATGATGATTGGGACAAGTTCAGCAGCCTTGAAGCCTATGACCGCTTCACCCGCGCCTGGCTGAAGGCCGCGCACCGCCTGCTCAAGCCCGATGGCGCGATCTGGACCATCGGTTCCTATCACAACATCTTCCGCGTGGGCGCGGCGCTGCAGGATGAAGGCTATTGGCTGCTCAACGACATCGTGTGGCGCAAGGCCAATCCGATGCCCAATTTCAAGGGCACCCGCTTCACCAATGCCCATGAAACGCTGATCTGGGCGGCCAAGAGCGAGAGCAGCCGCTATTGCTTCAATTATCACGCCATGAAGGCGATGAACGATGATCTGCAGATGCGGTCTGACTGGTTGATCCCGATCTGCACCGGGCATGAGCGGCTGAAGGACGCCGGCGCCAAGGCGCATCCCACGCAAAAGCCCGAGGCGCTGCTGTATCGCATCCTGGTCGCATGCACGCGGCCGGGCGATGTCGTGCTTGATCCCTTCTTTGGCACCGGCACCACCGGCGCGGTGGCCAAATTGCTGGGCCGCCGCTGGATCGGCATCGAACGGGAAGAGAAATATGCCCGCATCGCCGAGGCGCGCATCGCCGGCCTGCTGCCGCTGGATGGCGGCACCATCAAATATAGCGAAGGCAAACGCGCCGAGCCGCGCATCCCGTTTGGCAGCCTGGTGGAAAGCGGGCTGGTGCGCCCCGGCACCCGCCTGTGGGGCCCCGGCCGGCGGGTGGGCGCCCAGGTGCGCGCCGATGGCAGCCTTGACATGGCCGGCCGCACCGGTTCGATCCACAAGATGGGCGCCGCCGCGCAGGGCCTGCCCAGCTGCAACGGCTGGACCTTCTGGCACATCGAGGAGGATGACGGCCGGCTGGTGCCACTGGATGCCCGGCGGCAGGCCTTCCGGCAGAGCAGCGGCGCCGGCGCCTGAGCGGCCCCTCCGGCCGACTTGCCTGATTTTCTTGTGAAAGAGCGCGCGCAGCATCGCATTTTTGCAGCGTGTAGGACAGGCGCGCCGCCAACCCGCTGAAATCGCTTGCCATTCCGGCCGCGCCGCTGGCCGCTTCATGCCATTTGCTTGAGTCGAAGGCCGGATTGCCCCGGCAAACGCCGGCCATCGGTGACGGCTGGCGGGCGCCCGGTGGCACCAATTTGGGCCGCGGTGGCCATTGCCGGGGCCGCGGTGACGGCATGGCGGGCCGCGGTGACGCTGATCTGGCACCGCTGAAATGCCGGCCAATCGGCCGCACCCCTTGCGCCGGCCGTATTGGGTGGATAGGCCACCCGGCATCCGCATTGATGGGAGTGAGTGATGCGTCTGTTCCTGATTTCCGCCAGCCTGATCGCGCTGGCCGCCCCGGCCCTGACCGCCCCGGCCATGGCGGCCGACAGCAAGCCGCAGATCGGCAGCTTTGGCTTTGACACCGCCGGCATGGACACCAGCGTGAAGCCGGGTGACGATTTCGTCGCCTATGCCAACGGCAAATATTTCGCCAATCTGCAGATCCCGGCCGACAAGACCGCCTATGGCATGTCGAGCGGCCTCAGTGATCTGAGCCGCGAGCGCACCCGCACCATCATCGAGAAGGTGGCCGCCAGCAGCGGCGCGCCGGGCAGCGAGGCCCAGAAGGTGGGCGATTTCTTCGCCAGTTTCATGGACGAGGCCGCCATCGAGGCCAAGGGCATCGCCCCGCTGAAGCCTGATCTGGATGCGATTGCCGCCATCCAGACCAAGGCCGATGTGGCCGAGGCGCTGGGCCGCAACCTGCGGCTGGGCGTGGGCGGCCCGATCGGCATGGGCGTGGGCCCCGATCGCAAGAACCCTGACCGCTTTGTGGTGCAGGGTGGCCAGGGCGGGCTGGGCCTGCCTGACCGGGATTATTATCTCGACGACAAGAACCCCGCCTTTGTGGCGGCGCGCGCCAAATACCGGGAATATGTGGCGACGATGCTGGGTCTGGCCGGCTTTGACAATGCCAAGGCCCGCGCCGAGGCGATTGTGGCGCTGGAAACCGAAATCGCCCGGGTGCACTGGACCCGCGTGGAGCGCCGCCAGGCCGAAAAGACCTACAACCCGGTGCCGGCGGCCGATCTTGCCACCCGCTTTCCGGGGCTGGACTGGTCCCGCTTCATCGCCGGCACCAGCATTCCGGTGCAGGGCGAGGTGATCATTTCCACCCCCAGTTCGCTGGAAGGCATCGCCCGGATCATCAACGGCGCCGATCTGGCGGTGCTGAAGGATTATCTGGCGTTTCTGGCCATCCGCGATGCGGCGCCGGGCCTGCCCAAGGCCTTTGTGGATGCCAATTTCGAGATGTACAACAAGACGCTGGGCGGCCAGCCGCAGCAGGCGCCGCGCTGGAAGCGCGGGGTTGACCTGACCTCGTCGGTGCTGGGTGAGGCGATCGGCAAGCTGTATGTGGCCGAATATTTCCCGCCGCAGGCCAAGGCCAAGA
The DNA here is from genome assembly GCA_027483465.1 of Sphingomonadales bacterium. Lineage (GTDB taxonomy): Bacteria > Pseudomonadota > Alphaproteobacteria > Sphingomonadales > Sphingomonadaceae > Sandarakinorhabdus. Next base: position 89,692 of record JAIXUQ010000034.1, read on the forward strand.
TCGATGAACTGGTGAAGAACATCATCGCCGCGCTGGATGCCCGGCTCGACAAGCTGGCCTGGATGGACCCGAAGACGCGCGTTGCCGCCCGCGAGAAGCTGGCCGCCTTCACGCCCAAGATCGGCTATCCCGACAAGTGGAAGGATTATTCCGCGCTCAGCATCGTGCGCGGCGATCTGGCGGGCAATCTGCGCCGGGTGGCCGAATTCCAGTTCCGCGAAGCCGTGGCCAAGCTGAGCAAGCCGGTGGACCGCAGCGAATGGTTCATGACGCCGATGACGGTGAACGCCTATGCCAACCCGACCTGGAACGAGATCGTGTTTCCGGCCGCCATCCTGCAGGCGCCCTTCTTTGATCCCAATGCCGATGATGCGGTGAATTATGGCGCCATCGGTGGGGTGATCGGCCACGAGATCACCCATCATTTCGACGATCAGGGCCGCAAATATGACAAGACCGGCCGGCTGAGCGAATGGTGGACGGCCGACGATGTGAAGCGCTTCAAGGCCGGCACCGACAAGGTGGTGGCGCAATATGCCGCCTATGAGCCGCTGCCGGGCAAGAAGATCAACGGCGAGCTGACGCTGGGCGAGAATATGGCCGATCTGGCCGGCGTGACCATCGCCTATGATGCGTATCAGCGCAGCCTGAAGGGCAGGAAGGCCAAGGTGATCGATGGCTTCACCGGCGATCAGCGCTTCTTCCTGGCCTTTGCCCAGAGCTGGCGCACCAAATATCGCGATGCCGCCCTGCAGCAGCAGCTGATCACCGATCCGCACACTGCCAGCCATTTCCGCCCCTATGTCGTGCGCAACCTGGATGCCTGGTACAAGGCGTTCAACGTGAAGCCGGGCGAGAAGCTGTATCTGGCGCCGGAACAGCGGATCAAGGTGTGGTAAGGCGATATTACCGGCCGATCCTGAGCGAAGGGGAGGGGTTGCCGCTGGCCGGCGGCCCCTTTTCCTTTGCCCGGGCCGAGGTGTTGACCAGGGCCGGCAGCGAAGGGCTGATCCCGGCCGAGCAGGTGCCGGCGGACTGGCTGGCCCGGCTGACCGCGCCGCGCCCGCTGCTGGCCGAATGGGGCCATCGGCAGACGCCGCTGGTGATGGGCATCCTGAACGTGACGCCGGACAGTTTTTCGGATGGCGGCCGCCACATGGACCCGGACCGCGCGGCGGCGGCGGCGCGGGCGATGGTGGCGGCCGGGGCGGCGCTGGTGGACGTGGGGGCGGAATCCACCCGGCCGGGCGCGCGCGAACTGGCCGTGGCCGAGGAACTGGCGCGGCTGGAGGGCCTGATGCCGGCGCTGGCCGGGCTGCGCTGGTCGATCGACACGCGCAAGGCTGCGGTGATGGCGGCGGCGCTGGGCGCCGGGGCGGCGCTGATCAACGATGTGAGCGGGCTGTGCCATGATCCAGCGGCGCTGCCGCTGGTGGCGCGGGCCGGCGTGCCGGTGGTGCTGATGCATCACCAGGGCACGCCCGAAACCATGCAGGTGGCGCCGCAGTATGACCATGCGCTGCTGGATGTGTTTGACTGGCTGGAGGGGCGGATTGCCGCAGCGCGGGCTGCCGGCGTGGCCGGGGATGCCATCATCGCCGATCCCGGCATCGGCTTTGGCAAGGGGCTCGCGCACAATGTGGCGCTGTTGAAGGGGCTGGCGCTGCTGCACGGGCTGGGGGTGCCGATCCTGCTGGGGGCCAGCCGCAAATCCTTGATAAGCAAATTGTCTGCCGAAGAACCGGTGGAGCGGCGGCTGCCCGGCAGCCTTGCGGTTGCGCTGGCCGGGGCCGGCGCCGGGGTGCAGATTTGCCGTGTGCATGATGTGCCGGAAACGGTGCAGGCGCTGAAACTCTGGGCCGCCGCCCACCCCTGTCTGGGCTGAGAGGGCATCAGCCCCTTCACAGCGCGGGAGAGTGCCGCTAACAGGCAATGCCCAGTCTTTGGGCGCAGCCCTTGCGGCAGTGCAACGTGAACACGCAATTTTTGAGGGTTTCGCCAGCCATGGCCAGCAACAAACATCCGATGGACGGTCATAAGGCGACCTATTCGGGCTTCACCGCCGCCACCAAGTGGGGGACGATCTTTGTCGTCACCGTCGTGGCCCTGCTCTACGTGTTTCTGGTTTGAACGGCGCGTTGGGGGCGGGCATGAAGATTGCAGTGCTGAAGGAAATCGCGGCCAACGAAAGCCGCGTGGGGGCAACGCCGGAAACGGTGAAGAAGCTGATCGGGCTGGGTGCCGCGGTGGCGGTGGAAGCCGGCGCCGGAGCGGGCGCGCGCATTGCGGATGCGGATTATGCCGCCGCCGGTGCGACCGTGGCCAGCCGCGCCGAGGTGATCGCCGGTGCGCAGATGGTGCTGGGCATCCAGGCGCCGCCGCTGGCCGATCTGCCCGGCATCGCCGCCGGTACCATCGTGGCCGGCATCATGGCGCCGTTCAATGATCGCGCCAAGATCGAGGCTTATGCCGGGGCCGGGCTGGTCGCCTATGCGATGGAATTCATGCCGCGCACCACGCGCGCGCAATCGATGGACGTGCTGTCCAGCCAGTCGAACCTGGCCGGCTACAAGGCGGTGATCGATGCCGGTGAGGCCTATGGCCGGGCCTTTCCGATGATGATGACGGCGGCTGGCACCATCAGCGCCGCCCGCGTGTTCATCATGGGCGTGGGCGTGGCCGGCCTGCAGGCGATTGCCACCGCCCGCCGCCTGGGCGCGGTGGTGAGCGCCACCGACGTGCGTTCGGCCACCAAGGAACAGATTGAATCGCTGGGCGCCAAGGCCATCTTCGTCGACAAGGTGAAGGGCATCGAGGGCGAGGGCGCCGGCGGCTATGCCACGGAAATGAGCGAGGAATACAAGGCTGCCCAGGCCGAACTCGTCTCCAGCCACATCGCCAAGCAGGATATCGTGATCACCACCGCGCTGATCCCCGGCCGGCCGGCGCCGCGCCTGATCACCGATGCGCAGCTGGCCAGCATGCGGCCGGGCAGCGTGGTGGTTGATCTGGCGGTGGACAGTGGCGGCAACGTGGAAGGCGCCGTGGCCGGCCAGGTGGTGGAAGTGCATGGCGTGAAGATCATCGGCCATTCCAACCCGGCCAGCCGCATCGCGCCGGATGCATCGGCGCTGTTCAGCCGCAATTTCTTCAACATGATCTCGGCCTTCTGGAACAAGGAGGCCAAGGCTGCCGAATGGCCCGCCGATGATGACATCGTGAAGGGCATCAAGCTGACCGAGGGCGGCAAGATCGTCCACGAACGGCTGTTGGGTTAAGGGGCGCATCGCGATGGATTTCCTGTCGATCCTGTCGATCTTCGTGCTGGCGGTGTTCGTCGGCTATTATGTCGTGTGGTCGGTCACGCCGGCGCTGCACACGCCGCTGATGGCCGTCACCAACGCCATTTCATCGGTGATCATCGTGGGCGCGCTGATCGCGGCGGCGGCCGGGGCGATCACCGAAGGCGGCGGCCTGTCGCAATGGCTGGGCCTGGCGGGCGTGGTGCTGGCCAGCATCAACATCTTCGGCGGCTTTGCCGTCACGCGGCGCATGCTCGCCATGTACAAGAAGAAAGACAAGAAGCCGGCGGCTTCGAAGTAAGGCAGGGGTAGCACAAAATGGAACATGCAGTCGCCGCCACCCCGGCCTGGGCCGTTCTGGCCTATCTGGTTTCGGGCGTTCTCTTCATCCTCTCGCTGCGCGGCCTGTCCTCGCCGGAATCCAGCCAGGCCGGCAACCGCAACGGCATGATCGGCATGCTGATCGCCGTCGGCACCACCCTGGCCCTGCACCCCACCGGCCTGCCGCTGATCATCGGCGCCATCGCCATCGGTGGCGGCATCGGCTGGGTGATCGCCCAGCGCATCCAGATGACGGCGATGCCGGAACTGGTCGCCGGCTTCCACAGCCTGGTGGGCATGGCCGCCGTGCTGGTGGGTTGCGCCGCCTATCTCAACCCGGCCGCCTTCGGCATCGTTGACGAAGCCGGCGCCATCCTGGCGGTGTCCCGCGTTGAAATGGGCCTGGGCGTGGCGATCGGGGCGATCACCTTCTCAGGCTCGATCATCGCCTTCCTGAAATTGTCGGGCCGCATGTCGGGCTCCCCGATCCTGCTGCCGGGCCGGCATGTGCTCAATCTGGGCACGCTGGTCGGCATCCTCGTGCTCACCGGCATCTTTGCCACCGATGGCACCGCCGCGCTGGGGCAGGGGCCGCTGCTGTGGATCATCCTTGGCCTGTCGTTCCTGATCGGCGTCACCCTGATCATCCCGATCGGCGGGGCCGACATGCCGGTCGTCATCTCGATGCTCAACAGCTATTCGGGCTGGGCCGCGGCGGCGATGGGCTTCACCTTGCAGAACACCGCGATGATCATCACCGGTGCGCTGGTGGGGTCGTCGGGCGCGATCCTGTCGTACATCATGTGCCGCGCCATGAACCGCAGCTTCATCAGCGTGATCGCCGGCGGCTTTGGCGCCGAGGCCGATGCCGGCGGGCCCAAGGCCAGCGGCCCGGCCAAGAGCTACAAGGCTGGTTCGGCCGACGATGCCGCCTTCATCATGCAGAATGCCGAAAGCGTGATCATCGTGCCCGGCTATGGCATGGCCGTCTCCCAGGCCCAGCACGCTCTGCGCGAAATGGGTGACCTGCTGAAGAAGGAAGGCGTGAGCGTGAAATACGCCATCCACCCGGTGGCGGGCCGCATGCCGGGCCACATGAACGTGCTGCTGGCCGAAGCCAATGTGCCGTACGACGAGGTGTTCGAACTGGAGGACATCAACAGCGAATTCGGCCAGGCCGATGTCGCCTTCGTGATCGGCGCCAACGATGTGACCAACCCCCTTGCCAAGACCGACAAGTCGAGCCCGATCTATGGCATGCCGATCCTTGACGTGGAAAAGGCCAAGACGGTGCTGTTCGTGAAGCGCTCGATGGGCGGTGTCGGCTATGCCGGCGTGGACAACCCGGTTTTCTATTCGGACAACACGATGATGCTGCTGGCCGATGCGAAGAAGATGGTGGAGAATATTGTGAAGGGGTTGAATGGGGGGGGGCACTGAGCAGCGCGGCGCGTGGATAGTGCGCAGCACTATCCACCGACTCGCGCAAGCACGGCCAGCGACCAAAAAGGGCGGCTCTCCAGCCGCCCTTTTTTGTGTCGTCTGACGGCGCGGCTCCGCCGCGCTCTTCCTTCCCTCCTTCTTCCCGCGCAAGCGGACTCGGCGGCTCCGCCGCCGGCCGCGCCAGTGGCAACACAGGTGAGCCCGGCTCACCCCCTCCGCCTCCCTGCGGTCGGCACCTCCCCCAGAGGGGGAGGATCATCGCCCCCAACGAGGCAGGACCTCCCACCCACAAGCATCAGGCTTGCCCCCTCCACCAACCCGCGCCACATTCGCGGCCGGAACACACAGGGGAACCGCACCATGCCATTGTCACTCCATGCCGCCTTCGTGCCCTCGTGCCGCCAGATCATTGGCGGTTGTCTCAACGTGCTGGCCAAGGCGGAGGCGTCCGGGTTCAGCGACTGGGCCGGGGCGAAACTGGCGCCGGACATGCTGCCGCTGGCCTTCCAGGTGAAGAGCGTGGCCTCACACAGCGCGGGCGCGATTGCGGCGGTGCGGGTGGGCCAGTACAGCCCCGGCGGTGAGCCGCTGGAGGCCAGCCCGGCCGCTTTCACCGCCGCCCTGAAAGAAGCCGATGCGGCGCTGGCTGCGGTGAGCGAGGCCGAGATGGAGGGGTTCATCGGCGGCACCACCCTGTTCGTGTTTGGCGAGCGCCGCATGCCGTTCAAGTCCGAGGATTTCCTGCTGAGCTTTGCCCAGCCCAATTTCTATTTCCACGCCACCATGCTCTATGCCTTCCTGCGCAACGCCGGGGTGGCGCTGGGCAAGATGGACTATATGGGCCGGCCGCGCATCGCCATGTAAGGCGGGGCGATGTGAGGGCTGCGACACGGCAGTGGCATTGCCGCCGCACCGGCCCGGCGGCATAGACGGCTGAAAAGGAGATTGACCGATGACCCGCGCCATCCTGCTTGCCGCCCTGATCGCCGTGCCGGCGCTGGCCGCCCCGGTGCCGCAAGGCCCGCCCAATGTGCCGGAGAAATCCCCGGCCTTCGCCGGCCAGACCCGCGCCGAGGCGGTGGTGTCGAAAACGAAGCTGGCGGTGACCGAGATTGCCGCCGGCCTCAACCGGCCGTGGGCGGTGGCGCTGCTGGATGGCGGCTATTTCCTGGTGAGCGAGAAGGCGGCCGGCCGGCTGACCATCGTGGGCGCCGCCGGCACCAAACAGGCGGTGACCGGCACGCCGCCCACCGATGCCCGCAACCAGGGCGGCATGCTGGGCGTGGCCAATCCTGGCGATGGCTGGATTTACTGGAGCTATGCCGAACCGCGTGAGGGCGGGAACGGCACGGCGGTGGCGCGCGGCCATCTGGTGGGCGCCGAAATGCGCGACGTGCAGGTGATTTTCCGCCAGCTGCCCACGTTGGAGGCCACCCAGCATTATGGCGGCCGGCTGGTGTTTCCGGCCGATGGCACGCTGATCATCACGCTGGGCGAACGCTCGGTCCTGCCGGGGCGGATGCAGGCGCAACAGCTTGACAGTCTGCTCGGCAAGATCGTGCGGGTGAACCGTGACGGCTCGATCCCGCGGGACAATCCCTTCGTGGGCCGCGCCGGCGTCCGCCCGGAAATCTGGAGCTATGGCAACCGCAACGTGCAGGGCGCGGCGCTGGATGCCAAGGGCCGGCTGTGGGAGGTGGAGCACGGCCCGCAGGGCGGCGACGAGCTCAACCTGATTGTGAAGGGCAAGGATTATGGCTGGCCCAGCATCACCTATGGCGAGGAATATTCGGGCAAGCCGATCAGCGACAGCGCCACACAGAAGTCCGGCATGGAACAGCCGGTCTATTATTGGGACCCGGTGATCGCGCCATCGGGCATGATCTTCTACAGCGGCAAGGCGATGCCGGAATACAAGGGCAATATCCTTGTCGGCGGCCTGCGTTCGATGGCGTTGGTGCGGCTGGTGCTGAAGGGTGACAAGGTGGTGGGCGAGGAGCGGCTGCTGACCGACCGCAAGGAGCGCATCCGCGATGTGATCGAAGGCCCGGCCGGCGAGCTTTATCTCGTCACCGACGATGTCAACGGCCGGCTGCTGAAGGTGACGCCGGCGGGATGACGGCCGCCCGGCTTGACGGCCGCGCCACCCTTCGCTAAGGCGCGCGCTCCACAAACCCCACGCGGGGGGACATATCCGGTGCCGGGTTTCGTACCCGACCACTCCCCCGCGGCGGCCCAACCGGAGGTAGATACTTATGGCGGCTCCCGTCGTCACCATGGCGCAACTGCTTGAAGCCGGCGCCCATTTTGGCCACCAGACGCATCGCTGGAACCCGAAGATGAAGCCGTACATCTTCGGTGACCGCAACGGCGTGCACATCATCGACCTGTCGCAGACCGTGCCGCTGTTTGCCCGCGCGCTCGAATTCGTGCGGCTGACCGTGCAGCACGGCGGCAAGGTGCTGTTTGTCGGCACCAAGCGCCAGGCGCAGGACCCGATCGCCGAGGCCGCCCGCCGCTGCGGGATGCATTATGTCAACCATCGCTGGCTGGGCGGCATGCTCACCAACTGGAAGACCATCTCGGGCTCGATCCGCAAGTACAAGCAGCTGGAAGAGACGCTGTCGGGTGACACCACCGGCTTCACCAAGAAGGAAGTGCTGAAGCTGACCCGCGAGCGCGACAAGTTCGAAGCCTCGCTGGGCGGCATCCGCGACATGGGCGGCCTGCCTGACGTGATCTTCATCATAGACGTGAACAAGGAAGAACTGGCCGTGAAGGAGGCCAATGTGCTGGGCATCCCGGTGGTGGCCATCCTTGATTCCAACACCGATCCCACCGGCATCGCCTTCCCGGTGCCGGGCAACGACGATGCCAGCCGCGCCATCCAGCTCTATGTCAACGCCATTGCCGATGCCGTGATCGATGCCCGCCAGGGCCGCGCGGCCGACATGGGCGTGGATCTGGGCGCCATGGAAGAGGCTCCGGTGGAGTTTCTGGCCGAGGAGCCGGTGCTGGCCGACGCTGCCCAGCCGGAAGCCTGAGCTTTCCGACCAACCGATCGCGGGAGGCCGGATGCAGGCGCATCCGGCCTCCTGTCACAATGATGTCATCCGGGTGCGGCAAGGGCCCTCCCGTTCAACCCGAAAGGAGCATCCCATGGCTGAAGTCACTGCCAGCATGGTGAAGGATCTGCGCGACAAGACCGGCGCGGGCATGATGGATTGCAAGAAGGCGCTCGCGGAAACCGCCGGCGACATGGAAGCCGCCGTTGACTGGCTGCGCGCCAAGGGCCTGGCGGCCGCCGCCAAGAAGGCTGGCCGCACCGCCGCCGAAGGCCTGGTGGGCGTGGCCGTGGCCGGCACCAGGGGTGCTGCCGTGGAAGTGAACAGCGAAACCGATTTCGTTGCCAAGAACGAGATTTTCCAGGCGTTTGTGACCAGCGTGACCGGCCTGGCGCTGGAAACCGGCGCCGATGCCGCCGCGCTGGCGGCGCTGACCTTCCCGGGCAGCGACATCAGCGTGGCCGACAAGCTGACCGCCAACATCGCCACCATCGGTGAGCATCAGAGCCTGCGCCGCACCGCCACCCTGGAAGTGAGCCAGGGTGTGGTGGCATCCTATGTGCACAACGCCATCGCGCCCGGCATCGGCCGCATCGGCGTGCTGGTGGGCCTGGAATCGGCCGCCCCGGCCGATGTGCTTGAGCCGCTGGCCAGGCAGATCGCCATGCACGTGGCCGCCGCCAGCCCGCTGGCGCTGGACGAGAGCGGCCTTGATCCGGCGCTGGTGGAGCGCGAGCGCGCCATCGCCCGCGAAAAGGCCGCCACCAGCGGCAAGCCGGCCGAGATCATCGAGAAGATGATCGAAGGCGGCGTGCGCAAGTTCGCCCAGGAATCGACCCTGGTGAACCAGGTGTTCGTGATCGACGGCAAGACCAAGGTGGGCGATGTGGTGGCCGCCGCCGCCAAGGCCGCCGGCACCGGCATCAGCCTGAAGGGCTTTGTGCGCATGCAACTGGGCGAAGGCATCGAGAAGCAGCAGAGCGATTTTGCCGCCGAAGTGGCGGCTGCTGCCGGGCTCTGAGCACCATTGCCGAAGCGACAGACGGGCCGGGGGCAACCCCGGCCCGTTTTTTTGAGAGGCCGGCGCTTGGCAAGTGGGGGCAAGCGCGGCTAGTGACCATGCGGCAGCAAGCCGGGATCAAGCGAACCGGAACGGATCGAGCCGGATGAGTCGGGGGGCCATGGCCAGTTTCAAGCGTATCCTGTTGAAGCTTTCGGGCGAGGTGCTGATGGGCCAGGGAGCCTATGGCATCGATCCCGAAGAGGCCGCCCGCATCGCCGGCGAGGTGAAGGCCGTGCACGACACCGGGGTGGAATTGTGCCTGGTGGTGGGCGGCGGCAACATTTTCCGCGGGCTGGCGGCGGCGGCCAAGGGCTTTGATCGCGGCAGCGCCGATTACATGGGGATGCTGGCCACGGTGATGAACGCGCTGGCCATGCAGAACGCGCTGGAAAACATCGGCGTGGAAACCCGGGTGCAATCGGCCATCCCGATGCCATCGGTGTGCGAACCCTATATCCGCCGCCGCGCCGAGCGGCATCTGGAGAAGGGCCGGGTGGTGATCTTTGCCGCCGGCACCGGCAATCCCTTCTTCACCACCGACACCGGAGCGGCGCTGCGCGCGGCCGAGATGAACTGCGATGCGCTGTTCAAGGGCACCAGCGTGGATGGCGTGTATGATGCCGATCCCAAGCGGGTGCCGGGCGCGCGCCGCTATGACCGGGTGAGCTATTCCACCGTGCTGGCCGACAATCTGAAGGTGATGGACGCCAGCGCGGTGTCCATGTGCCGCGACAACGACATTCCCATCATCGTGTTCAATATCCGCGAGGCCGGAGCGCTGCTTTCGGTGCTGGGCGGTGCGGGCACATCGACCATTGTGACAGGAGAAGCCCATGGCTGAGTTCGAGCCCGGCCCGTTCAAGACCGATCTGGAGCGCCGCACCACCGGCGCCATCGAGGCGCTGAAGCATGATCTGACCGGCCTGCGCACCGGCCGCGCCAATGTGACCCTGCTCGATCCGGTGCAGGTGGAGGTGTATGGCAGCCTGATGCCGCTGAACCAGCTGGCCACCGTGGCGGCGCCGGAACCGCGCATGCTGAGCGTGCAGGTGTGGGACCGCACCAACGTGACCCCGGTGGAAAAGGCCATCCGCTCGGCCGGGCTGGGCCTCAACCCGATCACCGACGGCCAGACCCTGCGCCTGCCGATCCCGGACATGACCGAGGAGCGCCGCAAGGAGATGGTGAAGCTGGCCGGCACCTATGCCGAAAAGGCCAAGGTGGCCGCCCGCAACGTGCGCCGTGACGGCATGGAAGCGCTGAAGGCGGCCGAAAAGAAGGGCAAGATCAGCCAGGACGAGCAGAAGCGGCTGGAAACCGAGGTGCAGAAGATCACCGACAAGGCGATGGTGGAGATTGATGCCGCCGTGGCTGCCAAGGAAAAGGAAATCCTCGGCAAGTGAACGCCTCGCCCGCCCCGCAGGCTGGTGACGGTGCGGGCGGCTGCCGGCATCTGGCCATCATCATGGACGGCAATGGCCGCTGGGCCAAGGCCCGCCGCCTGCCGCGCATCGCCGGCCACCGCGCCGGGGTGGAGGCGGTGCGCCGCGTGGTGGAGGCCGCGCCCGGCCTTGGCCTTGAGGTGCTCACCCTCTATGCCTTTTCCAGCGAGAACTGGAAGCGCCCGGCCGATGAGGTGAGCGACCTGATGGGCCTGCTCAAACATTATGTGCAGAGCGAGATTGACGCGCTGCACCGGAACGGCGTGCGGCTGGATTTCATCGGCGATTGGCGGGCGCTGAAGCCCGATCTGGTGGCACTGCTGGAACGGGCGCGCGAACGTACCGCCGGCAATCATGGCCTCAGGCTGGTGATGGCGCTGAATTATGGCGGCCAGGCCGAACTGGTGCGGGCGGCGCGCGCCCTGGCCCAGGACGTCGCCGCCGGCCGGCTGGCGCCCGATGCCATCACCGCCGATGCGCTGGAGGCCCGGCTGGACACCGCCGATCTGCCGCTGCCCGATGCGGTGCTGCGCACATCGGGCGAACTGCGGCTGTCAAACTTCCTGCTGTGGCAATCGGCCTATGCCGAATTTCTGGTGACCGACACGCTGTGGCCGGATTTCGACGATGCGGCGCTGGGCGCGGCGCTGGCCGAATTTTCCCGGCGCGAACGCCGGTTTGGCGGGCGTTGATGGGCGAACTGGGCAAGCGCATCGCCACCGGCCTGGTGCTGGTGGCGGCGGCGGTGGCGGCGCTGTGGGCCGGCGGCATCGCCTTTGCCGCGCTGGCGGCCGTGGCCGTGCTGCTGATGTGGGCGGAATGGGCGGCGATGCACCGGCTGCCGCTGCTGGCCCGGCGGCTGGGCCTGGCCGTGCTGGGCGGCACCATGGTGCTGATGTGGATGGGGGATTGGTTTTCGGCGCTGTGGCTATTGGCCGGTGCGGCCGGGCTGGGCGGCATCTTCCTGTTCCAGTTGCGCCAGCCGCTGCTTGATCCCACCGGCCGCAGCGGCGTGCAGCGCGGCCGGCTGGGCTTGGACCGGCCGTTCCTGATCGGCCTGCTCTATTGCGGGCTGCCGGGCATCGCGCTGATCTGGCTGCGCGGGCAGGCGTGGGGCATCTGGGCGACCTTGCTGCTGCTGCTGGTGGTGTGGGGCGCCGATATCGCCGCCTATTTCACCGGCCGCGCCATTGGCGGCCCGAAACTGGCCCCGGCGATCAGCCCGAACAAGACGTGGAGCGGGGCGGTTGGCGGCCTGGTGGGCGCGGTGGCGGCGGCGCTGCTGCTGATGCCGTTGTGGCCGGGCTATGCCGGGCTGGCCGGGGCGCAGCGGCTGGCGCTGCTGGCGCTGCCGCTGGCCGTGCTGTCGATCTTGGGCGATCTGTATGAAAGCTGGCTGAAACGGCGCTGCGGCGTGAAGGACAGCGGGCGGATATTGCCCGGCCACGGCGGGGTGATGGACCGGTTGGACGGGTTGGTGCCGGTGGCGGTGGCCGGGGCGGGGATTTTCGTGATGACCGGGTGGGCGGGATGACACGCAGTCTGACAATCTTGGGCGCCACCGGTTCGGTGGGCAGCCAGGCGCTGGATCTGGTGGCGCGCAATCCCGGCCGCTGGCGGGTGGAGGCGCTGACCGCCGGCAGTGACGTGGTGCGGCTGGCCGCAGCGGCCAAAGCCTGCGGCGCACGCTTTGCCGCCGTGGCCGATGCCGCCAAGGGCGCGGCCTTGAAGGAGGCGCTGGCCGGCAGCGGCATCGCCAGCGGCGCCGGGCCGGACGCGGTGGTGGAGGCCGCCGCCCGCGATGCCGAAATCGTGATCACCGCCATCGTGGGGGCCGCCGGCCTTGCCCCCACCATGGCCGCGGTGCGGCGCGGCGCCCAGATCGGCATCGCCAACAAGGAGACCCTTGTTTGCGCCGGCCCGGTGGTGACCGCCGCCGCCAGGGCCCATGGCGCCACGCTGCTGCCGGTGGACAGCGAGCACAACGCGATTTTCCAGGTGTTTCCGCACGATGATCCCGCCCAGGTGGAGCGGGTGATCCTGACCGCCAGCGGCGGGCCGTTCCGCAACCACAGCCGCGAGGCGATGCGCGGCGTGAGCGTGGCCGATGCCTGCAAGCATCCCACCTGGAGCATGGGCGCCAAGATCAGCATCGACAGCGCCACATTGATGAACAAGGGGCTGGAACTGATCGAGGCCGGGCAGTTGTTCCCGGTGACGGTGGACCAGCTGGACGTGATCATCCACCCGCAATCGGTGATCCATTCGATGGTGGAATATAATGACGGCAGCGTGCTGGCCCAGTTGGGCAGCCCCGACATGCGCATTCCCATCGCCTATGCCATGGGCTGGCCGGAACGCATCGCCACCCCGGCGCAGCGGCTGGATTTTGCCGCGGTGGCCAGCCTGACCTTTGAAAAGCCCGATCTGGCGCGTTTCCCCTGCCTGGCGCTGGCCTGGTCGGCGATGCGTGCCGGCGGCAGCGCGCCCTGCATCCTGAACGCCGCCAACGAGATCGCCGTGGCGGCGTTCATCGAAGGGCAAGCCGGCTTCCTTGATATCGATGCCATCGTGGCGGAGACATTGGCGATGGTCCCTTCTGGCCGGGTTGAAACACTGGACGAAGTGGTGGCCATCGATGCCGCCGCCCGCGCCGCCGCGCGTGGCCTGGTGCGCAAGGTTTCGGCATGAACCCGCTGCCGCTGCTGGAACAGCCGGGGCTGCTCTTCACCCTGGCCACCTTCATCCCGATGATCGCGGTGCTGGTGGTGGTGCACGAAGGCGGGCATTTCCTGGCCGGCCGGCTGTTTGGCGCCAAGATCGAGGCCTTTGCCTTTGGCTTTGGCCGCGAACTGCTGGGCTGGACCGATGGGCGCGGCGTGCGCTGGCGGGTGAATGCCATCCCGCTGGGCGGCTATGTGAAGTTTGTTGGCGACATGAACGAGGCCAGCCAGGTCGATCCGGCGGTGATGGCCTTGCCGGAGCGTGAGCGGCGCGGCCTGTTTGCCTTCCTGCCGCTGTGGCAGCGCGCCATCATCGTGGCAGCCGGCCCGTTCATCAATTTCCTGTTTGCCGTGGTGATCCTGGCCGGGTTCAACCTCGCCTATGGCCATCCGGCCTCCCCGCCGGTGGCGGAAATGGTGCTGGAAAACAGCCCCGCCGCCCGCGCCGGCATCCAGCCCGGAGACCGGATCCTGCGCATCAACGGCAAGGCGGTGGAGCGGTACGAGCAGATCGTTGCCGAGGTGAAGACCGGCGTGGGCCAGCCGATCGCGCTGCACGTGGCGCGCGCCGGCCGCGAACTGGATTTGGTGGTGCAGCCGGCGATGGTGGAGAGCATCGACAATTTCGGCAACCGCAGCCGCCACCCGCAGATCGGCATTTCCAGCCATTCCAAGGTGGTGACGGCGGTGGGCCTGGGCGAGGCGGTGCGCTGGGCGCTGGTTGACACGTGGGATATCGTGCAGACCATCGGCCGCACGCTGCGCCAGGTGGTGGTGGGTGAGCGCTCGCTGGCCGAAATGGGCGGCCCGGTGAAGACCGCGCAGATCGCCGGCCAGCAGGCCAGCCTGGGCCCGATCGCGGCGATTGCCTTCATGGCCTTCTTCTCGATTAATCTGGGCTTCATCAATCTGCTGCCCATCCCCACGCTGGACGGAGGGCATCTTCTGCTCTACGGCATTGAGGCCGTCCGCCGGCAGCCGTTGGCAGAAAAGGTGCAGCAATGGGCCTTCATGTCGGGCTTTGCCGCCCTGATGTCGTTGATGGCCGTGCTGACCTGGCATGATTTCGGATCGGTGGGCCTGTGGGACCGCCTGTCCGCCCTGCTGGGTTGAACGGCGGCTTGGCCGGGGCCGCAGGAATGGGCACTGCACCGCCGGCCGAACCGGCGGGCACAAGAGTGAGACAGGACAAGTGGGGTTGATGGACGCAAGCCAGGTGAAGCCGGCGAGGAGCAGCGCAGGGGTGATCCGCCCGCTGTCGCTGCTGCTGTTGACAACCGCACTGGCCAGCCCGGCCACCGGCCAGCAGCGCCGCCGCGCCCCCGAAGCCGCGCCGGCCCGCCCGTCGGCCGAGGCCGAGGCCCGCGCCGCCGAAAGCCGCAACGCCAGCGCGCTGCCGGCCACCGCCGCCAATGCCGGCGTGGTGCGTTCGGTGGTGGTGCGCGGCACCGAGCGGCTGGAGCCGGAGACCGTGCGCTCCTATCTCAACCTCGCCATCGGTGACCGCTATGACCGCGATGCGCTCGATACCGCGCTGAAGGCGCTCTATGCCTCCGAACTGTTTGCCGATGCCACCATCCGCGATGACAATGGCGTCCTCACCGTTGAGGTGAAGGAAAATCCGGTGATCAACCGGATCATCGTCGAAGGCGCCAAGCGGGTGAAGGAAGACAAGATCCGCGAGGAAATCCGGCTGGCGCCGCGGCAGATCTTCACCCGTTCAAAGGCGCGCGCCGATCTGGCCCGCATCCTCGAACTCTATCGCCGTGGCGGCCGCTTTGCCGCCAGCGTGGAGCCCAAGATCGTCCAGCTTGAGCAGAACCGCGTCGACG
This sequence comes from Sphingomonadales bacterium, assembly GCA_027483465.1. Classification (GTDB taxonomy): domain Bacteria; phylum Pseudomonadota; class Alphaproteobacteria; order Sphingomonadales; family Sphingomonadaceae; genus Sandarakinorhabdus. The sequence goes on from JAIXUQ010000034.1 coordinate 104,883, forward strand.
TGGTGTTCGAGATCAACGAGGGCGCCAAATCCAAGATCCGCCAGATCAACATCCTGGGCAATGCCAAGTTCAAGGAAGGCGAGATCCGCAAGCAGATGGCCTCCAAGCAGGCCCGCGCCTGGCGCTTCTTCACCTCCAACGACACCTATGACCCTGATCGCCTGGCCTATGACCAGCAGAAATTGCGGCAATATTATCTCACCCAGGGCTATGCCGATTTCCGTGTCTCCTCGGTGGTGGCGGAGCTGACGCCCGACAAGAAGGACTTCATCGTCACCTATGTGGTGGAGGAGGGCGAGCGCTACAAGTTCGGCAAGGTCGAGCTGGAAAGCCAGCTGCGCGACGTGAAGGCCAAGGAATTCAAGCCGATCATCCGCATCAAGGAGGGTGACTGGTACGATGCGCAGAAGATCGAGAACACGGTCGAGACGCTGAGCGAGACCGCCGGCCTTTTGGGCTATGCCTTTGCCGACGTGCGCCCGCAGTTCGAGCGCAACAAGGACGAGCTGAAGATGAACGTCACCTTCCAGGTGGCGGAGGTGCCGCGCGTGTATGTGGAGCGCGTGGCCATCAACGGCAACACCATCACGCAGGACAATGTGATCCGGCGCGAATTCCGCCTGGTGGAAGGCGATGCCTTCAACTCGATCAAGGTGAAGCGTTCGAAGGACCGCTTGCTCGGCCTGGGCTATTTCCAGGAAAAGCTGGACATCGAGCAGAAGCCCGGCACCACGCCCGACCGCATCATCCTCGAAACCAATGTGCAGGAACGGCCCACCGGCGAACTGCAATTGTCGGCCGGTTTTTCCAGCATCGAACGCTTCATCTTCTCGGCCAGCGTGCGCCAGCGCAATTTCCGCGGCCGCGGCCAGGAAATCCGCCTGTCGGGCAATATCTCCAGCTTCGCCCGTTCGGTGGAGGCCGGCTTCACCGAACCCTATCTGTGGGGCCGCAACCTGGCGCTGGGCTTTGACGTGTTCCGGCGCGATTTCCGCTCGTTCCGCTTCACCGGCAACAACACGCGCGACACCACCTACACCCAGGTTTCCACCGGCTTCCAGGTGCGCACCGGCTTCTCGATCACCGAATTCTGGGCGGCCTCGCTGCGCTATGGCCTCAGCCGCGAGGAAATCGGGCTGGATCAGGCGACCTTCTTCACCAACGGCGTGTGCGATCCGCTGCGCGCCGGCCGCTTCCTGTGCGAGCAGTTGGGCAACCGCACGGTGTCGACCATCGGCTATTCGCTGATCTTCAACAGCCTCAACAACGTGCGCCTGCCGTCGGCCGGGCAGCGCTTCACCTTCAGCCAGGATCTGGCCGGCGTGCCGGTGGGCATCAAGTTCCTGACCACGCGCGCCAATTATGATTTCTTCACGCCGCTGTTCGGGTCGGGCTTCGTGCTCAACATCGGCGGCGAGGGCGGCTATGTGACCGGCTATTCCGGGCAGGACGTGATCCTGACCAACCGCTTCTTCCTGGGCCAGCCGCAGTTCCGCGGCTTCAACATCCGCGGCGTGGGCCCGCGCGTGCTGCGCCGGCCGCTCAATCTGGATGGCACGGTGGTGGCCGATCGCCGGCAGGCGCTGGACGACGCGCTGGGCGGCCGCGCCTATTATCTGGCGCGCGCCGAAATCCGCATTCCGATCGGTTCGGCCGGTTCGGAACTGGGTCTGCGGCCGTCGATCTTTGCCGATGTGGGTGCGCTGTGGAGCCTCAGGGCGCCCACGCTCACCTGCCAGAACGGCCCGAACGTGGTGGCGCCGCGCGTGGCCGGGCAAACCGCACCCTGCCTCGCGACCGATGGTGTCTCCTCGGGCTTTGTCGAGGAATATCTGGGGAATACGCCGAAACCGCGCGTTTCGGTGGGTATCGGGGTCAACTGGAATTCGCCGTTCGGGCCGTTCCGGTTCGATCTTGCCAAGGCACTCGTCACCCAGCCGGGCGACGATCCGCAATTGTTCCAATTCAACGTAGGGACCGCATTCTGATGAAGAAGATGTTGATGGCGCTGGCGCTGGCCGGCGCGGCCCTTCCGGCCTTTGCCCCGGCCGCGGCGCAGCAACTGCCGCCGGCCGTGATCGTGCTGGTAGACCTGGCCGAAATGATCGACACCTCGGCCGCCGCCAAGGCCGCCGCGGTGGAACTGAAGCCCAAGGCCGATGCGCTGCAATCGCGGCTGGGCACGCTGCGCACCAGCCTGCAGGCCGAGGAAAAGACCCTGCGCGATACCCAGCCGCAACAGGGCGCCCCGCAGGCCGCCGTGCAGGCCTGGCAGGCCAAGGTGGTGGAATTCCAGAACCGCCAGCAGCAGGCCGAACAGGAAGTGCAGCGCCGCCAGCAGGAAATCGAAACCTCGCGGCAGTGGATCATCAAGCAGATCAACGATGCGGCCCAGCCGATCATCGGCCAGATCATGCGCGAACGCGGCGCCACCATCGCCATGGACGAGCGCGCCACCCTGCAGCACACCCCGGCCGTTGACATCACCGCCGACGTGATCGCCCGCCTGGACAAGGCGCTGCCCAAGGTCTCGATCACGCCGCCGGCCCCGCCCGCCGCGCCGGCCCCGGCCGCCCCGGCCCCCGCCGCGCCGCCGGCCGCGCCGCCCCGTCGCTGATGAGTGAGGCGATGACGCAAAGCGTGGCCACCGCTGATGTGCTGGCGGTGATGGCGCTGCTGCCGCACCGCTTTCCGATGCTGCTGGTTGACCGGGTGATCGACATGATCCCCGGTCAATCCGCCACCGGCATCAAGGCGGTGACGATCAACGAGCCCTTTTTCGCCGGGCATTTCCCGGCCCGGCCGATCATGCCGGGCGTGTTGATCGTGGAGGCGCTGGCGCAGACCGCCGGCGTGCTGGCCATCCACAGCGCCCGCGCCAAGGAACCGGCAGCGGGGGACAAGCTCGTCTATTTCATGGCGATCGAGAATGCCAAGTTCCGCACCCCGGTGGAGCCAGGCTGCATCCTGCATCTGAAGGTGCAGGTGGTGCAGGATCGCGGCCGCGTCGCCAAGTTCAGCGGCCGGGCCGAGGTGGACGGCAAGCTGGCGGCCGAGGTGAATTTCACCGCCATGATCGCCGATCCGCCGGCCTGAACCGGGCCGCACCGCCCCTTGCGTGGCGCGGCGGCCGCCCCCACATTGGGGAGGCAAGGAGCTTTGCATGATCGCTGCCCTCGTCGCCGCTGCCATTCTTTCCGCCAGCCAGTTCGCCGCCAGCGTGCAGGCGCAAAGCCCGCGCGCGGCGGTGGCCCAACTGGTCGCCGGTGGGGACTGGCCGCGCGTGATGGCGGGCATCCGCGGCGGCGCGGCCGATTGGATCGCGCTGGCGCCGGAACTGGCGGCCGGGGCCGATGCCACCCGCGGCGCGGAATTGACCGCGGCGCTGGCCGCCGCCCTGCCGCGCGCGCCGGCCGAAGTGCTGGGCGTGATCGATCTGCGGCGCGGGCCGGTGCTGGGCGTTCAGATGGTGTGTGCAGCGCCTGTCGCGTCCGGACCGGCGGCGGTGAGCGATGTGCGCGAGGCGCTTGATCTGCTGCCCGATGTGGCGGCCGTGGGCCGGGCCAAGGCGCTGTGCCTCAAGGAACTGGCGCTGGCGGCGGCGCGATAGCCGGCCTGGGTGCCGGTTTCGGGGTTTTGGCCGCCCACAGGCAGGCGCCGGCAATGATCACCGCCCCGGCCAGCGTGCTGAGTGCCACCGCTTCGTCAAACAGCAGCCAGCCAAACAGGGCGGCCCAGGGCAGGGCGCTATACTCCATCACCGCCGAAATCTGCGCCTCCAGATGGACATAGCCGCGCGCCATCAACTGCACCCCGATGTTGCCGGCGAGGCCGGTGGCCAGCATCCAGCCCAGATCGGTGGGGCCGGGCAGGGCGGTGGCGGTGAAGGCCACCGGGCTGAGCCACAGCATCGGCACCACGGCGGCGATCAGCGTGATCACCGTGGCGCCATCGGCCGCCGCGCGTGACCGCATGATGACGGCGGACGCGGCATAGAGGATGGCCGCCACCACCGCCGCCAGCGCCGCCAGCAGCGACCCGCCCGACAGATCGGGTATGCCGCCCACTGTGACCAGCACCCCGCCAAAGCCGACCACGCCGGCCGCGACATAGCGCGGTTGCACCGCCTCGCCCAGATAGAGGCGGGCCATGAACGGCACCACCAGCGGGCCGACGAAGGTGAGGGTGAGCACCAGCGCCAGCGGCAGCATGGTGATCGACCAGAAGAAGGCCAGCGCCATCACCGCCAGCAGCGATCCGCGCACCACATTGGGCAACAGCCCGCCTGGCGCCACCCACGGCCGGCCCTGCCATTGCCACACCACCAGGGCGATCAGCGTGCCGCTGGCATAGCGGCCAAAGGTGGCCAGCGGCGCCCCGTGGCGCAGCGCCAGCCATTTCATCAGCGCATCCAGCACGCACAGGGCGCCGATGCCGGACAGCACCAGCATGATGGCAGCAAGGCGCGAGGGCGCAGCGGTGGACATCAGCCGGCCTTAGCCGCGGGGAGCGCAGGCGTCTACCGGCCCAGCCGGCGGATCAGGCTGGCAGCCAGATAAAGGCGTGACGGCACCGCATCGAGATAGACATATTCGGCATCGGTGGTGTGATAGCCGGCGCCGGGCAGGCCCAGCGCCTCCAGCACCGGCACGCCGGCCAGGGCGGCAAAGGCGGCATCGGTGCCGCCGCCGGTGCGCGGCAGCAGCTTCAGCTTCTTGCCCAGCCGGGCATAGGTGGCCTGGGCTTCCTCGATCAGCGCCATGCTGGCCGGCGTCACGTTGAACGGCGGCCGGTTCAGCCGCACCTCGAAATTCACCACCGCGCCGGGCTGGGCCGGGGTGGCCAGCCGCTGCGCCAGCGCCTGCTTGAACGGTTCGAATTCCGCCATGTCGATGATGCGCAGATCGCCGATCAGGGTGATGCTGTCGGGGATGATGTTGCGCACGCCGCGATCCTGGTTCACCACCGTCCAGTTGAAGCGCAGCTTGCCGGGCCCCTGATCCAGATCGCGGGTGGCGGCAATCACATGCGCGGCTTCGGCCAGGGCGTTGATGCCGCTTTCGGGCGCGGCCCCGGCATGGGCGGATTTGCCCTTGATGGTGACGATCACCGTGTTGGTGCCCGATGTGCCGTTCGACAGGGCTTCGGGATAGCCGGTCGGCTCAAAGCTGAGCACGGCCGATTTGCCCTTTGACAATTCGGTGATGATCGGGCCGGAGCCCAGCGAGCCGCGCTCCTCGTCGGTGTTGATGGCGACGGTCAGTTCCGCATAGTCGCGCGGGCTGAGCAGGCCCAAGGTGTGCAGGATCAGCGCCACGCCGCCCTTGTCGTCGGCCACGCCGGGGCCATAGGCCAGTTGCCCCTGCGCGCTGCCGACCAGCTTGAACGGCGCCCGCGCGAGCGCGCCGCGCTGATACACCGTGTCCATGTGGGCAATCAGCAGGATCTTGCCGGTGCCCTTGCCCTGCCAGCGCGCCACGATGATGTCCCCCACCGTGTCACCCAGCGGCTTCACCCGTTCGGTCTTGCCGCCGGCGGCGGCCAACCGCTCCTCCAGCAATTTGCCCATCGCCGCCAGGCCGTCGGCATCGCCGGTGCCGGTTTCGATTTCCACCAGGGCTTGCAGGGTCTTGGTCAGGGCCGGGGCTTCGGCCGTGGCGGCTTTCAGCAGGGCAGCATCAGGCTTGGGCGGCTGCGCCCAGGCTGTCGTGGCAATCAGGGCCAGCATGGCCACCAATGCGCTTTTCATTCGTTTCTCCCCACGGGGCAGGATAGCGGCCCGCGGGGAATTGTCATCCCTTGAATTGCGGCGGCAGATCGGCCGGGCTGTTGATATTGGGCAGGGGCCCCAAATCGACGGCGCGGGCGCCCACGGCAACCACCCATTGCTGCACCCGCCGGCCACCCGCTGCCAGAAATTCATCCAGCCCGGCCGCCAGCGTGGCGGGCCACAGGCCGATCAGCGGCTGACCCATAGCGTGGGCGGGCGCGGCACCAAGCCGGGCCAGCCAGTCCGGCGGCAGGCCAGGCGAGTCCACCGGCAGGCTGGCCACATGGCTGAAGCCATGGGCCGCGGCATGGTGCAGCCCGGCGTTGAGCCCGCCCAGCGGGCCAAGGCCGGCGGCCGGCCGATCAGGCAGGGCCAGCACGCCCGGCCATGCCCGCCCGGCCACGGCCACCTGGTCACACCCGGCCAGCGCGGCGAGGGCATGGGCGATCAGCGGCCGGCCATCCCAGGGCTCCACCGCCTTGTCCCGCCCGAAACGGCGCGACTGGCCGCCGGCGAGAACAAGGCCGAGCAGCATCGCGCGGCGGCGGGCTCAGCCCGGCCGGGTGGCGAGATCGGCCACCGCGTCCAGCACGACGCCGGCGGCCTCGCTGCCCTTCTGGCTCAGCCGGCAACTGAAATCATAGGGATAGTCATCCGGATTGAACTGCGGCTTCACCCGGCGGGCCTGCGCGTCAAAGCGGGTTGGCGCCGGATCGGTGGCGGCGGTGAAATCCTGCCGCCATTGGTCGATCCTGCGCTCCCCACAGTTGAGCAGGCCGGCCTTTTCCAGCTCCAGATAGACGGCCAGACGATCCGCAGCCGGCAAGGACAGCGTGTTGTTCAGCCCATCCCGCACCGGCAGCACATTGGTGGCATCGTTCATCGCCAGCAATTGCCGCACCGCCGGTTTCGACAGGCCGCCCACCGCATCGGCCACTTCGGGATGGCCGGCCTTTTCCGCCGCTTCCCGGATTTTCAGGGAGAAACCGGCCCCGGATATTTCGGAGGCCTTGCTCACCATGGCCGGCAGATTGTCGGCCACCGCCAGCAGCGGCCGGAAGAACAGCGCGACCAGCGCCAACGTGATCAGCGGAATCGTGAGGGTCTGGATGGCGCGGGCGGCGCTTTCAAGCCGGGGAAAGCCGGGTGGGGCGGGATCGTCGGCCATGGCTCATTTCGTCTCGTCAAACAGTTCGCGGCCGATCAGATAGCGGCGGATCTCGCTGGTGCCGGCGCCGATCTCATAGAGCTTGGCATCGCGCAGCAGCCGGCCGGTGGGATAATCATTGATATAGCCGTTGCCGCCGAGGCACTGGATCGCCTCCAGCGCCATCCAGGTCGCCTTTTCGGCGGAATAGAGGATGCAGCCGGCCGAATCCTTGCGGGTGGTCTCGCCGCGGTCACAGGCCTGGGCCACGGCATAGCTGTAGGCGCGTGCGGTGGAGAGGGCGACATACATGTCGGCCAATTTGCCCTGCATCAGCTGGAACTGGCCGATCGGCTGGCCAAACTGCTGGCGTTCATGGACATAGGGCACCACCACATCCAGGCAGGCCTGCATGATGCCGATGGGCCCGCCGCTGAGCACCACCCGCTCATAATCCAGCCCACTCATCAGCACGCGGGCGCCATTGCCCACGCCGCCCAGCACATGGTCGGCCGGCACGGTGCAATCCTCGAACACCAGTTCGCAGGTGTCAGAGCCGCGCATGCCCAGCTTGTCGAGCTTTTGCGCGGTGGAAAAGCCCTTCATGCCCTTTTCGATCAGGAAGGCGGTGACCCCGCGCGGGCCGGCGGCCATGTCGGTCTTGGCATAGACCACCAGGGTTTCGGCGTGCGGGCCGTTGGTGATCCACATCTTGTTGCCGTTCAGCACATAATCGCCGTTGCCCTGGATATCGGCGCGCAGCTTCATGCCGATGACGTCGCTGCCGGCACCGGGCTCCGACATGGCGAGGCTGCCGACATGTTCGCCGCTGATCAGGCCAGGCAGATAGCGCGCCTTTTGTTCGGCGGTGCCCCAGCGGGCGATCTGGTTGATGCACAAATTGGTGTGCGCGCCGTATGACAGGCCCACGCTGGCCGAAGCGCGCGACAATTCCTCCACCACGATGACATGGGCGAGATAGCCCAGGCCGGCGCCGCCATCGGCCTCCGGCACGGTGATGCCGTGCAGGCCCAGTTCGCCCAGCTTCGGCCAGAGATCGCGCGGGAAACTGTTGCTGACATCGATCTCGGCGGCGCGCGGGGCGATTTCGGCGGCGGCAAAGGCCCGCACCGTATCGCGCAGCATCTCGATGGTGTCGCCATGGTCGAAGCGAAGCTGGCTGAGCATCCCAAGCATTCCTTGTGTGATTTCCTGCCGTTCTAAGCCCGGCGGGCAGGGGCGGGAAGGGGGTTGTGCAAAAAACGGCATTCGCGCGTTGACAGTATGTTTCGTTGCGTATACATAACGATTCGTGATGATGAACAACGATCCCTCGACCCTGCACAACCGCCTCGCCCTGTTCCGGGCAGAGGCTGGCCTGTCCCGCAAGGAACTGGCCGAGCAGGTGGGCGTGAACCCGCAGACCATCGGGTTTCTGGAGCGCGGCCAATATGGCCCCAGCCTGGAACTGGGCCTGAAGCTGGCCCGCGTGTTTGGCGTGCCGGTGGAGACCTTGTTCAGCCTGGAACCGTTCAAGCCGCTGGCCGCGACGCTGGCCGCGCCGCACATCATGGAAGGAGGCCGCTGATGGCCCAAGCACAGCCATTCACCCCACCGCGCTTTTCCCCGATCCGGGTGCGCCTCCTGTCGGGCCTGGCGTTGGGTGCGCTGGCGCTGGGCACGTTCGGCCCGTTGCTGGTGCCGCTGGATGGCGGCGGCGGCGTGATGACGATGATGCGCGGCCTGGGCTGGCTGCTGGCCGCCATGGTGGCGGTGGGCAGCCCTGGCTGGCGCCATGTGGCCCCCGGCGAGCTGGACGAACGCGAACGCATGGAGCGCGAGCGGGCGGTGGCAATCGGCCACCGCGTGAGCGGCATTGGCCTGGCGCTGCTGTTTGTCTGGACCCTGATGGGCCAGGTGCGTGACCTGTGGATGCCCAGCCTGGGCCAGGCCAGCTGGCTGTTTGGCCTGATGTTTTCGCTGCACATCATGATGCCGGCCATCATTCTGGCCTGGCGCACGCCGGCTGATGACGAGGATTGAGCGATGGAAAGGACGATGACCATGGCCCCGAAGGCCCCGCTGAAACTGAGCCTGCGCACCGCGCGCATCCTGTCGGTGGCCGTGCTGGGCGGCATCGGCATCGGCTATCTGGGCGGGGCCATCACGGCCGAACCGGATGGCAGCGCCCCGATCGGCTTTGTGTTCGTGCGGCTGATCGGCCTGTTTGCCGCCGTTGCCCTGTTCATCGAAGGGCGCGGGCAGATGAGCCAGGCCAGCGACGCCATGCTGGACGAGCGTGAACGCCAGCAGCGCGACCGGGCCTATGTTGCCACCCATCAAATCATGGTGCTGGCCCTGTTCGGCTTCTTCATCTGGTCGATCATCGCCAAGTTCATCGATGGCTGGATGCCGGGGCAGGAACAGGCGCTCGATCTCCTGTCGGGCTTTGCGATCAGTGCGATGGCGCTGCCCGGCATCATCCTGGCCTGGCGCGAACAGCCAGCCGATGCGGAGGACGAGGCATGAGCCAGATCCTGCTGATCATTGCCATGCTGCTGCTGGGGCTGGCGGCCCCGCCCAGCCAGGTGCCGGAAACGCCGCTGCTGATCTTTGCGCTGGCAGTGCTGGGCGTGGCGCCGCGCCTGATGAAGGACTGAGCTTCCCGGCCGGAAGGGCCCGGGCCGGCAAGAGCCCCGCCGGTCCGGGCCAAGCCGGCTCAGGCGCCGGCCACCAGATGGACGCGGCGGGATTCGACAATGCGCCCCAGCGCGGCGAGCGGCAGGCCATCGGGCTGCACCGGGCGGTGAGCGGCACGGATCGCCTCGAACGCAGTGCGCACCCCGTCATAGCCGGCCGGCGTGCGATAGCCCACCACCATCACCACATCCCACGCAGCGCCATCACCCGCTTCGGCCCGGTGCAGGCGGGCATGGGCAAACAGGCCCTGCGCCACCGCCAGGCGGTCCATCGCCAGCCAGTTGGCCTCCAGAAAGCGCAGCAGCGCCGCCGGATCGGGGGCACTGGCCTTGAGGAAGGTCCATTCCTCCACGGCCGCGCCGGCCGGCAGCGCCACGGCCGGGGCCGCCAGGCCCAGCGCCAGCGCGGTCAACAGCCCGCGCCGGTCCGGCATCAGGCGAATTCCACCAGCATCATGCCATCGGCCACCTGGTCACCGGCCGCGACATGCACGGCCTTGATGGTGCCCGCGGTGCGCGCCGTGAGGCGATGCTCCATCTTCATGGCTTCCAGCACCAGCAGCCGGTCGCCTTCGGCCACGGCCTGGCCGGGGCTGATCTCCACGCTGAGCACGCGGCCGGGCATCGGCGCCATCACATGCGCCTGGGTGGTGCCGGCATCGGCCGTGCGCGGCGGCCTTGTGGCCAGCGTCCAGCTTTGCCCGGCCAGCCGCACCTCGACCTGGCCGGGCTGTGGCACCACCGTGGCCGGCAACAGCGCGCCGCCCAGATCAATGGCAAGGCCAAAGCGGCTGGTGCGGCGGGCCGCCACCTCGCCGATGCCCGGCAGGCCGGCGATGCGCCAGCGATCAGGGCCGGTGGCGCGCAGCGAGACCGCATGGGCATCGCCCTGCCACCACAGCATCACCTGCGGTTCGTGGGCAAGGTTGATGCGGAACGGCAGAGCGCCAAAGAGGCTGGCCGTCGGCGCATCGCCGGGCAGGCCCAGGCCCAATGCGGCGGCCAGCAGCACCGGGGCGGGGCATTCGGCCGGGGCTGACAGGCTGGCCAGGTGGCGGCCGATGAAGCCGGTGTCCACCTCGCCGGCGCGGAAGGCGGGATGATCGGCCAGGCGGGCAAGGAAGGCGCGATTGGATTTCAGGCCATCAACAATGGTGGCATCCAGCGCACTGACAAGCCGATCAATGGCTTGTGCGCGGGTGTTGCCATGGGCAATCACCTTGGCGATCATCGGATCATAATCCAGGCCGATGCGGCTGCCCTGTTCCACGCCGGTATCGATGCGCACACCGGGCCCGGCGCCAAAGGCCAGGGTGCGGATGGTGCCGGTGGCAGGCAGGAAGCCGGCATCCGGATCCTCGGCATAGAGCCGCGCCTCCATCGCCCAGCCGTTGATCGCCAGTTCGTCCTGCGTCTTGGGCAGCGGTTCGCCGCGCGCCACGCGGATCTGCCATTCCACCAGATCTTGGCCGGTGATGCATTCGGTGACGGGATGCTCCACCTGCAGGCGGGTGTTCATCTCCATGAAGTAGAAGGCCGGATCGCCGGCTTCGTCCAGCGTGTCAAGATCGAGGATGAACTCCACCGTGCCGGCGCCCTGATAGCCGATGGCATGGGCGGCGGTGACGGCGGCGATGCCCAGCGTGTGGCGCAACCGGTCGGACAGGCCGGGGGCCGGCGCCTCCTCGATCACCTTCTGGTGGCGGCGTTGCAGGGAACAATCACGTTCAAACAGATGCAAGGCGTTGCCATGGGCATCGGCAAACAACTGCACTTCCACATGGCGCGGGCGCTGGATCAGCTTTTCGAGCATCACGCCGGCATTGCCGAAGGCCGCCTCGCCCTCGCGCTGGGCGGCCATCAACGCATCCTGCAATTCGGCGGGGCTGTGGACAGCGCGCATGCCCTTGCCGCCGCCGCCGGCCACCGCCTTGATCAGCAGCGGATAGCCCACGCCCTCGGCCGCCTTTTGCAGGCGCACCAGGCTCTGATCGCTGCCCTGATAGCCGGGCGTGATCGGGACTCCGGCCTTTTTCATCGCCGCCTTGGCCGTGTCTTTCAGGGCCATCACCCGCATGGCGCTTTCGGGCGGGCCGATGAAGATCAGGCCGGCGGCCTTCAGCGCGGCGGCGAAATCGGCATTTTCAGACAGGAACCCATAGCCGGGGTGGATGGCATCGGCGCCGGTGCGGTGGGCAGCAGCGATGATGGCTTCGCTGTCAAGATAGGGCCGGTCACCGGCGAGCGGCACCGCCTGGCCGGCCTCCCGCACGAAGGGGGCGTGCGTGTCGGCCGCCGAATGCACCGCCACGGTGGCGATGCCCATCCGGTGCGCGGTGCGGATGATGCGGCGGGCGATCTCGCCGCGGTTGGCGATCAGGATCTTCTTCATGGTCTCTGTTTCATTTGGGCGGGCATCCCTTGGGATCGGCGGTCCAGCCGAAGGTGGTCAGCAGCCATTTGCCGTCGATCTTGCTCCAGCCGAAACTGTCCACCCCGCAATGGATGCGCTTGCCATCGATATCCAGCGTGTAGGGCGCCCACACATGGGCATAATCGCGGGTGATGAGGATTTTGCTCCGCACGATCCGCTCGTCAAACACCCGGGGCGGGGCATTGCGGAAATTGTCGAACAATTGCTGGCGCGTCATCACGGCAAAGCGGCTGCCGCCCTCGGGCGGAAAGCGCAGGATCTGGATGGTGAGCGCCGGGTGGGTCATCGCCTCGGCGGCATTGGCATCGCCCTTGTTGAGCGCGGCCATGAAGGCGTTGGTGGCGGCCAGCACCTCATCCTTGGGGGCGGCCACCGCCGGCGTGGCCAGCAGCAGCGCGGCGGCAAGAACGCGCATCATTCGATCACCCATGCTGGTTTTCCCTTGTTCAAAAAGGCGTTGATGCCCTCGCGGCCTTCGGGGCTGGTGCGGCGGGCGGCGATGCGGCGGGCGGTGTCGGCGCGCAGTTCATCGGTGATGGCCTGCCCGGCGAAATCCAGCGCCAGCCTTTTGGCATCGGCCACCGCCCCCGGCGCGGCCTGACCGATGTGGGCAAGCCAGTGGGAGACGACGGCTTTCGCCGCGTCTTCATCGATGGCCACTTCGTCCACCAGGCCGATGGCCTGTGCGGTGGTGGCATCAAAGGCTTCGGCGGTGAGAAACCAGCGCCGGGCGCGCGCGCCGATGCGGGCCAGCACGAAAGGCGAGATGGTGGCCGGCGTGAGGCCGAGCCTGACTTCGGACAGGCGGAACTGGGTGCCATCCACCGCCACCGCCATGTCCGCACAGGCCACCAGGCCCACGCCACCGCCGGTCACATGGCCGTGGGCCACCACGATCACCGGCCGCGGGCAGGCGTTGATCGCGGCCAGCATGTCAGACAGGCGCATGGCATCCGCCGCATTCTCGACGGCACTCCAGTTCGCTGCGGCGCGCATCCAATCGAGGTCGGCACCGGCCGAAAAGCTCTTGCCGGCCCCGGCCAGCACGATGGCGCGCACCTCGGGCGCCTGGCCCAGCCGGGTGAACGCCTCGGTGAGCGCGGCGATCAGTTCGGCATTGAAGGCATTGTGCCGCTCCGGCCGGTTCAGCGTCAGCCGGGCGGTGCCATAATCATCGAGGGTTTCATCCAGCATGGCGATCACATCCGGCCCATCACATCCTGAACGTGCCGAAGCGGGTTTCCGGCACCGGCTGTTGCAGCGTGGCAGCCAGGCTCAGCGCCACCACGGCGCGCGTGTCTTCCGGCGCGATGATGCCATCGTCCCACAGCCGGGCGCTGGCGTAATAGGGATGGCCCTGGCGCTCATACTGGGCGCGGATCGGGGCCTTGAACGCCTCTTCCTCCGCCGGCGATTTGAAGCCGCCCGATTTCACCGTGGCCAGCACGCTGGCCGCCTGCTCGCCGCCCATCACGCTGATGCGCGCGTTGGGCCAGATCCACAGGAAGCGCGGGGAATAGGCGCGGCCGCACATGCCATAATTGCCGGCGCCGAAACTGCCGCCGGTGATCACCGTGATCTTGGGCACCGCTGCGCAGGCCACCGCCGTCACCAGCTTGGCGCCATGTTTCGCGATGCCCTCGTTCTCGAAGCGGCGGCCCACCATGAAGCCGCTGATATTCTGAAGGAACAGCAAGGGCGTGCGGCGCTGGCAGGCCAGTTCGATGAAGTGGGCGCCTTTCTGGGCGCTTTCGCTGAACAATATGCCGTTGTTGGCGATGATGCCGATGGGCTGGCCTTCGATCGCGGCAAAGCCGGTCACCAGGGTTTCGCCATAGCGCGGCTTGAATTCGTGGAACTCCGAACCATCCACCAGCCGGGCGATGATCTCGCGCACGTCCACCGGCACGCGCGTGTCGATGGGGGCCAGCGCGTTCAATTCGGCGGCATCGAACAGCGGCGGCCGGCTGGGCGCGCGCGGGGGGGCGGGTGCGGCGGGCAGGGTGGCGACGATGCGCCGGGCGATGGCGATGGCATCATGATCATTATCGGCGAGATGATCGGCCACGCCCGACAGCCTTGTGTGGACATCACCGCCGCCCAGCTCCTCGGCGCTCACCTCCTCGCCGGTGGCGGCCTTTACCAGCGGCGGGCCGCCCAGAAAGATGGTGCCCTGGTTCTTCACGATGATCGATTCATCCGCCATCGCCGGCACATAGGCGCCGCCGGCGGTGCAACTGCCCATCACCACGGCGATCTGGGCGATGCCGGCCGCGCTCATCGTTGCCTGGTTGTAGAAGATGCGGCCGAAATGATCGCGATCGGGGAACACCTCGTCCTGCCGGGGCAGGTTGGCGCCGCCGGAATCCACGAGATAGAGGCAGGGCAGGCCGTTTTGCGCGGCAATTTCCTGGGCGCGCAGATGTTTCTTGACGGTGATGGGATAGTAACTGCCGCCCTTCACCGTGGCATCATTTGCAACGATCACGCACAGCCGGCCTTCCACCTGGCCCACCCCGGCGATCAGGCCGGCGGCCGGCACATCCTCGCCATAGACATCCTGGGCGGCGAACTGGCCGATTTCCAGAAAGGCGCTGTGGGGATCGAGCAGCGCCTCCACGCGCGCCCGTGGCAGCAGCTTGCCGCGCGCCACATGCTTTTGCCGGGCGGCTTCCGGCCCGCCCAGCGCGATGCGGGCGGCCTTTTCGCGCAGATCGGCGACCAGATCGGCCATGGCCGCAGCGGTGGTTCGGGCAGACGGCGGCAGGGGTTGACCAATGGTGGGCATGATGGCGGTATAGGCCGGCCCGCACCAGTCGCCAAGTGGCGCAGCCGCTTTCCGGATATTGCAAAGCGGGGAACAAGCGGCTATGCGGCGCGTTCAATTTTCCAGGGGCCGGTCGGAACCGGTCCGCAGCCAAGGAAACACCCCATGAAGTCCGGCGTTCATCCCGATTATCACATGATCACCGTCAAGATGACGGACGGTACCACCTATCAGACCCGTTCGACCTGGGGCAAGGAAGGTGACGTGATGAACCTGGAAATCGATCCGACCAGCCACCCGGCGTGGACCGGCGGCACCGGCCGCCTGATGGACGCCGGCGGCCAGGTGGCGCGCTTCAACAAGCGCTTCGCCAGCTTCGGCCTGGGCAAGAAGTAACGCGCAGCGCCGGGTGCGCGCGTGCCGCGCGCCCACAGGCGCCAGTGCGGAGCCCGGCCTGCGCCGGGGCAGGCTTGAGCGAAAAAGGCGGCCCCAACAGGCCGCCTTTTTTGATTCGTCCGACGGCGTGGCTCCGCCACGCTTCATCTTCCCCTTTTTGCCGTCTGCAGAACGGACTCGGCGGCTTTGCCGCCGGCCGTTCCCCTATCCGGTGACCATCGCCTTGGCGGTGGCATAATCCGCCTTGCCGTTGGGCGCGCGCGGCACCTTGGCGACGATGTGCACCGTCTTGGGCGCCTTGTAGCCGGCCAGTTGCTGGCGGACATGGGCGCGCAGTTCCTCCGCGTCCACCGGTGCGTGGGCTTCAACCACGGCGGTGACCGCCTGGCCCCATTTCTCATCGGGCAGGCCGAACACCAGCGCATCATCGATCGCCGGATGGGTTTTCAGGGCTTCTTCAACCTCTTCGGGGAAGATCTTCTCACCGCCGCTGTTGATGCACTGGCTGCCCCGGCCGAGCAGGGTGAAGCTGCCATCGGCCTCGATGATGGCGAAGTCGCCGGGGATGGAATAGCGTTTGCCGTCGATCTCGGGGAAGGTCGCCGCCGTCTTCACCGGGTCTTTCCAGTAACCGCGCGGGATCAGGCCGCCGCGCGCGATGCGGCCCATGGTGCCCGGCGGCACCGGCTTCATGTCCTCCCCGATGATCAGCGTGTTGCCATCGGCCATGAACTTGGTGGGCGCGCCGGCATTGTCCTTGGTCTGGGCAGCGGCGCCCAGGCCCAGCCCCTCGGAACTGCCCAGCGAATCGACGATCATCATCGCCGGGGCGTGGCGCAGCAGGCCGGCCTTCACCTCCGGGCTCCACATCGTGCCCGACGAGATCATCACGCCCAGCGTGGCGATGCTGCCGATGCCGGCATCCAGCGCCTTGAGGATCGGCCGGGCAAAGGCATCGCCCACGATCACCGCATAATCGCAGCCCTCACGCGCGCAGGTGGTGGTGGCGTCGCCGGGATCGAAATTGGCGCCGGGCAGGGTGACGACGGTGCCGCCCCGGCACAGCGTGGCCAGCGCGATGATCAGGCCGGTGCCGTGCATCAGCGGCGGCAGCACCAGTGCCCGTTGCCGGCCCACCCCGGCGGCGACATTGGCGGCATGTTCGGCCAGGCTGGCCGGCGCGGTGGCGGCGGTGCCGGCGTTCATCAACTGCCACAGCGCCGACTGGTCCCACATCACGCCCTTGGGCAGGCCGGTGGTGCCGCCGGTGTAGATGAACAGCATGTCGTCGGGCTGGTGATCCTGCGGCGCGAGCGGGAGGCCGGCTTCGGCCACGGCCTCGTAATCCTGGGCATGGGCCGGGGTGTCACCGCCCACTTGGATCCACACGCGGGTGGGCAGCCGCTGCCGGATCGCGGCGACCAGCGGGGCGAATTCGGCATCATA
Source organism: Sphingomonadales bacterium (assembly GCA_027483465.1). Classification (GTDB taxonomy): domain Bacteria; phylum Pseudomonadota; class Alphaproteobacteria; order Sphingomonadales; family Sphingomonadaceae; genus Sandarakinorhabdus. The sequence goes on from JAIXUQ010000034.1 coordinate 121,542, forward strand.
GACGCACACGGCGGCATCGCTGTTGTCGAGAATGTAGAACAGTTCCTCGCCGGTGTAGCGATAATTGACATTCACATGCACCAGCCGGGCGCGCATGCAGGCGATCAGGCTTTCGCCATAGGCCGCGCTGTTGCGCATCAACAGGGCGCAGCGATCGCCCGGCACGGCGCCGCCGGCCAGCATCGCGGCGGCCAGGCTGGCGCTGCGGCGGCCGACATCGGCCCAGGTGCGGCGCGTGTCGCCATGGATGAGGGCGGGCAGGGCGGGATCGACCGCACCCACCACGGTTTCGAAAATCGCCCCGAAGCTCATGTCCTGCGGCATGTCTGATCCTCCCGGCGACCAGTCTATGGCCCGCCGGTTGGAAAGAAAGCCTGCACTTGTAAGGGGAAAGCCGCCTCAGCCTTCGGGTTGCAGCAGCTTGTGCAGATGCACCACCACATATTTCATCGTGGCATCATCAACGGTGCGCTGGGCATTGGCGCGCCAGGCGGCTTCGGCCTTGGCATAATCAGGAAAAATGCCAACGACATGAAGATCATCGGGGTTGGTGAAATCCAGACCCTGGGGATCGACGACGCGGCCGCCGAAAACGAGATGGAGCTTGCTCATGGCGCGACGTCTAGCCGCAGAGCCGATCAGGCGCCAGTGGCGGTTTGCGCATATTCGGCCTGCAAGCGCTGCATGGTGGCGGCAAACCAGGCATCGAATTCCGGGCCATCCCAGGCGCGGTGATGGCCGGCGGCATAGCATTCGGCGTTGCGCATGTAGAATTCGGCATTGATCCGGTTGGGCAGGCGGTTGTCGCGCGTGGCGATCACCTTGGCCGGGCTGCCCACGATGATGCTGTGTTCGGGCGCTTCAAACCGGTCCTTGCAATAGGCGTGCTGGCCCACGATCGATCCGGCGCCGATGAGGGCGCCGTTGTAGACCGTGGCGTTGATGCCGATCAGGCAATGATCGCCCACCTGGCAGCCGTGCAGCGTGACATGGTGGGTGACGCTGGTGTGCGCGCCGACGATCACCGGCTTGCCGGGATCGGTGTGGATCATCACGAAATCCTGGATATTGGCGCCTTCGTGGATTTCGACATGCGCACATTCGGCGCGGATGACGGCATTACACCAGATCGAGGCGCGCGGCCCCACCGAAACCTTGCCATAAATCTGGGCGGATGGATGGACGAAGGCAGTGGGGTGGATATCGATCATGGTCTCTGCACGGCAAGGGATTTGGCGTTGGCACTCTTCATGAAGGCCACCAGCGCGTCAAAGCCATTCTTGGCGATATAGGCGGAAAAATCCGCCTCCTGCGTGAGCGCGAGATTGACGCCGCCGACGATGAGATTGTTGACCATCAGCTTGCCGCCGTCGCTCTTCACCTGCCAGATCGTGTCAACCGGCTGGGCGCCGGGGCGGGTGACGCGGGTATAGACCTCGGTATAGGGGCCGCGCCCCACGGTGCGCTGCACCTGCACCCGGGCATCGGCATAATCATAAAGCCGATCCGCATAGGCATTGAGCACGAATTCGGGAAAGGCGGCGCGATAGGCCTCCAACTGGGCCGGGCTGAGGCTGGCGCGCTGGCGGCGGATCAGGCGCATGCCGATATCATCCAGCGCGACATTGCGGGTGAGAAGATCGCGGAACTTCGCCCGCGCCGCCGGCTTGGCCAGCGCCTTGTCGCGCAGCACGGCAAAGCCGCTGCCCACCAGATCCTCGATGAACGGCCGCGCCGCCGGATCACCGGGGCTGGCCGCCGTGGCGGCGCCGACCTGGGCGGCGGCCGGGGTGAAGGGCAGGGCGGCGGCCAGCAGCAGGCCGGACAGGACGGAGAGGGGCTTGATCATGGCACAGGCCAGTGGGCGCTTGGGGCTGAACGGCCGATGAGCAGGCCGATCAGCGGCCAAATCAACGGTTGGTGATGCGGCGGGCGAGCGCGCCCAGGCTGCGCTTTTCGGCGGCGCTGCTGGGGAACAGCATGGCCAGCGCGGCACCGGCCGCCACCCCGGCCAAAATGGCCACCACCGGATTTTCCTTCACGAGTTCGCGCGCATCGATGCGGGCGTTGCCGCTGGCGGACACCAGGGCGGTGTCCTCATAATCGGTGTAGCCATCCAGATCGCGGTCAATATCGAGTTCCGCCTTGGCGATGCGGCTGCCGGCATAAAGCGCCAGGCCCACGGCAGCGACGGCGGCACCGGTGGCGATCGGGTGGGCCTTGATCGTGCTGCCGGCATCGCGCGCCAGCGACAGGCCGCGCGTCTTCACCGTTTCCAGCGCCTCGTCCACCAGTTGGCGCGGGGCCAGACGTTCGCTCAGGTCGTTCACATCCTCGGCCAGCGCGGCGCCGGCGTCATCGGCGGCCCGGGCCAGATCCTCGATGGTGGCTTCACTGCTCATGCGTTGGTTCCCCGGATTTCGGCTTGGCTGACAAACGGTCAATCTGTGCCTGCAATGTGGTCATCGCGCGGGTGGGTGCAAGCGAGACCCCGGCCAGCCGCGACAAAGCGTTGCGTGCCAGCGCCAGAGCCGCCGCCGCCGCCAGCACCGCCACGATCACAGTAGCGGCCAGCGGCCCGACAAGTTGCGCCAGCGCCAGCACGGCCGCCACCAGCAGCAGCACCAGCGCGGTCAGGCCCAGCGCCAGCGCCGCCGCCAGCGCCAGCAGCGGCCCGCGCAACTGGCCGGCATTGGCCTTGAATTCGGCCGCCGTCAGCCGCAGCAGCGATTGCACCAGCGCCAGCACGCCGGCCAGCAAATGCCTGATCTGGGCGGCAATCGAAGGCTGGGCCCGCGCCATCAGTCCCGCGCGGCCTTCAGCATGCGGCCGGCCAGAAAGCCCACGGCGATGGCGACGGCCACGGCGGCGGCCGGCTGCGCCTGCACCAGCGCGCGGCCATCCTCCACCAGCTCCTCCACCGATTTTTCCGCCAGCGCATCGGCAATCTGATCGATGCCGCTGGTGGCCCCGGCGATCAGGCCGGCCACCGGCTGGGCGGCTTCGGGCAGATTGTCGCCCAGCAGATCGGCAATGTCTTTCAGGCCGCGCACCTGGCCCACCAGCGCATCGCGGGCATCCTCTACCATCGCCACCAGCCGGCCGCGGGCGAAATCCAGCAGGCCATCCAGCCCCTTGCCGGCGGCCTCGCCCTGATCATCGGCGGCAAAATCCCCGGCATCGATCGGGATCGTGGCCGTGCTGGGATCAATTGCTGGCATCATCACGCCTCGTAGCTGCACGCGGGCGCTTGCCCGCGGGTGGTTCGCCCTCTATCTGGCCAATCGGGCGCGCCGGCGCAAGGCTGGCCGCACGCCATACCCGCCAGCAAGAGGCCATCGGCATGACCGCGATCATCGATATCCACGCCCGCGAAATCCTCGACAGCCGGGGCAATCCCACGGTGGAGGTGGATGTGGTGCTGGACGATGGCAGCACCGGCCGCGCCGCCGTGCCCTCGGGCGCCTCCACCGGCGCGCACGAAGCGGTGGAACTGCGCGATGGGGACAAGGCGCGCTACCTGGGCAAGGGCGTGCTCAAGGCCGTGGCGGCGGTGAACGGCGAGATTTACGACGCGCTGTCGGGCATGGAGGCCGAAGAACAGGGCGCCATCGATGCCGCCATGATCGAGCTGGACGGCACGCCCAACAAGAGCCGGCTGGGCGCCAATGCCATCCTGGGCGTCAGCCTGGCGGTGGCCAAGGCCGCCGCCGATGCGCGCGGCCTTCCGTTGCACCGCTATGTCGGCGGGGTGTCGGCGCGGCTGCTGCCCGTGCCGATGATGAACATCGTCAACGGCGGCGCCCATGCCGACAATCCGATCGATGTGCAGGAATTCATGGTGATGCCGGTGGGTGCCGGCAGCATTGCCGAGGCGGTGCGCTGGGGCGCCGAGATTTTCCACACGCTGAAGAGCGAACTGAAGGCCCATGGCCACAACACGGCGGTGGGCGATGAAGGCGGCTTTGCCCCCAATCTGAACGGCACCCGCGCCGCGCTGGATTTCGTGATGGCCGCCATCGAAAAGGCCGGCTTCACGCCGGGTGGCAATGTGATGCTGGCGCTGGATGCCGCCGCCACCGAATTTTTCCACGACGGCGCCTATCATCTTCACGGCGAAGGCCTCACCCTCTCGCCCGAGGCCATGGCCGATTATTGGGCGGCGCTGTGCGGCGATTATCCCATCCTGTCGATCGAGGACGGGATGAGCGAGGATGACATGGCCGGCTGGAAAATCCTGACCGACAAGCTGGGCGGCCGCGTGCAGCTGGTGGGCGATGATCTGTTCGTCACCAATCCGGCGCGGCTGGGGCAGGGCATCGCTGATGGCCTGGCCAATGCCTTGCTGGTGAAGGTCAACCAGATCGGCACCTTGTCGGAAACGCTGGCGGCGGTCGATCTGGCCCACCGCAACCGCTATCGCACGGTGATGTCGCACCGGTCGGGCGAGACGGAGGATGCCACCATCGCCGATCTGGCGGTGGCCTGCGGCTGCGGCCAGATCAAGACCGGCAGCCTCGCCCGCTCTGACCGGCTTGCCAAATACAACCAGTTGATCCGCATCGAGGAGGAACTGGGCAGCGATGCCGCCTATGCCGGCCGCGCGGTTTTGCGCTGAGGCGGTTGCCCCGGCGCCAGGCCCTTACTATCCCTCAACGGGTGCGCCGCTTCCTCCTGCTCGTCTGCCTGCTTTGGGCTGCTCCGCTGTGGGCGGCGCGGATCACGGCGGTTGAAAGCCAGCCCGGCCGGGTGATCATCACCGCCGATGGCCCGCTGCCGGCGGCCCAGAGCTTTGCGCTGGCTGATCCGTTCCGGCTGGTGGTGGATTTCGTTGGCGTGGTGGACCCGCCGGTGACTGCGCCCGGTGTCAACAGCGTGGCCGGCCTGCGGGTGGCGATGTTCGCGCCGGGCACGGCGCGGCTGGTGATCGATCTGAAGGCGCCGGTGATCATCCGCGAGGCCCGCGCCGCCGCCAACCAGGTGACGATCATCCTCGATCGCGCCACGCCCGATCTGTTTGCCGCGCAGGTGGCGCGCGGGCGCCGGCCGCTGCCGCTGTTGCGCAGCGATGGGCCGCCACCGCCGCCCACCCCGCCCGATGGCGGCTTTCGCCTGCCCGGTGATTTCGGCCGGCCGCCCATCCAGCCCCCCGCCAAGCCACCGGTGCAGCCACCGGCACCGCCGCCTGCTGCGGCCAGCGATGCGCCGGCCGCACCGCCCGCTGCGGCCGAACCGGCGCGGCGGGAGGCGGTTTCGGTGCTGGCGCGGCCGGGCGGCTTCAAATCCCGCACCGGCGGCAAGCCGCTGGTGGTGATCGATGCCGGCCATGGCGGCAAGGATGTCGGGGCGATTTCGGTGGACGGCGGCTATGAGAAGGACGTGACCCTGGCCATCGCGCGCGAGGCGGCGCGCATCCTGCGTGACAATGGCCGGGTGCGGGTGAAGCTGACCCGCGATGATGACCGCTTCATCCCGCTGGGCGGGCGGGTGCGCATCGCCCGCGATGCCCGCGCCGATCTGTTCATCTCCATCCATGCCGACAGTGCGCCCAATGATCAGGCGCGCGGCGCCTCGGTCTACACACTCTCGGCCGTTGCCAGCGATGCCATTGCCGAACGGCTGGCGGCGCGCGAAAACAAGGCCGACATCATCGGCGGGGTCAATCTGGGGGTTGAGGCGCCGGAGGTGGGCGAGATCATGGTCGATCTGGCGCGGCGGGCCACCAACAATGTCTCGGTGCAGTTTGCCGACACGCTGCAGGCGGCGCTGGAGGATCAGGACATCAATTTCCGCGGCGAGTTCCACCATTTCGCCGCCTTTGCCGTGCTGAAGGCGCCCGATATGCCGTCGGTGCTGCTGGAAAGCGGCTATGTCAGCAACCGGCAGGACAGTGAGCGCCTGTTTTCCGAGGCCGGCCGCCGCCAGGTTGCCAGGGGCATCGCCCGCGCCATCGAACGTCACCTCACCGGAAAATGAGGCGCTGCCCTTGGCAAGCCGGCGCCCTGACCGCTATCGCTTGGCCCCGTGACCCGCCGCCGCCTCCTGCTGCTGATCCTGCTGCCGCTGCTGCTGGCCGGCGCCTGCTATTGGCAGGCCACCAGGGGCCTGCCGACCACCGCCGATCTGGCCGCCTTCAGCCCGGCGCTGCCATCGATGGTGCGCGATGTGGATGGCGCCATTGTCACCAGCTATACCCGCGAACGCCGGGTGTTCGTGCCCTATGCCGAGCTGCCGCCGCGGCTGATCCAGGCCTATATTGCGGCCGAGGACAAGACCTTCTTCGAACATGGCGGCATTGATTGGCAGGGCATCGCCGCGGCCGTCCTCACCAACATCGAATCGCTGTTCACCGATCGGCGGCCGGTGGGGGCCTCCACCATCACCCAGCAGGTGGCGAAAAGCCTGGTGGGCAACGAGGTCTCGCTGTGGCGCAAGATCCGCGAGGCGATCCTGGCCCGCCGGCTGGAAGCGGCGCTGACCAAGCAGCAGATCCTCGAAATCTATCTCAACCAGATTTTCCTGGGCCGCAACGCCTATGGGGTGGAGGCCGCCGCCCAGGCCTATTTCGGCAAATCGGTGGACCGGCTCGCTCTGGCCGAAATGGCCTATCTGGCGATCCTGCCCAAGGCGCCGTCCACCTATGATCCGCTGCGCCGCCGCGAACGGGCGCTGGCGCGGCGCGATTATGTGCTGCGCCAGATGGCGGCCAACGGCTTCATCAGCGAAGGTGAACGCGCCGCCGCCGCCGCGATGCCGCTGGTGGCCATCCCCAGCCGTGCCACCCCGCGCCCGCGCGATGATTATTTCATCGAAGAGGTGCGCCGCACCCTGATCGCGCGCTTTGGCGAAACCCAGGCCGATGGGCCCAACAGTGTGTACGGCGGCGGCCTGTGGATCCGCACCTCGCTCGATCCCCTGATGCAGGCCGCGGCCGAACAGGCGATGCGCGATGGCATGACCCGTTTTGAGGCCAACCGGCCGTGGCGCGGGCCGGTCGCGCAGATCGAGACGGGCGATGGCTGGCCGGCGCGGCTGGCCGGCACGCCGGTGCCGCTGGGCTATCCGGCCTGGCAAAAGGCGGTGGTGCTGGCCAAATCCGGGCTGGAAAGCCGGATCGGCTTTGCCGACGGCAGCAGCGCCACCCTGCCGGGCCGGCTGGCCGCCCGGCCGTTCCGCGCCTCCAACCGCTCCGCCGCGCAGGTGTTGCGCCCCGGCGATGTGATCGTGGTGACCCGCACCCCGGGGGGGTGGGCGCTGCGGCAACCGCCGGAAATCTCGGGCGGGATGGTGGTGGAGGAGGTGGCGTCTGGCCGGATCCGGGCGATGGTGGGCGGCTTTGATGCCCGCGCCCAGGCCTTCAACCGCGCCACCCAAGCCAACCGCCAGCCGGGTTCGACCTTCAAGCCGATTGTTTATGCCACAGCCATGGACAATGGCTTCACCCCGGCCAGCATCGTGGTCGATGGCCCCTATTGCGTGTTCCAGACCAAGCTGCTCGGTACGAAATGCTTCAAGAATTTCAACAATCTGCGCAGCGCCGGGCCGCAGACCCTGCGCTGGGGCCTGGAACAGTCACGCAATCTGATGACCGTGCGCGTGGCCGATGCCACCGGCATGGACCGGATCGTGGCCCAGGCCAAGGCGCTGGGCATCGGCGATTATCAGCCGGTGCTCTCGATCGCGCTGGGCGCCGGTGAGACCACGGTGCTGAAACTGACCAACGCCTATGCGCAGATGTTCAACGAGGGCCGCAAGCTGGAGCCGGGCCTGATTGATTATGTGCAGGATCGCAACGGCAGGATCATCTGGCGGCGGGACAATCGCGGCTGCCCGGGCTGCAACGCGCCCGATTGGAACGGCGGGCCGATGCCGCGGCCGCAGGGGCGGGTGAGCCAGGTGATGGACCCGCGCACCGCCTATCAGATCGTCCATGTGATGGAAGGCGTGATCCAGCGCGGCACCGGCACCGCGCTGGCCAGCCTCAAGCGCCCGCTGGCCGGCAAGACCGGCACCACCAACGGCCCCAATGATGTGTGGTTCGTGGGCGGCACGCCCGATATCGTGGCCGGCCTCTATCTGGGCTATGACCAGCCGCGTAGCCTGGGCAATGCCGCCCAGGGCGGCAGCACGGCGGCGCCGGTCTGGCGGCAATGGGGGCAGGTGGCCTTGCAGGATTGGCCCACCCTGCCATTTGCCATCCCGGCCGGGGTGCGCATGGTGCGCATCGATCGCCGCTCGGGCCGGCGCGTGTTTGGCGTGTGGCCCGATCCCGGCCCCCGCCCCGCGGTGATCTGGGAAGCCTTCAAGCCCGACAGCGAGCCCCGGCGGATCAACCGCGTGCAGGATGTGCTTGAGCGCCGGGCCGGTGGCCGTGTCCGTTCCGACGCCGAGTTTCTGGAAGCCGAAGGCGGGATTTACTGACACACCGGCTTGCCAGCCGGCCGGCCCGGCCTTATCCGGCAGCGCCATGAGAGCCGAAGCCGAAAATGCCGCCCTCCAGATCAAGCAGGCGCTCGACCTGCTGAGGAGGTTTCTTTGACTGGGATCGCGCCCTTCGCCGCCTGGATGAACTGAACGCGCGGGTGGAAGACCCGAAGCTGTGGGACAATCCCAAGGCCGCACAGGCCCTGATGACCGAGCGCCGCCGGCTGGACGAGGCGATCACCGCCACGCGCGAGATCGAACGTGACCTGGCCGACACCAGCGAGTTGATCGAGCTGGCCGAGATGGAAGGCGACGAGGCCATGGCCGAAGACGGTGTGGCCGCGCTGAAGGCGTTGGCGGCCCGCGCCGAGAAGGACAAGGTGGCGGCGCTGCTGTCGGGCGAGGCCGACAACAACGACACCTACATCGAAATCAACAGCGGCGCCGGCGGCACCGAAAGCCAGGATTGGGCCAACATGCTGCTGCGCATGTACCAGCGCTGGGCCGAGCAGCATGGCTACAAGGTGGAACTGATCGATTTCAACGCCGGCGAGCAGGCCGGCATCAAGAATGCCACCATCCTGGTGAAGGGCGCCCAGGCCTATGGCTGGGCCAAGACCGAAAGCGGCGTGCACCGGCTGGTGCGCATCAGCCCCTATGACAGCGCGGCGCGGCGGCACACCAGCTTTGCCAGCGTGTGGGTCTATCCGCAGGTTGACGATGACATCGAGATCGAGATCAAGGAATCCGATCTGAAGATCGACACCTACCGCGCCTCGGGTGCTGGCGGCCAGCATGTGAACACCACCGATTCGGCCATCCGCATCACCCACGTGCCCACCGGCGTGATCGTCGCCTGCCAGAACGAGCGCAGCCAGCACAAGAACCGCGCCACCGCGATGAAGATGCTGAAGGCCCGCCTGTATGAGCGCGAACTCGCCATCCGCGAGGCCGAGGCCGCCAAGACCGAGGCCAGCAAGACCGACATCGGCTGGGGCCACCAGATCCGCTCCTATGTGCTCCAGCCTTATCAGCTGGTGAAGGATCTGCGCACCGGCGTCACCTCCACCAGCCCGTCCGACGTGCTGGACGGCGATGTCGATGCGTTCATGGCCGCTGCCCTGTCGCAGCGGGTGACCGGTGAAGCCGTGGCCGTGGAGGACGTGGATTAACGCCGCAGCCTGAGCTCGCTTTCGGCGCAGACATAATCCCATTCCACGCTGGCGCGCAGCTGGCCCAGCATGGCGTCAAACGCAGGCTCGGCCTCGGCATCGAATTCGAACCAGGTCAGGAAATCAAAGGCTTCGCCAAGATCACGGCCGTGATAGAGGCTGCGCGCCACGGCGGGCAGCACGGTCATGCCGATGCGCATGTGGCGGCCGCGGGCATAGATGGCCAGGCGTTCATCCTGCGCCATCGCCCACCAGGCCGGGCTTTTGGACATCGGGATCAGCACCGCGCATCGGCTATGGCGGCCGGCCGGGGCGACACTGGACAGCAATTCGCCGCGTTCGTGCGCCGTCGTGTAGCGCAGATTGCTGTTGAAGCCGCGCGCCTGCCACACGGTGCCGGCAGCTTCGGCCATTGCCGGGCCGATGCGGAGCCGGGCAAAGCGCGGGATCGCGGGGCCGCTAAGGCAATGATGGGCCACCACCTGCCAGGGGCCGTGATCGCCGCCACGGAACGCCGTGATGTTCTGGTTCATGACCCGGCATTCGGCCGGGGCCGGGACGTGGTTACGCGAATTGCGCCATGTACCGCGCCAGGCCGGCATCAAGGTCAGCGATCAGATCATCCGGGTCTTCCAGCCCGATCGACAGCCGCACGATCGGGCCGGGCAGCGGCGTGCGGGTGGCGGTGCGGATACGGTCAAGCTCGACAGGGAGGACCAGCGATTCATAACCGCCCCAGGAAAAACCGATGCCGAAATGCTGCAACCCGTCGATCAGGGCGGCGGTGTGCGGTCGGCTGCCCTGTTTGAGCACCATGGAAAACAGGCCGGTGGCGCCGGCAAAGTCCCGCTTGAACAGGGCATGATCGGGGTGGGAAGGCAGGGCGGGGTGCCACACCCGGTCAACTGCCGGATGGGTTTCCAGCCAACGCGCCACCGCCAGTGCCGATGCCTCGTGCCGGTCAAGCCGCAGGCCCAGCGTGCGCAGGCCGCGCAACGCCAGCGTGCAATCATCGGCCGAGACGAAATGGCCGAGCCGATAGGTGGCGGCCTTCAGGCTGGGCCACAGCGCCGCGTTGGCCGTGGCGCTGCCCATCATCACATCGCTGTGCCCGCCGACATATTTGGTCAGCGCCTGGATGCTGATGTCCACACCCAGGCCGAGCGGCTTGAGGCGCAGCGGCGTTGCCCAGGTGTTGTCGATCAGGGTGGTGATGCCACGGGTTCGGGCAACCTGGGTGATCGCCGGCAAATCCTGAATCTCGAAACTCAGTGATCCGGGCGATTCCAGCAGGATGGCGCGTGTTTGTTCAGAGATGATCTCGGCAATGCCGGCCCCGCAGCGCGGATCGAAATAGCGGGTGGTGATGCCCAGCGGGCTGAGCAGATGATCAGCGAAGGTGCGGCTGGGTTCATAGGCGCTGTCGGTGATCAGCAGCTCGTCGCCGGCCTTCAGGCAAGCCAGCAGGCTGGTGGTGATGGCAGCCACGCCCGAAGGAAACAGATTGGTGCCGGCTGCGCCCGGTTCCAGTCCGGTCAGCGCGTCTTCCAGCGCCCAATGGCTCTGGGTGCCGCGCCGGCCATAATAGAGGCCGGCGTCGGGATCGCGGATCGCCCGGTCAAGATCAGCCAGATTGTCAAACAGGATGGTCGATGCCCGCGCCACCGGCACATTGACCATGTCCGTCGCATGATCGCGGCCGGCCTGGGCCAGCTGCGTGCCCGTGCCCAGCCCCGACAGATCAGCGCGCGGCGGCCGGCGTGCCGTCATCAGCCGGAATCCTATTGGCCCATCACGACCGGGTTGTGCGGGTTGGCACCCCATTCGCTCCAGCTGCCATCATACACCGCCACATCGGGCTTGCCGTTGAGCGCGGCGCCAAACGCCAGCACCGGCGCGGTGATGCCCGAGCCGCAGGTGGCCACGAGCGGCTTGGCCAGATCGATGCCGGCCGCCGCAAACAGCGCCTTGATGTCGGCGGCGCTCTTGTAGGTGCCATCCTCGTTGAACAGTGCGGCATAGGGAATGTTCTTCGAACCGGGGATATGGCCCGGGCGCACGCCGGGGCGGGGATCAGCCTCTGCCCCGGTGAAGCGTGCGGCCGAGCGGGCATCCACCACCTGTTCGGCGCGGGTGCGCAAATTTTCGGTCATCTGCGCCGAATCGCGCACCAGTTTGCGATCTGCCCACACGGTGAAATGGCGGTGGCGCACGATCGGCTTGCCGCTTTCCACCGGCCGGCCTTCGGCCTGCCATTTGCCGAAACCGCCATCCAGAATGGCAACCTCATGGGCGCCAAACAGGTTGAGCATCCACCAGACCCGCGCCGCCGAACGGATCGGGCTGTTGTCATACACCACGATCCGGCTGCCGTCGCCCAAGCCAAGTGCCTGACAGCGCGAGGCAAATTTCTCCGCTGGCGGCAGCATCGTGGGCAGCGGGCTGCTGGTATCTGACACTTCCTCGATATCGAAGAACACCGCGCCGGGGATATGTGCGGCCTCGAACTCGGCCCGGGCATTGCGGTTGTGGGCGGGCAGGAACATGGTGGCATCGATGATCCGCAGATCGGTCTTGCCCATCTCTGCGGCAAGCCATTCAGTGGACACCAGAAGGTTCATGCGGCTACTCCCCGAGAATGTTGTCCGGACCAAGTTAGAGGCGTGACATAATTGCGCAGGCAGCGCATGTCACCCCCAAGCGGGCGCCGGCTGGCACGAAATGACAGTTTGGAGAGAATTAGTGGTGGACGTGTTGCATTTGGGTCAATCCTCGGCCCTGCCGGCCAGCCCGGATGCGGCGGTGCTGGATTATCCGCCCAACCCGCGGCCGGGCGCACTCTACCTCGTCCGTTTCAGCTGCCCGGAATTCACCTCGCTATGCCCGGTCACGGGCGCGCCCGATTTCGCGCATCTGGTGATCGATTATGTGCCTGATCAAACCATTGTCGAATCAAAGGCCTTGAAGCTGTTCCTCGGATCGTTCCGCAACCATGCCGGCTTTCATGAGGATGTGACAGTGGGGATCGGCCAGCGCCTGGTGGCGGAAATGCAGCCGCGCTGGCTGCGCATCGGCGGCTATTGGTATCCGCGCGGCGGCATCCCCATTGATGTGTTCTGGCAATCGGGTCCGGTGCCTGATGGCCTGTGGCTTCCCGATCAGGGCGTGCCCGGCTATCGCGGCCGTGGCTGACCCGGTGGCTGTGCTGCGCGCCCTGATCGCTGCGCTGCTGCTGACCAGCGGCGCCCTGGCCCAGACCGTTGACCAGCGTGAGACCGAAGATCAGCGGCTGAAGGCGGTTTATGACGCCGAATGGCAGTGGCGGCTGCAACAATTCGGCCAGATCATGGTGGGCGGGGAGGCGCGCGCCGGCGACCGTCTGCCGTGCGTGACCCCGGCCTGCCAGCAGCAGCGCGCGGATTATTGGCGCGGCGTGCAAACGGCGATTGCCGGCATCCCCGAGGCTGCGCTTTCGGCCGAAGAACGCCTGAATAGGGCGGTGCTATCGGAATGGCTGCGGGCCCAGCTTGCGGGCATCGGCTGGCGGATGCACGAGATGCCGATCAACAGCGACAGCAATTTCTGGGCCTATCTGCCGGCGCAGGTGCCGTTTGCCACGCCTGAGGAATATCGTCTCTATCTGAAGCGGTTGCGGGATGTGCCGCGCTATTTCGCCGAGCAGACAGCCAATATGCGGGACGGGCTGAAACGCGGTTTCACGCCGCCGGTCATCACGCTGAAGGGCAGGGACGAGACGCTGGCTGCGCTGATCAGGCCAGCCGATGACAGCCCCTTCTTCACCCCGTTCCGGCAGATGCCGGCCAGCATCGCGCCTGCCGATCAGGACGCGCTGCGCGCCGAGGCCCGGCAGGTGATTGGCCAGATGGTCAATCCCGCTGCGCAGAGCCTGCTGGAGTTTTTGCGGCGGGACTATCTGCCGGGCGCGCGCACCACGCTGGCGGCCTCGGCCCTGCCCGGCGGCCGCGCCTTCTATCTTGACCAGATCCGGGAATATACCACGCTCGATCTGTCGCCCGAGGCCATTCACCAGATCGGCCTCAGGGAAGTGGCGCGCATCGATGCTGACATGCAGCGCACCATGGCGGAAACCGGCTTCAAAGGCGATTTCAAGGCGTTCCTGAGCTTTCTTCGCACTGATCCGCAATTCTATGCGAAAACGCCCAATGAACTGCTCGGCTTTTCGGCGCTGGTGATGAAGAAGATGGACGGCAAGCTGGCCCAGGTCTTCACCACCCTGCCGCGGTATCGCTTCACGCTGCGCAAGGTGCCCGATGCGATCGCGCCGGTCTACACCTCGGGGCGCGGCGGGCTCGATGCCTGTTACATGAACACCTATGATCTGCCGTCGCGGCCGCTCTACAATCTCGTTGCCCTCACCCTGCACGAATGCGTGCCCGGCCACAGCCACCAGGCCGCCATGGCACTGGAGGCGCCGGCCCGCCCGCCGTTCCGGCGCAGCACCTATTTCTCCGGCTATGGCGAGGGCTGGGGGCTCTACACCGAATGGCTGGGCACGAAACTGGGCATGTATGAAACGCCCTATGAGGAATTCGGCCGCGAAACCTTTGAAATGTGGCGGGCAGCCCGGTTGGTGATCGATACCGGGCTGCACAGCATGGGCTGGAGCCGGGAACAGGCCATCGCCTATTTGGAGGATCACACCGCCCTGTCCCGCCGCGATATCGAGGTGGAGGTGGACCGCTATATCAGCTGGCCGGGGCAGGCACTGGCCTACAAGTTGGGCGAACTGCAGATCCGGACGCTACGGGCCCGTGCCGAAGCCGAATTGGGCCCGCGCTTTGACCAGCGGCCGTTCCATGATGCCTTGCTGGGGATGGGATCGGTGCCGCTGCCGGTGATGGAGGCCGAAATGCTGCGCTGGCTGGCGGCGGAAAAGGCCAAGGCCGGCCGCTGAGGCTCAAGGGATACCGGTCAGCTTGTGGGTTTGCAGGCTGAGCCGCCATTTGGGGTGCGCCAGGCAATAGGCAATTGCGGCCTGCACATGGGCATCCCGGTTGGGCCCATCCATCGGCTGCAGGAAGAAATGCTGGAAATCAAGGGCGTCAAACCGCTCCGGCATGGCCTTGACTTGCGGGTAGACCAGTTTCAGCTCGTTGCCCGCCGTAAGCGCCAGCGGCGCATCCGCCTTGGGTGACACGCAAATCCAGTCGATACCGGGCGGCGGCACCTGCGTGCCATTGGTTTCGATGGCGATTTCAAAACCATGGGCATGCAAGGCCGCCACCAGCGCCGGATCGAGTTGCAGCAGCGGCTCGCCACCGGTGCAGACGACCAGCCGGTGATCGCGCGCTGGGCCCCAGCAGCGCGCCACCGCATCCGCAAGGCCGGCCGCATCGGCAAATTTGCCGCCGCCCGGGCCATCGGTGCCGATGAAATCCGTGTCACAGAATGTGCAGACGGCGGTGGCCCGGTCCTGCTCCCGGCCCGACCAGAGGTTGCAGCCGGCAAAGCGCAGGAACACTGCCCGCCGGCCGGTCTGGGCGCCTTCACCCTGAAGGGTGAGGAACAATTCCTTGACGGAATAGCTCATGCGGCGGGATCGGCAATGCCGGCCTCGGCAAAGCCCTTGGCACGCAGGCGGCAACTGTCACACAGGCCGCACGGCCGGCCTTCGGGCGTTGGGTCATAGCAGGACCAAGTGAGGTGCAGCGGCGCGCCAACGGCCTGCGCGGCGGCGATGATCCCGGCCTTGTCCAGCCGCATCAACGGGGTGTGGACGGTGAAGCGCTCGCCTTCCACCCCGGCCTTGGTGGCGCTGTTGGCCATGGTTTCAAAGGCGGCGATGAATTCGGGGCGGCAATCGGGATAGCCGGAATAATCCAGCGCATTCACCCCGATGAACAGGTCGCGCGCACCGGCCGCCTCGGCCCAGCCCAGCGCCACCGACAGGAAGATGGTGTTGCGCGCCGGCACATAGGTGACCGGTATGCCCGGCTCTACCCCGTTCTTGGGCACGGCGATGTCGGCCGTGAGCGCCGAGCCGCCAAAGCCGGTGAGATCGAGCGGCAGCACGATATGCCGCTCGGCCCCCAGCGCCTCGGCAACCCTGGCGGCATGGTCCAGCTCGATGCGGTGGCGTTGGTTGTAATCGATCGTCAAGGCCAGCAGACGCCAGCCCTCGGCGCGGGCGATGGCGGCAACCGTGGTGGAATCAAGCCCGCCCGACAGCAGGACGACCGCCAGCTTGCCGTTCATGCCGCGATCCCGAACACCCGGCTGCAGAATTGGCAATCCACGCTGATCAGGCCCTTGTCATCGCGCATTTCGGCGCGCTCGCTCTCCGGAAAGCGCATCAGCACGTCGCGGATATGCGCCGCCGAACAGCGGCAGCCCTTCACCGGCGTGGGGCCGGGAACCACGCGCACCTGCTCCTCGTGGAACAGCCGCCACAGGAGTTGCTCGGCCGACAGGTCAATGTCTGTCAGCTCGTCGGCGGTGGTCGTGGCCGCCAATGCCGCCACATGCTCCCAATCCGGGTGCTGTTCGCCGGCATCCAGCCGTTCGCCGCCGATTTCGGCACGGGCCAGATGTTGGATCAACAGGCCGCCGGCCAGCCAGCCGCCCATGCCACCATTTTCGGCGCTGCCGGCCACGCCGATGCGCATCAGGGTGGGCAATTGCTCGGACTGGCTGAACCAGCCTTCCAGCGCTGCGGCCAGGCTGTGGCCTTCCAGCGGCACGATCCCTTGCCAGCGCTCTTCAGAACTGACCTGATCAACGGTGATCGCCAGATAGCCCTTGCCGAACAGGGCCGGCAAGGACATGGCTTCCGAAACAACGGCTTGTTCATCAAACTTGAGATAGCCGCGCAGTTCGCCGGCCCGCCAGTCACAGGCCAGCAACTCAACGACGCCGCCCTTGGCCTGGGCCTGAACCGTCACCTGGCCATCGTCCTGCCGCATGGTGGCGCCCACCAGCGCGGTGAGCGTGAGCGCTTCGGCGAGCAGGCGGATCAGCGGCTCGGGATAGGGATGGGCGGCCAGGATGGCATTGAGGGTGGCGTCCAGCCGCACCACCTGCCCGCGCGCGTTGCGCGCCGGCACCATGAAGCCCAGCGTGCGATCGGCGGTGGGGGCGATGCCTTCAGCCACCATCAGATGCCGGCCCCAACATGACCAAGGCACCAGAGCAGGATGGCCTTTTGCACATGCAGGCGGTTTTCCGCCTCGTCCCACACCGCCGAAGCGACGCCGTCCATCACGCTGTTGGTCACTTCATCGCCGCGGTGGGCGGGCAGGCAATGCAGGAAGATCGCGCCCGGCGCGGCCTTGGCCATCAGCGCATCATTGACCTGGAAAGGCTGGCAGGCCGCCATTTTCTCCTTGCTGTCGGCCTGGCCCATGGAAACCCAGGTGTCGGTGACCACGACTTCGGCACCGTCCACCGCCGCCTCGGCACTGTGCACCAGATCGATGCAGCCGCCGCGCGCGCAGGCCGTGGCCATCACGCCCGAATCGGGTTCCAGGCCGCGTGGCACACCCACCTTCAGATCGAACTTCAACAGGCTGCTGGCCTCGATCAGCGAATTGGTCATGTTGTTGCCATCGCCGACATAGGCCCAGGTCGATCCCGCCACCGGGCGGCCGGCGCGTTCCTCGAACGTCATGATATCGGCCATCACCTGGCAGGGGTGCGACAGGTCGGTCAGGCCATTGATCACCGGAATGCCGGCATGCTCGGCCAGTTGTTCCAGCTTTTCATGGTTGTTGGTGCGCAGCATCAACGCATCCACCATGCGGCTTAGCACGCGGGCGGTGTCGGCGATGGTCTCGCCGCGGCCCAGTTGCATTTCGCCGGCGCTGGAAACGATGGTGGTGGCGCCCAATTGCCGCGCCGCCATGTCAAAGGAAAAGCGCGTGCGGGTGCTCGGCTTTTCAAAGATCATGCCCAGCACATGGCCGGCCAGCGGCGCATCGGCATCCACGCGGCCCTTGGGCCAGCCGGCGCGAGCGGCCTTGCGGCGGTGCGCTTCATCCAGAATGGCCCGCAGGCCGGTGGGTGTGGCAGTGGCCAGATCAAGAAAATGCGGCATTGTTCAATCATCCTCTCCTCCCGCGGTGCAGGAGGGGAATTTCAGGCGGCGGCAGCCGGAGACCAGCTGCGGGCGGCGGCCGACAGCCGCTCCACACATTCGCGGATCTGCTGTTCGCCAATGGTGAGCGGCGGCAACAGGCGCACCACATTGTCACCGGCGGCCACCGCCAGGATGCCGTGGCTGCGGGCGTGGGCAACGAAGGCGCGGCTGTCGCTCTTCAGCTTGAGGCCCAGCATCAGGCCCTGGCCGCGCACATGATCGAACAGATCATCATGGTTGGGGATCATCTGCTCCAGCGCCTGGGTGAGGCGGGCGCCCATCTCGCGCACCTGGGCCAGAAAGGCCGGTTCGGTGACGATATCCAGCACCGCCTCACAGGCCGCCATGGCCAGCGGATTGCCGCCATAGGTGCTGCCGTGGGTGCCGACCACCATGCCGGCGGCGGCCTTTTCGGTGGCCAGGCAGGCACCCACCGGGAAGCCGCCGCCGATGCCCTTGGCGATGGCCATGATATCGGGCGTGACGCCATAAAGCTCGTGCGCGAACAGGGCGCCGGTGCGGGCGACGCCGCACTGCACCTCATCCAGGATCAGCAGCAGGCCATGCTTGTCGGCCAGGGCGCGCAGGCCCTTGAGGAATTCCGGGCTGGCCGGGCGGATGCCGCCTTCGCCCTGGATCGGCTCCACCATGAACGCGCCCACCGTGTCGTCGATGGCGGCTTCGGCCGCGGCCAGATCGTCAAACTTCACCACCCGGAACCAGTCCGGCAGCGGTTCAAAGCCCTTGCGCAGCTTTTCCTGATCGGTGGCCGAGATGGTGGCCAGGGTGCGGCCATGGAAGGCATTGGAGAAGGTGATGATGCGGTGCCTGTGCGGATTGCCGGTGGCATAATGATAGGCAAAGGCGGTCTTCACCGCGCACTCGATCGCCTCGGCCCCGCTGTTGGTGAAAAACACCGTGTCGGCAAAGGTCAGATCAACCAGCCGCTGGGCCAGATGTTCCTGGGCCGGCACCTTGTAGAGATTGGAGGTGTGCATCAGCGTGGCGGCCTGGCGCTGGATGGACTGCACCAGATGGGGATGGCCATGGCCAAGGCAATTGACCGCGATGCCGCTGGCCATGTCCAACCACTCGCGCCCCTGCGCGTCATAAAGATAGCAACCGTCACCACGGACCGGCGCCACCTCGCAGCGGCCATAAACCGGCATCAGCGGGGTGATGGTCATCGACGGGCACTCCTTGCAGGCCGGCGCGGCCGGCGGATGAAGCAAATTGAAAAAGGCGGCACGGGGCCGCCCTTTCGCTGCCGCCTCTATATCGCCTCACCCGCGCCGGCTCAACCCCGGATGTCCCCCGCCGGCATTGACCGGCACGGCATGGCTGGGGCAGGGCTGCGCCCATGTCTCATGCCGATGTTCTGGCCTGGCTGGCCATCAATGCGCCCGATGTGCCGGTGATCATTCCCGGCCAGTCCACCGCCACCGTGGCCGAGGCGGCGGCCGCGCTGGGGGTGGAGCCGGCCCGCATCGCCAAATCGCTGGCCATGCGGGTGAACGGCGAAGCGCTGTTGCTGGTGACCAGCGGCACCGCGCGGCTGGACAATCAGAAATGCCGCGCCGCGCTGGGCGGCAAGCCGCGGATGCTGGATGCCGAAGAAACCCTGGCGTTGACCGGCCATGCCGTGGGGGGCGTCTGCCCCTTCGGCCTCAAGACCCCGATGCCGGTGTGGCTGGATGTGTCGTTGCGGGCCTTTGATTCGGTGTTTCCGGCCGCTGGCAGCCGCGACAGCTCGGTGGAGATCGCGCCGCAGCGGCTGGCCGATCTTCTGGCCAGGGGTTGGGTGGACGCCTGCAAGCAGCCGGATCAGCCGGTGTAGGGCCGCACCAGCGCCGCCACGTCCACCCGGGCCTTCAGCCGGGCGGCGAGCAGATACATGCCGGCGATCTTGCGCTGGATGAACAGCACATCCGGCGGCGGCGCGGTGAAATGCTCACGCTGGCCGATCAGCGTCTGGGATTGGTCCTTGAGATTGCCGGCCAGGCCGCCGGCGCCGAAATCGAACGGACCATCCATGCGCAGCGGCTGGAAGCCATCCCGCGCCATCGCGAGGATGGTCTCGCGCATGGCGGCCGGTGCCCCGGCCGGCAGGATGCCGATATCGGCCATCGCTGCCAGCAGCGCGGCATCATCGCCGGCCAGGCCCGATGCCAGCAGGGCGCGATACCCGTCGCTGATCGCATCGGGCACCACGCGCGCGGCGCCGAAATCCAGCAGGATCAGCCGGCCGCTGTTCAGATCATAGCGATAATTGGCGAAATTGGGATCGGTCTGCATCAACCGCCAATCGAACAATTCGGCCATCAGGATGCGCAGCATCAGGGTCATCAGCCGGTCGCGCTCGGCCTGGGGCAGGGCGGCCGCCTTGTCGATGGCCACGCCCTTGACATGGCTCATGGCCAATATCGTCGGGCGCGACAGATCGGCGGCCAGCGCGGGCACCACCACATCGGGCCAATCGCGGGCCAGTTCGCCAAAGCGCGCCAGCATCGCGGCCTCGCGGGCGTAATCCGCCTCCTCGTGCAGCTGGCGCTTGGCTTCGGCCAGCAACGGTTCCACGGCAAAGCCGGGCGGCAACAGGCCGGAAAGCTTCACCAGCGTCGCCACATTGTCCACATCGGCATCGATGCTGGCCGCAACGCCGGGATATTGCACCTTGATCGCCAGATCGCGGCCATCCCGTGCCACCGCCCGATGCACCTGCCCGATCGATGCAGCGGCGATCGGGGCACGGTCAAAGCGCTGGAACTGGGCCTCCCAGCCCGGCCCCCAGCCGGCGGTGAGCGCCTCGTTCAGCTGCTTGTCGGGCATTGGATCAGCTTCGGCGCGCAACCGGGCCAGAATGTCGGACAGCTCGCGCGGCAGCACATCGCCGCCATCCATGCTGATCAATTGGCCCAGCTTCATTGCCGCGCCGCGCAACCGCGCCAATTCATCGGCCAGCCGGCGGGCATTGGCGGGGGTGAGCAGCAGGCTGGGCAGATCGGGCTTCTGCCCCTTCAGCATTTCCCGCGCACCGCCGCCAATCACGTTACCGGCAATGCCACCGGCCAGCCGGCCAAAGCCGGCCAGGCGTGACAAGCGGGAGGAGGGAACGGTGCGGGGGCGGGCTGGAAGCATGGCAACTGCCTTGCGCCGCAGCCGCAGCCAGCGCCAGTGCGGGTGATTGCCGCGCTGGCTCAGGCTGCCAGCGCGAACGCCGCTTCCAGCACGTCCAACTCATCGGCCAGCATGTCGGCCAGTCGCTGCACATCGGGCAGGATGTTGGCCCCGGCGATCAGGCCGAATTCCAGCTGATCCCGATAGCTTTGCACCGTGATGTTGAGCGCCATGCCATGGGTGACGATCGAGACGGGATAGAGATGCAGCAATTCCGCGCCGGCGGCATAGAGCGACATGCGCGGCCCTGGCACGTTGGAAATGCAGACATTGGTGGCCGGCGGCAACACATCGGCGAGACCCGAGCGGGAATAAAGCAGGGCCAGCAATTGCGCCGCCATCGGCAGGCCGAGCGCCGAGGCGTTGGTCATCAGCGGCACGAACTCCTTGAACGGGCTCACCATGGCCTTGGCCTTGCCAGCCTCGCCAATGATCGTTGCCAGCCGCTGTTTGGGATCAGCAATGTCGGTCGCCAGCGGGCAGATCATCGCAAACACCTGGTTGTTGGTGTTGGCATTGCCCTCCTCGCGCAGCGAGATCGGCACCCCGGCGGTGAGCGGCTTGGCCGGCACATCGCCGGTTTCGGCCAGATAGCGGCGCAACATGCCGGCCGAAAGCGCCATCACGGCATCGTTGATCGAACCGCCGGCCGCCTTGCCCATTGCCTTCACGCGTGAGAGCGGCAGGGTGATGCTGCCAAAAGCGCGTTCTGAACTGATCGACTTGTTGAGCGGGGTCTTGGGCGCGACCAGCGTTTGCAGATCATTCACCCGGGCCGGATCGAGGAAACCAGCGAGGCTGCGCGTGGCGGCGCCGGCCATGGCCGGCAAGGCGGCGGCGAACTTGACCCCAAGTTCCACCTGGCCAGCGACATGATCCAGCAGAACGGAGCCGAGATCGGTCTTGCCCGAGCGTGGCAGCTTGAAATTCACCGCATCGGGCGAGAAGGGCGCCTGCCAGAAGCGCAAATAGGACTCCATCGCGCTGTTGGCGGCTTCGGCCAGGCCCGGTTTTTCGGCCTGATCCGGCTTGGCCTGGGCCGTCGCGCGGGGGCGTGGCCGGGCATCGGGCACCACATCATAGATGATCCTGGTGAGCGCCATGCCGGCACCGCCATCGATCAGTGCGTGGTGGATCTTCACATAGAGGCCGACCTGATTGCCCGGCATGTTTTCAAACAGATAGAATTCCCACAGCGGCCGGGCGCGGTTGAGCAGCTTGGCATGCATCCAGCCCACGGTGCGCCGCAGCGCGGCCATGTCGCTGGGGGCCGCCAGACTTGCGCGGAAAATCTGCCGGTTGATGTCGAACTGCTCGTCCTCGATCCAGCTGGGATGATCGAAATCCAGCACGGTGCGGGCCAGCTTGCGCTTGAGCATCGGTGCATCTTCGATACGGTCGGCAATCTGGGCCTTGAAGGCTTCGAAAAAATCGCCCTGATAATCGTTGGGCAACTGGAACATTGAAAGCGAGCCGACATGCATCGGCATTTCCGGCGTTTCCATGTACAGAAAGCCGGCATCCAGCGTGGACAATTTCACGGCTTCGGCCATTGGCCCGCTCCCCCCATTTTCCCCAGTGCGGGAGAGTGCGGGGCTCGGCCGTGCAAAGTCAACAGCCGCTTTCACCCGGCATAGGCAAAGCCGAACGGCCCGGAGCGACGGAAGGGCGTGAAGCTGCCCTCTGGCTGGGCCAGCCGATCGGCCACTGCCCACAGGGCCGCGGGGTTGACCCCGATGCCGAGATGGCTGGCCAGATGCACCTCGATGTTTTCGGCATTTGGCGCCGGCCTGGCGATGCAGGTGCGCCAGTTCACCACGCCATCAAGCCTGGTGTAGATCGACGAATTGGGCACCGGCAGATCGCCGGCGAGCAGCGAGAGATCATTGGGATCCGGCTCGCCCTCCTTTGACATATACTCATAGAGTTTCTTGGCCTTGGTGGCATTGATGTCGCCGGAAAACGGGCTGCCAAGGGTGATCACCATGCGCACGGCTTCAGGATTGGTGAGCGCCAGATAACGGGCAAACACGCCGCCCAGGCTCCATCCCACCAACGAGACCTTGCGCCCGGCTTCGGCATGAAGATCGGCCAGTTGCTGGCGCAGATGATCGCGCATCTTGTAAAAGCGGCCGAGGTTGCGGCCATTGCCCCAGGGCCGGGCATCATGGCCCAGATCGGTCAGATATCGGCGCAGCGGCGCCGTTGAGGTGTCGCTCGCCATGAAGCCGGGCAGCACCAGCACCGGGTGGCCATCGCCCTTGGGTGCTGTCATCATCAGGGGGCGGGTGGCGAGCGCGGCCGCCAGTTCCATCAGGCCCCGGCCTTCAGACAGGGTCAGCAGCACCGATGGCGGCTTCAGGCCGGGTCGGCTGTGGGTTGCGGTGGACATCGCTGGCCTGCTTTCCAAAAAAGCGTGTGGCCGCCATGTTGCACCGACCGCCGGCCAACACAATGCGCGTGGATGTCATGTTTGTGGCACGGGGCCGGCGGCGAACCGCCGGCCCCGGCCGGATCAATCCGCCAATTCCACCTGGGAATCGGCGAGCACGGCCGAGAGCAGCGCGTGCAGATCATGCGCATGTGGACGGTGTTGGGCGCAGACATGGCGCGGGTAATGCGGGTGCACCTTGAAGTCCGGATGGCGTTCCAGGATTTCGGGGGACAACTCGCCTTCCTTCGCACCAATGGCCAGCGCCAGATAATGATCGAACACCCCGTGGAGGACGCAGCCGCACTCAAAGGTGCCGCGCCAGCCATGGCACTGGTCGTAATGCGTGAACCCGAAATCCGAACAGGGCCGACCCTGCAGGAAATCGATGTTGCTGCGCAGGTTCCAGTGTTTGGTATAGGCCTCCAGCCGCAACCGGTCTTCCGGATCGAGGCCATGGAAGGACTGGGCTTCACTCAGTTCCAGGAGGCGGCGGATTTCCACCATGATGTCCTCCCATTCCATGTCCTCCAATTCGGGGAACAGGATGGTGGTCTGGGCGTGAAATTCAGGGGACACCGGCCACATGCGGCCGCGCCACCAGATCGCCTGCGGAAAATTGCGCCCGTTCATACGGCCACCGCGAACTTGAAGGAGTAGGAGGCAAAGCTGGTGCCATTGGCCTGTGTCACCGGGCTGTTGGCGCACATGTGAGCCCGGGCCGCCAACGTGTCAATGTTGGTGGCGTCAACGAAAACGCCCGTCGCACCGGCCGGAATGGTCACGATCTGGTTGAGGTTTGAGGTCTGATTGACCGTCCGGAACGTGAGATCGGTGGCGTTGACATTCGCCGCCACCCGCACGCACAGCCGGGATGCCACACCGGCAGAGGCGAAGACGCCATTGGCCTCGGAACGCACGTTGTTGCGGCGCAACTGGTTGTTGAAGTTCCAGAAATTGCCCGGATTGATGCCATTGCCGGGAACCGGGGAGAAGCCCTGGGCGATCATCGGCGCTTCGCCGTTGGTGGTGGCGCGGAACCGGTTGCCGGTGCCAGCGATGGTTGGCGTGGCACCGCTGCCGTTGAGTGACTGGCAGATCAGGTCGCCAACCGCCACCGTGTCGATGTTGGTCGGGTCTTCATTGATGCCCACCGCGATCATCGGCACCTGCTGGTTGCCAAAGCCGCCGTTGGCTTCAAAGCGATGAACCTTGGTGGCGCCGCTGGCCACAGTCAGCACATTCTGCATGCGATCGAAGATGCCCGCCACCGGCGCGGGCACGCGGATATCGAACAGCGCGGCATCCACCAGCGCATTCTGGCCGGTGAGGCCGACATAGCGCTTGTTCCCGGTCGAATAGGTGAACGGCACCGCGGCCTGGCTGGCCAGCCATGTGGTCGGCGCGTCATTGCGTTCCACCACCGCCGAAAGATGATGGCAAACAAGTTCAAGCGCGCCATTGCCTTCAAAGGCGATGGCTTGGTTCACCAGATCGCCGTCTGCAATCGTGTCAATGTTTGTGGGATCGGAAAAGGCGACGGCGCTGTTGGTGGCAATCGGCGTTGTCGGCATCGGGATGAATTGCTGGCCATTGGCGCCGTTGATGCGCGTGCGCCAGACGCTGGGCACCGTGCGGGTGTTCTTGCAGACCTGCGCGGAATAGTTGCGCAGGATGGCACCACCCCGCCACGGGCGGCGGGCGAAATTCTCGTTGATATGCTTGGTGCCGCCATTCAGGATGGGATTGGGAGCGCCAAGGGCGCCGTACCAGACACCGGCCACACTTTCCTGCAACGTACCGGACGTGCCGGAGCCTGACCCCACCAGCGACCGGAATGACCCCGGCACCGGTGCGTTGACCGCAACCGAAACCGCGCTGTCGCGTGGGCTGTTGATCGCGCCAGCGAGCGTTTCGCGCAAGGTGAAATTGCTGGTGGCCACGGTGTTCGGCGTGCCGCTGATCGTGCGGGCGGCGCTGTCAAGCACAAGACCGGCCGGCAGGCTGCCGGCGGCGATGCTGATCGTGCTGCCGGCCGTGGTGCCCACGATGGCGATGGTGATGGCGCTGCCCTGGGTTGCCTCGGCCGTGCTGAGCGTGAGGACGTTGAGCGTGGGGACGACATCGAATGAAAGCGCCGTGTCGCGCGGGGTGTTGGCTGCACCTGCCAGCGTTTCGCGCAGGGTGAACGCGCTGCTGGCAACCAGATTCGGCGTGCCGCTGATGGTGCGGGCTGCACTGTCCAGGGTCAGGCCATCGGGCAAGGCTCCGCTGGCCACACTGATCGTGCTCCCGGCCGTGGCGCCGATGATGTCGATGCTGATCGGTTGGCCGCGGCCGCCGATCACGCTGCTCAGCGACAATGCTGCGAGGGTCGGCCCCGAGTCATCATTGACGATCACAGCCACGGCACTGGCCGGATTGCCCAGCAACCCGACATTGCGCGGATTGGACAGGGTGACGACAAAGCCTTCATTCGGCTCCACCTGGGTGTCGGACTGGATGGTGACCGTGATGGTCAAGCTGGTTTGGCCGGGACCGAAATTCAGTGTGCCTGAAGCATAAACGCCTCCCGCAAAATCATCGGGTGACGCGGGATTGGGCCCGTTGCCAGTAACGGCCCAATCCACCGAAGCGGCGGTGGTGAGGGCTTCAGCGCGGTTGACCGTAAAGACCAGTGATGTTGTGCCGACATTGCCCTCTGCTGGATCGGAAGGCCCTGAGATTGTGAAAGTGGAGACCATTTCATCTTCCCTGCATTTCGCCGCACCTTGCCGACGGCGATTCGGCATCTGCTCCGCAGCAGTGCAAGGAGAAGCAGGCGAAATCCTACTTTGCAATGGTCTAGCGAAAACGCCACCCATCAACCGGGCAACCATACGACTGGCTTGTCGGGGATTGGCGCTGCCAAAATGGCGGATATTGCCCACCAGAACATGAGAAAGGCCGGCAAAAGTGCCGGCCTTTTCAACATGGTGACCCCTACGGGACTCGAACCCGTGTTTTCGCCGTGAAAGGGCGACGTCCTAGACCGCTAGACGAAGGGGCCAGCAGCGAGAGGCCGCCTGTTATTGGGACTGGGCGTGCGCGTCAACAGCCAATTTGCGCGAAACTGTGGAAAAAACGGTCAGGCCGGCTCAGCGGCCATCGGCGAACGCGGCATCGTCAAGCTCGATCTCCACGGCGTTGCCACCGGTCCACTCGTCGCGCTTCACGCGGCCGGCAATATGGATCGGCCGACGCCCCGCTCCTTGCAGCATTGCCCCCATATCGCTGTCACCCTGCCGCCAGGCCATGGCCTTGATCCGGCCGCCGTCGGCACCGGCGAGTTGCAGCCGCAGATGATTCTCACCGACAATGCGGTGATCCACGATGGCAAAGGGCCCGGCTGCCACCCGAGGCGCCGGCCAGCCCTGGCCATAGGGGCCGCCAGCCTCCAGCACGTCGACCAGAGCGGCATTCAGCCCGCGCGGTGCCAATGCCGCGTCGATGGACAGACTCCGGTCCGCCGTGGCGGCTGCCACTGCTGCGGCCAGTCGGTCATCCAGAAATTCGGCCAGAGCATCGATGCGATCGGTCGCGACCGTGAGACCGGCCGCCATCGCATGCCCGCCGCCGGCGATCAGCAGGCCATGATCGGCTGCAGCCAGCACCGCCGCGCCCAGATCAACGCCGGTGATGGACCGGCCCGAACCCTTCGCAATGCCATCGTCCTGAATGGCGATAACAATGGCTGGACGTCCGAGCCGCTCCTTGAGCCGGCTGGCAACGATGCCGATCACGCCCGGATGCCAGCCGTGGCCGGCGACCACCGTGCATCCGGGCGCAACCTCCGCGCTGGACAGCGCAGCCTCTGTCACGGCCTGCTCAATGGCGCGGCGCTCCTGATTCAGTGCATCCAGTTGAGCGGCGATCCTGGCGGCCTCCGCTGCATCCTGGGTGGTGAGCAGGCGAACGCCCAGATCGGCCTGGCCAACGCGCCCGCCGGCATTCACCCGCGGGCCAAGCGCAAAGCCCAAGTCGCGCGCCACCGGTGCCCGCGCCAGCCGGGCTGCATCCGCAAGCGCGGCAATGCCGATATTCTGGCGCCGTGCCATAACCTTGAGCCCTTGGGTGACAAAGGCGCGATTGAGCCCCCTGAGCGCTGCGACATCCGCCACCGTGCCCAGCGCCACCAGATCGATCAAGGCCATCAGATCGGGCTCGTCACGCTGGGAAAACCAGCCTTTGGCGCGCAGCAGACGGTTGAGCGCCACGGCCAGCAGAAAGGCCATGCCGACAGCGGCAAGATGGCCGAAGCCCGCAGCGTCGCTGGCCTCATCCAGCCGGTTGGGATTGACCAGCGCGAGGGCCGGCGGCAGGGCGGTGCCGGCCTTGTGATGATCGACCACGATCACATCCAAGCCGGCCGCCCGCGCCGCTTCCAGCGCAGCAAAGCCCTGTGTGCCGCAATCTACCGTCACCACCAGATCGGCGCCGGCGTGCTTAAGGGCCACCAACGCCTCCGCCGAAGGCCCATAGCCTTCAAGCAACCGGTCCGGGATATAGTGGCCCACAATGCCGCCGCAGCAGCGCAAGTAACGGATCAAAACAGCGGCTGACGTGGCGCCATCCACGTCGTAATCGCCATATATAACAATATGTTCGTGCCTAGCCAATGCGTCGGCCAACCGCTCGGCGGCGCGATCCATGTCGGTGAAGATGGAGGGATCGGGCAGCCACTGCCGCAAGGTTGGCGCCTTCAGCCGATCAAAATCTGCCGGATCCGCACCGCGGCTGCGGAACAGCTGGTGCAGCAGCTCGTCGCTGCCGCGACCGTCCAGCCCATCACCCGGTGCCAAGCCACCCCGCCACGCCCAACGCTGGCCCGACAGGGAATGATCAATGCCAAAGACGGGGCGCAGTGAATCCATGCCTTGTCCATGGGCAGCCAGGCAGATTCGGGCAAGGCCTGGCTGCCGTCCGGCCAGTGCGCGGGAAAACAGTGCGTGCGAAAATCAGGCGTTACGGATGTCGGACGGCGCGATGCTCGCCGCTCACCCGCCGCACCGTTCCGGTTGATGCCCGCATCACCACGCTTTCGGTGGTGATGATGCCATCCTTTCGGCGCTTCACACCCTTCAACAGCGATCCATCTGTCACCCCGGTGGCGGCGAAGATGCAATCGCCTTTCGCCATGTCGGTGAGACTATAGATGCGATCGAGATCGGTGATCCCCCAACGGCGAGCCCGCGCCCGCTCGTCGTCGTTGCGGAACAGCAGGCGGCCCTGCATCTGGCCACCCACGCAGCGCAGCGCGGCGGCGGCCAGCACACCTTCGGGGGCGCCGCCTGAACCCATATAAAGATCAATGCCGGTATCGGGATTGGTGGTGGCGATCACACCTGCCACGTCGCCATCAGGGATCAGCATGATCCCACATCCCAGCGCGCGCAGTTCGGCGATCAGCGCTTCATGGCGCGGGCGATCAAGCACGCAGACGATGATGTCAGCCGGGGCCACGCCCTTGGCTGATGCCACGGCCTCCACATTCTGCGTGGGCGACTTATCGAGGCTGATGATGCCATCAGGATAGCCAGGGCCCACAGCCAGCTTGTCCATATACACATCGGGCGCATTGAGCAGGCCGCCTTCTTCCGCGATGGCAAGCACGGCCAGCGCATTTGGGCCGGCCTTTGCTGTGATGGTTGTACCTTCCAACGGATCAAGAGCAATATCGATCCGGGGGCCGGTGCCGATGGCCTTGCCCACCTTCTCGCCGATGAACAGCATCGGCGCCTCATCACGCTCGCCTTCGCCGATCACCACCGTGCCATCGAAATCCAGCTGGTTGAGCGCGTTGCGCATCGCCTCTACAGCCGCGGCATCGGCCGCCTTTTCATTGCCGCGGCCAATCAGCTTGGATGCGCCGATGGCCGCATATTCGGTAACGCGCACCATTTCGAGCACGAGCACCCGATCAAGCACATGGCTGGCAACCGTCATCGCAACAAAACCCCCAAAATCCGAATCCACCGTGCGACAGCCTTACGCCCGCCGACGCGGTGACGAAAGGCGTCAAAAGTCCAGAATATGCATCATCACCGGCTGGCCGCTCACCGAATCTGATGCGGCCATGCGGGCAAGGCTGGCCAGCACATCAGCTTCGCGGGCTTCATGGGTCACCATCACCACCATGGCATCACCGCTGGCCGACATGCCACGCTGCACCAGGCTTTCAATCGAAACGCCACAATCGCGCAAGGCCGCCGTGAGTTCGGCCAGCACGCCAGCGCGATCAGCCACGTTTAGTCGCAGATAATAGCGGCCGCGCCGATCGGCGGCATCGGCGCGGGGCAGGGCGGCCAGATCAGCCACCGGCATCACGAACGGCGGCCGCACGTCGCCGCGTGCGATATCCACCAGATCAGCCACCACGGCACTGGCCGTGGGGCCCTCGCCCGCGCCCCGGCCCTGGAAGAACAGCCGGCCGACAAAGTCGCCTTCCACCACCACGGCATTCAGGCTGCCGATGGTGGTGGCCAGCGGATGCGCCATCGGTACCAACGCCGGGTGAACCCGTTGAAACAGCCTGCCATCTTCGGCTTCGGCCAGGCCCACCAGCTTGATGCGGAAACCCAAAGCCGCCGCCTGGGCGATATCAGCGCTTTCGATTGCCCGGATGCCGGCACAGGCCACGCCGGCAAAATCAACCCGGGCACCAAAGGCCAGCGCAGCCAGGATCGAAAGCTTGTGTGCCGTGTCGATCCCATCGATGTCGAAACTTGGATCAGCTTCAGCAAAACCAAGCGCCTGTGCATCGGCCAGAACTTCAGCAAAGCCCAGACCTTCGGCCTCCATTCGCGACAAGATATAATTGCAGGTGCCGTTCATCAGACCATAGACGCGGCTAACCCGGTTCGCCGCTGCGCCTTCGGAAAGCCCCTTGATCACTGGAATGCCACCGGCCACGGCAGCCTCATATTTCAGCGGCAAGCCCGTTTTCTCGGCCGCAGCCGCCAGTTCAAGGCCATGATGGGCCAGCATTGCCTTGTTGGCGGTCACCAGCGGCTTGCCGGCGGCCAGCGTGCGCCGGGCCAGCGTGAGTGCGGGGCCATCGCTGCCACCGATCAATTCCACCACGACATCCACATCGGTGCGTTTGGCCAGTTCGGCTGCATCATCCACCCAGGCGATGCCCTCCAGGCTGATGCCGCGTTCGCGGTTGCGGTCGCGGGCGCTCACCGCCGTCACCACGATCGGCCGCCCGGCGCGACGCCCAACCAGATCGGCATTGCTGGCGAGGATCTTCACCACCCCGGCGCCGACATTGCCCAGCCCGGCGATCCCGATGCGCAGTGCCCCTGCCATGTTTCAACCCCCTGCCTTGGCGGAGGGCGTGTTCACCCCCATGGACTGCAGATACTTGCGGATGTTGCGCGCGGCCTGGCGCAGGCGTTGCTCATTTTCCACCAGCGCAATGCGCACAAAGCCTTCGCCATCTTCACCATAGCCAACCCCCGGCGCCACGGCGACGCCGGCATGGGTAAGCAACTGCTTGGAAAACTCGAGGCTGCCCAGATGGCGCAGCGCCGGCGGCAGGGGCGCCCAGGCAAACATGCTCGCCCGTGGCGGCGGGATATCCCATCCAGCTCGCCCGAAGCTTTCCACCAGCACATCGCGGCGGCGGTGATAAAGCGCACGGTTCTCCGCAACGATATCCTGCGGACCGTTCAGCGCAGCCACGGCGGCCGCCTGAATCGGCGTGAAGGCACCGTAATCGAGATAGGATTTCACCCGGGTGAGGGCTGAAATCAGCGTCTTGTTGCCCACGGCAAAACCAATGCGCCAGCCGGCCATCGAATAGCTCTTGGACAGCGAGGTAAACTCGATCGCCACATCCTTGGCACCCGGCACCTGCAGGATTGACGGGGTGGGTTGTCCGTCGAAATAGATCTCCGAATAGGCCAGATCCGAGAGCACCCAGATATTGTGCTTGCGTGCAAACGCCACCACGCGTTCGTAAAAGGCCAGATCAGCCACCTCGGCGGTCGGGTTGCTTGGATAGCCCATCACGAGCACGGATGGGCGTGGCACGGTAAAGCGCACCGCCCGCTCCAGCGCTTCGAAATAGCGTTCATCCGGCGTAGTCGGCACGCTGCGGATGGTGGCACCCGCTATGATGAAACCGAAGGTGTGAATGGGGTAGGACGGGTTGGGTGCCAGCACCACATCGCCGGGCGCGGTGATGGCCTGGGCCAGATTGGCGAGGCCTTCCTTGCTACCCAGGGTCACCACCACCTCGCTGTCGGGGTCCAGATCCACCCCGAAACGCCGGTCGTAATAGGCCGCCTGGGCCCGGCGCAGCCCTGGAATGCCCTTTGACGCGCTATAGCCATGGGCATCGGGCTTGGCCGCCACTTCGGCCAGCTTCGCGATCACGTGCGGCGGCGGCGGCAGATCGGGATTGCCCATGCCCAGATCGATGATGTCCTCACCCGCGGCGCGTGCCTTGGCCCGCATGGCGTTCACTTCCGCGATCACATAGGGCGGCAAGCGTTTGATGCGGTAGAATTCGTCCTGCATGGTTGGTTCCGTTGGATTGCTGAAGCTGCCTTAGGCAGGGATGGCACAAAAGAAAAGCGGCGGAGAAACCTGTTTGTTTCGCCGCCGCCGATGAGAGGGTCAGATTGTTGTTCTTGCCCTCAGGTCGGTGGCGGCACGCTGGCGGCAGCGGCCATCGCGGTGGCAGCGGCGGCTGCACCGGCGATGATGGCTGCAATGTCCGCCTGATGGCGCACGTTTCTCTCCCAGCCGGCGAACCGCCGGTGGACCGGTCTTACCCCAAAGGCCGGGCTTGGCAAAGCCCCGCCTTCAAGGGCACAACGACAGCACAGGAGCACCCCGTCATGTCCGATCCCGTGTCCGATCCCGCCGAGCAGGCCCAGCAGGCGTTCCAGCAGCTCACCGACATGATGGGCAAGGGCCAGCAGATGATGCTGGAATTCTGGACCAAGGAACATGCCGCGCCGCCGCTGGTGCCCGATCCGCTGGGTGTCATGTCCACCTGGGCGAAGGCGTGGACCGCCATGCTGGCTGATCCGGCCAGGCTGATGGAGCAGCAGCAGCGCTATCTCACTGATGCGCTTGGTCTGTGGCAACGTTTCCTCACCCCGAATGCCGAGTCTGCGCCAGTGAGGGACAAGCGCTTTGCGGCCAAGGCCTGGGCCGAAAACCCGGCCTTTGATTTCCTGCGCCAATCCTATCTGCTCACCGCCAGCCACCTGATGCAGGCCGCCGGGCAGCTGGATGGCCTGGATACCGCCGAACAGGCCAAGGCGCAGTTCCTCATCAAGCAGTTCGTTGATGCCATGAGCCCATCCAACTTCATGGCGACCAATCCCGAAGTTCTGGCCAAGACAGCCGAAACCGGCGGCGCCAACCTGATCAAGGGCCTCGAACATCTGCTCGCTGATCTGTCGGCCGGCCGCATGCGGATGACGGATGAAAACGCCTTCGAAGTGGGCCGCAACGTGGCCATCACGCCGGGCAATGTGGTTTATCAGAACCGGCTGTTCCAATTGATCCACTATGCGCCCAGCACCGAAACCGTGTTCACCACCCCGCTGCTGATCTTTCCGCCGTGGATCAACAAATTCTACATCCTCGATCTCACCGCCGAAAAAAGCTTCATCCGCTGGGCCGTTGCGCAGGGTCTCACCGTCTTCGTTGTCAGCTGGAAAAACGCGGACGAGACGCTGGCCGATGCCACGATCGACACCTATGTTGAAGAGGGCATGTTCACTGCCATCGATCTGGTGCGGACCATCTGCGAGACGCCCTCGGTCCACACCATCGGCTATTGTGTCGCCGGCACCACCCTGGCCGCCGCGCTGGCGGTGCTCGCGGCCCGCGGTGAGGCCGACAAGGTCGCCAGCGCCACCTTTTTCACTGCCCAGGTCGATTTCAGCGACGCCGGCGAACTGAAACTGTTCGTTGACGATGCCAGCATCGACACGATTGACAAGTTGACCGACGGCAAGCCGGTGCTCGACGGCCGCTACATGGCGACCAGCTTCAACCTGTTGCGTTCTAACGATCTGATCTGGAACTATGTCGTCAACAACTATATGCTGGGCAAGGATTATTTCCCCTTCGACCTGCTCTATTGGAACAGTGACGCCACCAATGTCCCCGCCCGCTGGCACCGCGAATATATTGACCAGATGTATCGCCGAAACCGGCTGATCGTGCCCGGCGGCATGACCGTGGCCGGCACCCCGGTCGATCTCTCTACGGTCAAAACCCCAAGCTACATCCAGGGCGGCAAGGAAGACCATATCGCCCCGGCCCGCAGCGCCTTCAAGCTCACCCGCGCCTTCAGCGGCGAAACCCGGTTCGTGCTGGCCGGCAGCGGCCATATCGCCGGCGTCGTGAACCCGCCCTCTGCAGGCAAATATCAATATTGGACCAACGATGCCAAGGCCGACAGCCTTGATGACTTCATCGCCGGTGCCAGCGAAACCAAGGGCAGTTGGTGGCCCGACTGGCTGGCCTGGCTTGCGCCGCGGTCCGGCCCCCAGGTGCCGGCCCGGCAGCCCGGCGCCGGCCCCTATCCGGCGCTGGAAGATGCCCCCGGCGCCTATGTCAAGCAGCGCATCTGAAACCGCCCGGCCGGTTTTGACAGTTTTGACAAAAATGGGCCGGTTATTCGCGCTGCGCACTTGCCCGGCCGCACCAGTCACCCTTGGCACGACCTTGGCCATGAATAGCAATTTCCGGCCCCGTAGGACAGGCCGGGCGGTTGACGGCGGGCCGGCGCCGGCACCATCCTGCCGTGGGGCAAATGGCGGCCGGGGGAATGGTGATGAAGAACATGGTGCGCATCCGGGCCGGCCTGGGCCTGCTGATGTCGATGCTGGTGCCGGCCGGGCAGGCCTTGTCCGTGGAGCGGCCGATGCCGCCGGTTGAGGTTGCCGAAGCCTCGATCACGCAGCTGCACGAAGCCCTGCTGGCCCGGCGGGTGAGCGCGCGCCAACTGGTGGCGGCCTATCTCGCCCGGATCGCCGCCTATGATCAGGCGGGGCCGGGGCTCAACAGTATCGTCACCCTCAACCCCGATGCACTGGCCATCGCCGATGCACTGGATCGGGAACTGGCCACCAAGGGGCCACGCGGGCCGCTGCATGGCATCCCGCTGCTGGTGAAGGACAATTACGACACGCGCGACATGCCGACCAGCGGTGGCACGCTGGCCTTGGCCACGCTGCGCCCGGCCGCCGATGCCGAACAGGTTGCCCGCCTGCGCGCTGCTGGCGCCATCATCCTGGGCAAGACCACGATGCACGAACTGGCAGCCGGCACCATCACCATCAGCTCGCACACCGGCCAGACCCGCAATCCCTATGATCTGGCGCGCTCACCCGGTGGCTCAAGCGGCGGCACCGGTGCCGCCATCGCCGCCAGCTTTGCTGCCGCCGGCATGGGCAGTGACACCTGCGGCTCGATCCGCATCCCGGCAGCCTATCAGAATCTGTTTGGCATCCGCACCACGCGCGGCCTCGCCAGCCGGCGCGGGGTGATGCCGCTGTCTGACACGCAGGACGTGGCTGGCCCGCTGGCGCGTTCGGTCACCGATCTGGCCATCCTGCTGGAGGCGACAGCGAGCGAGGACAAGGCCGATCCGGTGACATTGGGGGCCGATGGCCGACGGCCGCGATCCTACCTCAGCAGCTTGCAGCCGGGGGCGCTGAAGGGCGCGCGCATTGGCGTGGTGCGCGCGATGTTCGCCGTCAACCCCGATGATGCGGAAGGCCGGCCGGTCTATGAGGCGGCCATTGCCGGGCTGAAGGCGGCCGGCGCCGAGGTGATCGAGGTGGAAATCCCCGGCGGCTTGCCCGGCAATGCCGACATTGCCGCCGGCCCGTTTGAATTCCAGGAGGATCTGGCACGCTATCTCGCCAGCCATCCTGGCGCGCCGGTGGGCAGTTTGCAGGCCATCGTGGCGGCCGGCCTGCATCATGACCAGTTGGAGACAAGGTTCAACGATGCGCTGGCGGCCCCGCGCCGTGCCGACCCGGCCTATCGCGCCGTACTCGCCCGGCAGGCGGCGCTGCGCGCCACGGTCGAGGCGGTACTGCTCGCCGGCCGGTTCGATGCGCTGCTCTATCCCACCGCGCTGGGCCGGCCGCCGGTGATTGGTGCGGAGAATATCGCCAGCAACTGCCGCCTGTCGGCCACCACTGGGCTGCCCGCGATCGCCATCCCCGCCGGCTTCACCCCACGCGGCTTGCCGGTGGGCATCGAACTGTTGGGCGCGGCCTTCAGCGAGCCGCGCCTGCTGGCGCTGGCCCATGGCTGGGAACAGGCGGCGAAACCGCGCCAGGCGCCGTTCAGCACGCCGCCGCTGGTGGCCGGCAAGCCGCCGATGACACAAAGCGGCACCATGAAGGTCAATGCCGGCAAAGCCGGCGCCACACTGGCTTGGCGCTATGATCCGCTCACCGCGCGGCTGTCCGTGCAGGCTGCGGCCACCGGCAGCGGCGGCGATGCGCCGTTTGCCCTGGCCCTGCACCGCAGCCCGGATGGCAAGCCCGGCCCCGTACTGGCGCAGTTGCTGGTCGCAGGGCAACGGCGCGGCACCGCAGAATTGGTGCTCGATGCCCGCGCCCGCGCCGATTTCGCCGCCGGGCGGCTTTATGCGACGCTGCACACGGTGGCCCGGCCCCTTGGAGCCGGGCAAGCCGCGCTCGTCGGGGAGTAGGGCCTACTGCCCGCGCCGGCTCATGAAGGCGAGGCGCTCAAACAGCATCACGTCGGCTTCGTTCTTGAGCAGGGCGCCGTGCAGCGGCGGGATCAGCGTCTTGGTGTCACGGTTGCGCAGCACGTCGACCGGCAAGTCCTCGTGCATCAGCAGCTTGAGCCAATCGAGCAGTTCGGATGTGCTGGGCTTCTTCTTCATGCCGGGCACTTCGCGCATGTCGAAGAAGATGTTCAGTGCCTCACCCACCAGCGCCCGCTGGATATCGGGGTAGTGGACGCGCACGATGGCTTCCATCGTGTCGCGGTCAGGGAATTTGATATAGTGGAAGAAGCAGCGGCGCAGGAATGCGTCGGGCAGTTCCTTCTCGTTGTTGCTGGTGATGATCACGATCGGCCGCTGGCTGGCCTTCACCCGCTCGCCGGTTTCATAGACATCGAATTCCATGCGATCCAATTCGGTCAGCAGATCGTTGGGAAATTCGATATCGGCCTTGTCGATCTCGTCGATCAGCAGCACCGGCAGTCGCGGGCTGGTGAAGGCCTCCCACATCTTGCCGCGGCGGATATAATTGTTGATGTCGGAAACGCGCGGATCACCCAACTGGCTGTCGCGCAGGCGGCTGACGGCATCATATTCGTACAGGCCCTGCTGCGCCTTGGTGGTGGATTTCACATTCCATTCGATCAGCGGCGCATCAAAGGCCTGGGCAATCTGGTGAGCCAGCACCGTCTTGCCGGTGCCAGGTTCGCCCTTCACCAGCAGCGGGCGGCGCAGGGTGACAGCGGCATTGACTGCCACCTTGAGATCATCGGTGGCGACATAGCCGGAAGTGCCCTGAAAACGCATCACGATCATCCTTGTTGTTTGATGATGGTTTAGCAAGGGCAGGGGCCCATGCAATCCGGCGATTGTGCGAGGAGGCCCGGCAGTGCCATAACGCCGCGGCGCAAGGGATTCGTTGGGGATTGTTCATGGCTGGGAAATTGCGGCTCGCGGTGCTGGGCCTTTTGTTGGCGGCAACCGCGGCACCGGTGCTGGCCGCCCCATCGGCCCTTATCCGCTGCGATGGCTATGGCCGCCGGCAAACGCCGGGCGAACAAGTGGGGCGCGGCATCCTCATCCTGGGCACATTGGGCCTGTTTGGCAGTGCCGAGGCGGACAATCCTTCGGCCCGCGAGGCGGGGGAAGCCGGCGTGAAGGCGTGCACCGAGGCACTGACTGACAGCCGCACCACCGGCAACCCGGTGCGGCGCGCCGAAGTGCTGCTGATGCGCGGCATCCGCCATTTCGAGATGGGCCGGTTCGATGATGCGCTGGCCGATGTGCGCGCCGCCCGCGCCGTGGAACTCACGCCGCTGGTGCGCGCCCATTTCGACAAGACGCTGGGCGCCACCACGCTGATGACCGAGGCGATCATCCGGCTTTCCCAGAATAATCTGCCTGAAGCGGAGAAACTGGCCTTCCAGGCGGCGCAGGCGCGGCCCACCGGGCTGTTGATGGCCGATGAGGCGGTGCGCCTGATGGCCCTGTCCCCCGAGATCAGCGCCGACGAGAAGATCCTGCTCGACCGGGTGTGGATGATCTCGCCCAACATGCGGCCGGTGGTCTCGCTGGCCGGCGCCGGTGACTGGGCCGGTGCCGCCGCCACCATCAAGACGCTGACCGCCGCAATGATCAAGCCCGGCGTGGTGATCCTGTCGCACCAGGCCGCGCTGCAGGCGCTGGCCGGAGACAGCAAGGGCGCCGAGGACACACTGGCCAAGGTGAGCCAGGAGATTGACGAACTGGCCGCCAAGGCCACCGGCACCGATCAGGCGGCACAGACCGCGGCCCAGCAGGTCGCCCGCGCCGACGAGATGGTGCAACTGGCCAAGGCGCAGGTGGCGCTCAATCAGGGCAAGGTCGATGAGGCGAAGGGCCTGCTCGCCGGGCGCTCGCGCTGGCTCTCCCCGGCCAGCCTGACGGCGCAGATCATTGCCAATGTGCAGGCCAAGGGCGGTCCGGGCACGGCGGCCGGGATTGATCCGGCCAAGATCAGGGCCGATGCCACCAAGGTGGCGCGCGACACGCTGACCGGCAAGGGCGTGTTGAATGCGCTGGTGGTGGCGCTGCCGCGCTGGGAAGACCCGGATGAGACCCAGGAATTCGGCAAGCTGATGGCGCCCACCTCCAAGACCATGCAGCCCAAGCCCACCCGCGACGGGGCGGCAACCGGCCTTTCGGTGGTGCGCACCGCAGCCTTTGACACGGTTACGGAAGCCATGCTGGTGGCAGCGGCACGGGCGGCGGCGGCCAAGGGGCAGGACCGGTTTGCCGTGCTGGTCTTTTTCACCTCCACCAGCACGTCGCGGGCTGGCTTGTCCACGCGGCTGGCGCTGATGGATTTCGTCACGCCGGCCGATGCGCTGTTTGCCGCGCAGGCGGCCCGCGCCTTCAAGGTGGTGGATATCGAAGCGGCGCTGGGTGGCCAGTACCGGGTGCCGGTGCCGCAGAAATAGGCCGGATCAGCGATAGGCGTAGGTCACTTCGTCGGTCTGGCCGCCGGCAAAGCCGAACATGCTGCCCCGGCTGTCGGCCGATTGGCTGGCAAGGCGCGGCCGGCCATCGGGGCCGATCCGATAATCATATGTCTGTTCAAATCCGGTGACCTTGATCAGCAGGTTCAGCTTGAAATTCTCCCGCGCCCGCACCTTTAGGCGAGCCACCCAGGGCTTGCCCTCGTTGGTGGCGATCACCGCCTCACCGGAAAGATGGCTGGAGATATCGGCGCTGTCGGTGCGCACCGAACCGGGCGGCAGCACCGGGATTTTCAGCACCTTCCTGCCATCACTGTCGGTCTGGATATCGGATGCGGCGGCCAGCAGGGCTGCCAGACGGTGATAGCCCGGCACCGGATTGGCGGCAGTGGCCTTGCGGAAGCTCTTGAACTGGCTGGCTGAAGGCGGCTTGCCATTCACCGAGACCAGTGTCCAGCGTTCCCCGTCCCAACGCTCGACCGTGACGGTCTTGTCCTTGATCCCCGGCCCGCGCCGCACCGCGGTGGTGGTGCGTTCAAAGGCGATGCCGGCCGGATCGAGCGCCCTGGCATCACTAATGATCGCCTCGCGCAGCGGTTCCAGCCGCAATTCCTGGGCGGCCACCGGCGCGGCCAGGCCGGCGATCAGCAGGGGAACAAGGAACCGGGCAAGGCGCATCATGGGCATATGCTTAATCAACGACTGGCGCGGCGACAAGTTGCCACAGCATCTGCGCGTGCTGCGTCATTTGTCCAACCGCGGCCCGGCGCCGGGCCTCACACGTCGAGGAAGCTGCGCATCTTGCGGCTGCGGGATGGATGCTTCAGCTTGCGCAGCGCCTTGGCCTCGATCTGGCGGATGCGTTCGCGCGTCACGCTGAACTGCTGGCCCACTTCTTCCAGCGTGTGATCGGTGTTCATGCCGATGCCAAAGCGCATGCGCAGCACGCGCTCCTCACGCGGGGTCAGGCTGGCCAGCACGCGGGTCACGGTTTCCTTCAGATTGGCATGAATGGCGGCATCCACCGGGATGACGGCGTTCTTGTCCTCGATGAAATCGCCCAGATGGCTGTCTTCCTCGTCCCCGATCGGGGTTTCGAGGCTGATCGGTTCCTTGGCGATCTTCATCACCTTGCGCACCTTTTCCAGCGGCATCGACAGGCGCTCGGCCAGTTCCTCCGGCGTCGGTTCGCGGCCGATCTCGTGCAGGATCTGCCGGCTGGTGCGCACCAGCTTGTTGATGGTTTCGATCATGTGCACCGGGATGCGGATGGTGCGGGCCTGATCGGCGATGCTGCGGGTGATGGCCTGGCGGATCCACCAGGTGGCATAGGTGCTGAACTTGTAGCCGCGGCGATACTCGAACTTGTCCACCGCCTTCATCAGGCCGATATTGCCTTCCTGAATGAGATCAAGGAATTGCAGGCCCCGGTTGGTGTATTTCTTGGCAATGGAGATCACCAGGCGCAGATTGGCCTCGACCATCTCCTCCTTGGCGATGCGGGCCTCGCGCTCGCCCTTCTGCACCATGTTGACGATGCGGCGGAACTCACCCAGGTCAACACCGGTCGCCTCGGCGATGCCGGCCACTTCGCGGCGGTTCTTGTCAACCGCGGCGGCCTCACCGGCGGCAAAGGCAGCCCAGCGCTTGTCGATGCCGGCCACGCGCTGCAACCAGGCTTCGTCCAGCTCGTTGCCGACATATTCGTCGAGGAAATTCTTGCGGTTGATCTTGTGCTTGTCGGCCAGCTTGAGCATGTTGCCGCCCAGCGCCATCAGCCGCTTGTTCTGGGTGTAGAGCGCCTCGACCAGCAGTTCGATCTTGTTGTTGTTGAAGTGGATGGACTGGACGCCGCGGGTCAGTTCCTCGCGCAGCTTCTGATATTTCTTCTCGTCACCGGCGGCAAAGGCGGAGCCGCCATTGAGGGCCGACAGCCGGGCCTCCTGCAGCTTCTGGAACTTCTTGTAGATGCCGGTGATTTCGGCAAATTTCTCCAGCGCCGCCGGTTTCAGCTGCTCTTCCATCTGGCCCAGCGACAGGCCGCCCTCGTCATCATCGTCGGCCTCGGCCCGCTGCGGGGCACGGCGTTCGGTGAACTCGTCTTCCTCGTCGGCCGGCGCGCTTTCGGTTTCCGGCTCTTCCTCTTCCTTGAACTGCACGGTGGGCAGGTCGCTGCCTTCGCCGCCTTCGTCGTCGCCCTCCACTGGATCCTTGGCCAGCATAGCCTCAAGGTCGAGGATTTCGCGCAGCTGCATGCGGCCTTCGTTCAGCGCGTTTGACCATTCGATGATGGCGCTGAAGGTCATCGGGCTTTCGCACAGGCCGGCGATCATGGTGTTGCGGCCGGCTTCGATGCGCTTGGCGATGGCGATCTCGCCTTCGCGGCTCAGCAGCTCCACCGCGCCCATCTCGCGCAGATACATCCGCACCGGATCATCGGTGCGGTCCAACGGCGCCTTGACCTGGGCCACCGGCGCCGGGGCCAGATCGCCGTCCACCGGTTCGGCTTCGGGCTCATCCTCTTCCGGCGCGTCCGGCTCGTCGGCATTGTCTTCGTTCTCGACGATGTTGATGCCCATTTCGTTGATGGCCGACATCACATCCTCGATCTGCTCGCTGGACATCTGGTCCTGCGGCAGCGCCTCGTTGATCTCGTCATAGGTGATGTAGCCGCGCTTCTTGGCGCGGGCGATCAACTTCTTGATCGACGCTTCATTCAGGTCGATCAGCGGGGCATCGCCGTCGCCCTTGGCTTCGGTGGCTTCATTGGCGCCTGCTTTGGCCATGCGGTCCAACATCCTCGGCTCTGCGGAGCCGAACCGGCTCCGGTTTAACGTCAATCACCCCGCCCGCCCGGCGGCTGGTCGGGCGGTGCAGGGCGTGGCTGCAGCATAATTATACACGCCTTAAACCTCCCGGCGCGATTCCGCCAGTCTCATCATCGCCGCATCCAGTGTCTCCAGATCGCGGCGCAGGCTTTGCTGGGCCTCATAATCGGCATCGGCCAGCGTGGCCTGAAAGCGCTGGGTCGCCTCTGCCAGCCCTTGCACCAGCCCCTGCCTGGCCGTTGCCTGCTGCACCGCCAGGGCGAAATCGGCGGCGGATATTGCGGCATCGGCATCGGCTCGCACAAAGCTGTAGGCGCGGCCGGCGCTGGCCTGCAAGCGTTCGGCTGCACCGGCCAGCCCTTGATCGGTCAATTGGGCATGA
The DNA here is from genome assembly GCA_027483465.1 of Sphingomonadales bacterium. Classification (GTDB taxonomy): domain Bacteria; phylum Pseudomonadota; class Alphaproteobacteria; order Sphingomonadales; family Sphingomonadaceae; genus Sandarakinorhabdus. The sequence continues at coordinate 163,330 of JAIXUQ010000034.1, forward strand.
AGGGCGGCCGTTTCAAGGGCGGGGTCGCGGGCGGTGGCGGCCAGCACGGCGGCCAGCACGGCCGCCTCGTCCTCGGCCTCGGGGCGCAGTGCGGCCAGGGCATCACCATGGGCATCAGCCAGCGCCGGGCGCAGCAGCAGGCCGGCGATCAGCGCGGTTTGCAACGGATCGCGCCGGCTGCCGACCATGGCCTTCAGCGCGGCCGAAACCGGCGGGATCGGCGCCTGCCAACGCTCACCGGGTTTGCGTGGCTGCCAGGCCGGGCGCTGCGGCCGTGCCATGAAGGCGGCTTCAAAACGCTGGTTGAATTCGGCCTGATAGAGGCTGCGCACATCGGGATCGGCAATGCTGGCGGCCGCTTCGCGCAGCCGCGCCCGCGCCTGGGCCCGGCGTTCCGGCGTCGCGGCTTCCAGCCCGACGGTCTCCGTGCTCCAGACATGATCGATCAGCGGCACGGCACTGGCCAACACGGCCTCGAACGCCGGCGCACCGCCGGCGCGGCAGATGTCATCCGGGTCCTGGCCGTGGGGCAGGGTCGCGATGCAGAGCGATTTGCCGGGTTTCAGCAACGGCAGCGCCCTGAGCGCGGCGCGGGTGGCCGCGCGCATCCCGGCGGCATCGCCATCGAAACACAGGGTGGGCACATCCACCAGGCGCCAGGCCAACGCCAGTTGCTGCTCGGTCATCGCCGTGCCCAGCGGCGCCACCGCCTCGGCGATGCCGGCCTGGGCCAGGCCGATCACATCCATATAGCCTTCCACCACGATCAGCCGGCCGCATTTGCGCGCCACCGGCCCGGCCTGATCGAGATTGTAGAGCAGCCGCCCCTTGTCAAACAGTGGGCCATCGGCGGAGTTGAGATACTTGGGCTGCACGTCACCCAGCGCCCGGCCGCCAAAGCCAACGACGCGCCCGCGCGCATCGCGGATCGGGAACATCAGCCGCCCGCGAAACCGGTCAAACGTCTCGCCATCATCGGATTTGCCGATCAGCCCGGCATCCAGCAGCTTTTCGGCCGTGGCATCGTTCAGATGGCTCCTCAACGCCGTCCGGCTTTCGGGTGAGAAGCCCAGCGCAAAGGCCTTCACCGTTTCGGCCCTCAGGCCGCGCCGATCAAGATAGGCCCGCGCCGCTGCGCCCTTCTCCCCCGCCAGTTGCGCCTGGAACCAGGCCGCAGCCCGCGCGGTGAGCGCCACCAGACTGTCGGCCACCTCGGCCTTGGCCCGGGCTTCGGGGGAGGGGGCCGGCACCTCAAGGCCAGCCTCGGCCGCCAGTTGCTTCACCGCCTCCATGAACGGCAGCCCCATGCCATCCGTGAGGAAACGGATCACATCACCATGCGCGCCGCAGCCAAAACAATGGTAGAAGCCCTTGTCATCATTCACATAGAAGCTGGGCGTCTTCTCGTTGTGAAACGGGCAGCAGCCCTTCATCTCCCGGCCTGCCCGCACCAGCTTCACGCGGCGGGCAACCACCGGCGAAATCGGCACGCGGGCGCGCAATTCGTCCAGAAAGGCGGGGGAAAGCGTCACCTCAACCCAGCGCCGCCTTCACCATGCCGCTGGCCTTGCTCATGTCCAGCTTGCCGGCAAAACGTTCCTTCACCGCGGCCATCACCCGGCCCATGTCCTTCACGGATGATGCGCCGAGTTCGGCCACCAGCCCCGTGATCGCGGCCATCGCTTCGGCCTCGTCCATCTGCCTGGGCAGGAAACTTTCGATCACCGCCAGTTCGGCGCGTTCGGCATCGGCCAGTTCGGCACGGCCGCCCTTGTCATACATCTCGATCGATTCCCGCCGCTGCTTGGCCATTTTCATCAGCACATCGGCCACCACCACATCATCATCAGCCGGCGCGGTGCCGGTGCGCAGTTCGATGTCCTTGTTTTTCAGGGCGGCACTGATCAGCCGCAGGGCCGATGTGCGGGCGGTATCCCGGGCCTTCATGGCTTCGATGGTGGCAGTCTTGATGGCATCGCGCAGCATGGCGTCCTCGTGTATGGCAAAGCGGACTGATGTTTCCCCAGCGATAGCGTTTTGGGGGGCGAAAGAATAGATTGACGGCAGCGCGCCACGCCCCTACGTGGCCGGCCGTTTGCCCGCAACCCGAAGGAAGCCACCCATGGCCGTCGCCCAAGCGCCCGTCCAACCCAAAGGCGCAACCGGTGTGCTGGTGCTGGCCGATGGCAGCGTGATCTGGGGCCATGGCTTTGGCGCCGAGGGCGTGGCCGTGGGCGAGGTGTGCTTCAACACCGCCATGACCGGCTATCAGGAAGTGATGAGCGACCCCAGCTATGCCGGGCAGATCATCACCTTCACCTTCCCGCACATCGGCAATGTGGGCGCCAATGACGAGGATATCGAATCGCCCAACCCACATGCCCTGGGCTGCGTGGTGCGCGAGCCCGTTACTCCGGCCGCCAATTTCCGCAGCCAGCGCCGCTTTGACGACTGGATGAAGAAATGGGGTCGCATCGGCATTTCAGGGGTGGACACGCGCGCGCTGACCAAGCGCATCCGCACCGGCGGCGCGCCCAACGGCGTGATCGCGCACAACAAGGCCGGCCAGTTCAACATCAAGCAATTGCTGAGCCAGGCGCGCGGTTGGCCGGGCCTGGAGGGGATGGATCTGGCCAGCGTGATCAGTGCCACCCAGAATTACAGCTGGGATGATGGCCTGTGGACGCTGGCTGGCGGCTACGCCGTGCACAGCGCCAATGCCAACGGCCCGCATGTGGTGGCCATTGATTATGGCATGAAGCGCAACATTTTGCGCAACCTGGTCGCCGCCGGCGCGCGGGTGACGGTGGTACCGGCCACTGCGACCTTTGACGAGATCATGGCGTTGAAGCCCGCCGGCATTTTCCTGTCCAACGGCCCCGGCGATCCGGCCGCCACCGGCATCCATGCGGTGCCGACCATCCAGAAGATCCTGAACGCCGGCCTGCCGCTGTTCGGCATTTGCCTGGGCCACCAATTGCTGGGCCTCGCGGTGGGCGCCAAGACGCTGAAGATGACGCAGGGCCACCGCGGCGCCAACCATCCGGTCAAGCGGCTGTCCGATGGCCGGGTGGAGATCACCTCGATGAACCATGGCTTTGCCGTTGACACCGACACGCTGCCGGCCACGGCGCGGCCCACCCATATCTCATTGTTTGACGGTACGCTTGCCGGCCTGGAGCTGACCGACCGCCCGGCGTTCAGCGTGCAATATCACCCCGAAGCCAGCCCCGGCCCACAGGACAGCCAATATCTGTTCGAGAAGTTCGTGGCCTCCCTCGCTCCCGCCCGGAACGCCTGATGCCCAAACGCACCGACATCAAATCCATCCTCATCATTGGCGCCGGCCCGATCATCATCGGCCAGGCCTGTGAGTTCGATTATTCAGGCACCCAGGCGGTGAAGGCGCTGAAGGGGGAGGGGTATCGCATCATCCTGGTCAATTCCAACCCGGCGACGATCATGACCGATCCGGAGCTGGCCGACGCAACCTATGTCGAGCCGATCACGCCCGAGATCGTCGCCAAGATCATCGCGAAGGAGCGGCCCGATGCCGTGCTGCCCACCATGGGCGGCCAGACGGCGCTTAACACCGCGCTGGCTTTGCACCGCGACGGCACACTGGAAAAATATGGCGTGCAGCTGATCGGGGCGGATGCCGAAGCCATCGACAAGGCGGAGGACCGGCTGAAATTCCGCGACGCGATGGACAAGATCGGGCTCGAAAGCCCGCGCAGCCGCATCGCACACAGCGTGGAGGAAGCGCTCAGCGCGCTGGAGTTCGTCGGCCTGCCGTCGATCATCCGGCCCAGCTTCACTATGGGCGGCACCGGCGGCGGCATCGCCTACAACCGGGAAGAGTTCATCCGCATCGTCACCGGCGGCCTTGATGCCAGCCCCACCACCGAAGTGCTGGTGGAGGAAAGCGTGCTGGGCTGGAAGGAGTATGAGATGGAGGTGGTCCGCGACAAGGCGGACAATGCCATCATCATCTGCTCGATCGAGAATATCGATCCGATGGGCGTCCACACCGGGGACAGCATCACCATCGCACCGGCGCTGACGCTGACCGACAAGGAATATCAGATCATGCGCAACGCCAGCATCGCGGTGCTGCGCGAGATCGGGGTGGAAACCGGCGGCTCCAACGTGCAGTTCGCGGTCAATCCCAAGGATGGCCGGCTGGTGGTGATCGAGATGAACCCGCGGGTCAGCCGCTCCTCGGCGCTGGCGTCGAAGGCCACCGGCTTTCCGATTGCCAAGGTCGCGGCCCTGCTGGCGGTCGGCTATACGCTTGACGAGATCATGAACGACATCACCGGGGCGACCCCGGCTTCGTTCGAGCCGACCATCGATTACATCGTCACAAAGATCCCGCGTTTCGCGTTCGAGAAGTTCAAGGGCGCCCAGCCGTTGCTGGGCACCGCGATGAAGAGCGTGGGCGAAGTGATGGCCATCGGCCGCAACTGGCAAGAAAGCGTGCAGAAGGCGCTGCGTGGCCTGGAAACCGGGCTGACCGGCTTTGATGAACTGGAGCATCTGAAGGGCGCCAGTATCGAGGAGATCGAGGCCGCCCTGTCGAGCCCGACGCCGGACCGGCTGCTGGTGGCGGCCGATGCGCTGCGGGCCGGGATCAACGTGGAACGCATCCACCAGATCGCCAAGTTCGAGCCCTGGTTCCTGCGCCAGATGCAGGAACTGATTGCGGTGGAAGCCGGCGTGAAGGCGGATGGCCTGCCGGTGGACGCGGCTGGGTTCCGCCGCCTCAAGTCCATGGGCTTTTCCGATGCCCGTCTGGCCCGGCTGGCCGGCACCAGCGAGGCCGCCGTGGCCCGGGCGCGCCGCGCGCTGGGCGTGCGGCCGGTGTTCAAGCGCATCGACACCTGCGCCGGCGAATTTGCCGCCAAGACGCCCTATATGTATTCAAGCTATGAGGCACCCAGCTTTGGCCTGCCCGATTGCGAGAGCAATCCCAGTGCCGCCCGGAAGATCGTTATCCTTGGCGGCGGGCCCAACCGCATCGGCCAGGGCATCGAGTTTGACTATTGCTGTTGCCACGCCTGCTTCGCGCTGGGCGATGCCGGCTATGAGACCATCATGGTCAACTGCAATCCGGAAACCGTGTCGACCGATTATGACACGTCGGACCGGCTCTATTTCGAACCGCTGACCGCCGAGGATGTGCTGGAAATCCTGCACACCGAACAGCAGAACGGCGAATTGGTGGGTGTGGTCGTTCAGCTTGGCGGGCAGACGCCGCTCAAGCTGGCGCAGGCGCTGCAGGATGCCGGCATCCCGATCCTGGGCACCAGCCCCGACAGTATCGATCTGGCCGAAGACCGCGAGCGGTTTGCCGCCCTGATCAACCAGTTGGGCCTGAAGCAGCCTGACAATGGCATTGCCCGCAGCGCCGAAGAGGCGGTGCAGGTGGCCGAGACCATCGGCTATCCGGTGCTGATGCGGCCATCTTATGTGCTGGGCGGCCGGGCGATGGAGATTGTCGACACCCGCGCCCAGCTGGAAACCTATATCCGCGAGGCGGTGGTCGTCTCCGGTACCTCGCCGGTGCTGATTGACCGCTATCTGCGCGACGCCATCGAGGTGGACGTGGATGCCGTGGCCGATGGCGAGCAGGTGCATGTGGCCGGCGTGCTTCAGCATATCGAGGAAGCCGGCGTGCACTCGGGCGACAGTGCCTGTTCGTTGCCGCCCTACAGCCTGCCGGCCGATATCGTGGCCGAGATCGAGCGCCAAACCCATGTGCTGGCCCGCGCCCTCAAGGTGAAGGGCCTGATGAACGTGCAATATGCGGTGAAGGACGGCCAGGTCTATCTGATCGAGGTCAATCCGCGCGCCAGTCGGACTGTGCCGTTCACCGCCAAGGCCACCGGGATCCCCGTGGCCAAGATCGCTGCCCGCGTGATGGCCGGGGAAATGCTGTCGGCCTTTGATCTGTCGCCCCGCAATGTCGGCAATCATATCGCCGTGAAGGAGGCGGTGTTCCCCTTCGCCCGTTTCCCCGGCGTCGATCCGGTGCTGGGCCCCGAAATGCGCTCAACCGGCGAGGTGATGGGCATTGATGGCGACTTCGCCACCGCCTTTGCCAAAAGCCAGTTGGGCGCCTTCACCATCCTGCCGGAAACCGGCCGGGTGTTCATCAGCGTGAAGGACAGCGACAAGCCGCAGATCATTGATGCCGCCCGTGACCTGGTGACGATGGGTTTCCAGCTGGTGGCGACAAGCGGCACGGCGGCCACGCTGGAGGCGGCGGGCATTCCGGTGGCACGGGTGAACAAGGTGGCCGAAGGCCGGCCGCATATTGTTGACCGGATCAAGGATGGCGAGATCGCCTTGATCTTCAACACCACCGAAGGTTTGCAATCCCTGAAAGACAGCCAATCGATCCGGGCATCGGCGCTCTATGGCCGCATTCCCTATTACACCACGGCGCCGGCCAGCCGGGCTGCGGTGGCGGCAATGGCGGCGCTGCGGCGGCACAAGCTTGAAGTTCGGCCGCTTCAATCCTATCATCACCAATCCTGACGGGTGATCAGGCCCGTTCCTCAGCCCCTGGCCTCATGCTGGCAGAGCATGAAGACAGGGGCAAATCATTGAAACGACTTGCAGGATAAACAGATACCATGGCGAGTTTGGACAAGGTTCCGATGCTGCCAACCGGGCATGAAGCCCTGTTGGTGCAGCTGCGGCAACTGAAGGAGGTGGAGCGTCCGGCGGTGGTGGAGGCCATCGAGGAGGCCCGCGCCCATGGCGATCTTTCGGAAAATGCCGAATATCACGCCGCCAAGGAACGCCAGGGCCAGATCGAAGCCCAGGTGATCGAGCTGGAGGACATGCTGGCTCGCGCCATCGTGATCGATCCGAAGACACTTTCGGGCGACAAGGTGGTGTTTGGCGCCACCGTCCATTTGCTCGATGAAGATGACAAGCCGGTCCGCTATCAGATCGTTGGCCAGCATGAAGCCGATGTGAAGGCCGGCCGGATCAGCTTTTCCTCACCGCTGGGCCGTGCCCTGATTGGCCGCCGCAAAGGCGACGAGGTGGAGGTGAACACCCCGTCCGGCGACAAATATTATCTGATCGAGACAATTCAGTTCATCTGATCAATCGACCGGAACCCCCGGGCGTTGCAGGCTGGTGCGGATCACGAAGCTGGTCTTCACGCTTTCAACGTTCGGGGCCGGCGTCAGTTGACTGGTCAGGAATTTCTGGAATTCCTGCAGATCGTGGGCGACCACCTTCAGCATGAAATCAATCTCGCCGTTGAGCATGTGGCATTCCCGCACCTGGGGCAGGGTGGCAACATGCTCCTCGAAGGCGCGCAGATCGGCCTCGGCCTGGCTTTTGAGGCTGACCATGGCAAAGACGGTGATGCCATAGCCCAGCGCCACACTGTCCAGATCGGCATGATAGCCGCGGATGACGCCATTGTCCTCCAACGCCCGCACGCGGCGCAGGCAGGGCGGCGCTGTCAGCCCCGCGCGGTTGGCCAGATCGACATTGGTGATGCGGCCTTCCGATTGCAGATGGCGCAGGATCACGCGGTCAATATCGTCGATCGGCAGGCGCGAGCGGTGAACCAAGGGCAAGACTCCAATAAATTGACGCCAAGATTGATAACATTGTTTCAAACGCGCGCAAGATGCAGGATGCAGCCTGCGTCCTTTGCGCAAGGCTCTGGCCATTGCGTGCTTGCGGGGCTGGAATATCGGGCGAATTCGCCTAAGTCAGTCGGCAATCGGGGGCCAGATGCCCCACCAAGCGGAGATTCGTGTTGATGGTTCGTCATGCCAAGGTGCTGATCATCGGGTCCGGTCCGGCCGGTTACACGGCGGCGGTGTATGCCGCGCGCGCCATGCTGGCCCCCGTGCTGATCCAGGGTCTGCAACCGGGCGGCCAGTTGACCATCACGACCGAAGTGGAAAACTGGCCGGGCGAAACGATGGTGATGGGGCCCGATCTGATGGTGAAGATGGAGGCGCAGGCCCGCCACGTGGGAGCCGAGATCATCACCGACATCGTGACCAGGGTTGATCTGTCGCAGCGGCCGTTCGCGCTGGAGACCGACAGCGGCGAGGGTTGGACAGCGGATACGCTGGTGATCGCCACCGGTGCCCAGGCGCGCTGGCTGGGCCTGCCGTCCGAAACCAGGTTTCGCGGCTTTGGTGTATCCGCTTGCGCCACCTGCGATGGCTTTTTCTTCCGCGGCAAGGAGGTTGTGGTGGTGGGCGGCGGCAACACCGCGGTGGAGGAGGCGATGTTCCTCACCAAATTTGCCAGCAAGGTCCATCTTGTCCACCGCCGCGGCGAACTCAGGGCCGACAAGACCAACCAGGCCAGGCTGCTTGATAACCCGAAGGTGGAAATGCACTGGCACGCCGAAGTGGCCGAAGTGCACGGCCAGGACATGCCGCTGAAGGTGGAAGGCGTGACCCTGCGTGACACCCGCGATGGCAGCACCCGCCATCTGCCGGCCGATGGCCTGTTCGTTGCCATCGGCCATGTGCCGGCCACCAGCCTCTTCACCGGCCAACTGACCATGGACGAGGAGGGCTATATCATCACGGCCCCCGACAGCACCGCGACCAGCGTGCCCGGCGTGTTTGCCGCCGGTGACGTGAAGGACAAGCTCTACCGCCAGGCGGTGACGGCGGCCGGCATGGGCTGCATGGCCGCGCTTGAAGCCGAACGTTTTCTGGCGCACGGTTGACGGTGAGGGAAGGGTAGCGGGGCATCGTGCAGCCAGGCATCAATCTGGATTGGGAAAAGCTGCGTCTGTTTGATGTCGTGGCTGATGCCGGCAGCTTTACCGAAGCCGCCCGCCGCCTGCACATGAGCCAGCCCGCGCTGTCCCGCCAGATCGCCGCGCTGGAAGAAAGCCTGGGTGCCAAGCTGTTTCACCGCCACGCCCGCGGCCTGGCGATGACCCACGAAGGGGAGCAGTTGCGCAGCGCCACCGCCGACATGCACGAGCGCATCGACCGGGCCGCCCAGGCCATTGATGCCAGCCGTGACCGGCCCACCGGTGCCATCCGGCTTACCACCACCGTTTCCTTCGGCTCCACGTGGCTGGCGCGGCAGCTTGGCGATTTCCTCGATCTCTATCCCGATATCAGCGTTCATCTGATGCTCACCGATGCCGATCTGGATCTGGCCAAGCGCGAGGCTGACGTGGCGATCCGCTTCCACCGCCCGTTCCAGAGCGAGTTGATGCAGCGCCCGTTGGCCAATATCCGCCATTATCTGGTGGCCAGCCCCGATTATCTCGCCCGCCATGGAGAGCCCCAGAGCATCGCCGATCTGGAGCAGCACCGGCTGATTGCCTATGGCGATGCCGCGCCCGATTATCTGAAGGGCATCAACTGGATCCTGGAACTGGGCCACCAAGGGCATCCCCGCCCGGCAGCGCTCACCATCAACAACAGCCATGGCGTGTTGCAGGCGGTCGAATCCGGCGCCGGGATCGCGGCCCTGCCGTCTTATCTCATCCGGTCATCGGGGCGGGTGAAGGTGGTGCTGCCACAGGTGGAGGGGCCGGTGTTCCGCACCTTCTTCACCTATCCCTCCGAACTGCGGCGCTCCCTGCGCATTGCCGCACTGCGGGATTTTCTGGTTGATCGCATGACCAGCCAGGCCCTCGATATGTGAGGCAGCCTGTCGCAGCTTCATCGGCTGCGACGGAAATTTGCGCAAAATCAAGGATCTGTGTTGGGTTGCCGGCCAATACCATGCAAAAAATGCATGGCTGCGTCGCGATATTGTGCAGTGCAAAATCAACGAGTGGCACCGTAGATAACACCTGTCGCCGCGATAGCGGCAACGCCGGGTCCGCCGCACTCCTCCCCTCCCGCGGCTCACCCGGCTGGCTGGTGCTTCTCCTCCCCCCTTGACGCACCAGCCGGCCCGGACGCGCCACTCCTCCCCTCCCGGCGCCTTTCCGGGCGAAATATCGGGCCGGACGTCTCCCCCCAGACGTCCGGCCCCTTTTTTTGTTTGTGGTGCGTTTGTGCGACCAACCGCCATATCGCCGGGATTGCCCGGCCTTCCCATTTTCGCCCTGCTGCGCTAACCGCTTGGCCACCGGCCGGGCCCGTAGCTCAACGGTTAGAGCTGGCCGCTCATAACGGCTAGGTTGGGGGTTCGAATCCCTCCGGGCCTACCGGCGGTGTGAAAGGAACAGGCGTCTGGGCGTGTCGGCAGAACAAGCGGGAGCAGCGGCTGCCCCCCCCGCCGCCGTGGCCCAGCGCCCCCGGGCCACCTGGACAACGTGGGCTGGTGCCGCGCTCGGCCTCCTGGTGCTGGGCCTGGCGGCCTGGGGCCTCAAGAAAATCTCGGGCCAGGTCACGCTGGCGGATGTCATCCGCGAGATCAATTCCACGCCGGCGCACCTGATCGGCTTTGCCGCTGTCTCCACCTTCCTCTCCTATGTGGTGCTGGTGGGTTATGATTGGTTTGCCACCCGGCACCTGGGCTACAAGATCGGTTGGCCGATCCTGGCGGCAGCCAGTTTTTCCAGCTTCACCATGAGCCACACCCTTGGTGTGACGATCCTGACCGGTGGTACCGTGCGCTATCGCATCTACACGCGCGAGGGCGTGAGGCCGGCCGATATCGCCATGATCATCCTGTTGTGCGGCTGGACCTTCTGGCTGGGCATCATCTTCGTTGCCGGGGTTGGTCTGGTGGTGTCGCCCACACTGGCGCAGCCGATCCGCCAATGGGTGCCGCCCCAGCTCGAGGAATTCACCGGGGCGCTGTTCCTGGGCGGCGTGCTGCTCTATACCATAATGGCATCGACCTGGCGGCGGGAATTCCGGCTGTGGCGCTATCGCTTCACCATCCCCAACGGCAAGGAAACGCTGCAACAAATTGCCATCGGCACCATCGATCTGGCCTTTGCCGGTGGTGCCCTCTACATCCTGCTGCTGCCGGTGGCCGGCGTGCCGGATTTGCTCACCTTTCTGGTGATCTATGCGGTGGCCATGGTTTCGGGGGCGCTGGCCCACGCACCGGGCGGCATTGGCGTGTTTGAACTTGTGGTGGTGGGGCTGATGCCCGATGCCGACAAGGCCGGGGTGCTGGCCGCGGTTGCACTGTTCCGGTTGATGTACACCTTCATCCCGTTCGTGCTCGGCGCCGCGGTGATTGCCGTGCTGGAATGGCGGGCCCTCAGAACGGCCCGCGCCGCAGCTGCTCGGCCCGTTCCGCCAGTTTCTGCCGCCAGCGAGGCGTGAGCGCCGGCATCGCAGCCAGTTCCAGCAGCTCGTCCAGCCGGCCGGCGCGGCCGGCGGCGATCGGGGTGAAGCGGCTGATCGGCCAGGCCGGGTTAGGGCGCTCAATCACATCATGGCCATCGCCGGGGGCCACAACACCGGTTTCCAGCACCCGCAGATACCAGCCGCAGCGGCCCGACAGGGTCATGGCCTTGACCACGCGCTTGCTGCCCAGCACGGCGGCAAAGGTGGAACAGGGCTCGCGGATCTGCGCAATCTGCAGCGTGGCCGTGCCGCAGCGAATCACGTCACCCAGGCACAGATCGCCCTCATCCACCCCCGACACCGCCAGATTTTCACCCATTGCACCAGCGCCGAAGCGAGTGGCCAGATCGGGAAATTCCGTTTGCCAGGCGGCATAGCCCGACAAGGGATAGGCATAGACCGCCTTGTCCGGCCCGCCATGCACCCGCGTGTTGCCCACCTGATCGCCCGCCAGGCCCAGGAACGCCACTGCCACCGGGCCGTCCACCGGCTGGCGGTGATAGGCAGTGGGGAGGGCGACGCCGGCGACAGACTGTGGCCGGCCGATTCGCACCTGCGTAATTCTGCCACTGGGGAGGGGGCTTGCCATCATGCCGGCTTCCTTTGACACTGCACGCCTTGTCCAACAAGCTGAAAGGAGGTGATCCAGTGTCTCATTGCTTCATCATTGGCGCGAAGGCGCTGGTGGCCACGGTCGAGGTCGTGGCGCGCTGACAACACCAGACACCGCCCTTCGGGCCGGATGACAATGTGGGGCTGCCGGGCAACCGGCGGCCCCTTTTGCCTTCAGCCCAGAAAGGCCGTCGCTTTGCCCAGCGTGATGGCCCCACCCCAGAGCAACGGCAGCAGCACCGGCGCCCAGGCGATCAGGCGCCAACCCCAATGGGCCGGCGCGGCCCCGGCCGGGGCGGCTTCCGGTGGAGGCGCGCTGGGGGCGGGATCAACCTGCCACAGCCGATCCGGCACGGGCCGCACTGCCAGCGCAGCCAGCATGCCGATCAGCAGCAGCCCGGCCAGCATCAGGAAGATGGGGCCATAAATCCGGGCGCGGGCGATTGACTCGGCCAGTTGCGCATCCCGCACCCAGGCCACCAGCAACGGCCCCAATACCCCGGCCGTGGACCAGGCGGTGAGCAGCCGGCCGTGGATGGCGCCCACCTGCCGGGTACCGAACAGATCGGCCAGCCACGCTGGAACGGCGGCAAACCCGCCGCCGTACATGGAGGCAATCAGGGCGAAGGCTGCGAGGAACAGCGGCAGCGCAGGATTGGCCGGCAGCAGCGCGCCATAGAGCAGGGCAGCCAGCGTCAGCATCAGCAGATAGAGGTTGCGCCGGCCAATCACATCCGACACCGAAGACCAGACAAAGCGCCCGGCAATGTTGAACAGGCTGATCAGCCCGACAAAGGCCGCGCCGATCGTGGCGGTGGCATCGCGCGCCGCCGGCCCAAGGGCCTCAAAGCCAAGGCCGGGCTGGCCGATCAGGCGGCCGCCGAACATCTCCTGCACCATCGGGGAGGCAAGGCCGATGATACCGATGCTGGCCGAAACGTTCATCAGCAGGACGCACCAGACCAGCCAGAATTGCGGGGTGCGGGTGGCGCGGTCCAGCGGCACAAAACGGCCCCCAGCCACCACTTGCGGCCGGCCGGGCGGATGCCAGCCGGCCGCCGGCAGGCGGAAACCCAGCGCGCCGGCACTCATCGCCAAGGCGTAGACAGCGGTCATCAGCAGCATCGTGGCCGCCGGGCTGCCGGTGGCCGCCATCAACCGGTCGGCCGCCGGGCTGCCAACCATGGCGCCCCCGCCAAAGCCCATGATGGCCATGCCAGTGGCCAGGCCGCGCCGATCGGGAAACCATTTCAACAGCGTGGAAACGGGCGTGATATAGCCGATGCCCAGACCGATGCCGCCGATCACCCCGGTGCCCAGCCAGAACAGCCACAACTGGTGCTGGCCCACACCCACCGCGCCAATGGCCATGCCGCCCGCCCAACAGGCCGCCGCGACAAGCCCGGCCCGGCGGGGGCCCACCCGCTCCACCCAGGCGCCAAACAGCGCGGCGGCCAACCCCAGCACGACAAAGAACAGGCTGTAGACCCAGACAAGATCGCTCACCCGCCAATCGCAATCGCTGCCAATCAGGGCATCGGGCAGGCTGGTGCAGGCCGGGGCACCCAGCGCATGGCTGAGCGGCAGCCAGAACACCGAAAAGCCATAGGCCATACCGATGCACAGATGGATGGCCAGCGCGCAAGGTGGCACCAGCCAGCGATCATGGCCCGGTGCCGCGGTGATCCGCGCGATCGACAGAAATGCCCCCATGGCCAAGCCTGCTGACGGAATGGCCGGCACCGGTCAACTGGCGCGATGCCCCAGACGAAGGCTTCAGCGGCCCTTCCACTCCGGCTTGCGCTTCTGGGCAAAGGCCAGCGGGCCCTCGCGCAGATCTTCTGAACGGAACAGCGCCTGCACGGCGGGATACTGGCCTTGGCCTTCATAGGCGGCGCGCAGGGTGGGCGCCTCCAGCCCCTTCAGGACCGCCTGCTTCGACGCGCGCAGCGACAGCGGAGACAATTCGCACATGGCCGCCGCCAGCGCCCGGGCCCGGGCCATCAATTCATCGGCCGCAACCACCTCGCTCACGAAGCCCAAATCCTTGCCCTCGGCCGCCGAAACGGTTCGGGCCGTGAGGATCATCGCCATCGCGCGCGACAGGCCGATGGCGCGCGGCAACCGGTGCAGGCCGCCGGCCAGCGCCGCCAAGCCCACCTTGGGCTCGGGCAGGGCAAAGCTGGCCGTTTCGGCGGCGATGATGATGTCAGCCGCCAACGCCACTTCAAAGCCGCCGCCCATGGCAACCCCGTTCACCGCCGCGATCACCGGCTTGTCCAGGTCCCAGCGGCTGGTCAGCCCGCCAAAGCCCGACGGCGGCACAGTGATGGCATTGCCTTCAGCCTGCCAGCGCAGATCATTGCCGGCGGAAAAGGCGCGCGGGCCCGCCCCGGTGATGATCGCCACCCACAGATCGGGATCGGCAGCAAAATCATTGAACACCGCATCCAGTTCGGCATTGGCCGGCGGGTGCAGCGCATTCATCCGGTCAGGCCGGTTGATGGTGACGATCAGCACCTTGCCGTCCCGCTCCACCGTCACATGTTCAAAGGCCATGGTCGTTCCTCCCTTTGGGATTGCTTGTGCCATGCACGGGCGGAGAGGACGGCCTGATGAAAGCGCGGGGGGCCAGAAACGGAAGGGCCCCCGGCCAGTTGCCTGACCGGGGGCCGCGTGACGAGACTGATGGGCTGAACACCGTTCGGCGCCGGCTGGAGCCAATGCCCCCATCTGCCCCAGCCGGCGCGCGCTGCCAGACCCGAAGGCCGGCGCGCAAACGGTGAACGCCTATCGTCGTTCTCCCCGAGACCCTGGCCGCCATCAGCGACCCGCGTCTGTTGGCAGGTGATATGCCGATTCGTTGCGCCTGTCAGTCAGGCTGATGCGGCCATCCGTGACGAATCCGTGAACTGTTGCGCCGATGCAACACCTGTCAGGGCTCCGCAATGCTTGCCCGAAGGGCCAGACATGCTAAGGCCGCGTTCACACGCCAAAAACCAAGAGAGCAACGTGCGCCTGTCCCGCTATTTCATGCCTGTCCTCAAGGAAACGCCCGGCGAGGCTCAGGTGATCTCCCACCAATTGATGCTGCGCGCCGCCATGATCCGCCAGACCGCGGCCGGCATCTATGCCTGGCTGCCGCTCGGCAAGCGCGTGCTGGCCAATATCGAACGCATCGTCCGCGAGGAACAGGACCGTGCCGGCGCCATCGAAGTGTTGATGCCCACCATCCAGTCCGCCGATTTGTGGCGTCAATCCGGCCGCTATGATGCCTATGGCCCCGAAATGCTGCGCATCACCGATCGGCATGATCGTGAAATGCTGTTCAGCCCCACCGCCGAGGAATTGTTCACTGCCATCTTTCAAAACGGCGCCAGAAGCTATCGCGACCTGCCGCGCAACATTTACCAGATCCAGTGGAAGTTCCGCGACGAGGTGCGCCCGCGCTTTGGCGTGCTGCGCGGGCGCGAATTCCTGATGAAGGATGCTTACAGCTTCGATCTGGATTATGAGAGCGCGGTCCACAGCTACAACCGCATGTTCATCGCCTATATGCGCACCTTTGCGCGGATCGGCCTGAATGCCATTCCCATGCAGGCCGACACCGGCCCCATTGGCGGCGATCTCAGCCACGAATTCATCGTGCTGGCGCCGACCGGTGAAAGCGATGTCTTCTATCATGAGAACTGGCTGCAACCGCGCGACACCAGCGGCGTGAATGCCGATGACCGTGCGGCGCTGGCCGGCTTCATCGATGCGCTCAATGCCGATTATGCCGCCACCGACGAAAAGCGCGATCTCGCCGCCGAAGCCGCCTGTGGCGCCGCCCTCAAGCAGTCCAAGGGCATCGAGGTTGGCCAGGTCTTTTACTTTGGAGACAAATACACCGCACCCATGGGGGTGACCGTGCAGGGGCCCGATGGCGCGCCGGTCACGCCCTTGATGGGCAGCTATGGCATCGGCGTCTCCCGCCTGATGGGCGCGATCATCGAGGCCTGCCATGATGATGCCGGCATCATCTGGCCCGAGGCGGTGGCGCCGTTCCGGGTCGCCCTGATCAATCTGCGCGCCGATGATGGCGCCTGCGCGGCGGCCTGTGATCGGCTCTATGCCGATTTCACGGCGGCCGGCATTGATGTGCTTTACGACGACCGCGACGAGCGCGGCGGCGCCAAATTCGCCACGGCCGATCTGATCGGCCTGCCGTGGCAGGTCATCGTCGGGCCCAAGGGGTTGGCGGCCGGCGTTGTCGAACTCAAGCGCCGGGCAACCGGCGAACGCATCGAGGTGCCGATCGACGCGGTGGTGGGCCGGGTGTGATCACGGCCCATGAACGGCTGATCATCCGGCGCTATCTGACGCCGGGGCAGGGCGAGGGCTTCATCTTTCTGGTGGCCGGCATCAGCCTGGTTGCCGTGGCGCTCGGCGTTGCCGCGCTGATCGCAGTGATGAGCGTGATGAACGGCTTCCGCGCCGAATTGTTCGATCGGATCATCGGGTTGAATGGCCATGCCGTGGTGCAGGGCTATGGCGGCCGGCTTGAGCAATGGCCGCGGGTGGTGGCCGAAGCCAGGGCGTTGCCCGGCGTGGTGCGCGCCGCGCCGATGATCGAACAGCCGTTGATGGCCAGCGTGGGCGGCCGGGTGGAAGGTGTGATCGTGCGCGGCCTCACCCTGGCTGACATCAAGGCCAATCCCACCATCGCCGGCAACATCACCGGCGGCGACCTTGCCGCGCTGAAACCCGGCGCCAACACCGTGGCCATCGGTGCACGCCTGGCCGAGCAGCTTGGCCTGCGCATCGGCGACCAGATCAGTCTCGTCAATCCGGCCGGCCAGTCCACGCCGTTCGGCACCGTGCCGCGCATCGTCGCCTACACGGTGGTCGCCGTGTTTGAAGTGGGCGTCTATGATTATGACAAGGCCTTTGTGGTGATGCCGCTGGCCGATGCCCAGACGCTGCTGCGGCTGGATGCAGCGGTGAGCATGGTGGAAGTGGAAACCACCGATCCCGACCGGGCAGCCGCCATCCTGGAACCGCTGCGCCAGCGCTGGGCCGGCACCGCGGTCGTCAACGACTGGACCCGCAGCAACGCAGCGCTGTTTTCCGCCATGGTGGTGGAGCAGACGGTCATGTTCTGGGTGCTTTCCATCATCATCCTGGTGGCGGTGTTCAACATCCTGTCCTCTCTCATCATGCTCGTGCGCGCCAAGACGCGCGACATCGCCATCCTGCGCACCATGGGCGCCAGCCGCGCGAGCATGATGCGGGTGTTCATGGCGGTGGGCACATTGATCGGTGCCGCCGGGGTGACCGCGGGGCTGGCGCTCGGCTTCCTGCTGCTCACCTTTCGCCAACCGCTTGTTGATGGTGTCTCGGCGTTGACCGGGACCAACATCTGGGACCCATCGGTGCGCTATCTGACGTTGCTGCCGGCCAAGACCGATCCGTTCGAGGTGCTCGGCATCATCGTGCTGGCCCTGGGCCTGTCCTTCCTCGCCACGCTTTATCCGGCTTGGAAAGCGGCTTCCACCGATCCGGTGACGGTGTTGCGTTATGAGTGAGGCGGTACTGCAAACCATTGGCCTTGCCCGGCATTTCGAACAGGGCGGTGCCCGCATCGAGGTGCTGCGCGGGGTTGATCTGGCCATCGCCCCCGGTGAGATCGTTGCGCTGCTGGGCCCGTCCGGCTCGGGCAAATCCACCTTGCTGCAGGCGGTTGGCCTGCTGGAGGGCGGCTTTTCCGGACGTATCCGGATTTGTGGCGAAGAGGCCGGCCAGCTTGACGAGGCTGGCCGCACCCGGCTGCGCCGCCAGCGACTGGGTTTTGTTTACCAGTTTCACCACCTGCTGCCCGATTTCTCGGCGCGGGAAAATGTGATGCTCGCCGGCCTGGTTGCCGGGGTGGCGCCAGCGGCCGCCAGCGCGCGCGCCGATGAACTGCTGGGCGCGCTCGGCCTTGGCGCGCGCCTCACCCACAAGCCGGCGCAATTGTCGGGCGGGGAGCAGCAGCGTGTGGCGGTTGCCCGGGCTCTGGCCAACCGGCCGGCGCTGGTGCTGGCTGATGAGCCCACCGGCAATCTCGATGAAGCCACCGCCACGCTCGTGCTCGTAGCCTTCATCGATCTGGTCCGCTCCACCGGTTCGGCCGCGCTGGTCGCCACCCACAATCTTGAACTCGCTCGCCGGATGGACCGGGTTGTGAGCCTGCATCAGGGCAGGCTGGTGGCCGCCTGACGCCATTTCGCGGTGGATAAATCGCCACGCGCCCTTCACCTTGCCGGCGCTTGGCCGCATGGTGCCGGCCATGGCCCACGCCGGATTCGTCCCCCTTCGCTGCCACAGCGCCTATTCGATGCTGGAAGGCGCCATCCAGCCGGAAACGCTGGCAAAGCTGGCGCGGGAACAGGGCTTCCCGGCGCTTGGGCTGGCTGACCGCGCCAACATGTTTGCCGCAATGGATTTTTCCGCAGCGGCCAAGGATTGCGGCGTGCAGCCGCTGATTGGCGCGCTGGTGCCGGTGGAGCGCCCGGGATCGGCCACCATCCACAATCGCGCCATGGTCGATTGGCTGGCGCTCTATGCCCAGGATGGCGCCGGCTACACCAATCTGATCGCGCTGGTTTCTGATGCGCATCTGGCAGCGGCCACACCGGGGGACCCGGTGCTCACGCTGGAGCAGATGAGCGGCCGCACCGAGGGGCTGATTTGCCTCACCGGCGGCGCCGATGGCGCGCTTGCCCGCCTCGCGGCCGACGGGCAGGAGATCGAAGGGCTGGCCAGCCGGCTGCAGGCGCTGTTTCCGGGCCGGCTCTATGT
Source organism: Sphingomonadales bacterium (assembly GCA_027483465.1). GTDB lineage: Bacteria > Pseudomonadota > Alphaproteobacteria > Sphingomonadales > Sphingomonadaceae > Sandarakinorhabdus. The sequence continues at coordinate 182,040 of JAIXUQ010000034.1, forward strand.
GGAGATCGCCCGTTCAGGCGATCCGGTTGAAAAGCGCAGCGAAGCCGCGCTGCTGCGGCTGGCTGGGCAGCGCGATCTGCCCATCGTGGGCACGGCGCCGGTGAAATTCCGCCATGCCGCCATGCACGAAGCCCATGATGTGCTGCTGTGCATTGCCGATTCCGCCTATGTTGAGGCCGAGGGTCGCCGCCGTTCCAACCCCGAACACTGGCTGAAGCCGGCATCAGATTGGCATGCGCTGTTTGCCGATTTGCCCGAAGCCATCGCCAACACGCTGGTCGTGGCCCAGCGCTGCGCCATGATGGCACCCAGCCGCAAGCCGATCCTGCCGCGCCTGTCGGCCGGCGGAGAGGATGCCGCGCTGGTGGCGGCTGCCACCCAGGGCCTGGCGCGGCGCATGGACGTGCTGGGGAAATCGGCCGAAGACCGCGCGCCCTATGAAGCGCGGCTGGCGTTCGAGCTTGATGTGATCAAGTCGATGGGTTTTCCCGGTTATTTCCTGATCGTGGCCGATTTCATCCAGTGGGCGAAATCCCAGTCGATTCCGGTGGGGCCGGGGCGCGGTTCGGGCGCCGGCTCGGTGGTGGCCTGGGCGCTCACCATCACGGATCTCGATCCGCTCGAACATGGCCTGCTGTTTGAACGCTTCCTCAATCCCGACCGCGTGTCGATGCCCGATTTCGATATCGATTTCTGCGAAACCCGGCGCGGCGAAGTCATTGATTATGTGCAGTCCCGCTATGGCCGGGATCAGGTTGCGCAGATCATCACCTTCGGCAAGATGAAGGCTCGCGCCGTGCTGAAGGATGTCGGCCGCGTGTTGCAGATGCCCTATGGCCAGACCGACCGTCTCGCCAAGCTGGTGCCCAGCCACCCCACCGATCCCTGGACGCTGGCGCGCACGCTGGGCATTGGCAAGGACAAGGATGGCCGCGCCTATCCCGGCGAACCCGCCTTCATCGCCGAGGTGGAGCGCGATCCCAAGGTCAAACGCCTGGTGGACATCGCCCTGCAACTGGAAGGCCTGCCGCGCCACAGTTCCACCCACGCCGCCGGCGTGGTGATCGGGGACCGGCCGCTGTCGCAACTGGTGCCGCTCTACCGCGATCCCAAGTCGGACATGCAGGTGACCCAGTTCGAGATGAAGGCTGCCGAGAAGGCCGGCCTCGTCAAGTTCGACTTTCTCGGCCTCAAGACCTTGTCCGTGCTCGATCGGGCGGCCGCCATGCTGCGCCAGCGCGGTGTCACGGTGGACTGGGCGACGCTGCCCACCAACGACCCGCACGTGTACCGGCTGATCGCGGATGGTGACACGGTGGGCGTGTTCCAGTTTGAATCCGAAGGCATGCGCCGTGCCCTGGGCCTGGTGCGGCCTGATTGTTTTGCCGATATCGTCGCGCTTGGCGCGCTTTATCGCCCCGGCCCGATGGACAATATCCCCAGTTTCGCCGCCCGCAAGGCGGGCCGGGAGAAGGTGGAATTGCTACATCCGGCGATGGAGCCCATCCTGCGCGAAACCTATGGCATCATCGTCTATCAGGAACAGGTGATGAGCCTGGCGCGCGAACTGGCCGGCTACAGCCTGGGTGAGGCTGACCTGCTGCGCCGCGCCATGGGCAAGAAAATCCATGCCGAGATGGTGGCGCAGAAGGCCCGCTTTTCCGAAGGCGCCGCCAAGAACGGCATTGATCCAGCCACTTCCGATGCGATCTTCGAGTTGATCCTGAAGTTTGCCAACTATGGTTTCAACAAGAGCCACGCCGCTGCCTATGCGCTGGTCAGCTATCACACCGCCTGGTTGAAGACCCATCACCGCGCCGAATTCTATGCCGCCTCGATGGCCTATGACATCGACAACACCGATCGGCTGGCGGTGTTTGCCGATGATGCCCGCCGCTCCGGCATCGCCATGCACCCGCCCTGCATCAACAGTTCCGCTGCCGATTTCACGGTGGAGGATGGCGCGGTGCGCTATGCTCTGGCTGGCCTGAAGGGCGTGGGCATGAAGGCGATGGAGGCGCTGGTCAGCGAGCGGGCGGGGCAGGGGCCGTTCCGCGATCTTGCTGATTTTGCACGCCGTTGTGACCCGAAGGGCCTCAACAAACGGCAATTGGAAAGCCTGATCGCCGGCGGCGCCTTCGATGCGCTCAATGCCAATCGCGCCGGGGTGCATGCCCTGGCCGAAGCCATGATGGCCAGCGCCCAGGCCGCAGCGGCCGAACGCGAATCGGCCCAGGTCGCGCTGTTTGGCGATGCCACCGGCGTCGCTGATCCGGCTGGTCTGGCGTTGATGGTGCCCAACCTCAGCTGGACGGCAGCGGCCCGCATGGCGCACGAGAAGGAGGCCTTTGGCTTCTTTTTCAGCGGGCACCCGGTGGATGCCTATGCCAACGTGCTGGTGGCCAATGATGTCAAGAACTTTGGCGATATTCTTGCCATGCCGTCTCCGGCTGGCGGCGGCAAGCTGATCGTCAATATGGCCGGCCTGCTGGAGGAACGGCGCTGGCGCACCACCCAGACCGGGCGGCGTTACCAGTTCCTCAGCTTCTCCGATCGCTCCGGCCAGTACGTCACCAGTTGCTTCGACGAGGAGTTGCAGACCGCCATCGAAGCCTGGGCCAGCGAGCCGCCGCCGATGCTGCTCAGCATGGAGGTGCAATGGAAGGAGGGGGAGGACGTGCCCCGCCTCACCCTGCGCGGCGCCCGCCCGTTGGCCGATATCGCCCGCCGCACCCGCGGGCGCCTGGTGGTGCGGGTGGCGCACGAGGCCGAGGCCAGCGCCCTGCTGGCGGCGGTGAACCGCAACCCGGCCCAGGGGCGCGGGGAATTGGTGGCCGAAATCAACACCTTGGTTGGCCCGGCGCGGCTGGTGCTGGGCCGGAATTTCCTGATCGATGCCGATCTGGAGGCCGAAATCACCCGCGCCCTGGGGCCTGACCGGGTGGTGCAGGAACTGCTCGATCCGCCGCAACTGGCGCTGGTGAGCTGAACGAAATCAACGATTTGGGTTGAACACGCTCCACCCGGTGGCGCTGGCCAGTCGTTCCAGCGCCCGGGTGCCCAGCAGGCTGTTGCCCTGCGGCGACAGGCCCGGTGACCAGACGGCGATGCTGGCCCGCCCCGGCACGCTGGCCAATATGCCGCCACCCACGCCCGATTTGGCCGGCAATCCCACCGAAAAGGCAAAGTCGCCCGAGGCGTCATAATGCCCGCACGTCAGCATCAAGGCATTGATTCGTCTCGCTTGTTCGGCGCTCACCACGCGCTGGCCGCTGGCCGGATCAACGCCATCGTTCATCAGGAACCGCCCCGCCCGGGCCAGGTCGCGGCAGCTCATGGCGATGGCGCACTGGTGGAAATAGGCTGAAAGTGTTGCCTCAACATTTCCGCTTAACACCTTGTGCGCCTTCATGAAATGCGCCAGCGCGGCGTTGCGGTGGCCGGTCGCGGCTTCGGAATAGGCCACCGCGCCATCCATCGCGATGCCGCCATTGCCCGACAATTGGCGCAGCAAACGCAGGATCCGGCCCGCCCCGGCGCGCGGATCATCGCCATCGGTGATCAGGTCCGTCACCGCGATCGCGCCCGGATTGATGAATGGATTCCGTGGCTTGCCGCCCTCCGCCTCCAACTGCACGATCGAGTTGAAGGCCCCGCCCGATGGCTCCCGCCCCACCCGCTGCCACAGCGCTTCGCCATGGCTGGCCATCGCCTCCACCAGCGCAAACACCTTGGAAATCGACTGGATCGAGAAGGGCAGATCGGCATCCCCGGCGGCAAATTCGGCCCCGTCAGCGGTGATCACCACCATCCCGAAGTGCCGGTCCGACAGCTTGGCCAGCTCCGGAATATAGTCCGCCACCCGGCCGCGCACCGGCGCCAGCGCCATTTCGGTGGCCGTTTCCCGGACAATGGTGGCCAGATCCTGGTCCATGTGCACCCCTTTTGCGTCCCGCGGTGACGGCACGGCGGGCCCTGGTGACGGTGAATTGGCCACCCATCATGCGCCGCCACGGCCACCCGTGCAAATGCGGAGATGAAATCCGCACTTTCCACTGGCGCCGGCAATTTGCGTAGTGTATCTCCGCACCTGAGGCGCAGAAACGTCCACACACGGGGAGGAACCCATGGCCACACAATTGAAGGATACCCGCCACACCCAAACCCTGCCGCAAGGCAGCGTCACGTGGCCGCTGCCGCCGCGCGTGCGCCCCGATCTGCCCAATCATGATCGCGCCACGCTCGAATCCTATCTCGCCACCGCCCCGCTGGACGAGGTGGACATCGCCGATCCGCTGTGGTGGGAATCCGATACCAACCAGGTCTATTTCCGCCGCCTGCGCGCCGAAGCCCCGGTGTTCTTCACCAGCGTCAACAACAACCGCCACCGCGGCTTCTGGAACGTCACCCGCTGGAACGACGTGATGGCCGTCGACACCAACCACCAGGTGTTCAGCTCCGAAGCCACGCTGGGCGGCATCACCCTGTTTGACATGGATCCCGATTTCATCATGCCGATGTTCATCGCCATGGATCCGCCCAAGCACGACGTGCAGCGCAAGGCCGTCAACCCCATCGTCTCGGGCCAGAATCTCGCCTCCTACGAAAGCCTGATCCGCGAACGCACCGCCGAAGTGCTCGATGGCCTGCCGCGCGGCGAAGCCTTCGACTGGGTTGACCGGGTCTCCATCGAGCTCACCTCCCGCATGCTCGCCACCCTGTTCGGCTGGCCGCAGGAACGGCGCCGCATGCTCACCTACTGGTCCGATGTCTCCACCGCCGATCCGGAACTGCCCGGCAACCCCGGCAAGGAAGAACGCCAGGGCATCCTGCTGGGCATGCTGCAGGAATTCACCATGCTGTGGAACGAGCGGGTGAACGCCGAACCCACCGGCGATCTTGTCTCCATGCTCGCCCACAATCCGGCCACCCGCAACATGCCGCCGATGGAATTCATGGGCAATCTCGTGCTGCTCATCGTTGGCGGCAACGATACCACCCGCAACTCCATCACCGGCGGCCTGTATTTCCTGAACCAGAACCCGGCCGAATATGCCAAGCTCAAGGCCAACCATGGCCTGGTGGAAAACATGGTCAGCGAAATCATCCGCTACCAAACCCCGCTGGCCCACATGCGCCGCACCGCGCTGCAGGATACGGTGCTGGGCGGCCAGCTGATCCACAAGGGGGACAAGGTGGTGATGTGGTACGCATCGGCCAACCGCGACGACACGGTGCTGGAAAACCCCGATGCCTTCATCATCGATCGCCCGCGCGCCCGCCAGCACATGTCGTTCGGCTTCGGCATCCACCGCTGCGTGGGCAACCGCCTGGCCGAACTGCAACTGAAAATCCTCTGGGAGGAAATCCTCAAGCGCTTCGATCATATCGAAGTGCTGGAAGAACCCGAACGCGTGCCCAGCGCCTTCGTCAAGGGCTACAAGAAACTCATGGTCCGGATCCCGGCCTGATCCCGCCGGCCCGATCCCACCCGGCCCAAACCCAGAGGACAAGATGGTCAAGATCACCTACGTCGAACACAACGGCACCCGGCACACGGTGAACGTGCCGGAAGGCGAAAACCTGATGGAAGGCGCCCTGCAAAACAACGTGCCCGGCATCGATGGCGACTGCGGCGGCAACGCCGCCTGCGCCACCTGCCACTGCTATATCCCCGCCGAATGGGAAGCAGCCACCGGCACCCGCAGCGAAACCGAAGACGCCATGCTCGAACTCGCCGACACCATGAA
>JAIXUQ010000014.1 GCA_027483465.1 Sphingomonadales bacterium
CTGCGCCAGGTTTCGGAAGATGCCGTGCTCAACGCCAATTATGTGCTGGCCAGCCTGAAGGACATCTATACCGCGCCGTTCGCGGATGGCGGCCCCTGCATGCACGAGGCGCTGTTCAGCGATGATTTCCTGGAGGGCACCGGGCTGTCGACGCTCGATCTGGCCAAGGCGATGATCGACGAGGGTTTCCACCCGATGACGATGTATTTCCCGCTGGTCGTCCACGGCGCCATGCTGGTGGAGCCGACCGAGACGGAGAGCAAGGCCAGCCTGGATCAGCTGATCGGGGCGATGCGCCACATCGCCACCCAGATGCTGGCCGATCCCGATGCCTGGCGCCAGGCCCCGCACCTGGCGCCGCGCCGCCGGCTGGACGAAACACTGGCGGCGCGCAAGCCGGTGCTGGGCTGGAAGGACAGCGCGGCGGCCTGATGCGGGAAAAGGTTGCCGTTCGGCGGCGCCCGGGCGACCCTTCTCCGGTCATCCAGCCGAACGGCTTTTTCCGCCATGCACGGGTTGCGCGGCCGGTTCAAACACACAAAAGGATAGTTTCGGCATAACAAAGGCAAATTGGCCTGCTCAATTCGGGGCATTTTGGGGTGTGCGCGGCCAGATGGTGCCGCGCCGCGCCTTCATCGCGTCCATGTCGGCATCGATCACCCGGTCCCAGAAACGGCCGCCCACAATTTGTTCGGCATCGCTGGTCTTCACCAGATAATCGCCGGGATCGCCGTCCAGCGCGGCGTTCTTCATTTCGAACGTCCACAACTCCAGCGCGCCGGTGCGCTTTTCGGCCAGCACCGATTTGATGAAGGCATGCGGGATCGGCACGTCGATGCCCAGCCGGCGGGTGCGGGTGCCCAGCGTCTTCACCTCCTGATCGAAGTAAAAGGCCGGGCAGCTGAGCACATAGACTTCCAGTATGTCGGGCTGCTGGGCAAGATCGCGCACCGCCGCTTCCAGCCGGCTCCAGATGCCGCGGTTGAAGGCCGCCAGCATGGGTGACATGTTCGACAGCAGGAAGGTCTCGCTGTTCTGGATGTCGATCTGGTCCTGGTTGGCGCTGGCCACCAGATGGCCCCGGTCATACACCGGCTCCTCATACGTGTTGAGGCCGGCGCGGAAGCGTGGCGGAATGCGCACATCGGCCCGGAACACGTTGCGGCGGCTCACCTTGGTGGCCAGCGGCAGCAACGGCTTGAGCGGATTGACGATTTCCAGCGCCCATTTGGCCTGCCGGAAATACCAGGAATAGCCGATGCTGAAATAGCGCCCGGTCAGGATCTGGTCACACACCGGCGCGCCATAGCGCAATTCGCGCTGCATCTGGAACGGATCGTTGATCATGCCCGGCCTCCACTGGCGCCCAGCGTGGCATGATTTGCCGCCCGCTGCCAGCCGATCAGCCCGGCCAGCGCGCCAGCACCTGATAATCGCTGCCGTCGTGGGTCAATTGGCTTTCAAACAGGGCAAAGCCATCCACCGTCCAGCCCACCGGCGGGATCGGCGCCTGCGGCCAGGTGGCGGCGCCCAGCATGCTGCGCCCGCGCGCCAGGCTGATGTGCGGCACAAAGGCCCGGCCTTCGGGCGCGATGCCCACCCCGGCCAGGGCGGCGTTCACGGCGCGGGCCAGCGCCGCCACCGCCTCGGCCGGGCGCACGCCCACCCACAGCGTGTCGATGCGGCCGCGATGGTCGAAATGGCCGGGCGCGCCCAGTTCGGCCGCGAACGGCCGGATGTTCACCCGGCCCAGCGCGGCGGCGATGTCGCGGGCCTGGTGCCGGTCAACCTCCCCGATGAAGCGCAGGGTGAGATGCAATTGCTCATCCCGCTGCCAGCGCGCGCCGGCGACGCCGCCCATCGCGGCCAGCAGCGCGGCGCGCACCGGCGCCGGCAGCTCCAGCCCGACAAAAAGCCGCATCATCGGATCTGCGCCAGCTCCCGCTCCACCGCCGGCAGGATGCGGCTGACCATCACGCCCACGCCCCTGGGATTGGGGTGCATGCCATCGCCCAGCAGCAGGCCGGGCTGGGCGGCAACGCCATCCAGAAAGAAGGGATAGAGCGCAACCTTGTTGGCCTGCGCCACCGCCGGATAGAGCGCCTCGAACTCCGTCACATAGGCGCGGCCCAGATTGGGGCTGGCGCGCATCCCGGCCAGCAGCACCCGCGCGCCCCTGGCGCGGAAGGCCTTCACCATCGCATCGATATTCTCCCGTGCCACGCGGGGCGGCTGGCCGCGCAGCATGTCGTTGGCGCCCAGTTCCAGGATCACCAGATCGGGCGGCTGTTTCAGCCCGGCCAGCACCCAGCCCAGCCGGGCGCGCCCCTGCGTGCTGGTGTCGCCCGACACGCCGGCGCCCACCACCTGCACCGCCCGGCCTTTCGCCTTCAGCGCCTTTTCCAGTTGCGGGGCAAAGCCTTCGCCGGGGCGCAGCTGGTAACCGGCCATCAGCGAATCGCCATAGGCCAGCACCAGCAGCGGGCGCGCGGCGGCCGTGGTGGCAGCCGGGGCGGCGGCCGTTGCCGCCTGCGACACGATAACGGCGACCATCGCCAGCAGCATCTGGTAAAGCGCGCGCATCAGGCCTAATTCGGGCAAGACTCAACTCCTTCGCACAGGCAGGGCATGGACTCCTCTATCGTCATTGATGCCCGCGATGTCACCCTCCGGCTGGGTGAAGGTGATGCCGCAGTGGATGTGCTGCGCGGGCTGGATCTGGCGATCGGGGCCGGCGAGCGTGTCGCCATCCTCGGCCCGTCGGGATCGGGCAAGTCATCGGCCATGGCGATATTGTCGGGCATGGAGCGGGCGACGGCCGGGCGGGTAACGGTGGCCGGCGCCGATTTCACCGCGCTGGATGAGGATGGCCTGGCCCGCGCCCGCCGCGGCCGCATCGGCATCGTGTTGCAGGCCTTCCACCTCATCCCCACCATGACGGCGCTGGAAAATGTCGCGGTGCCGCTGGAACTGGCCGGCGACGCCAATCCTCAAGGCCGCGCCCGCGCCGAACTGGAAGCGGTGGGGCTGGGCCATCGCCTGTCGCACTATCCCACCCAATTGTCGGGCGGGGAGCAGCAGCGCGTCGCCATCGCCCGCGCCCTGGTCGGCCGCCCGGCGCTGATCTTTGCCGATGAACCCACCGGCAATCTCGATGCCGCCACCGGGGAAACCATCGTCGAACTGCTGTTCGCCCGGCTGGCCGAAACCGGCGCCACGCTGGTGCTGATCACCCATGA
>JAIXUQ010000106.1 GCA_027483465.1 Sphingomonadales bacterium
GCCCGCGCCATGCTGTGGCGGCTGGGCAGCACCGCCAGCCCGGCCGATGCGCTGGCAGTGGATGCCGCCTACAATATCGCGCTGGGCGGCGGGCCGGATGTGAAGGAGGGCGTCGCCGCTTTCCTCGAAAAACGCCCGCCCGATTTCCCCGGCCGGGTCAGCCGCGATCTGCCCCCCGGCTTCCCGTGGTGGCGCGATTGACGCCGCGGGTGCGCGCTGCCACGCTTGGCCCATAACCATATGGGATCATCTGCATGAACAGCCTCCGCTGGGCCGGTGCCGGCCTGCTGGCCCTCACCGCCGCCGCCGCCGCCCACGCCGCCGGCCCGCAGCGCCTGCTGCAATCCTCGGTGGCCAGCGCCGGCCACATCGCCTTCGTGTCGGGCGGGGATATCTGGGTGGCGCCGCGCGCCGGCGGCAAGGCCACGCGCCTCACCACCGGCATCGGCATCGAGCAGGCGCCCAGCTTCTCGCCCGATGGCCAGACGATCGCCTTCACCGGCGAATATGATGGCAACACCGATGTGTTCACCGTGCCGGTGGCCGGCGGCGTGCCCCGCCGCCTCACCTGGCACCCGGCCGGCGATGCCGCGGTGGGCTGGAGCCCCGATGGCAAATCGGTGCTGTTCCGCTCCAACCGCGATGCCGCCAGCCGCTACACCCGCCTGTGGCAGGTGCCGGCCGCCGGCGGCGCCGCCACCGCGCTGCCGCTGCCCATGGCCCATGCCGGCAGCCTGTCGCCCGATGGCAAGGCCATTGCCTACACCCCGCAGGAGCCCGGCTTTTCCTTCAACCACACCCGCTACACCGCCTGGGGCAATTATCGCGGCGGCCTGGCTGGCGCGGTGTGGATCACCCAGCTGGATGGCCTCGCCACCCGCAAGGTGCCGCAGGCTGGCGGCGCCGATTTCTCCCCCGTGTGGTTGGGCGGCCAGGTCTATTTCCTGTCGGGGCGCCAGGGCCCGGTCAGCATCTATCGCTTCGATCCCGCCACCGGCCAGACGGCGCTGGTCTGGCAGAATCGCGGCCCCGATATCCGCAGCCTGGCCACCGATGGCACGGCGCTGGTGTTTGACCGGCTGGGCACCATCCACACGCTCATCCCCGGCCAGGAGCCGCAGGCCATCGGCATCGATCTGGATGGGGACATGCCGGATGTGCGCCCGCGGGTCGCCAATGTCGGGGCGGAGGTGCGCAGCGCCGCCATCTCCCCCACCGGCCTGCGCGTCGCGGTGGAGGCGCATGGCGAGATCATCACCCTGCCGGTCAAGGAGGGCATCACCCGCACCCTCACCGCCACGCCCGGCACCATGGAGCGCACGCCGGCCTGGAGCCCGGATGGCCAGCAGCTGGCCTATTTCAGCGATGAATCCGGGCTTTATGCCCTGCACGTCGCCAGCCAGCAGGGGGCGGCCAAGGGTGTGAAGAAATACGCCCTCAGCCCCGAACCGGCCTATTATTTCAGCCCGAAATGGTCGCCTGATGGCAAGCGCATCGCCGTTCAGGACAATCGGCTCAACACCTGGATCCTCGAACTGGCCACGGGCAAGCTCACCGCCGCCGGCCCGCCCGATGAGTTCGGCGGCTTTGCCCAACCCGCCACCGGCATGGCCTGGTCCCCCGATTCGGCCTGGTTCGTCTATGCCCGCGCCAGCGCCAATCATTTCCCGGTGCTGATGCTGCACGAAGTGGCAACGGGCAAGACCACGCAGATCACCGATGCCATGGCCATGGCCAGCGAGCCGGCGTTCGACCGGGATGGCAAATATCTCTATTTCCTCGCCAGCAACAACGCCGGCGGCACCATCTATCCGCTTGATATGTCAAGCGATGTCTATCAGCCCACGCGCAGCGTGTGGGCGATTGCGCTGAACGCCGGCACGCCCTCCCCGCTGGCGCCGGAACTGGGTGACGAGAAGGCCCCAGCCCCCGCGACTCCGCCCGCTGCCCCGCCGGCTACTCCGGCCAAGGCGGGCGCCAACCCGGCCAAACCCGCCGCCCCCGCCACGCCGCCAATGAAGATCGATCTGGCCGGCCTCACCCCCGATCAGATCGCCCGGCGCATGGTGGCGCTGCCGCTGCCGGCGGCTGACTATCGCAATCTGGAAGCCGGCAAGGGCGGTGTGCTCTGGCTGCTGCGCGCCAACGAGGCGCTTGATTTGGATGGCGATGATCTGCCCGGCGCCACGCTGCTGCGCTGGACGCTGGAAGGCAAGAAGAGCGAGACGCTGCTCGACAAGGCGCAGAGCTTCAGCCTCTCGGCCGATGGCACCAAGCTGCTGGTGCGCACCCCCGGCGCCACGCCGGCCTGGCTGGTGGCCGATGCGGCCAAGCCGATCAAGCCCGGCGATCCGGATGTGAAGCTGAAAACCGATGGCCTGATGGCGCGCATCGATCCGGCCGCCGAATGGGCGCAGATGTACCGCGAGATCTGGCGGGTGCAGCGCGCCTATTTCTATGATCCGAATTTCCACGGCTATGATGTGGCCGGCGCCGAAAAGGCGCTCAGCCAATATCTGCCCGGCATCCAGTCGCGCGGCGATCTGAATTATCTCTTCCACGAAGCCCTCACCGGCTTTTCCATCGGCCATTTGCGCGGCGGCGGCGGCAGCATCCCGGCGACGAAGCGCGTGCCCGGCGGTCTGCTCGGCGCTGATTACACGATCAAGGATGGCCGCTGGTGCATCGCCCGCATCCACGATGGCGGCACCTGGACGCCTGACATCAAGGCCCCGCTCGCCCGCCCCGGCCTGGATGTGCAGGCCGGCGATTGCATCACCGCCATCAACTTCACGCCCGTCAGCGCCGACGAGGATATCCAGAAGCCGCTGGAAGGCACCGCCGACACCGCCGTGATCCTCAGCATCGCGCGCGGCCAGCAGCCGGTGCGGGAGGTGACGGTGGTGCCGATCGCCAATGAATATCGCCTGCGCAACCTGACCTGGATCGAAGACAACCGCCGCCGGGTGGACAAGCTGTCGGGCGGCAAACTCGGCTATGTCTATCTGCCCAACACCGGCGGCGGCGGCTTCACCAGCTTCAACCGATACTATTTCGCCCAGACCGACCGGCAGGGCATGGTGATCGACGATCGCTGGAACGGCGGCGGCCAGGCGGCGGATTACATGATCGAGGTGATGAACCGCCGCCTGATCAGCTGGTGGCAGCCGCGCTATGGCCGTATCGACCGCACGCCGGCCGCCGCCGTGCTGGGGCCCAAGGTGATGCTGATCAACGAAGGCAGCGCATCGGGCGGGGACATGCTGCCGTGGATGTTCCGGGATTTCAAACTGGGGCCGCTGGTGGGCAAGCGCACCTGGGGCGGCCTCGTCGGCATCGGCGGCATCCCGCCGCTGATGGACGGCGGCAACCTCACCAGCCCGTCGGTCGGCTTCTTCTCCCCGGCCGGCGAATGGGCCGTGGAAAATATCGGCGTGCCGCCCGACGTGGAGGTGGACCAGGAGCCGGCCGCCGGACAAGCCGGCGGCGACCCGCAGCTGGAAAAGGCGGTCGCGCTGGCGCTCGAAGCGCTGGCCAAAACCCCGCCGCCCCAGCCAAAGCGCCCGCCCTTCCCGCTCTATGGGCCCGACGGCCCGATTCGGCGCTGATATGGACATCCCGGTTGAATATTACGGCCTGATCGAAGGCGCGGTCAGCCTGTTCGCGGTGCTGGCCTTTGCCGGCTGGCAATTGTGGAGCCTGCGCGAGAAGCCGGGGGACAAGGACGGCAAAGACGGCGGCGAATGATCCTCCCCAGCCGCAGGATGGGGAGGTGGCACGCGAAGCGTGACGGAGGGGCGGGCGAAGGGCGGAGCCGTTTCCCGCCATGGGAAATCCGCTTGCTTCCCAAAATGGGAAATGATAGAAGCGCGCCATGAGGGTGATCGCCCGCAACCAGCTTGTCGCCTTCTGGACCAATCATCCGGAAACCGAAGCCTCGCTCCGGCACTGGTATGAGGTGACGGTCGCCGCCCGCTGGCAAAGCCCGCTGGATGCCGTGAACAGCTTTTCCAAGGCCAAGGCGCTGAATGGAGAGCGGGTGCGGTTCGAGGTGGCGGGCGGCGATTACCGGCTGGTGGTGGCGTTTGACTGGCGGCGCGGCATTGCCTTCATCAAGTATATCGGGACCCACGCCGCCTATGACCGGATCGACGCGCTGACCGTCAACCTGTTCTGAGAGGAGACCCTCCATGCAGATTCGCCCCATCCGCACCGACGCTGATCATGAAGCCGCCCTGCGCGAAATCGAAACCCTGTGGGGCGCCGAGGAAGGCACGGAAGCCGGCGACAAGCTGGACGTGCTGGTGACGCTGGTCGAGGCCTATGAAGCCAGGCGCTGGCCCATCGCCCCGCTCGATCCGGTGCAGGCCATCGAAACCGCCATGGCGATGAACGGCCACACCCGCGCCGACTTGGCCGCGCTGGTGGGCCAATCCCGCGCCACCGAAATCCTCGCCCGCAAGCGCCCGCTCACCCTGGCCATGATCCGCAAGATTGCGGCGGCGTGGGCGGTGCCGGAACGGGTGCTGGTGCAGGAGTATGCGTTGGCGGGTTGAAATGCAAAATCCGCAGAAATTTTAATAATATAACACATTATAATTTAATCAAAACAATGGAGAATGCTTCAATGAAGGCAAATTTAAGGAAGCCCGCTCAATTTCCAACGGTAGATGATCTTATAGGCAACGCGACGGATTTTCTCAAATCAGCTACGGCTGATCTCAGCGCACGGCCAAAGCATTCAGTAATAGCATTCTATACGGCCATCGAACTTATTGTGAAGGCGCGGCTGATGGCGGAGCATTGGACACTTGTAGTATCCAAGAATGCAGAGCGGGGACAGTTCGCCAAGGGGGACTTTGTGTCGGTCACCTTTGACGAAGCGTGCGCTAGGTTGCAAAATGTGATCGGAAGTCCACTGCCTGACAATGCTAAAGCGATATTCAACAGCCTGCGTAAACACCGAAATAAAATGGTTCATTTCTATCACGAAGGAGAAGCAGACAAGAATGCCCTAGAGTCCATCGCGCTTGAGCAGTTACTAGGTTGGCGTGCGCTCGTGTCTTTAATAGAAAATCAGTGGCAGGGGATCTTCGCAAACATGGCATTCGATATAACTGCAATTGATCAAGATTTTGCTGAACACCGTCTCTATGCCAAGGCGAAGTTCGAGAGCCTTGCGGAGCGTTTAGCTGAAATCGCAGATGCCGGTGGCGTTCTAGTCGACTGTCATTCATGCACATTCAAGGCCGCTGAGCGCCGCGAGGAACTAGCAGCGGTCTTTTCCTCTCGCTGCTTAGTTTGCAACGCTTGCAGGCGCTGGATGGTGACTCCCTGTCCGTCCTGCTCTGTTGACTTGACCAATGAGGGAGATGACGGCGCAGCCTGTAAAAGCTGCGACGCAGCCTTTACAATGGAAGAGCTAGTTGAACACCTCAACCAAGAGATTATTACGAAAGACAATTATTTCGATGTGATGACACCTGCAAACTGTGCAAACTGTGAAGGATATCACACTGTAATTAGCTGGGATGGATCGTATGTTTGCCTCAATTGTATAGAGCATAGCGATGAGATTGGCGTTTGTGGATGGTGCGGAGAGGGTAATAATGGCGAATTGGAAGCTTCTTTTGTTTATGGCTGCAGCGCCTGCGACGGTAACGTCAAATTGATGAATGAATGAGGGTCAGCTGGTTATAAAGGTAAGGCGCTTTCCTTTGTAAAGCCTCAGGTACACTTGGAAGGGCACGAACGAGCAAACCCCGCTCTTAGCTGTGAGGACTGGGTCGAGATTGCCCCCCCTCACACCTTCCGTGGCATCCGCCACGGCAGCATCCACTGCACCGCGCCCGTATCGAACCGCTGCATGTTGAGCGATTCGTGCACCGCCACCACGTCTTCGCCCCAGAGGCGGGTGGCGAGGGCGGTGCGGCTGTAGAAAGGCGTGTCTTCCCAGGTGGCGCGTAGCCTCGCGGTGTAGCCGGCGTCGGCGCGGGTGAGGCGGTCGAGGCGCCAGGCGGTTTTGGGGAGGACGACGGCGGCGGGCATGTCCATCACTTGCGCCTGGCCGTCGGGCGTGATCCGGAGCGCCATGCCGAAATCGGCGCCGCTGGCCAGCTTGCCTTCATACATCACGGCGGTGGAGCCGTCTTTCAGATGGGCGCGGCTCCACTGCCAGTCGGCAAAGCCGGCTTCCAGCGGTTCGCTGCCATGGTTGGCATCAAGATAGCCGGTGCCGGACCATTTGAGGCCGGGATCGGTGAAATCGGCCTCCACGCGGGCGCAGGGGGCCAGCGGCTCCCACACGTGGCGGCCGGCGGGATCGAGGCGGAAGCGGCGGCGGCCATAGACGCGCGGGGTGACACGCACCTGCCCGCGCACGTTCAGCGGCAGCACGGCGCCCTGTTCCTCGATGTCGATGATCAGGCTCTGCCCGTCCCAGCGCACCTGGCTGGGGCCGATGCGCAGCGTCTGCCGGTCCCGCCACAGGGCGCCGGCGCCGCGCTCCGTCATCGTCCAGCGGCGGCAGCCCTTGCCATAGAGGGCGACGTTCAACGACACATGGTCTTCCGGGCGGTGGCGGCCGGCGGCCTTGTAATAGGGGGAGAAGACCGAGCCGATGAAGGCGATGATGGTCAGGCCGAACTGTCCGCAGTCGCTTTCGGCGTCGACATACCACCAGCGGTAGCCACCGGCAGGAACGTCCTGGTCGAAGCGCGGGCCTGAAGGATCGCTGCGCTCGCCAAGCGGCCGGACAAGGCCGCCATCGGCACGCCCGCCCCCGGGTGCGCGCTCCCCGATGCGACCCACAGTCCGGGCAGCTTCGTCCTGCTGCCAGGCCGGC
>JAIXUQ010000006.1 GCA_027483465.1 Sphingomonadales bacterium
GATATCCAGATGACCCGCGCCATCATCGAGGCCGGGCGGCACCTGGGGCTATCGGTGCATGATCATGTGATCATCGGGGCATCCGGCCATGTGTCGATGCGCAGCGCCGGCCTGATCTAACACATACGCAATAATGTCCTTGCGCAAAGCCGGCTGCCTCCGCACAAACCGGACCGGGCCAAAGTGGGAGGGGCAATGCAGGCGCTGCCAGCATTTGATGAGATGTTCGGATCGGGCGAAGGCTATGGCAGCCGGTCTGATGAGGGCGTAACCGCCGCTTATCGCGCCATCCGGCAATGGCTGGCCGAAAGTCCGCACGAATTGATGGCGGCCAGGCGGGCGCAGGCGGAGCTGTTTTTCCGCCGCATCGGCATCACCTTTGCCGTGTATGGCGATGCCCAGGCCACCGAGCGGCTGATCCCGTTTGACATCGTGCCGCGCATCATCACGCGGCCTGAGTGGCAGCGGCTTGAGCGCGGGCTGAAGCAGCGGGTGGCAGCGCTCAACCTGTTTCTGGCTGATGTCTATGGCAAGCAGGAGATATTGAAGGCCGGGGTGGTACCGGCCGAGCTGGTGCTGATGAACCCGGCCTATTGCCTGCACATGGTGGGCCGCCAGCCGCCCGGCGGCGTGTGGGTGCATATCGCCGGCATCGATCTGGTACGCACCGGGCCGGACGAATTTTTCGTGCTGGAAGACAATGCGCGGACCCCATCCGGTGTTTCGTACATGTTGGAAAACCGTGAGGTGATGCTGAAGCTCGTGCCCGATTTGTTTGATCGGGTGAAGGTGGCGCCGGTGGAAACCTATCCGGAAAAGCTGCTTGAAACATTGGCCAGCGTGTCCCCGCGCAAACAGCGCGGCAGCCACCCCACTTGCGTCCTGCTCACCCCTGGCCAGTACAACAGCGCATTTTATGAGCACAGCTTCCTGGCCGACAAGCTGGGGATCGAACTGGTGGAAGGCAGCGACCTGTTCGTGCGGGATGATATCGTGTTCATGCGCACCACTGAAGGGCCGCAGCGGGTGGACGTGATCTATCGCCGGCTGGATGATGATTTCATCGATCCGCTGGTGTTCAATCCCACCTCGATGCTGGGTGTGCCGGGCCTGATGTCGGCCTATGCCGCCGGCAATGTCACCTTGGCCAATGCAGTGGGCACCGGCATCGCCGATGACAAGGCGATCTACAGCTACATGCCGGAAATCGTGCGCTTCTACACCGGCGAGGAACCGATCCTCGCCAATGTGCCGACTTGGCGTTGCCGCGAACCGGAAGCCCTGATGTATGTGCTGGACCACTTGCCCGAGCTTGTGGTGAAAGAAGTGGATGGTTCGGGCGGCTATGGCATGCTGGTGGGCCCGCATGCGCCCAAGGCGACGATCGCGGCCTTTGCTGCCAAGCTGAAGGCCAACCCGGAAAAGTTCATCGCCCAGCCCACGCTGGCGCTGTCCACCTGCCCCACGGCCACCGATGGCGGCATTGCGGCCCGCCATGTTGATTTGCGGCCCTTCGTGCTGACCGGAGCGGACGGGGTGCGCATCGTGCCCGGCGGCTTGACGCGTGTGGCGATGACCGCCGGCAGCCTGGTGGTGAACAGCAGCCAGGGTGGCGGCACCAAAGACACCTGGATCATAGACGGTTGATGCCATGCTGAGCCGCACCGCCGGAAATCTCTATTGGATGGGCCGCTATCTGGAGCGGGCCGATTTCTCTGCCCGCCTGATCGAGGCGACTCAGCGGCTGGCTGCCCTGCCCTCCTCTTATGGCGGCGCTTCAAACGCCTGGGAATCGGCGTTGGCGGCGGCCTGCCAGACCGAAGGCTTTGCCGCCACCGGCCTTGTTGTTGATGAGCACGAGGTGACAGAGTTTCTCACCCTCAACGCCGGCAACCCCTCCTCCATCCGCTCCTGCCTGGAATCGGCTCGGTCCAACGCCCGCGCCGTGCGCACGGCGCTGACCGAGGAAGGCTGGGAGGCGATCAACACCGCCTGGCTGGAGGTGAGCCGATATGGCACCCATTTGTCTAGCCGGGAGACGCTGGCCCAGTTGATCGAATATGTGAAACACGCCGTGGCCGCTTTTGATGGCGCCGCCAACCGCACCATGCTGCGCGGCGATGCCTTCTGGTTCATCAATCTGGGGGCGGCCATCGAACGGGCAGACAATTCGGCCCGCCTGCTCGACGTGAAATATCATCTGCTGCTGCCGCGCGACGAGCCAGTTGGCGGCAGCCTGGATTATTTCCAATGGACGACGATCCTGCGCACCGTCTCGGCGATGACCGCCTATCGCTGGGTCTACAATGACAGCGTGAAGCCCTGGCTGGTGGCCGATCTGCTCATCCTCAACCGTCAGATCCCGCGCAGCCTTGCGGCCTGTTATGATGAAATCCTGCGCCATCTGGATCTGCTGGCCAGCCACAGCGGCCGCCGCGGCCCAGCGCACCGGCTGGCCAGCGCCGGCCATGCCCGGCTGGCCAGTGGCAATATTGATGCCATCTTCAGCCAGGGCCTGCACGAATTCCTCACCCAGTTCATCGTCGACAATAACCGGCTGGGCGAAGCCATTGCCGATCAATATCTGTTTTGAAAGCCAACAATGCGCATTCGGGTCGACTACCAGACTGTTTATGAATACGCGCAGGCCGCGTCTGATGTGCTGCAATTGCTGCGGGTGCAGCCGGCCGGACATGAAGGCCAGCATATTGTTAACTGGCGGATCGATACGGATGTGGATGGCCATCTGAAGCGCGCCGAGGACAGTTTCGGCAACATCACCCACATGTTTTATCCCGATGGGCCGGTGAAGCGTCTGTCTTTGCATGTGACGGGCGAAGTGGACACGCTGGAAAGCCATGGTGTGCTCTCGGGCGGCTATGAACCCCTGCCGCCTCAGGTTTTTCTGCGCCAGACTGACCTTACCCGCCCGGACGAGGCGTTGCGGGTGCTGGCCCGCCATATCGACACCGGCGATGAACTGGCCACGTGCCACCGCCTCACCAGCCATCTTTATGAACGGTTCAACTTTGATCCGGACGTGACGCACGCCCATAGCGATGCTGCACACGCCTTTGCCATCAAGGCCGGTGTATGCCAGGATTATTCCCATGTCTTCGTCAGCGTGGTGCGCAGCCTGGGCATTCCCGCCCGCTATGTTTCCGGCCATCTGGTGCGCAACGATGGACTGGTCACCCAGCCGGCAGCCCACGCCTGGGCGGAGGCGCTGATTCCCGATCTGGGCTGGGTGGCCTTTGACCCCACCAATGGCATGTGCGCCACCGAAGCCTATTTGCGGGTGGCGGTGGGGCTGGATTATCGCGACGCTGCTCCGGTGCGAGGCGCCCGGCGCGGCGGCGGCGCCGAAACCATGGCGGTGGCGGTGACCACCACGGCCAGTGGCCCCAATCCCCAGCAGGGCCAGATCCAGGTGCAGGCCTGAGCCTCTTGCCCGGCTGAAACTTCCGGCGCAAACTCCGGCCAATATCCAGCCTTGGGGGACATGGCATGACCTATTGCATCGGCATCTTGGTGCGTGAGGGGCTGGTGCTGATGGCTGACACGAGAACCAATGCCGGGGTGGACAACATCAGCAGCTACCGCAAGCTCAGGGTGATGGAACATGGGCCCGACCGGGTGATCATGTGTGCATCGGCAGGGTCACTCTCGGTCACGCAGAGCGCGCTGTCCCGCGTGGCACTAGGCGTGGTGATGCCCGATACCGGCGAGAAGGAAACACTGGATTCTGCACCCACTGTGTTCCGTGCAGCCCAGATTGTTGGCCAGGCGCTCTCTGATGCCAAAACTGAGATTGACCGGGTGGTGAAGGATGCCCAGGTCTTCACCGACGCCTCGCTGCTGCTGGCCGGCAGCATCGGTGGGCGGCGGCCGCGCCTTTTCCTGATCTATGGTGCCGGCAATTTCATCGAATGCCAGTCCGACACTCCGTTCTTGCAGATCGGCGAGACCAAATATGGCAAGCCAGTGCTTGATCGGATGCTCACCTATGAGACGCCAATGGCAGAGGCGATGAAGATCGCGCTGATCAGCTTTTCGGCCACCATGCGCTCCAATCTTGCGGTTGGCTTGCCGATTGACATCGCCACCATCCGCTCCGGCGTGTCAGATCTTGAACTGATCCACCGCATCGAAGCAGACGATGCCTATTACAGCGAGCTCAACAATCGGTGGAGCAACGCGCTGCGCGCCGCCGCCGCCGCCATCCCGCTGCCGCAATATGCCAGCCAGCCGGAACAGGAGTTGAGAAGCTAGGCCACAGACAGCACCCGCCCCGGCTTTTCCCGCGTTGCCCACAGCATGACCGCCAGAACAAGGCCCACCGCGCTCACCGCTGTCATCGACAGATAGCCCCAGGCCGCATGGCCATCGGCGGCCAGCGCATCGTAGAGATAGCCCGAGATGAAGGTGGTGAAGGCCTGCGCCGGGGCCGACGCCAGCGCCATGTAGATCATCTGGGCGGTGGCCGTCTGTTCGTCGCCCATCATTTGGTTGACCAGCCGCATGGCGCCCAGGAATACCGCAGCAAACGTGCCGGCGTGCAGCACCTGAAGCGGCCACAGCAGGATTTCTGGCGGCAAGAACGCCATCGCCGTCCAGCGGATGATGCAGGCGATGGCGCCCACCAGGATCAGGGTTTCAGAAGCAAAGCGGGCCGACCAGTTGCCAAGGAACATCAGGAAGATGACCTCCACCGCAACACCGACCGACCACAAATTGCCGGCCACCGCCTGGCTGATTTGCTGGTCCTTCGTCCAGATCAGCACGCCAAAGCCGTAGAAATAGCCGTGGGTGGCCTGCAGGATGCCGGCCGCAAAGATCAGCAGGGCAAAGCGACGGTTCTTGAGCAGGCCCACGCCCTCCTTCAACCGGCCGACGAAGTCGCCCTCCTCGTTGCCCTGCACCGGCTCCTTGGGCATCAGCGCCGCCGCGCCGATCAGCGCGATGGAAATGCCCACCAGCCAGGCCCAGATCGCCCAGGGGCCATAACCGCCGACCAGCGCGCCGACACTGGACGAGCCAACAATGAACGCGCCCGAAGCCAAGCCGCGCGCCACGCCGTAAGGGGGCAGGCCGCGCTTGGTGAGCCGGATCAACGCCGCCTCCACCGCTGGCAGCAGCCCCCAGAAGCCCACGTCCATCAGCAGGATGATGCAGAACACCGGCCAGAAGCCGCTGACGAACCAGAGGGCGGCAAAGCCCGCCGTGAGCAGAAAGGCAAACAGGAACAGCGGCGCCCGCTTGTCGCTCTGCCCCGCCGCCCAGGCCGCAGTGAGCGGGCCAGCGACGATACGGGACAGACCGCCGATGGTGAGCACAAGGCTGATCTGCACGCCGGTGAAATGCTGCGTGGCATCAAGCCAGGTCGGCAGGTGCGGGATCAGCGCACCGAAGCCGGCAAAGAACAAGCACGACAGCAAGGTGGCGCGCACGCCGGCTGACGACAATTTTGCGGAGGGTGATTCGGCCATGGCATTTGATGGCAGGCCGCAGCCAACCTGTCATCTGTGGGGCGTGACAGCGGCGGCGCTGCCGGCCTAGATACGTCAAACAGCATAGGGGAGACTTGCCATGGCCCTTCCGGCCCTGTTCGATCTGACCGGGCAGACCGCCCTCATCACCGGTTCCAGCCGCGGCATCGGCAAGGCCATTGCGCACCGCATGGCCGAACATGGCGCCAATGTGGTGATCTCCAGCCGCAAAGCCGATGCCTGTGAGGCAGCGCGTGACGAGATCAATGCCGCCGTTGGCCGCGAAGCCGCGATCAGCGTGCCCGCCAATATTGCCAGCAAGGAAAGCCTGCAGGCGCTGGTCGATGCAACCATCGCCAAATGGGGGCAGATAGATCATCTGGTCTGCAACGCTGCAAGCAATCCCTATTATGGCCCGCAGGCCGGGATCAGCGATGAAGCCTTCACCAAGATCCTGCAGAACAACATCGTTTCAAACCATTGGCTGATCACCATGGTGGCGCCGGCGATGCGTGCGCGCAAGGATGGCACCATCACCATCATTAGCAGCATCGGCGGCCTGCGCGGCAGCACCATCATCGGTGCATATTGTATATCCAAGGCCGCCGACATGCAGCTCACCCGCAACCTTGCCTGCGAGTATGGGCCCGATAATGTGCGGGTAAATTGCATTGCCCCTGGCCTGATCAAGACCGATTTCGCGAAAGCGCTGTGGGACGATCCCGAAACGCTCAAGCGCTCCACCGCCACCGCGCCGCTCAAGCGGATCGGGGTGCCCGACGAGATTGCCGGCATGGCGGTCTTCCTGGCCGGGAAGGCAGGCGCCTTCACAACCGGCCAGAATTTCGTGATCGATGGCGGGGTAACGGTGGCCTGAGGCGATAATCGATGGCCTTTGCTGGGGCAGGCTTGATGAAGGGAAGTTAACCGGTTCAGACCAGTATCAACTGACGGGACGGGTTTGCTTCGGCGATGATTGCAAAGTCGTCGGCGGTACCCCTGCCCATGGCAACCACTTTTGCCCGGCCCGCCTGTAGCTTGCCCGTATGGACCCGCAGACAATGCCAATGTGATCGGCAATCGCGCAAGGCAATTGGCTGCTATCGTCCTTGGATCACCGCACGTGGTCCCCAGCATCAGCAGCGGCTACCGCCGGTCAAAATACAGTTGTCCCATCAGTCCGAACAGGCGCACGACATCGGGCGGCGACGTATCGCCTGAATACTCGCGGTACAGCGTGTCAACATTCACCGCGATGCGCTCGGCATCTTTCCAACTGGCATAGCGCCCGAGCCCTATATCACGCGCCGCGTCCGCCGCTGACAGGCCAGCATCATATCGGGCGCGGGCTTCACGGTGGATATAGCCCAGATAATCCGCAACTTCGCGCACGCCAGCCTTGTCGGTCAACGGTCCGTGACCGGGCACGATCACGTCGACGTCCATGGTGATGATGCGATCACAGGCAGCAATCCAGTTGGAAATCGGGCCTGCCCACATGATTGGCGTGCCTTCGATGAACAAGATGTCGCCAGTAAAAACCGCTTTCCCCTGCGGTACGTGCACCAGCACATCGCCGGCCGTGTGCGCCGGGCCCACCTCGATCAGTTCAGCCACCTTTCTTCCAACGATCAGTCGCTCATGCCCACAAAAGGTACGGGTGGGCGCGCGCTCCTTAACCCCGGCAAAATCGAACGGCGCAAAGATTTCGGCAAAGTACGCTCCAGCCAAGCCCATGTGCCCCGCCGCTCCAGCCACCTTCATCTGCGCCAGCACGGCCGGTGAAAACGCCTCCATCTCGCGGGCCGACGCCTCCGAAGCGATGATCTCGGCCTGGCGCAGCAGATGATTGCCGTGCGTGTGATCGCCGTTGGCATGGGTGTTGACCACCTGGCCAATCGTGGCGGCACCAAAGCCGGTGGCCCGTTCCATTCCTGCCAGCATTTCGGCTGTGAGCTGCGTGTCGAACAACGTGTCCACCAGCGCGGCGGCACCATCGCCGGGCCGGCCATCCACGATCAAACCGGCGTTGGACCAACCCCAGCCGCCATCGGGCTGTAACCAGGCAACCAAGCCGTCGCCAATCTCGATCAACCCTTTCGAATAGGTGGCCATGATTGCAATCCCCCCTAGAATACGCCTCAATCGTGATCCCAAACGCCGCCAGCGTCATCTGGCGTTTTCAGCGGCACGGGCGGGGCGGTTGGTGGCAAGCCGCGTGCCATAACAGTCGGCGGCAGAATGCCACCCCAGACCTGTCCGAGTCGGGCTCAATTCGCCTTCCGGGTGGCACAAATTTAAGCTATGGAGGCGACTTGCATGCGGTGATGTATTTCGATAATACACCCGCAAAGGACCGATGATCATGAACGCCCACAATGCCCCCCCGAATTCCGCCGCGGCGGAGGTGTTTCCCTTCGCGCCAGGCGCTGATGCGGGCGCACCGCCCCAGGCCGGGCGCAACCGCTGGCTGAAGCCGGGCCTGATTGCGCTGGCAATCGCGCTGTCGGCCGCCACGGCATGGAAGGTGCTGGCGCCGCCCGCAAAGCCGCCGGCCGCAGCGGCTGACAGCAATCTGCCAGAAGTGACGGTGATGGTGCCGGGCAGCACGATGATGGCCGATGCGGTGGTCGCCCCCGGCAGCATCGCGGCCCGCCGCGATGCCGCTGTTGGCGTGCAGGGTGAAGGCGGCCGTGTGGTGCGGGTGCTGGTGGAACCCGGCCAACGCGTTGCGGCCGGCCAGGTGCTCGCCCAGATCGACCGCCAGGTGCAGGTGCAGGAAATCGCCCAGCTGGCCGCGGGCGTGCGCCAGGCCGAAGCCGATGCGCGGCTGGCCGAAGCCAATCTGGCCCGTGCGGAAAGCCTGGTCGCCAAGGGCTTCATCAGCCGGGCCGACATTGATCAGCGGCTGGCCACACGCGATGGCGCGCTGGCCCGCGTGGGCGTTGCCCGCGCCCAGCTGGCAGCTGCGCAGGAACGTGCCGAACGCCTAGATGTCCGCGCGCCGGCCGCCGGCCTGATCCTGTCACGCAGCGTCGAGGCCGGCCAAGTGGTTGGCCCGGGCAGCGGCGCGTTGTTCCGGCTGGCCGAAGGCGGCACGCTGGAAATGCGCGCCCAGGTGGCCGAACAGGATCTGGGCCGACTAACCCCCGGCATGGCGGCGGACGTCACCCCGGTAGGTTCCAGCGACAGCTATCGCGGCAAGGTGTGGCTCATCGATCCGCTGATCGACACGTCCAACCGCCAAGGCATCGTGCGCATCCAGCTTGATTATTCGCCCGGCCTCAGAGTGGGTGCCTTTGCCCGCGCCCGCATTGCTGCTGGCCAGAGCAGCCGGCCGTTGCTGCCGCAATCGGCTGTGCTTGCCGATGGCGAGGGCAATTATGTGATGGTGCTGGGCAAGAACAACACGGTGGAGCGCCGTTCGGTCACGTTGGGCACGATCAGCGATTCCGGTGTTGGCATCGCCGGCGGTCTGAATGGCAGCGAGAAAGTGGTAGCCAACGCCGGTGCCTTCCTGAAGCCGGGCGACCGGATTCGCCCGGTGCTGGCAACGCCGGCTGCAACCCGTTGAAGATGAGCTGATCTCCGATGCGCAACATCTCCGCCTGGTCAATCAAGAATCCGGTGCCGCCGCTGGTGCTGTTCAGCCTGCTGATGCTGGCTGGCATCCTGTCTTTCCGGGCGATGGATGTGAACAACCAGCCTGATATCGAGTTCCCGGCCGCGCAGGTGATCGTGGTGCAGCCCGGTGCCGCCCCGGTGGAACTGGAAAGCCAGGTTACGCAGCGGGTCGAAGCAGCGGTGCGCAATATTACCGGCGTTGACGAGGTCAACAGCTTCGTTTCCGAAGGCCAGAGCCGCACCACGGTGCAATTCGCCATCGGCACGCCGATCGACCGTGCCGTCAATGATGTGCGCGATGCCGTCGCCAATATCCGTTCCGATCTGCCGCAGGGCATTCTGCAGCCGCAGGTCAACAGGCTGGACATGGCCGGCGGCCCAATTGCCTACTTCGCGGTGGAATCCACGGCAATGACCTTGGAAGAGCTGAGCTGGTTTGTCGATAACACGGTCGCCAAGCGGCTGCTCGGCATTCCAGGCATGGCGCAGGTGCGTCGTTCCGGCGGGGTAAGCCGCGAAATCCGGGTCGTTCTCGATCCCGATCGCATGCAGGCCTATGGAGTCACGGCCTCACAGGTCAACGCTCAGTTGCGGCAGGTCAATCTCAATGCCGCCGGTGGGCGCGCCGAAATCGCTGGCGCCGAACAGTCGGTGCGCGTGCTCGGCAACGCCCGCAACGCCAACAATCTGGCCGAAACCCAGATCAATCTTGGCCTTGGCAGAAGCATAAGGCTGGGTGACATTGCGGAAGTGCGCGATGCCTACGCGGAGCAGCGCAGCATTTCCAAGCTGAACGGCCGTCAGGTGCTCAGCTTCAGCATTGCAAAGGCCAAGGGCTCGTCAGATCTCACTGTGTATGATGCAGCGGTCAAAGAGATTGAGAAACTGCGCAAGCAATATCCCAAGGTGACGATCCGGCTGATTTTCACCTCTGCGGAATATACCGAGGTGCAGTATCATGGTGCCATCAACGCCATGATCGAGGGCGCCGTCCTGGCTGTGCTCGTCGTGCTGCTCTTCCTGCGTGACTGGCGTGCCACCATCATTTCGGCCTTGGCTATCCCGCTCTCTGCCATCCCGACCTTCTGGTTCCTGGATTCCTGGTTCGGGTTCAGCCTCAACCAGTTGTCCCTGCTTGCGCTTAGCCTGGTCGCCGGCGTGCTGGTGGACGACGCGATCGTGGAAATCGAGAATATCGTCCGCCATATGCGCATGGGCAAATCGGCGTGGCAGGCAGCCATGGACGCCGCCGATGAAATTGGCCTCGCGGTGGTTGCCACCACCATGTCCATCGTTGCCGTCTTCTTGCCGGTCGCGCTGATGCCTGGCATTTCCGGACAATTCTTCAAGAATTTTGGTTTCACCGTTGCCGTATCGGTGTTGATCAGTCTTGCGGTTGCCCGACTGATCACGCCGATGCTGGCCGCCTATTTCCTGAAGAGCCACGGCACGGCCGAGCATGGCACCGGAAAATGGGTGGACACATACATGGACATCCTGCGCTGGGCGCTGGCCAACCGCATGAAGACGGTGTTTGGCATTGGCGGCACCGCGTTGCTGATCACTGTGACCATGTTTGCGCTGATGCCCAAGACCTTCCAGCCCGATGTTGACAATGACGATGCGCAGGTGACCATCGCCCTGCCGCCAGGCGTGACTCTCGCGCAAACCGAAGCAGTGGTCGACAAGGCTGTGAAGGTGGTGGAATCCTCACCTGATCTGGCGCTGGCCTTTGCCGATGTCGATGTGGGCGGTGGCAATATCTACCTCACCCTGAAGAAGGACCGGTCGATGCACCGCATCGACTGGGAACGGATGATGGCGCCCAAGCTGGCCGCCATTCCCGATGCCCGGATCAGCTTTGCGGCCCAGCAGGATGGCCCGCCTGGCGGCCGCCCGATCAGCATCACCTTGACAGGCAATGACCCCGACAAGCTGGAACAGGCGGCGAGCGCCGTAGTCCGGCAGATGCAGACCATGCCGGAACTGCGCCAGGCCCGGATCGATGGCGGCCTGCAACGGCCGGAAATCACCATCAAGCCGCAGCTCGATCTGGCTGCCGAATTGGGCGTGACGACGGCGGCATTGTCGGAAACCATCCGCATCGCCACTTTGGGTGACATCGATCAGAATGTCGCCAAGTTCAGCGTGGCGGATCGCCAGATCCCGATCCGCGTGGCGCTGGCCGAAGCCTCGCGCCGCAACCTTTCAACAATCGAAAATCTGCCGGTGCCCACCGCACGCGGCGGTACCGTGCCGCTGAAGGTGGTGGCGGATATCAGCTTTGGTGCTGGCCCAACCGAAATCCGCCGCTTCAATCAGCAGCGCCGCATCCTGATCGGTGCCGATGTGGCCCCCGGTCTGGTCACCGGCGAGGTGCAGGCCAAGGTGGACATGCTTCCGGCGCTGCGCAATCTGCCCAATGGCGTGGAAAAGGTGCAGTTGGGCATGCAGAAGTGGATGGCTGAACTGGTACAGAACTTCATTCTCGCCGTGGTGGCCGGCATCGTGATGGTGTTCGCCGTGCTGGTTCTGCTCTACAAGCGGGTACTGCCGCCCTTCGTCAACATGATGTCGCTGCTGCTGGCACCGCTGGGTGGCCTGGTGGCCCTGGCGCTGACTGGCAATGCCATTTCCATGCCGGTTTTCATCGGTATCCTGATGCTGTTGGGTATCGTGGCCAAGAACAGCATCCTCCTTGTGGACATGGCGATCGAGGAGATGGGCAAGGGTGTGCCCAAGCTGGAGGCAATCATGGAGGCCGGGCACAAGCGCGTGCAGCCGATCATCATGACCACCGTTGCCATGGTGGCGGGCATGATGCCGGTGGCTCTGGCGCTGGGCGGCGATGGCTCTTGGCGCGCGCCGATGGGCATCGTCGTGATCGGGGGACTCATTGTTTCAACTGCGCTCACACTCGTCATCGTGCCCGCCGGCTTCTCCATCGCAGTTTCGGTGGAAGAATGGCTGGCGCCGCGCATGAAGCGCTGGTTCACCAACAACGAAACGGCTGCTAAGCTCGGGCCAGCCACCCCAGCGGAGTGAGGCCGTTCTGAGCAGCTTCTTGCCGGTTTCGCCATTTCACCGGATGCGCCTGGCCGCCACCCTGCTGGTGGCGGCCATGGCCATATTGTTCGTCGCCACGTTGCGCTGGCCCGATGCCCATCCTGTTGTGCCCTGGCTGCGTGCCTTTGCCGAAGCCGGCATGGTCGGCGGTCTGGCCGACTGGTTTGCCGTTACGGCGCTGTTCCGCCGGCCACTGGGACTGCCGATCCCCCACACCGCCATCATTCCAGAACAGAAGGACCGGTTGGGCGACACGCTTGCCCAGTTTCTGAAAGACAATTTCCTTACCTCCACCGTGGTCGCCCGCCGGCTGGAGGATGCCGATCTGGCCGGCGTCCTCGGCCGCTGGCTAGCTCAGCCACAATCACAAGCGCCGTTACCAAACCGAAAGCGTGGGCTGGCGCCGCTGGTGGCCCGGCTGCTGGATGCGCTGGACGATCCCGAGATTGCACGATTGGTGGAGGACGTGGCACGCGCCCGGCTAGCTGATCTGAAGTTGTCGCCGCTGGTGGCCGATGCAATTGACACAATGGTAGACAAGGGCCGGCATGACCCGCTCATCGATGCTGGCATTGATTGGGGCCTTGCCACCCTCTCGGACGAAGCGCCGACCATCCGCGATATGGTTACGGAACGCACCAATTGGCTGCTGCGGCTGGCCGGCGCAGATGAGTCGATGTCCAACAGCATGATCGGGGCAGTGCAACGCCTGCTGGTGGAAATGAAGCAGGACCAATGGCACCCGGTGCGGCTGCGCATTGTCGAAACCTTGCGGCAATGGTCCTTTGATCTTCGGCATTTTCCCGAAACCCAGGCTCGGGTGGAGGGGTTCAAGGCGGATCTTCTGGCCAATCCGGCCACCGCTGGCTGGGTCAGCGGATTGTGGCAGGCCGCGCGCACCGCACTGGTGCGCAATTTAAATGACGACGGCGGCCAGAGGCTGGGCTGGGCGTTGGCTGCAGTGGGCACCCGAATCGAAGGCGATGCCGGGCTGAAGCGCAGCCTCAACACCGCGCTGCGCCGCGCCCTGGTTGGCCTTGCCCATGATCATGGCGACGCCATCGTCAGCCTGGTTTCACAGACGGTGCGCGGCTGGGATGCCGCCACGGTCACCGAAAAGGTGGAGGAAGCCGTCGGTCGCGATCTGCAATTCATCCGGATCAACGGCACGCTGATTGGCGGCACCATCGGGCTTGGCATCCACGGCCTGGCCCTGCTGGCTCGCTGAGGCGGTTCAGCGCGCCGCCATCAGCCCACGCCGCACGCTGGCGATGCAGTCCGCCAGAATATGCGTCCAGCGCGCCACCCCCTCCCGGCTCTGCAAGCCATCGTTGCGGACTTCGATGCCGAGATAGGGGATGGCATTGGCTTCGGCATGGCGATCCATCGTGTAGTTGAGATCGCGCCCGGAATAGGGCTGATTGTCCCCCACATGCAGGCCGCGTGCCGCCATCGCGACGAGGCCCAGCCGGGCGGCGCGGTCATCCTGATTGTAGAGCAGGCCAACCGGCCAGGGCCGCTGCTCCTCCGGCTTTGTGGCGAGACGGGGCGTGAAGCTGTGCAGCGAAATGATCATCACCGGCCGCCGCGCGGCGATCTCGGCTGCGATGGCCTGATGATAGGGCACGTGGATGGCATTGATGCGCAACTCCCGTTCGGTGGCGGGAAGGTTCCAGTTGCCGGGGATCATGTGGCCGTCGCTGCTGGCCGGCACCGCCCCCAGATCAGCCGGATCGCGGTTCAGATCAACCACCAGCCGCGAGACCGTGGCAATGATCGCTGGCGCCGCCAACGCGCGCGCCAATCGCCGCGTCAGGGCATCGGTGCCGATATCAACGGCGACATGATCGGCCATGAGGGCAGAGGGCACCCCCAGATCGATGCCAGGCGGAACATCGGCCGAGGCATGATCGGCGACCAGCAGCAGATCGGCGGTGCCGGGCAGGATTTCAGGCAAGCGCATGGCCTGCCTTAGCCCAGCCGCGGGCCCAAGAAAATGGCCCGGCGGAGAACCGCCGGGCCAGAAGGGCATCCTTGGGTGAGGATGTTCGGAAAGACAATGCAATCCCAGCGCCGGAGAACCCGGCGTGCAGGCCTTACTGGCCGGCGGTGGCGGTCGGCAGCGCGGCCAGCTCGGTGCCGAGCAGCTTGGCGGCAGCGGCGAACTTCTTGCCGGCTTCGAACTTGGCATCGGCCTCGCACAGCTTCTCGCCGGTGGCGACCAGCTTGATGGCCTTGCCGGCTTCTTCGCCGCCCTTGGTGGCAGCGAGGGTGCGGATCTGGGCCGGGGTGGACTTGCAGCTGACTTCGACGGCGCTGGCAGGAGC
>JAIXUQ010000066.1 GCA_027483465.1 Sphingomonadales bacterium
AGCGTTGAATCCCAGGCAATCAGATCGCGCGTGCCCGGCAGGAACAGCACCAGTTCCTGCGGCACCAGCCCCATCACCCCATCCAGAAACTGCACCTGCTCAATGCCCGCCAGCGTGTCGATGCCATCGCGCACAGGCGCGCCGTTGCCGCTGGGGCGCAGATCGCGCACGGTCACCGTGTCGCCCGACAGGGTCACCTCATAATCCGTCCGCTGGCCGGAAAAGACCGCGGTATCATAACCGGCACCGCCCGCCACGACATCATTGCCGCGGCCGCCCTCCAGCCGGTCATCGCCGCTCTCGCCAAGCAGCATGTCGTCGCCATCATCCCCGTTGAGCGTGTCGTTGCCACCACCCCCGTTCAGCCGGTTGCTGCCGCGGTTACCGCTGATCAGATTGTCCAGCCCGTTGCCGACCCCGTCATGATTCTCCGTAATGCTGGTGCGAAAGCTGGTCAGGAACGTGTTCTCGAAATTCAGCAGATTGAGATTCTCGACATTGGCCGGCAGCGTGAAGCTGGTGGTGGCATTGATCGTATCGCGGCCTTCGCCCGCATCCTCGAACACCTGGTCGCCCGCGGAATCGACCCAGTAGATGTCGTTGCCCTTGCCGCCATGGAGTTGGTCATTGCCGCCGCGGCCATAGAGCGTGTTGGCAAGATCATTGCCATACAGGCCGTTGTCGCCGTCATTGCCTGCGCCGATCGTGCCCGTCAGCAGCACGAGATCCTCGACATTGTCCAGAAGCACGGCAAAATCGGTCAGCGCATAGACTGTGTCATGGCCCTCTCCGGCCAGTTCGATCGCACGGTCGAAGAGATCATCGACCAGATAATCATCGTCGCCAGGGCCGCCGGACATCACATCCGCGCCAGCCCCGCCATCAATGGCATCATTCCCATCGCTGCCAAACAGAAGCTGGCCACCAGCGCTGCCCGTCAGCATGGAGCCCGGCGCATTGCCATAGACCAGCCCGCCTGAGGTCGGACTGGTCAGGTTTGTGGGGAGCAGGGCGGTGATCACGTCGCCCGCCACGATATTGCCCTTGACCAGGATAGACAGCGTGTTGCCCGCCGCCGTCGCCGTCAGCAGCGTGCCGCCCGACACCGGTGCCAACACAAGCTGCGATGGCGCCAATCGCGCCAGGTCGATCCGGTCGACGCCGGTCTCGAAATCATTGATCACATCCTGTGCGGCCGCGGTCGAATCCGAAGCCCGGCGATAGACGAACACATCCGCGCCCAGGCTCCCCGTCAGGATATCCGCACCACCATTGCCGATGATCACATCGCCTGACGAATTGCCGGTCATCCGATCGGCCCCGTCGCCGCCCATCAGGATCGCGGCACCGCCGGTGAACACCTCGCCGCTGGTGCTGCCCAGCCGCCCGTCATAGACATTGGTGCCGGCGCCCAGGTCAACATTGCCGGTGATGCGCCCGCTGTTGATCAGGATGTCGCCTTCCAGCCCAAAGCCGAGATGGCCGATCCAGTTCGCCCCGGCGGCATTGGTGACGATGTTGTAGTTCCATTCCAGCTTCAGTTCGCCCTCGATCCGCCCTTCGTTGAGGATGCGCATTCCGGTCTTGTAGCCGGCAACGCTCCAGATCGCCGTGCTGGCAACGATCACGCCGGTCGCGGTGTTGGTGATGTTGGCATAAGCGTGAATGTTGGTGGAATCGGCAAACAGGCTGATGCCCACGGTGGCCTTGCTGCGATCGGTCGACGTCACTTCGATCACGCCGGAATTGATGATCTGATAGCCCGAACTCTGCCCGGCCCGGATCCCCACGACGCCCAGCGGATCGGAAGGATTGCCGCCGTCCACCCGCAGCAGACCGCGGTTGTCGATGCGCATCTGGAAACCGCTGGTCCAGATGCCAAAGGCCTCGCTGCCTGATCGCACCTCGATCAGGCCGTTGTTGGTGATGCTGGCCGCAGTGCCCACACCCACCGCCCGCGAAAACGCATCGGCCACCCGCAATTGCGTGGAGCGGATCACCCCGTCATTGACCAGCGGCGCCGTGTCGCCAAGATTGGCCCCCACCGCCCCCTGCCCGGAAGCGCCGCCCGCCAGCACATCGATGCGGCCCTTGTTGATAAGCCCCAGCGTGGTGAAAAACGCGAAGGCCGACGGGCCATAGGCCTCACCTGCGCCTGAACCGCCGATGCGCAGCGAGCCATTGTTGGCAAGAACGGCCGTCTGCGGCGAAAAATCCGGCAGCCTGAGGTTCACCGGCTGGCCATTGCTGAAAACATAATATTGGTCGCTGCCGATGCTGGCGCTGCTCGTGAAGGTCGGCAGTTCCGGGATGCCCTGCGTCACCTGCCCGGCCTCATCAAGGCCATCGATGTCAAACACCAGTGCTGCGGTCCGCATCACGCCATCGCTCAGCGTGGTGATCGCAAAACGCTCCTGCGTGCTCTGCCCGGTTGAAAGCAGGTTCGTGTCCGGATCGGCATTGTCGAGGGCATAGCCAAAGCTGCCATCGGCATTCACCGTCAGCGTGCCATAAATGCCACGCACCGCCGAACCGACGCCGGTCTCGGCAGCCCCGGCCATGGCAACGCCCAGCACGCTGAAACTGGCAACCCCAGCCGGCCGCAACGAGCCGCCCACCACGGTCAGCGGCTGGCCGTTGCTTTCACTCACGCGCATCAGCTTGCTCCCCCCGCCAGGCCACAGGGCGCCGGTATCACCCAATCCATCGGGCCCGACAGGCCAGAGAAGACTATTTCAAAAGCCTGCATGAATGCAATGATCAGGGCAAGACGCCGGCGCTTTGGCATGAACCGACAGTCACATGAAGCGCAATGCGGCGATCGCTGGGGAAAGTCGAACCCCAATCATTGCGCGACCACAGCAATATACAGCCAGCAATTCGAACAGTCCGATTGCCGGCCGGATCAACCCTGTTGTCCCCGGTCCCGCAGGAGGATCAGATTGGCTGCGAGGCGCTTGCGCCGCGTGCGATCCGGTTCAAGCAAAGGCGGCGCGCACGTCACCCAACCCGGAATCGAACCGCGCGATCACTGCGTCGCCGGCCTTCACCGGCATGGCGCGGACGAACGAGCCGGTGAGGATGGTCTGGCCCGGTTCGAAGGTGATGCCGAACGCGCCCAGCTTGTTGGCCAGCCAGGCAACAGCGGTCACCGGATTGCCAAGCACGGCGCAGGCCATGCCCTCATGGGCGATTTCGCCATTGATGATCATCTGGCCGGTAACGGTCCGGATATCGATATCCTCCAGCCGCACCGGATTGGCGCCCAGCACCGCCGCCCCACAGGCCGCGAGATCGGCAACCGTGTCCACCACCGTCATCCCAGGCCCTGGTCCAACGCGGAAATCGACGATCTCGATGGCTGGCAACACGAAATCGGTGGCGCGAAGCACATCGACGGGTAGGATGCCGGGGCCCTTCAACGGGCTCTTCATCACGAAGGCGATCTCGATCTCGATCAGCGGGCGGAAGAACCGGGCGCAATCGATCGGCGTATCCTCGGGCAGGAACAGATCATCCGTCATGGCGCTGAAATCGGGTTCGGGCGAACCCATCGATTCCTGCATGACCTTCGATGTGAGCCCCACCTTGTAGCCGCGCACCCGATGCCCCTGCGCCACGCGCGCCTGGGTGAAGGCTGCCTGGATGGCATAGGCATCGTCCATCTCGATGCCGGGATAGGTCTTGGTCAGCGGCGGCAGCGCCCTCCGCGTGCGATAGGTGCCGATGATATCGGCAAGGATCCGGTCGCGGGTGGCGGCATCAAGCATGGCGGTTTCCTTCGGCAATGGCGGCGCGGGTAGCGGCAAGACTGGCCTGCGCGGCCGCAGCGAGGGCAGCACTGTCGGTGATCACGGAAATCATGCGGAACCCCTGCGCCGCTCGCAGCGGCGCCACCACCGGATTTGACAGAACGGCGGTGGCAATGCCGCAGGCACGCGCCGCCGCGCTGATCCTGGCAATGGCGGCATCAAAGGCCGGCGTGCCGTCGTTGTCGCCTGGCGGCAATCCCAGCGAAAAGGACAGATCGAACGGGCCGACAAACAGCGCGTCAACGCCGGGCACCGCGGCAATCTCCTCGACAACCCCCAGCGCCTCGACCGTCTCGATCATCGGGATGACGGCGATGCGGGCATTGGCGCCGGGCACATAGCCCATGCCATCGCGCGCGCCGACGCGCACCGGGCCCAGGCTCCGGCGGCCGGCCGGCGGATACAGGCAGGCCTCCACCAGCCGCCGGGCCTCCGCCGCGCTGTTGACCATGGGCGCCACGATGCCCATCGCACCGGCATCGAGCATGCGGCCGATCATGCCCGCCTCGTTCCACGGCACGCGGACGATGGGGCTGATGCCCGCCAGATCGATGGCACGGATCATCTCCACGGCCGTCTCATAGCCCATGCAGCCGTGCTGCATGTCGATCAGCACCCAATCAAACCCGCCCTTGGCGAGGATCTCGGCGGCGAGGCTGCTCGGCACCATGCACCAGGCGCCCAGCGTCAACTCATCACGCTGCCAGCGCAGTTTCAGCGGTTCAGGCATCCACCCGGTTCCCATTGATGAGATTGGCAAGCTGTTCGCGCAGCAGCCGCATGCACCAGCCACGATCCTGGCCGGCGCCCAGCCAACTGATCAGCGCGAAATAATAGAGGGCAAAGGCCGAACGCGCGACCAGCGGCGCGTTGGCCACGCGGCCGCCATCCTGGATGATGGCGGACAGGCCATCGTGGATCGCGTCCATCAGCTCGTCGATATCGCTGCGCCGGGATTCGGTCTGCGACATGACCAGCTCGCGCAGCAGCAGCCGCGCCAGATCAGTGTCGCCGGCGTGATAATCGGCCATGCGGTTGAACACCGCCATCAGCCGGTCAACCACGTCCGGTGCTGCTGGCGGGGCCGCGAAAATCTGCCGCGCCGTTTCCAGCATCTCGTCCCGGAACACCATGACGAGCAGATCTTCCTTGGTGCGCGCATAGAGGAACAGGGTGCCCGTGCCGATATCGGCGGCATCGGCAATCTGCTGGGTGGTGGTGCTGGCAAAGCCTTGCCGCCCAAACAGGTCGCGGGCCGCAGCCACGATGCGCGCACGCTTTTGCAGCTTGTTGCGCTCGCGCCGGCCGGGCGCGACGGCGGCCTCCTGCTCATCTGTCAGCGCCATTGCAGTCGTCCTCCCCAAGGCCGGCTGTTCCCGGTTCCACTTGCGGTCATAGCCCATGAATTGACCGTAGTCAAAAATGATTCTAGTCATATTTAGCGACTCGCACCGGAAGCGGGCGCGGTTTGGGGGAGGATCGCGATGGCCGATACCAGGGCCGGTGTTGCCGGGGTCGATGTGTCGCTCGACCACTGGATTGACGGCAGACGGGTGACATCGGCCCGGCGTTTCGCGAACGCGTCCCCCATCGATGGCAGCGATCTGGGTGCCGTAGCGGCAGGCGGCCAGGCCGAAGTCGACATGGCGGTGGCCGCTGCCAGCGCCGCCTTCCCGGCCTGGGCCGCGCTTGGTCCAAAGGGTCGTCTTCCCATCCTGCGGCGCTTTGCCAGTGGCATCATGACCAGGGCCGCCGAGATTGCCGCGGTGGAAACCGCCGACAATGGCTCACTGCTGGCCGGCAACCTGCATCGCATGGTGCCCCGCGCCGCCCAGAACATCAGCTTCTTTGCCGAATGGGCGCTGGGCCTGAATGATCACGCCCTTGATCACCCCGAAGTGGTCAACAACCTGCGGTACGATCCGTCGGGCGTGGCGGCCCTGATCACGCCGTGGAACGCACCCTTCATGCTCACGACCTGGAAGGTTGGCCCGGCGCTGGCCGGCGGCAACACGGTGGTGATCAAGCCGCCGGAATGGGCGCCGCTCAGTTGCTCGCTGCTGGCCGACATCGCCCATGCCGCCGGTTTGCCGCCCGGTGTCCTCAACGTCGTCCAGGGCATCGGCGAGGAGGCCGGCGACGCGCTGGTCAACCACCCCGGTCTGGCCCGCATCAGCTTCACGGGGTCCACCGACACGGCCCGGCTCATTGGCCAGGCCGCCGCGCGCTCGATCACGCCGATGAGTGCTGAGCTGGGCGGCAAGTCCCCCTTCATCGTCTGCGCCGATGCCGATCTTGATGCTGCGGCGCAGACCGTTGCCGGCCAGTATATCAATGCCGGCCAGGTCTGTCTGGCCGGCACCCGCATCATCGTCGAAGCCACCATTGCAGACGCCTTCCTTGAACGGGTGCGCGCCGCTGTCGGCCAGATGAGCGTGGGCGATCCGCGTGACCCGGCAACCCGGGTCGGCCCGCTGATCCATCCGGACCATTTTGCCCGCGTGGCTGGCTTCGTGGAACGCGCCAGGGCCGGCGGCGCGCAGTTGCTGTGGGGCGGCGAGCGGGCAGCGGCGGGGGCGCTCTATTTCCAGCCAACCATGTTTGCCGGCGCCCGCCCGGATGCCGAGATCAACCAGAAGGAGGTCTTTGGCCCGGTGCTGACCTGGCAGACATTCGTTGACGACGCCGAAGCCATCGCCATCGCCAACGGCACCGACTATGGCCTCGCCGGCACATTGTTCTGCGGCGACGAAGCCCGCGCCATGCGCATTGCAGAGCAGGTTGTGGCCGGCACGCTTTGGGTCAACTGCTTCTTCGTGCGCGATCTGGCGGCGCCCTTCGGTGGCAGCCGCATTTCCGGCATCGGCCGCGAGGGCGGCACCCACAGCTTCGATTTCTATTGCAACATCAAGAATATCGCTGTCCGCAAAGGGTCGTTCGCAGCCAAGGGAGCTTGAGATGAGCACAGGATTCACCGGCGTCACCGAACTTGGCGCCATCACCCTGGGCGTCAGTGATCTTGCCACCTGGGCGCAATTCGCGGCCCAGGTGCTGGGCATGGAGGTCATCCCCGGCGAAGGCGCTGACGTGCGCTACCTGCGCATGGATTACTGGCACCACCGCATCACGCTGGTGGCCGACGGCTCTGATGATCTGCTTGCCCTCAGCCTGCGACTGGCCGGCGTGCTGGAATTCCGCGCGATGGCCAAGACGCTGGAGGCCGCAGGCGTGCCGCTGCGCATCGGCA
This sequence comes from Sphingomonadales bacterium, assembly GCA_027483465.1. GTDB lineage: Bacteria > Pseudomonadota > Alphaproteobacteria > Sphingomonadales > Sphingomonadaceae > Sandarakinorhabdus. The sequence continues at coordinate 7,060 of JAIXUQ010000066.1, forward strand.
CGCCTGCCGAAGCCGAAGCCCGCCATGTGCTGGAGGTGATGTTCGTCACTGATCCCAATGGCTATCCCGTGGAACTGTTTCACGGGCCGCTGGTACAATATGATCTGCCGTTTCACCCCGGCCGGCGCATGCATGGCGGCTTCAAGACGGCGCTGGGCGGCTTTGGCCATGTCATGCTCAGCCGCCGGGCTGATTTCGAGGCGATCCACGCCTTCTACACCCTGCTCGGGCTTCGCGGCGGCATCGAATACAAGATGCCGCTGCCCCACCTGGCTGAGCCGGTGGAGCTGATGTTCCTGCACTGCAACGGCCGCCAGCACACGCTGGCCTTTGGCCCACCGGGCGAAAAGGCCATCAACCATGTGATGACCGAGATGGAGCGCATCGAGGATGTCGGACTCGCCTATGACATCGTCGCGCGCTCCGGCATCCCGGTGATCATCGAGCCGGGCAGCCACGCCAACGACCAGATGTTCAGCTTCTACTTCAAGAACCCCTCGGGTTTCATGAACGAGATCGGCTGGGGTGGCCGCTCGCCCACCGGCCAGAGCGAGTATTTCCAGCGCGACAGCTTCGGCCACGCGCCCGTTATGCCCAACATGAAGGGCTTCATGGTGCCGGCCTGAACCGCGTCATCAATCGGGGAGAATGACGATGTCCGTGCTGAACGGCCCGCGCGAGGAATGGCGGCGCATCCTGCTGGAAGGCACCCCGCAATGGGTGCGGCCGGAAGGCGACCGGTTGCGCCTGGGCGATGGCCGCTGGGTGGCCGAGGCAGACGCCGTCTATCTTCCGCCATGCGATCCCACCAAGATCATCTGCATCCACCTGAATTATGAATCGCGCCGGGTCGAGTTCCGCGCCCCGCAACTCACCACCCCCACCTATTTCCAGAAGCCGCTCACCGCCCTCAATGCGCACCGCGGCAAGCTCTCGCGCCCGGCCGACTGCCAGTTCCTCAACTATGAGGGCGAGGTGGGCGTGATCGTGGGCAAACCGATGCGCAACATCGGCCGCGATGCTGTGTGGGACCATATCGCCGGCTTTGCCCCGGTGAACGATGTCGGCGCCCAGGATTTTCGCGACACCGATGCCGGATCGATGCTGCGCGTGAAGGGCATGGACGGTTTCTGCCCGATCGGCCCCGGCATCGTGCGCGGCGTCGACATCCGCGAACAGGCGGTGCGCACCTGGATCAACGGCACAATGGTGCAGGAAGGCGCGCTGGCCGAGATGACCTTTGATATCCCCTATATCCTGGCCGATCTGTGCCGCCACATCACCCTGCTGCCCGGCGACCTGATCCTGTCGGGCACGCCCGCCAACAGCCGGCCGATGGCCATCGGCGACGTGGTGGAGGTGGAGGTGACCGGCGTTGGCCGGCTGACCAACACTGTCCAGGCAATCCCGGCGCCGGCCCATGATGTTGGCCACGGCCCCACCGATTCCGATGCGGTGCGCCGCGTGGCGCTGGGCGGGGACTGGTGGGCACAGCAGGAGAATGGCCAATGAACGCGGCCGCGCCGGCAGACAATCTGATCAACCCTGATCTGTTCCCCGCCGATCAGGGCCCGCCCCACCGCCTGTTCGATGCCTGGCGCGCGCAAGATCCGGTGCACTGGAATCCGGCCAACCCGGCCTATGCCGGCGGCATGCCCGGTTCGTCCGGCGTCAAGGGCTTCTGGGTCCTCACCCGCTATCAGGATGTCCTCGATGTCTCGATGGACCAGGCGCTGTTCACCTCGCATGACGGCATCGTGCTGTGGGATGTGGAAGGCGAGGAACTGGAGCGCCAGCGCGCCAACTTCATGGTGATGAAACCGGAACAGCACAGCGCCGTGAAAAAGGTGATCATGCCGCCGTTCATGCCCCGCGCGCTCGCTGAACTGGCGCCGGAGGTTGACAAGCTGGCCGCCGAACTCGTCGATCGTGTGGCGGCGCGCGGCCATTGCGAATTCGTGTTCGATGTCGCCTCCATCCTGCCCGTGCACACCTTCTGCGAATTGATGGGCATCCCGCCGCAGTATCGCGACCAGGTGGCCGGCTATGGCAACGCGATGGCCGATGTCGAAGGCCGCACCAGCGTCTCGATGGATCCGATGATCGGCCTGTTCACGCTCGCCCAGCAGATGGCCGAGGAGAAGCGCCGCAACCCCGATGGCCGGCTGCTGAGTGTTATGGTCAACGACACCACGCTCAATCTCGATCCGATGATGATCAACCAGTTCGTCCTGGTCTTTGCCATGGCGGGGCATGAAACCACCCGCTCAACGGCGGCGCACTTCATCCACCTGATGCACCAGCATCCTGATCAATATGCCCTGCTGCGCAGCGATTTCGACGCCCATGTCGATAACGCCATCGACGAGGTGCTGCGCTACACCTCGACCACCACCAACTTCATCCGCCATGCCACTGCCGACACCGAAATCGGTGGGCAACGGCTGCGCAAGGGTGACAAGATCTATCTGTCCTACGCCGCCGCCAACCGCGATCCGGCAGTATTCACCGATCCCCACCGCTTCGACATCACCCGCAGCAATGCCAGGCGCCACCTCGCCTTTGGCGCCGGGCCGCACATCTGCGTGGGAGCGCGGCTGGCGAAACTGCAACTGCGCGCCCTGCTGAAACAGATCGTCACCCGGATTCCGGATATCCACCCGGTCGGCGAGCCGGAATGGTTGCGCTCGATCTGGTTCAACGCGATCATCCGCATGCCGGTGGCCTTCACGCCGGAACCGGCCTGATCACCGCGCCCAAAGCGCCTTCATCTGCCACGGCAGCGGCGCTTGGCCCCGGGTGCCACAGATGCCGGCGCTGTTGGCCAATCTCGAACAGCCGCTGGTGGCGGCGGCTGCCCGTTGCAGGAAGTTGGTGCACCACACGGGGCCAAACTCAGCACTGAAATCATTGGCACATTCGGTTGCGAGTTCCCGGTCAAGGCCGATTTGAGCGCATGCGCAGCTTCGCATGACTGGTTCGGGCGGTCTGCTGCCGGGCTGCAATCGGCCTTGCAACTTCGGGAAGCCGGCAAGGCCGGCTGGCAATGGCGAAGACCGACCGCAGGCCTCTATCGAGCACCACGGCAGCAAGAATGCGAAATCGGCATGGCGGCGCAGCCAGATGTTGCCGCGAACGATTATCTATATATAGCAAGATACAGAAGCTGTTTGCGGCGCGGGGGATATGTTGCGCTCCATTCCGGCCGTTGTCCTGCTGGGCAGTGCGGCGCTCGCCCGGCCGATGCCCGCCATGGCCGAAGACGCACCGCTGACAATCGGATCCAGCGAGCTCCTGATTGTCACTGCAAGGCAACGCCCGGAAGCGGCGCAGACCGTGCCGGCAGCGCTGTCGGTTGTGGACGGGGGCTGGCTGGAACGGTCCTACACGCTGAACACGCAGGCCCTGACGACGCTCGTGCCAGCCCTGAATTATTCCTCGGCCAACCCGCGCAACACGGCCTTCACGCTGCGCGGACTTGGGTCCAGCGTGGTCGCGGTCAGCCAGGCCAATGACGGTCTCGAACCGGGCGTCGGCTATTATGTCGATGGCGTCTATCACGCACGGCCTGCGACCGCTGCCTTCGATTTTTCCGATATCGAACGGATCGAGGTGCTGCGGGGGCCGCAGGGAACGCTGTTTGGCAAGAACACCACAGCGGGCGCGATCAGCATCATTTCGGCCGCGCCCAGCTTCAGCGGCGGCAGCAGTGCCGAGCTCAGTTTCGGCGAGCGGCTGTTTGCGCAGGGGCGATTTTCAGCCACTGGCCCGCTGGCCGGCAGCACGCTGGCCTACCGCGCATCGGCCACCTTCACCCGGCGCGGCGGCGTGCTGCACAATATCCGCGATGGCCGGAGCCAGAATGATCTGGGGGCGCAGGCCGTGCGCGGGCAACTGCTGTGGCAACCCTCGGCCGACGTGCGGTTCCGGCTGATCGCCGACCTTGCCAATTTCGACAGCGAATGCTGCACGCAGGTCTTTCTGCGCGTCGGCACCAGCCTGCGCCCGACGGCCCGCCAATATCCCGCGCTGGCGGCAGCAGCCGGCTATGCGCCGGCGAGCCGCAATCCCTATGACCGGCTCACCGATATCGACGCGCCGCTGCGCGTGAAGACCAGTGAAGGCGGCGTGGCAGGAACCACGGACTGGAACCTTGGCCCGGCCACACTGACCTCGATCACCGCCTGGCGCTTCTGGAACTGGGACGCAGCGAACGACCGCGACTTCACCGGGCTGCCGATCCAGCTGATCCAGCGCATCCCTTCGCGGCAGGACCAGTTCAGCCAGGAGGTGCGGATCGCATCGAACGGCACGCCGGCCTTCACCTATGTCGCGGGGCTGTACTGGTTCCGGCAGGTGCTGACCGGCCAGCCCACCTCTGTATACGGGCCGTACGGCGCGCCGTGGCTGATCGGGCCGACCACCGGCGCCAGCGCAACCCCGGTGCCGGCAAACCTGCTCGACGGCTATGGACAGACCGGCAAGACGCGCTTTGCCGTCACCAGCCATGCCGCCTTTGCCGAGGTGAACTGGCGGATGCTGCCCGCCCTCACGCTGACCGGGGGCCTGCGCTACACCCATGAGGCCAAGGCCGGCGATTACAGCACCCAGGTGGCAGGTGGGCCGCCGACAACCAACGCGGCGCTGATCAATGCCCGGCAGGGCGTTCTGCGCCCGCAGGCCTATGCGGCCGGGGATCGTGACGGCAGCCTTTCGGGCCGGGCGAACATTGCCTGGCAGCCCAATGCCAAGATGATGCTCTACGCCGGCTTCGCGCGCGGGTTCAAATCCGGTGGCATCAACATGTCGGGCCTGCCGCTCGATGCCGGCAACCAGCCCGCATTGGCCACCGCCGTGGTGCGACCGGAACGCAACACGACGTGGGAAGCCGGGGCAAAGGCCCAGCTTTGGCAGAACCGCCTGACGCTGAATCTCGCCGCCTACCGCAGCATCGTGCGCGATTTTCAGGCAACCGTGGTGGATTCCAGCCAGACGGTCGCGCTGCGCGGCTATCTGGCAAACATTCCGCAGGTGCGGGTACAGGGGATCGAGGCCGATGCCATGCTGCGGATGGGCAATCTCACGCTGGTTGGCGGACTGGCCCATGGCGATGGTCTCTACACCGACTATCCCGCGGGCCCCTGCCCGCTCGAGCGCCAGACGGCAGCGACTTCTGCCTGCGATCTGACCGGCCAGCGATTGGCGGGCTTGCCGCGCTGGTCGCAGACGTTGGGCGCCGATTACGCCATCCCGATCGGCCGCGCTGCACTGTTCCTCCACGCCGACAGCAACTGGCGCAGTGGTTATTTTGGTGACCCCACCCTGTCGCGCTTCACCTGGATCGGGGGCCACAACCTGACCAACGCCAGCATCGGCTATCGGCGGCAGGATCGCGCTGGCAACAGTTGGGAGATCGCCGTCTTTGCCCGCAACCTGCTGAATGCGAACTTCATTCAGAATGTGACCATCCAGGCCGGCAATTCCGGCTTGATCCTCGGCACGCCGAGCGATCCGCGCACGGTTGGTATCACCGTCCGGCTGCACCGCCAGAACCATCTGGCGCGGGCCCATCCTGCCGCTGCGGCGGGTGCGGCGCGGGGCGCAATTGGCTCGTGAGCGCGGCAAGCCCGGCGCTGCCAGCCCGATCCGCTTCATCCTGAAGCCTGCGATAATGCGCCAGGACATGCGCGCCCAGCGGTGTCAGCTGGGCGCCGGCCTTCTGGTTTCCCGGCGTGGTGGCCACCAGCGGCCCCCACCAGCACCGGTTCATGGTGTCGACCAGCAGCCAGGCGCGACGATAACTGATCCCCATCGCCCGCGCCGCCGCCGAAATCGACCGGTGCAAGGCGATGGCGTCCAGCAGGTCAGCCTTGCCCGGCCCCATGGCAATCTCTGCCCCGCACATGATCTGGATCTTGATCCTGAGGAAGGATTGCCGCGCCATTCGGACAGACTAACCCTGCGCTGCCTGCCGTGCACAGTCAATTCTGGTCCGGGGCAGCCGCGCCTGCTTCACCTGCGCTTGTCTCGCCGCCACGGATTCCAGGCGCTTGCCGGCCGATGAAGCCATGATCAAGAGCGATTTCGAAGGTGCATTGGTCTGGGCCATGTCCAGCGTCACCATCGACGCACGGTGCCGGCAGGCGAAGCATCGCATGAGGCGCACCACCGCCCGGAGACGAGCCACGCCCTGGCCGCGCCGCAAGGATGATTTGGCCGGCGTGTCCTTGCCCGGTGCTGCCGGTGCCCTGGATCAGGCCGCTGCGGCGCGGCGGGCGCGGAGCAGGGATGCCAGCCGATAGACGGCAAGACCGGCGATGAGCGCAAAAATGGCAAGCGCGATCGGCCGGGTCAGGAAGATGCCGAAATCACCGGACGATATGGCCAATGATCGGCGCAGGTCCTGTTCAAGCATCGGCCCCAGAACCAGGCCGAGCAACACCGGCGCAATCGGGAAGCCGAAGCGGCGCAGCAGGAATGCGGCCACACCCAGCAGCCAGACGATCACCACATCGCCAAGGCTGCCCTGCAGGCTGTAAGCCCCCACGGTCGAGAACACGAGGATGATTGCGGTCATCAGGCCCTTGGGGATCCGCAGCAACTGCACCCACAGCCCCACCAGCGGCAGGTTGAGGATCACCAGCAGAACATTGGCGACATAAAGGCTGGCAATCAGGCCCCAGACGAGGTCCTTGTTGGTCTCCATCAGCGTCGGCCCCGGCTGCAGGCCGTACAGTTGGAACGCAACCAGCATGATCGCCGTGGTGGCCGAACCGGGGATACCCAGCGCCAGCAGCGGCACCATGCTGGCCCCGGCCGCGGCATTGTTGGCGGCTTCCGGGCCGGCAAGCCCCTCGATGGCCCCCTTGCCGAACTGCTCGGGATGCTTCGAGAACCTGCGCTCCACGCCATAGGACAGGAAGGTGGCAAAGGTCGCGCCCGTGCCTGGCAGCAGGCCGCTGCAAAAGCCCACCACGGTGCCGCGCAGCCAGGGCACGGCCGAGCGGCGCCATTCGTCCATCGTCAGCCAAAGCCGGTTGGTGGGCAGACGTTCGGATGCACTGTCCAGCGGCGCGGCGATCAGCCAGAGGGCCTCACCCACAGCGAACAGGCCCACGGCGCCCAACGCCACGTCGATCCCGCCATACAGTTCCTGAACGCCGAAGGTCAGCCGGTTGGCGCCGGTCTGCATGTCGATGCCCACCATCGCCAGCCCCAGGCCAAGACTGAGCGCGAACAGCGCGCGCGGCAGCGACTTGCCCGCCATGCCGGTGACCATGGCCAGGGCCAGCAGCATCATCGCGAAATATTCGGGCGGACCGAACCACAGCGTGACCGCGGCCAGGCTGGATGCGGCCAGCATCAGCATGAAGGTGGCAAAGGTTCCACCGATGAACGAGCCGATGGCCGATGTTGCAAGCGCCACGCCGCCGAGCCCGCGCCTGGCCATCGGATAGCCTTCGAAGGTGGACACCGATGCCGCCGCATCGCCGGGCGTGTTGATCAGTATCGAGGTGGTCGAACCGCCATACATCGTCCCATAATAGATGCCGCCGAACAGGATGAAGGCCGATGTCGGATCAAGGCCGAAGGTCAGCGGCAGCAGCAGGGCGATGGCCACCGACGGGCCAAGGCCGGGCAGCACGCCAACCGCCGTGCCGATCACCACGCCGAGCAGGCCGAAGATCAACTTGTCCGGGCTGAGCGCAACCGAAAAGCCGGTGCTCATGTTGTCGATCAGGCTGCTCAGGTCCATGCGTGGCTCTTCATGGCAGGGCAATGTCGAGAAGGCGGGTGAACAACAGCCAGACCGCGGCGGAAATCCCGATGGCGGCCGGGATATCCCACTTGAGCGTGGTTGACCGCATCAGCAGACAGATGGCGAGGATGAAGATCGGCGTTGCCACGGCAAAGCCCACGAAGTTCAGCGCCCCGATATAGAGCGGGACAATGGCCGCGCCGGCCCCGAAGCGGCCCCACAGCGGCAGCGGCCCGCCGCCCTCGTCATCATCCTCAAGCCCGGCCGGAGCAACGGCCTGCCCCGGCCGCAGCCGGCGGGTTTCCCACGCCACGCCGGCCAGCGAGGCTGCGGCCAGCACGCCCACCCCCTGCGGCACCGCCCAGGGCCCGACCGGCGAGTTGCCGCCGCCGCCGCCGCCGATCCCGAGCCGGGCCAGCACCGTGCCGGTCTTGGCCTCTTCGGCACGGATGAAGCGGGCAAAGTCCTCGCCGGGCATATACCCGTCGGCCCAGCCCTTGTTGCGCAGGAACTGCTGCCAGGCCGGTTCACGCCGCATCCGGTCAAGCAGGTCGCTCCACCAGCGCAACGCGTCGTCCGGCGCGCCTGGGGCGGCAAACACGCCGCGCCAGTTCTGCAGCACAACGTCCAGCCCCGCCTCTCGCAAGGTCGGCACCGTGCCATCGCCAACGCGCTGCGGCGAGCCGGTGGCCAGCAGGCGGATATGCCCGGCATCGGCCAGCGGCTTCCATTCGCCAAGGCCAGCGATCGCCGCTGTCACCTGGCCTCCCATGATCGCAGCCGACGCCTCGCCGCCGCCGGAAAAGGCGACATAGCGCACCACATCCGGGCCCAGGCCAGCCGCTTCGGCAATCAGCCCGGCCAGGATATGATCGACCCCGCCCGCCGACCCGCCCGACCAGGCGATGGCGGCCGGATCGCGGCGGAAGGCGGCAACCAGCGCCGCCATCGTCTGGAACGGCGAATTGGTCGGCACCGCAACCACCAGGTCTTCCAGGATCAGTCGCGCAAGCGGCCTGGTCTGGCTCACCTTGAACGGGCTGTCCTGCGAGATGGTCGATCCAACCATCACCGATCCGGCCACCATCAGCGTGTAGGGATCGTCGTGCCGGCGCGTCACCAGATCGGCCAGGCCAATGGCACCGCCGGCGCCGCCCTTGTTGAACACGTCGATCGGTCGGGGGCTGAGCTTGCCCGCCGTGATCACCTGCTGCATCAGGCGCGCCAGCTGGTCCCAGCCGCCGCCAGGATTGGCCGGCACCAGCAGGGACAGCGGACGCTGTGGGAACTCGCCGGCTGCAACGGCTGGCCCGGACAGCGCCGCCAGCGCCAGGCCGCCCGCCACCACCGCCCGGCGGTCAGGCGTTGCCGGTTGATTGCGGTTTGCGTGCAAGGTCAGGTCCACGCGCTCAGAAACTGCGCAACGATTGCACTGATCATGATCGGATTCCGGCGAGATGTGTTGGCGGGGCGCACAGGCCTTTCCAGTCAGCCACCACCCGATCGACACCGCTCTCGGTCGCGGCACAGCCCGCGATGCCTGCAGCACCGCATCGACACACTGACCATGCCATCCCCTTCTCCCTGGGCCACACCCGCTGCCCCCCTGATTCATCATTTGTCGGATCGTCACTGGCGGCTATTGAGCGAAAACGATTGCACAGGGGGAGGGAAAAGTGAAGCGACGCATCTTCGCGGGTATCGGACTGGCAATCACGCTGCTGACCGGCTGCATGACCCCGCAGGCCGTGACGCCGACACCCGGCCGATCCGCCCTGGTGGTGATGACATCAGGCGCCTTTGCCGAAGCGCTGGAGCGGCTTGAACCGCAGGTCGAACAGGCGCTTGGCCATGACATATTGATCGTCAAGGGCAGTTCCACAGGCGGTGCCGTCGATTCGATCCCGGAACGGCTCAAGCGCGGCGAGAGGGCCGACGTGGTGATCCTGTCAAGCGATGGGCTGGCGCTGCTGGAACAGGGCAAGTTCGTCAAGGCCGGCACCAGGCGCGACATGGTACGGTCGGTGATCGGCATGGCGGTGCGCAAGGGGGCGCCCGTGCCCGATATCTCCAGCCCCGAACGCTTTGTCGCGGTGCTGCGCGCCGCACCCTCCATCGGCTATTCGGCCAGTGCCAGCGGCACCTATCTTGCCACCGATCTGTGGCCGCGCCTCGGACTGGCCAGGGAACTGTTGCCGAAATCGCGCCGGATACTGAGCGAGCGCGTTGGCGCGGTGGTTGCCAGGGGGGAAGTGGACCTGGGCTTCCAGCAGATGAGCGAACTGTTGCCAATTCCAGGGATCACCGTGGTCGGGCCGATCCCTGCTGCCTATCAGAAGGTCACCGTGTTCACCGCGGCGCAAACGCCCGCCGGGGCCGCAAACCCGTTGAGCAAGCGGCTGATCGCCTTTCTGACCTCGCCACAGGTTGCGAAACAGGTCGCGGCAACGGGCCTGGACCCCGTCATGGCCCGGTGACCCAACAGCGGCCGCCAGCCTTGTTGCGGGCGGCTGCTGCGCATTGCAGGAAGGTGGTGCACCAGAAAGGACAAAACTGGGCACTGGAATCATTGGGGAATCTACGTGCCAAATCCCTTCCACGGGCGGTTTCAGGGCTTACGAACTGCCGCGTGATGACTATTGGACCGATAGAGGACGCATCTGTTGTGTGGAACTGATCTATCGCAGCCGCTGTTCAACGCCACTTGCTCAACTTCACGACGAGGGCAGTGCCGATCCCCATCGCTGCCATGGCAAAAGTGGACAACAGGAAAATCGTGTCGGCGGAACCGGAGACGTTGAGCAGCAGCATGCCACCACCAAGGATGATCGCCGTGCGCAGGGCTTGGGCCATGATCACGCCGCCAACCCGGCCGGCCCCTTGCGACGCAAAATAGAGGCACAGCCCCATGCCGAACAGGCCATAACCAAATCCGGCGACCGAGAGATAGGCACAGGCCGCCTGGCGCACCGGGGCGACCTTGGTGAACAGATCGACCCAAAGCCCGGGCAGCGCCACCGCCAGCAGCCCGATGGCGCCGACACCGGCGAAGGCCAGCGCGCCAGCGGTCCAGGCCACACGCCGCGCCCGCGCAATGTCGCGCGATCCAATCGCGGTCCCAACCATGGGCACGGCGGCCACGCCAACCGAGAAGGCGATCGGGATCAGCAGAAACTCCAGTCGCACCCCGATGCCATAGCCCGCCAGCACATCAGGCCCGAAGCGCGCGACCATCCTGGTCAGCATCAGCACCGATCCCACCGACAGCAGCGGCGACAACATGGCGATTGCGCCAATGCGCAGCAAGGCGGCGACATGCTCCGCCCGTGCGGCACCGGTTGCAAAGCGCAGGGTGATGGCGCTCCTCCCGGCGCGGATGTAGAGGAACAGGACAGTCGCAGCCGTCCAGAAGGCCGCGACCTGCCCGAGGGCCACGCCAGCGATGCCCAGCGCCGGGAACGGCCCGACGCCAAGCCCGAAGGCCCCGCCAATCAGCACCTGCCCGATGCCGGCGCACAAGAGGACGTTGGCCGGCACAGCCATGTTGCCAGAGCCCCGCAGCATCGAAGCCAGTGTGTTGGCCAGCCAGATGGCGGGAATCCCCCAGGCCGCGGTGTTGGCAAAGGCCAGCGCCTGATCCAGCACGGCGCCGCTGCCCCCGAGCACTGCAAACAAATCCCGGCCAAAGCCGCGTACAACGAGAGCAAGGACCAGGCCAAACACCACGGCGATGGCAAAGGCGGAAAGGGCCAGCGCTTGCGCCAGCTGGCGATTGCCGGCGCCCATTGCCCGGCTGATAGCGCCCGAGATGGTGCCGCCCATGGCGCCGGCCGACAGCATCTGCATCAGCATGAACACCGGGAAGGCCAGGGCGATGCCGCCCAACGCGGCCACGCCGATCCGGCCGACATAGGCCGTCTCGGCAATGGACACGATCGCTGCCGAACCAAGCGCAACCAGATTGGGCAGCGTCAGCCGCAGCAATGTGGGCAGCACCGGGCCAGATCTGAGCAGTTCGGCACGCTGGGCGGCTGGCGATGTGGTGGCCAATGGCTTGATCCTGTCCACAGTGCCCTACCAGGGCCTGGTGGCGAGACAGAGCGCTGCGTCGCGGCCCTCCCGGACCAGGCGGTCCACAACGCCATCATCGGTTTCGATGCGCATCAGCTGCAGCACGCCCATCATCGCCGCGAACACGGTCCGCGCCCGCATCTCACGCTGGTCTGGCGTGCCGCCTGGGGGCAAATGGTCGGCAATCAAGTGCACCAGGCGCCCGGTCTGCGCAGCAAAGCGATTGCGGGTCTCGGCCGGCTCGCGGGCAATCTCGGGCGCCAGCGCGGCGGCGGCACAGCCCAAATCCATATGCACACGGTGGCGGGGCCGCAGGTAAGTGGCGATCAGGGTTTCAAGCTTGCGGTCTGCCGGTGCGGCGGCCAGCACCTCCTCGAAATAACCCAGCGTGCTTTGCGCCGCCGTTTCCACCGCCGCGGCCACCAGATCGGTTCGCGACGGGAAATGGGCATAAAAGCCGCCATGGGTCAGGCCGGCATCGGCCATCAGCGCCCGCACGCCCACGGCCGCAATGCCATCGCGCCGGAACCGTTCGGCGGCGTTCTTCAATATGGCCTCGCGTGCCGCCTGCTTGTGATCCCTGGAATATCGCGTCACGCCCCGCCGCCCTTCAAACGCGCTGATAGCGGGCGGCGATCGCCCCGCCCATCACATCGCGCATGAAGGCCATGCGCGCCGCTTCCAATTCATCCCAATGACGTTCGGATGCAAGCGAGGGCACGATGACCTCATCACCCCGCTCAGCCGCGACGAGCACGGCATCCGCCAGCGCATCGGCCGTGACATAGCTGGAGTCCGGGAAGATGCTGTCGCTGATGCCTTGCGCGGAGAAGAACTCGGTCTTCACTGGGCCGGGCAGCACGACATGAATGCCGATGCCGCTGCCGGCCAGCTCCAGCCGCAGCGAACGGGTGAAGTTGAGCACATAGGCCTTGGAGCCACTATAGGCGCCGCCACCCGCACTCGGCATCAATGCCATCACCGATGCGATGTTGATGAGGCGGCCGCGCCCCGCCGCGCGGAACTGCGCCACGGCCGCCAGCGACAGGCGGGTGAGCGCCAGCACGTTGATCCGCAGCAGCGCGTCCTGAACATCGGCGGCAACCGTCGAGGTGGCGCCGAGCGCGCCCACCCCGGCATTGTTGACAAGCAAGGTGACCGGGATTGCGGCCAGTCGCGCTTCCAGTCGGGCCACATCACCAGCAGTGCCAAGATCCGCGGCAAGCGTCTCCACCCCCACCCCGGATTCGGCCCGCAATTGTGCGGCCAGCGCCTCCAGCCGGTCGGCCCGGCGGGCGACCAGCAGGAGATCATGGCCACGCCGGGCCAGGCGCGCGGCCAAGGCGGCGCCGATACCGGAAGAGGCGCCGGTGATGACAGCGGTTCCCATGCTCATGTCGCTTGTCCTTCAATCATGGGTGCGGGGCGATGCGCGATTTTCCGCGCGCCAGCGGATCTCGTCCGGTGTGCCGGCCCGCGGCGGGTAGAAGCCATTGATCGACCAGTAATCGAACGGGGTTTCGTCGACATGCAGCTCCCAATCGAACCCGCGATCGGCGACATAGGGCTTCAGGATCGCATTGATGCGATCGATGAAGCGGCGGCTCACCTCAACCGACGGAAAGCTGCGGGCGATATGCTCCATCACGATGCGCACGAAGCGGTCAGCGGGCTTGCCGCCCACGAAAAACTGCGCCGGATCAATCGGATGAAAGACAATCCCGACATAGAAGCGCGGCATCACCGCGCCATAGACATCAGTGATCTTCTCCGCCAGCGCCGCCTTGTCTTCCGGCGAAAAGGCATCGGCGGGATGGAATATCTGCCAGAGCGGCATGGGAATCTCCTGAGGCACGCGAGTCACATTGAAATGACATACGTCATCTATTTGGCCCGGAGATATATGTCAATCGTCATTCAAAGCGCCCACAAGCCACCTCCGGGCGGGGTGCAGGACGTCAGACGGGCTCAGGCGGCGCGGCGGTGGCGCAGGCTGTCAACAAGCAGCGCAAAGGCCGGAGTCAGTTGGCGCCGGTCGGGATAATAGAGGTGATAGCCGGGAAATGGCGGGCACCAGTCCTCAAGGACACGCTCCAGCCGGCCGCTTGCCAGCGGGGCACTGGCTTGGTCTTCCAGCACACAGGCTAGGCCGATGCCTTCGGCCGCTGCGCGCAGGATCATCGGTACATCGTTGATCACCAGCGGCCCTTCGACCCGCACGTTCAGATCACGCCCATCCTTGCCGAACTCCCATGCATAGAGCCCGCCCTTCGATGGCATGCGGATATTGATGCAGTCATGGCCGGTCAGGTCCTGCGGTGTCACCGGCCGGCCCTGCCTGGCGAAATATTCGGGCGCTCCCACCACCGCCATCCGCAGTTCGGGGCCGATCGGCACCGCGATCATGTCCTTGGCCACCTGCTCGCCCAGCCGGATGCCCGCATCAAAGCGATCGGCAATGATGTCGGTCAACTGCCCGTCGATGGAGATTTCCACGCTGAGATCGGGATGGTCCAGAAGCATTTGGCTGACCACCGGCCATAGGATGGTTTCGGCGGCATGGCGGCTGGTGGTGATGCGCAGCCGGCCCGATGGCCGCTCGCGCAGCGCGCTCAGCGCCGCCAGCTGGGCATCAATCTCGTCAAACGCCGGGCGCAGCGTGGCGATCAACTGTTCGCCCGCCTGTGTGGGCGCCACGTTGCGCGTGTTGCGCGTCAGCAGTTTCAGGCCGATCGCCGCTTCCAGCCGGCGCACGATCTGGCTGATCGCCGATTGCGATGTGCCCAAAATCGCCGCCGCCCGCGTGAAGCTGCGCGCCTCTGCCACCGCCAGGAAGACCGCAAGATCACTCAGCTCTTCCCGCTTCATTGATAAGCTCCAAAGATAAGCACATGCAGAATTTAGCGGCTAATTGTCGGAATGGCCACGCGCTAAGCTGGCCCCACTTTCGTTCGTCGCTGTCTCGGGTGCGAGCAGCGCATGATCGATACGGTCATGACAAACGAGGACCACGTCATCGCGTCGAAGCGCGCAAGAGCGGCCCACTTCGGCCTGGAACAGGGGGATCAAGGCGTGAAACTGCGTTATCTGGGCCCGCTTGCCGTCAGCGAAATCGGCTATGGCACCATGAGCTTTGCCGGGAATTATGGCCCCGCGCCGGACCATGCCGAGGCGATCCGCGTCATCCGCGGCGCCCACGAACAGGGCATCACCCTGTTCGACACGGCCGAAGCCTATGGCCCCTGGACAAACGAAGAATTGGCGGGGGAGGCGCTGCGACCGATCCGTGAGCAGGTGGTGATCGCCACCAAATTCGGTTTCCAGATTGATCAGGACACCGGCGCGCGGCGCGGCGGCATGAACAGCCGGCCGGACCATGTGCGGCGGGTGGTCGACAACAGCTTGAAGCGCCTCGGCATCGAGACCATCGATCTGCTTTACCAGCATCGCGTGGACCCCGACGTGCCGATCGAAGATGTCGCCGGCACGGTCAAGGACCTGATCGCTGCCGGCAAGGTCCGGCATTTTGGCCTGTCGGAAGCATCCGCTGCCACCATCAGGCGCGCGCATGCCGTGCAACCCGTTGCGGCCATCCAGAGCGAATATTCGCTCTGGACCCGCGACCCGGAGGCTGAAGTGCTGCCGGTCTGTGCCGAACTTGGCATCGGGTTCGTACCGTGGAGCCCGCTGGGCGCAGGCTATCTCACTGGCACGATCGGCGCCGCAACCTCGCTTGCCGAGGGTGATTTCCGTGCCTACTCACCGCGCTTCACGGCTGAAGCCCGCGCCGCCAATCAGGCCCTGATCGACGCCTTGCAACAGATCGCAGCTGCCAAGCGGGCAACGCTGGCCCAGGTCGCGCTGGCCTGGCTGCTGGCGCAGGCGCCATATATCGTGCCGATCTTCGGCACCCGCCGACTTGATCGGGTGTCTGAAAATCTGGGTGCGGCGCAATTGGCGCTGACCGCCGCCGATATGGCTGCAATTTCAGAAGCATTGGCCGCGATCACCATCATTGGCGATCGCTTGCCCCCATCAGTTCTCAAACATTGCAACGGCTGAGGCGGCGAAGATGAAGACGCGCAAATTGGGCCCGCTGACCGTCAGCGAAATCGGTTTTGGCTGCATGGGGCTGGATTTCAGCTACGGTCACCGCCTCAGCCGGGACGAAGGCATCGCCCTGATCCGCGCCGCTGCCGATCGCGGCGTCACCTTCTTCGACACTGCGGAAATCTATGGCCCGTTCACCAACGAGACGATGGTGGGCGAGGCGCTGCGGCCAATCCGCGACCAGGTCGTGATCGCCACCAAGTTCGGCTTCGACATCGATCCGGACAGCGGCAAGATTCGCGACGTGTCCAGCAGGCCGGAGAATATCCGCGCGATCGTGGAGCGTTCACTGCAGCGGCTGGGCATAGAGACCATCGACCTGCTCTATCAGCACCGCGTTGATCCCAAGGTGCCGATCGAGGATGTCGCCGGCGTCGTCCGCGACCTGATTGCCGAAGGCAAGGTGAAGGCCTTTGGCCTGTCGGAACCCGGGGTGAAAACCCTGCGGAGGGCGCACGCGGTGCAACCGGTGGCGGCCGTGCAGAATGAATATTCGCTCTGGTGGCGGGCGCCAGAAACCAACGGCATTCTTGATGCCTGCGATGAACTTGGCATCGGTTTCGTGCCCTACAGCCCGCTCGGCAAGGGCTTCCTCACCGGCGCGATCAACGCCGACACCAAGCTGGAGAAGAACGATTTTCGCGCCACCATCCCGCGCTTTCAGCCAGAGGCGCTGGCAGGCAACCTCGCCTTTGTGAACCTATTGAAGCGCATCGGCGATGCGCGCGGCGCCACCCCGGCCCAGATCGCCCTGGCCTGGCTGCTGGCCAAGCGACCCTATATCGTTCCGATCCCCGGCACGACGAAGCTGCACCGCCTCGAGGAGAATCTGGGTGCGGCGGCGGCACCCCTCTCAGCCATGGAACTGGAAGAGATCCGGACAGCCCTGTCCAGCCTTGTCGCGAAAGGCGACCGTTATGCCCCGGCCGCCAAGGCCATGGCCGGCGTCGAAGCGCCAGACCCAGCCAGCAACCCATAGGCCCCGCAAGCACGGCCTTTGCCAGCACCTTCGACCTGCCGGTCTCGCAGCGGAACCAAAACGACAATTAGGATTGAGCGGTACAAACCAGTCCTCAGCCACCGATAATGGTGGCTGCGGGAACCCATGCGTTTGGGTGGTGCACCAAACAGGACAAAACTGGGCACTGGAATCATTGGGAAATCTTTACCCGCGTTTCCGCAACGGCGCCTCAAGCGGAACATCTGGCAGCAGCCAAGCGCTTCTAGACGCACTTTCGCACGTCGGGTGTCGAATGGCGCCCTTTGACGCTAACCGTTAACGGTCGGCGTGCGTTGAAATTGAAGTGCAAGTCCTGGCGCCGCGCGGGCTCCGCCGAAGTTCGGGGCGCGCTGCTTCAGGAAGGTGCCGCAGCTCGCCATCCTGCCGGCACATATTGGGCTGCCGGCACCGGACTGACAAAATCGTTACAGCGTGGCGTAACCATGATTGCAATCGGATCGCCGGTTGGTAATGACGATTAATCTCGGCTAAGGATTGGTTATGTTCGGCAAATCAACGGCGGCGCCATGCAACCTGTCTTGGCGCGATGCGATGCGTCTGAGCGTATCCGTTGCAGCCCTGGTAGCCGGCGGTGTTGCCGGTCCAGCGTCTGCTTAGCCGCTGCTGCCCTCAGGCGGACAGATCGTGGCCGGGCAGGCTGCCATCCGCTTGCCCGCGGCCGGGCAAATGGTGATCGACCAGACGAGCAGCCGCGCGGTAATCGACTGGCGCGGCTTTTCGATCGGGGCCGGCGGGGTGGTTCAGTTCAACAATGGCACGGGCGCCACGCTCAATCGCGTGTTGGGCGGTGACCCGTCGTCGATCGCCGGACAGTTGCGGGCGTCGGGTTCGGTCTATCTGGTCAACCCGGCCGGCGTGGTGGTGGACAGCAGCGGCCAGGTTCTGACCGGCGGCAGCTTTGTGGCCTCCACCCGCAGCATCGGCGCAGATGCCTTCATGGCCGGTGGCAGCCTGACGTTTGTCGGCAATGGCAGCGGCGGGGTGGAGAACCGCGGGCGCATCGAAACCGGCGGCGATGCCGTGCTGATCGGCCACTGGGTGACAAACACCGGCAGCATCCGTGCCGGCGGCGCAGCCGGGCTGGCGGCAGGCAGCAGGGTGGTGTTGCAGGCGGCCGGCAGCGACGCGCGCATTTATGTGGAGGGCACAAGCGGCGATGTGACGACCAGCGGCGCTGTGACGGCAGCAGCGGCGGAACTAAAGGCAGCCGGAGGGAATGTCTATGCACTGGCCGGCAACAGCGGCGTGGTGCGCGCCACTGGTGTGGCAAGTGAAGGCGGTCGCATCCTGCTGACCGCCGGCGGCGATGTGACGGTGGCGCAGGGCGCGGCGCTGGTGGCAGACGGCAGCGTGACGGTGGACGCGGGCCAGGCGCTCGCTGTTGCCGGACGCATATCGACGAGCGCCGGCACCGGAAACACCGGGGGCGGCCGCATCACGCTGCTGGCCAACGACATCGCGCTGACCGGCGCTGCCATCGCGGCATCCGGCAGCGGCAATGGCAGTGGCGGCATCGTGCGGATCGGCGGCGGGCGGCTGGGCGGCGAAGGGCTGCGGGAAGCGGCGACGCTGAAGGCCGATGCCGCCACCACCATCACCGCCGACGGCGGCGCCAGCGGCAACGGCGGCGATGTCGTGCTGTGGTCACGCGACTGGACCGGCTTTGCCGGCACCATCCTGGCGCGCGGCGGGGCGACGGCCGGCAACGGCGGCGAGGCGGAGGTCTCCTCACGCGGGATCCTCGGCTATGACGGCCTCACGGATTTGCGGGCAGCGAACGGCATCACCGGCACCTTGCTGCTCGATCCGTACAACATCACGATCAGCAGCGCGGCCAACAGCAATTCCGGCCAGGGCTTCATACCATTCGGTGACAACAGCAACATTAACGTCACCACGCTGACCAACGCCCTCCTCAGCGCCAATGTCTTCGTGAGCACCGGCCTGGCCGGGTCGCGGGGCGGCCAGGCCGGCAACATCACCGTCAGCGCGCCATTAAGGTGGTTCAGCAATCGGTTGACGCTGCAAGCCGCCGGCACGATCATGATCGACGCCACAATCACCGCCGTCGCCGGAGGAACGGTGAACTTGTCCAGCGGTATCACCGCCGGC
Source organism: Sphingomonadales bacterium (assembly GCA_027483465.1). Lineage (GTDB taxonomy): Bacteria > Pseudomonadota > Alphaproteobacteria > Sphingomonadales > Sphingomonadaceae > Sandarakinorhabdus. The sequence continues at coordinate 26,133 of JAIXUQ010000066.1, forward strand.
GACACCACCGCCATCGGCGGCAGCGGGCAACTTTTGGTGGGGAACCTGTCCGTGATAACCGCTGGCGGCGCCGTCACACTGACCAATGCCGCCAATGCCATCAGGAATTTCAGCGCCGCCACGGGCGGCGGCAACGTCAGCCTGATCAACACGTCTGCACTTGAGCTGACAACGATCAACCTCGGCGCCGGCACTTTGACGATCAGCAACGGTGCCAATGCTGTCACCCAGATGTCGGCACTGACTGCTGGCCGGGTCAATGTCACCACCAGCAACGCCGCCGTCACCTTGACTGAATCGTCCAACGCCATCAGCAATTTCAGCGCCAACACAGGCGGCGGCAATGTCAGCCTCGACAATTCGGTCGCCCTGACGCTGGGCGCGAGCAACCTCGGCACCGGTGTGCTTACTGTCAGCAACGGTCAGGCTGCAGTCGGCCAAACCGGGCCGCTGACCGCCGGCGGGGTCAATGTCACGACCAGCAATGCCAGCGTCACCCTGAACGATTCCGCCAATGCCATCAGCAATTTCAGTGCCACCACCGGCGGCGGCAGCGCCAGCCTGACCAACACGCGGGCGCTGACTCTGGGCAGCAGCAACCTCGGCACCGGCAGCCTGATCATCGGCAACACGGGTGACATCACCCTGGCCAACGGATCGACGCTTGGATCGATGGCCAACGGCGATGCGATCGTCCTGCAGACCGGCGGGATTTTCCTTTCGCCCGGCAGCGGCGCCATCGACACGCCGCAGGGCCGCTTCCTGGTGTTCGCTGCCGATCCGTCGCGGCTGGAGATCGCCGGCCCCCTCACCGCCCGCACCGCCTATGGCCTGTCGGCGGCCGCCTACAACGCCGGCACCGCCGTCGGCCCGGCGGGAAGCCGGTTCGTCTTCGCAAATACGCCGACGAGGCTGATCACGCCCACCAGTGCCAGCCGCGTCTTTGACGGCACCGCGCAGGGCCTGACCGCCTTCACCATGGCCACAAGTGGCGGCAGCCGCTTCGACGACGCGTCTGAAGTGCTTGTGGGGACGCCGATCAGCCAGACCGCAACCGATGTGCGGCGCAGCGGCGGCAGCCCGACCGGTGCCGTGCTCTCCCATGATATCGGCATTGCCAATCTGGCCTCCCTCACCTCGCCAATCGGTTATCAACTGGTCGGCGGCACCGGGCAGCTGACGATCACGCCGCGCACACTGGTGCTGACACCACTGGCGACGACCCGGGTCTATGGCGAATCCAACCCGCTGACCAACGGGTTCACTGTCGAACTGCTGAACGGCGTCGGCAATGCTCTGGTGGGCAGCGATGCGCTGGCGCCGACGATCAGGATTGCCAGCGACGCAGCGGCGACAGCAGCCGCGGGCAGCGCCTTCGATCTGACCGGCATCGGGGCGCAGTTCACCAGCGGCAACGCCGGCAATTATCGCATTCTTTACGACGTGCTGGCCGGCGGCCTGACAATCACGCCGCGGCCGATCACCATCACCGCCAACGCCCAGACCCGCATTTATGGCAACGCCAACCCGGCGCTGACCCTTGCTGTCGGCGGCATGGGCCTGGTGAATGGCGACACGCTGACCGGCGCGCTGGCGACCACGGCAGACGTTCGGTCGAACGTGGGCACTTATGCGATCACCCGGGGGACGCTGGCGGCGTCGGCCAACTACGACATCACCGGCTTCACCGGCGCTGACCTGACGGTGACGCAGCGACCGTTGACGATCACCTATGCGGCGGCGCCGACGACCATGGTCTATGGCGATGCGGTGCCGGTGCTGGGCGGCAGCTTTGCCAGCGCAGGCCTGGTGAACGACGATACGCTGTCGGGCGCACCGCAGTTCACCACGGCGGCCACGCCAGCGAGCAATGTGGGCCTTTATGGCATCATCGGCAGCGGGCTGGGCGCGAGCGCCAATTACAGCCTGACGGTGGTGCAGGCGCCGGGCAATGCGACGGCGTTGACCATCTTGCCGGCACCATTGACCGTGACGGTGCTGGCTGGGCAGGGCAAGATCTATGGCGACGATGATCCGGCGCTGGTCTTTGGCGCTGTCGGCCTGAAGAACGACGACACTGTCGCTTCCGTGATGACTGGTGCGATCGCCCGCGCACCGGGCGAGGATGTGACGGCCGGGGGTTATGCCATTGGCCAGGGCACCTTGGCTGCCAATGCCAACTACACGCTGGGCTTTGCCGGTGACGTGTTCCGCATCAGTCCGGCAATGCTGGCGGTGACTGCCGATGCGCTGCGCCGCACCTATGGCGACGCCGATCCGGCACTGACTTTCAGCGTTGCGGGCCTGAAGCGCACCGACACGCTATCCTCGCTGCTGACCGGCACGCTGGTGCGGGCACCCGGCAACAATGTCGGCAGCTATGCGATCAGCAAGGGCAGCCTGACGCTGGCCAGCAGCAACTACAAGCTGGGGTTCACCGGCAGCAGCCTGACCATCGATCCGGCGGTGCTTACGTTTACCGCCAATGCGGCGAGCCGTGTCTATGGCGGTTCCAACCCCCGCTTCACTGGCACCCTTACCGGCTTCGTCAATGGCGAGACGCAGCGCACCGCCACCACTGGCACCATGGTGTTCACCACGACAGCGACGGCGGCCAGCGACGTCGGCAGCTACGCCATTTCCGGCAGCGGGCTCAGCGCGCAGAACTATATATTCGCCCAGGCGGCGTCCAACGACACGGCGCTGACGATCACGCCGCGACCGCTGGCGGTCGCGGCCTCGGCGCGCACCCGCGTCTATGGCGATGCCAACCCGGTGCTGACCTACCGAGCATCGGGGTTGGTCAATGGTGACAGCCTGACCGGTGTGCTGGCCACCGAGGCCACTCCATTGTCGGATGTCGGCAGCTATGCGATCACGCAAGGCACGCTGATGGCGTCAGCCAACTATATCCTGAGCTTCACCGGCTCACAGTTGACGATCAACCCGCGCCCGATCACGGTCTGGCCCAACGCGATCAGCCGGGTTTATGGCAATGACAATCCGGTGTTGACCTTCCGGATCGGTGGCAGAGGCATGGTCAACGGCGACACGCTGACCGGCGCGCTGGCCACCAAGGCCAACGCGCAGTCCAACGTTGGCAGCTATGCCATCACCCTGGGGACCGTGGCGGCCAGCAGCAACTATGCGCTGACATTCGTTCCCGGCGCGCTGAAAGTGACGCCGCGACCGATCACCATCACCGCCATCGGCCAGAGCCGCGTCTATGGCGATGCCAATCCGGCGTTCGGCTTCACGGTCGGCGGGGCGGGGCTGGTCAACGGTGACACCCTGACAGGCGAGCTCGCGACGATTGCCACCGAAACGTCGAACATCGGCCGCTATGCGATCACGCTCGGCACCCTGGCCGCCACCGCCAACTACACGCTGCGTTTTTTCGGCGGAAGGCTGACAGTGACGGCCCGGCCGATTACCGTGTTCGCCGATCCACAAACTCGGGTGTTCGGCACCGCCAACCCGCCGCTCACCTATACGGTGGGAGGCCGGGGCCTGGTGAGTGGCGACGTGCTGACCGGTGAGCTGACCACCAGCGCCACCACAAGCTCACGCATCGGCAACTATGCCATCAACCGTGGCACGCTGACCGGGGGCAGCAACTATCTGATGACCTACGTCGGGTCCACCCTCACGGTCACGCCCACCAGCCCGCCCCCGCCCTGATGACTGTAACGCTGCCGCCAGGCCGGCTGTGGGCGCCGGCCCGGCTCATGCTGCTGATGCTCCTTGCCACAGGCGCTGCGGCGCAGGACTTCCGCAGCACCGCACCACGACCACTGCCAGCGCCGCCACCGGCTGCGGCACCGGCCTTGCCCGATCGACCGGCGGCTGCACCTGCCGAAGCTGCCCCGCCGTTGCTGCCGGCACTGAAGGGGCTGGTGTTCGTCGGCAGCCTGGCCGCTGTGCAGGCGGGGGCTGTCGTGGCGCCGGCGGGCGGGCTTGACGTCGCCGGCGTGCCGCTGCTCATTGCCGATCCCGCGTTCGCGGTCGCGGCAAGGGCCTGGCTCGGCAAGCCGGTGACACTGGCCGACCTTGATCGCATCGCCCGACTGGCGATCGACGCGCACCGCGCCGCTGGCCGCCCGCTTGTGGACGTTGCACCACCGCCGCAAGACATCAGCAGCGGGGTCGTGCAGTTCGTTGTATCGGAATATCGCGCCGGCGCAGTGGTGATCGAGGGCAACCAACATGTATCCAGCGACCGCATCCGCCGCGCGGTGCGGCTGCAGCCGGGCGACCCCATCGACCAGAACCGGCTGCTGGAGGATCTTGACTGGATTGCCACAAATCCGTTTCGCCGCGCCGAGCTCCTCTATCGCCGGGGGCAGGCGCCGCAGACCACCGACGTCGTGCTTCGGGTTGCCGATCGTGCGCCGGTCCGGGTTTATGCCGCCTATGACAACCACGGCCCGCCGGCAGTTGGGCGGTCGCGGCTGTCGGCCGGGTTCAACTGGGGTGATGCGTTTGGCACCGATGCCCAGCTTTCGTACCAAGGCAGCATCTCGCCCGACCTGATAAACAGCCCGCGCCCGCGCTTCCAGGCGCACAGCGTCACGCTGCTGCAGCCGTTGGCTTCGCGGCGGACGCTGCTGCTGTTCGGCACATGGCAGCAGGCCCGGCCCGATCTGGGCAATGATCTGGGCCAGGAGGGCCGAAACCTGCAGATATCGGGGCGGTTCAGCCTGCCGGTTGGCCGGAGCGGTGGCGGGCGGGCCACGCTCAGCCTTGGCTATGATTACAAGCAGACCAACAACAACCTGCTGTTCGGTGGCACCAGCGTTGGCGCCCAGACCACCCGCATCCACCAGGCGCTGTTCGACTTCAACGGCGGCTGGCGCTCGGCCGTCGGGATGACCGGCATCGATGCCACCGTTGTCTTCTCCCCCGGCGGCATCGGGGCCGGCAACAATGATGCCGCCTTCCAGCCTGGCCCCGGCCAGACCGGCACGCCGTTTGCGCGCGCCAGTTATGCCTATCTGCGCATTGCCCTCAGCCAGACGACGCCGCTGTGGCGCGGGCTGGAGGCGCGCGGCCGACTGACCGGCCAGATCGCCACTGGCAATCTGCTGCCGACCGAACAGCTGGCCGTCGCCGGGCCGGGCGCAGTGCGTGGTTATGATCCGAATGCCGCCCTTGGCAGCGAGGGTCTGCTGGCCGCACTGGAACTTTGGCTGCCGCCGATCGCGGTGCCGGGGGCTGCCCGCCGCCAGGCCGGGCAGCTGCAAATTGGCACCTTCATCGAGGCCGGGCAAGCCGGCAACCCGAAGCGGCTCGAAGACGAACCGCGCCAGACGCACACCGCTGCCGCCGGGCTTGCCGCCCGCTGGAACCTTGGCATGGCGCTGCAACTGCGTGCCGATTACGGATGGCAGTTGCGCGCCCTGCCCCGCCAGCCGCGCGGCAGCCTGGGGCAGATATCTCTCACCGTAGGGATCTGACCCAGAACCCTGTCAGGGGCAAATGGCCAACTCTTGCGTGCAGTTTGACCTGCGTCCCGTTTGAACCGCGCCGGTTTTGCCGGAGGTTATTTGGTTTGAGTCACGCGGCGATCGTTGAGGGTCGGCAGCCACTGTCGCTCAGCAGCGCCAAGCTTCTGCGCTGTGCAAACCTGCCGATCGACTGGGCAGAGCAGCGCCAGTTGTTCGGGTTCGGTTGAGCGCATCAACGGACCGCAAACTCGCATCGAATCTGCATCGCATCTGAGGACAGCAGAACCGGGGGTCAGAGAAATCTGGCCCCCGTGGCCGTTGTGCGAGTGGCTGAATGGGTCTCTAGTCCTAGGGGGCGAAATGTACGCCTCACAAGGTGGTCTGAGCCCCGAAGCTCCTCCAGTTAAGAGTAGAGCCGGCGGCCCTGTTGATGCCCGTGTGCGGGCGTGATGGCAACCGGGCTGGGGGTTAACCCCCAGCCCGGTTGGCCGCTTG
>JAIXUQ010000111.1 GCA_027483465.1 Sphingomonadales bacterium
CGGTTCAGATGTTTGACGTGTGGATCGCATCGATCACGGCCCTTGTGACATCGCGGGTGGTGGCCGTGCCGCCAACGTCGGGCGTCAGCACGCCGGCTGCCGATGTGCGTTCGATGGCGGCCATCAGCCGGTCTGCCGATGATTGTTCGCGCAGATGTGACAGCATCTGGGCGGTCGACCAGAAGCTGGCGATCGGGTTGGCGATGCCCTTGCCCGTGATGTCGAATGCCGAGCCGTGAATGGGTTCGAACATCGACGGGAAGTGACGCTGCGGATTGATGTTCGCCGTCGGCGCCACGCCCAGGCTGCCGGCCAGCGCCCCGGCCAGATCGGACAGGATGTCGGCATGCAGGTTGGTGGCCACGATCGTGTCCAGCGACTGTGGCTTCAGCGTCATGCGCACGGTCATGGCATCGACCAGCATCTTGTCCCACGTGACGTCGGGGAATTCCCCGGCCACCTCTGCCGCGATTTCGTCCCACATCACCATCCCGTGCCGCTGCGCGTTGGACTTGGTGACGACGGTGAGCAGCTTGCGTGGCCGCGATCGCGCCATTTCGAAGGCATAGCGCATGATGCGCGTCACACCGGCACGGGTGAAGATGGCGACTTCGGTGCCCACCTCTTCGGGGTGGCCGCGGTGGGCGCGGCCACCATGGCCCGAATATTCACCTTCGCTGTTCTCCCGCACGATCACCCAGTCCAGATCGCCCGGGTTGCAATGGCGAAGCGGTGACGTGATGCCCGGCAATATCCGGGTGGGGCGCACATTGGCATATTGGTCGAAGCCCTGGCAGATGCGCAGGCGCAGGCCCCACAGCGTGATGTCGTCCGCCACGTCGGGCGCGCCCACGGCACCGAACAGGATGGCATCAAACCGGGCCAGGGTGGCCAGCCCGTCGTCTGGCATCATCTTGCCATGCCGACGATAATAATCGGTGCCCCAATCGAAACGTTCGACCCGGAAGCGCACGCCCTCCGCGCGCTGTTCCAGTGCGTCAAGCACCTCCAGGGACGCGTCAACAACCTCCGGACCGATCCCGTCGGCACCGATGGCGGCAATGGCGTGTTCACGCATTGTTGATCTCCGATGTGCGGCCGGCGCTGCGATGGACCGGCCGATTGTGGTTGGGGGCAAATCGTGCAAGCAAGGTGACCGCGATGGCTGATAGGGCGAGCAATGCAGCCACTGCGACCAGGCCGCCCCGGTAACTGCCGCTGGCACCATGAATCCAGCCAATCAGGGACGGGCCGACAAAGCCGCCCAGGTTGCCCACGGAATTGATCGCGGCAATGCCGGCAGCGGCCGCGCTGCCGCTGAGGAACAATGTGGGCATTGCCCAGAGCGGCGGCTTTGCCGCGCTCACCCCGACATTGACCAGCACCAGCGATGCCATGAACGCCGGCAGCGTTTCCGACAGCGCTGCCAGCACGAGCCCGACAGCGGCCGCCAGGCACGCGGCGGCGACATGCATGGGACGTTCCGCGCGGGCATCGGAGTGCCGCGCCCACCAGATCATCGCCACAACCGCCAGTGCCGGTGGGCCGGCGTTGATGACACCCAGGGTCATTGTGTCGACCCCGAACCGTGCAATCATCTGGGGAGACCAGATGCCCAGCGTGTAAAGCCCCGCCGAGGTGCCAAAATAGATCAGCGCCAACGCCAGGACCCGCGGATCGGCCAGCGGCCGCAGCGCCTGGCGCAGGCCATGGTCGCCTGGTGCCGCCGGTGCCTCGCGGGCCAGCGCCATCATCAGCCAGTCACGCTGTTCCGCCGCCAGCCATTGCGCCTGTTCGGGTCGATCGGTCAGCAGGCGCCAGACAGCAACGGCCATCAGCATGGCCGGCGCGCCTTCCACGATGAACAGCCATTGCCAACCGTGCAGGCCAAGCAGCCCATCCAGCCCCAGCAATGCACCGGAAACCGGCGAGCCGATCGTGGTGGCAATCGGCGCGGCCGCCATGAACAATGCGGTTATGCCCGCGCGATGCCGCGCAGGAAACCAGTGGCTCAGATACAGGATCACGCCGGGGAAGAAGCCGGCCTCGGCAAAGCCGAGCAGAAAGCGCAGCAAATAGAAGCTGTTTTCGCCACGCACAAAGGCCATTGCGATCGAGACCGCGCCCCATGACAACATGATGCGGGCGATCCAGCGACGCGCACCAACCCGATAGAGAATGAGATTCGATGGCACCTCGAACAGGAAATAGCCGAGGAAGAAGATGCCGGCGCCAAGGCCGAATGCGGCCGATGACAGGCCGAGATCGGCATTCATGGTCAAGGCCGCGAAACCGATGTTCACGCGGTCGAGATAGGCAACGACATAGGCCAGCATCAGCAGGGGAACGATCCGCCATGTCAGCCGGCGGATCGTCAGTCTTTCCAGCGTGTCAGGTCCGGCGGACACGTCTTCAACCCTCACCAGCCCAAGGGCCGGACAGCAAGATGGCAAATGCGGTTCGGATCGGTTGGCCGATCCGGCACGTCAGTCTCTGGCTCATGGCTTGGTGGCGGTGGATTGCACCAGTTCACGATAGATCGGGTCCATGAAGCGCGGTTCCGTCCAGAAGTGACCGACAAGCCGGAAGCCCAGATCATCGGTCTTCACCGCCCTGAGCAGTCCCGGCGCGTCGGCTCCGGCACGCACGGCCGCCTGCAGGCGCCTGATGAGCTCCGCCAGACGCGCCCGGTAGAGGATCACCTCGGCGCGGGTCAGCACATTGTCGCCGGTGCCCGGTACAGCGATGTCGAACTCGAGCCGCAACAGATCGTCCACGCGGGCCAGCATGCCGAAAAGGCTGCCGCGGCCCTCCACGATGTCAACGGCGATCTCGCCATTGCCATAGACCAGCCCGCCGGCGGCCACGATGCGCCGTGCCGGAAAAAACACCACCGTATCGGCAGCCGTGTGCCCCGGTCCCCAATGATGGGCCTCGATCCGCATGCCGCCCGGCGTTTCGACATGCAGCCGGTCGAAGATGACATTGGGTGGCGACGGATTGATCGGTGCGATCCGTGACGTGTAGCTGCCGAGCAGTGGCGGCATTTGCTGCTGCCCGATCAGGCGTGCGCCATCGGCGAGCACGAAGCCATTGCCGCCACTGTGGTCGGCATGATGGTGGGTCACATAGGCAAGGATCGGGGTGTCCGGCGCACCGACGCGGCGCAGGGCAAGCTTCATTTCCGCATAGGCGGCCGGGTACATCAACTTGCTGTCAACCAGCACCAGGCCGGCCGGGGTGACGACGGCAAGGGCGTTGCCGCCGCGCCCGGTCAGCATGTGGAAACCGGGGCTGATGGTCTTCAGCCGGATCGGGATTTCGGCCGGGGTGCCCTTGCTGTAGGGCCGGTCCAGATTGATCGGCGCGGCCGGCACCGTCCCCACCGGCTGGGCTGCTGCCGGGCCTGAAGACAGCATGGCCAGGCCGGCCGCAGCCAGTGCGACGGGCCAGGAAACGGCTGCCATCATTGCGGTTCCGCCTCCGGCTGGGCGGCCAGCCGCTCGGCCTGGGCGAGCGCGCAGTGTTCCAGCACGTCGAACACCTTGAGCGCCGTGGCTCCGGTGACGAAGGGGTGCGGATCAGTTGGCTTGCGAATGGCCAGCGCCCGCATCTTCTGATCGGAACCGTCGCGCGCGCTGTGGTTGGACAGGAAGATGTCGACCGAGCGGGCGCGCCCGATGTTGCGCAGCCGGGCGGCGGAAGCGGCATAGTTGCGGAACTGGGCCTCGTTGGCGCCGAAATTGAAGCCGGTGCCGCCCCACAGCACCAGGCGGTGGGGCACGCCGCGATCATGCACGGTGATGATCGGCGAGATCGTGCCCGGCGTGTGGGCCGATGTCACCACCATCTCGATGCGCGTCTTGCCCAGCTGGATGATCTGGCCATCGTTGACGGTGATGCCTTCCAGTGGCGCCGGGCCAAAGCGTGGATGGTCACCCAGGGTTGCCGCAAGCGACCAGTCCGGGGCGCTCATCATCACGGGCAGCCCGGTCTTTGCCCGCAGGAAGCGATGGCCGCCATAGTGATCGCCATGCGCATGGGAGATCAGGAAATGGCGGATCTTGCCCGGATCCAGCCCAAGCCGCGCCATGCCGCCGATGATGTCGGCTTCCGCCGCCGTGTCCGAGGTCAGCGCATCGATCAGGATGAAGCCGTCCTGTTCGGAGCCGGCCAGAAAGGCCGACACGCCGGCGTTGCCGAGAAAATAGAAATCATCGAACAGCCGCATGGCCTCCAGCGGCTCCCCGCCTTCCATGTCCTCCCCGCGCGGGCCGCCGGGCCGGCCGCCCCCCCGTTGGCCATCACCGCGCTGGCCGTCACCGCGCTGGCCGTCACCGCGCTGGCCCCGCTCGCCGGCGGGCCGCTGGCCGCGTTCGCCATTGGCCATCCGGGGGCGCTGCACATTGACATTCACGAAGCGCATCCGCGTGTCGCACAGGCTGGCGAGGCCGGGAAAATGGGCCTGCGCCACGGCCAGTCCGCGCGCCGCATGGTCGGCACTGCGCGCCGCCGCCTGCGGATCGGCGGCCTGAGCCGAGCCGCCCGGCGCAAGGGCCGCCGCCGCCGCCAGCGCCAGTCGCCAGGTGCGCCAACCCCGACTCATTGCCTGCATGCCGATGCCTCCTGCTTTGCGACCGTGGTGGTGCGATGCCATCAGAAGTGCGATCGCACGCTGATGCGGTAGGTGCGCCCGATCTGATCGAACACGTTGGGATTGGTCGGGCTGAAGAACTGGTCCTGCTGCGGCGCGAACACCGGTGGCTTGTCGAGCAGGTTCTGGATGTTGAGCGCGAAATCGACCTTGCCGACCTTCACCCCGAGCTGGCCATCGAGATAGACCGCCGCCGGCACCCGGAAATAGGCGGAATCAGCCGCCGTCCAGTTCACGTTGAGCAGGCTGTTGCCGATGTATCGGCCCTGCAGGAACAGATCCAACGCGCCCACCTCATAGCCGATCGAACCCAGGGCCCGCCACTTGGGGGTTTGGGTCTCGCCCACCCGGTTGATGCGGTTGTTCTGGAAATCCTGTTCGGTCAGCCGTTCCAGCATGCTGATCTGGGTGCGCAGCGAGAGCTGGCCCTTGCCCAGCCGTGTCACGTAACGGCCTTCAAAATCCCAGCCGGTGAGGCGGAGCTGATCCAGGTTGAAATTGGAATTGTTGATCTGAACGATGCGGCCAGCCGGGTTGCGGACGATCTGGTCACAGGCCTGCACAAAGCCGGCGATATGGCATTGATCGATGATGTCCTGTCCCGACAGCGAGCCGATCGCCTGCCGAAGCCGGATGTCGAACCGATCAAGGCTTAGGTTGAGACCCGGCAGGATTTCCGGACGGATCACCATGCCAAACACGAGCGTGCGCGCCACTTCCGGCACCAGCCCGGGATTGCCCTGCACGCTGGTGAGCACGCCGGCGACCACCTGCCCGAAATCCGGCGAGGCCGGGTTGCGATCGGTATAGGTGGGCGACGAGGTCTGGCGGCCGCGGGTGAACATTTCGGCCTGGTTGGGGGCGCGGATGTCCTGCGAATAGGACGCCCGCAGCCGCACGCCCTTCACCGGGCTGTAGTTCGTCGCCAGCTTCCAGGTGTTGACCGATCCGCTGAACGTGTAGTTGGTGCGCCGGAAGGCACCGTTGAATTCCAGCAGGGCTGCCCCCGGCACATCGCGCAGCAGCGGCGCATTCACCTCCACAAAGGCCTCCCGCACCGATCTGTCGGCCGACCAGGCGCGGAAATTGTTGGTGAAGAAGCCCAAAGCCTCGCTGATCGGATCGACCGTGACGCTGGCGTCGTCGTGACGATATTCGGCGCCCAGCGCAAAGACCCATGGACCGGCGCCAACGCCATCAAACAATTCGCCGCCGATGTTGGCCTGCACGATCTTCTGGTCCACCCGGGTTTCCAGAACCGAGGTGTCGGTGAACCAGTCAATCATTTCCGGCGTGTAGGAGCCAAAGCCGAAGGGATTGACCGGCACGCAGCCATTGGCCGGGTTGCGGCAGGCCGGCTGGCCATTGACGAGGATCACGTCCACGGCCTGCGCATAGCGGTCGATCACGAAATTGTTGCTGTTGAGCGCCCGTTCGACATTGGAACCGATCGAGCCCGACACTTCGAGGGTGAGCCCGCCGATCTTCTGCGTGAAGCCGGCCTCCAGCCGCAGATTGTGGTTGGTGACATCCACCGCCATCTCATATTCAAGATCATAGCGGTTGAGCGTGAAGCTGCCGTTGGGCCCCAGCAGGGTGCGCACCGCCGCCGGCAAGAACGGGTTGCTGCCGGTGATCACCGCGCCAAAACGGCCGATGTGCGAACTGTTGACCGCGTTGCTCGAACGCGAATAGCCATAGCCGCCGTTGACAAACAGGGTTAGGCGATCATTGGCCTCGAAATCCAGCCCGGCATGGATGGTGGCGCGCTCCAGCGGCCGGGTGATCGGGCTGAGCACCGCCGTGTTGATGCCATCGCCGCCATCCTGCAGCGTTGCCGTTGAATTCACGCCGCGATCAAAGCTGGCAAGCACCCCGCCGGGCAGGAACTGCTGGCCAACCAGCGAGCGGGCGGCGTTTGGCGTGTTGCGGCCCAGGCTGGCGATGAAGCCGCCGGCCGTGGCATTGGACACCCGCGCCTGGTTGGCGACGATCAGATTGGGATTGGCCGCCGTGCCATTGGCGGCGGGATTGGGGATGAGATTGGCGCCCTGCCGGCGGAATGGCCGGGCGTCGCCGGCGATGCCCTCGGCGTTGAAATATTCGCCACTGACGACAAGGTGCAGCCGGTCGCTGCCCAGGGTGGTGCCATAGGTGCCGCCGGCCCGATACTCAAACCCGTCGCCGGCTTCGGCCAGGCCGGCGCTGGCCAGCAGCTTGAGGCCCTTGAAGCGGGTGTCGAGGATGAAGTTGACCACGCCGGCCACTGCGTCGGAGCCATAGGCCGCCGATGCGCCGCCGGTCACCACCTCAACGCGCGAGACAAGGCCCTGCGGTATGAGGTTGGTGTCAACGGCCCCGCCCGGCTGCGATCCCGGGAAGCGCCGGCCGTTCACCAGCGTCAAGGTGCGCCCCGTGCCAATGCCGCGCAGATTGAGCGTGTTGCGCCCGGCGGTGCGCTGGCCGGCCGTGGCGTTGGGGCCGCCATTGGCCACCAGGGCCGGCAGGTTGTTCAACGCGGCTGCGAGTGTGGATGGTGAGCTTTTGGCCAGAAGATCGGCATTGACGATGGTGACGGGGGAGGGCGATTCAAAGGTCGAATGCGGGATGCGCGTGCCGGTGACGATCATCTCGCTGCTGTCCCGTTCCTTGCGCACCGGTTCGGGCGCCGGCTCCGCCGCTGCCGCCGGCTGTGCCTGGGCCTGGGCGGCTGCACTGAACATGGCAAGGGCGGCAAGGCCGAAGCTGCGCCCGGCGGCTGTGCGCCCGCTTTGGCCCGTGCGCCTTTGGGATGTGCCCATGGTCTTCCTCCCCCGTTCGGGCAATTTTTTGCCCTTGTTGCGGCCGTTTGCCGGCGGTGCTCATCACGCTGCGCCCCGCCGGCCGCTGCATCAATGCCGGAGACTATTATCCAAAAATCCGCAACAATCCCGGAGCGGGCTTCACCGCCAGAACAGGCCGGTCCTGCCAAGCTGGCGCCGCCGCCGGTACATCTGGAGATAGACGGTGAGCCCGGTGACGGTGAGGATCATCAGGATCAACCCGGCGGCCAGGATGGCGACAAGGCCGGGCGCACCGAAATATTTCCCGCTGTGCCACAGCATGAAGAGCGTGCGCAGGCTGCGCTGGGGCCGGGCTTCGTGGCGGGTTGCCCCGGTTTGCAGATCAACCTCGATGCTCGGCCCGATCCGCGCCGAGGTCGCCAGCCGCGCCACCGCCTTGCCGCCAGCATAGCTCAGCTCGATCTTCTGCGCCGGAAATCCCGGCTTGGCCGCCGCGGCCCTGGCCAGCGCAATGCGGAGATCGGCGGCCAGCCGGTCGGGATCGGGCAGGCTGGATCGGGTCGGCCTGGGCCGTTCAGGCCCGCTCGCCTCGATCAGTTCAGCCACTTGCAGATACAGGCCCGTCGCCGTCACCAGGAACAGCAGGATGACCAGCGGAAAACTCAACCAGCGATGATAGTGGCGCATCTGTGCCCGCCCCGGGGTGACGCGCCCGGCCGGAACGGCGGGCGCATGGAAGCCGCCATGCAATCCCAGTCCGGCGGCCGATGCAAAGCGCGGCGCATTGCACAAAAATCGGGGATAATCCGCCACGCGGCTGCCAACGGGCCGCACACAGCCACGAAGCCCGATCGCGGGCTTGCTGAATGCAATGGGTTCCCCTAGGGCAAAGGCACGTCGGGGAGTGGCGCAGTCTGGTAGCGCATCTGCTTTGGGAGCAGAGGGCCGCAGGTTCGAATCCTGTCTCCCCGACCACCGCCGTCGCGGCCCACCCATCTGTATCGGCGCCGGTTTATTGGCGCCGGAGGCGCCTGGCCGGCATGACAAGAAACTGACAGTTTATCGCGGGGATCGCCCTATTCTGGCCGGATGATGTTGCCGTTGGCGCAGTTATGCTGCCGGCTGGAGCATGGGGCCGGGGCAGGGATGGGGTGGTGAAGACAGGGGCGCGATCGCGGGCCGGGCTCAGCCTGGTGCTGGCCTTGCCTTCGGGTGGGCTGGCGGTGGCGCTCACCACGCAGATCACTGCGCTGTCGTGGTTGCTGCAAAGCCGGTACCATCTGGCCATCGATGATATCGCCCTGGTGTGGGCAGCGGGGCCGCTGGCCGGGATCGTGGGCCAGTTGGCTGTGGGCTATGCCAGCGATCAGACTTGGCTGCTGGGCGGGCGTCGGCGGCCGTGGTTGCTTTTCAGCGGCGTGCTCACCGCGCTGGCGCTGGTGGCTTTGCTGCATCTCGCCGATGCGGCCGCCCTGCTGGGTGGCATGCCGCTGGTGCTGCTGGCCGGCCTGGTGGCGCTGCTGCTGGATGTGGCGATCAACATGGGGCTGAATCCGGCGCGGGCGCTGATTGCCGATCTGGTGCCGGCCGGTGCCGCCCGCTCGCTGGCCTTTGCCCATATGCAGACGGTTTCGGGCATCATGGGGGTGGCGATCACGCTGGTGGGTGCGGTGTTGGGCAATGTGGCGATGGTGGTGGCGGCGGCGCTGCTCACCCTGCCGTTGACGGCGTTGCCGGCGTTGCTGGTGGCTGAACCGCGGGTGCTGGCCGAACCGGAGACGCCGCCGCCGCCCCTCAGCGTGCGGGCATCGCTGTCGATGCTGCTGCCGATTGCGCCGGCGGCCGGTCTGGCCGCGTGGGCGGCCGTGTGGCGGCTTGGCGGCGCGGCGCCCGCCATGGCCCTGCCCCTGCTGGCCACGGCCGGGCTCACCGGGATCATCGCCATTCCCATCCTGCGCGGTGGCCGGCGCGACCAGACCGGCCTGGCCCGCCATGTCTTCCTGGCGCAGGGGCTGAGCTGGATCGGCATTTTCTGCATGTTCGTGTTTCTGGCCCCGGTGGCGGCGGAACGGCTTCCGGCGGTGCCGGCCGGGCACCTGGGGCGTGACATCGCGGTGGCGCTGGGGCTGTTCAATCTGGTGGCGGCGCTGGCGCCGCTGCTGCTGCTGATGCCGCTCACCCGGCGTTGGCGGCGGGCGCATGTGCATGCGGCGGCCATGGCGCTGATGGGGCTGTGCCTGGCGGCGGTGGGGGGCTGGATCACCAGCGTGATCGGCCTGTGGGCCTGCATGGCGGTGGCCGGCATCGGCTGGGGTTCGCTGGTCAGCCTGCCCTATGTGATGTTCTGTGATCGCGTGTCGGCCGGGCAGCTTGGCCTGCTGCTGGGCCTGTTCAACCTGTCCGTCGTCATTCCGCAACTGGTGGTCAGCCTGGGGCTGGGGGCGCTGGCGCCGCGCTTGCCGGCCACCGGCGATCTGTTCCTGATCGCCGGGGTGGCGCTGGCGGCATCGGCTTGGGTCTGGTCCCGCCTGCCGCCGGTGGCCGTTTCCGCGCCGGCTTGAGCAGCCGCGCCGCAGCCGCCTCAGGCCTGGGCAAACAGCACCGGGTTGATGGCCGAGGCGGCCAGATCATGCGGGCGCAGGCCGGGCAGCCATTGCGCCAGATCGGCGCGCTGCATGGCGTTCACCGGTTCGGCCACCCGCATGTCGGCATCCATGTAGATCATGGTCATCACCGATCGCGGCTGGCTGGTGTGATTGGCGCCGGCGCGGTGGAAGGTCCAGCCGGCATGGAAGCTCACATCGCCCAGCGCATAGGGCGCGCGGTCGATGGGGAAGCCATGCGCCGCCATGGCCGCGCTGATCCGGGCCTCGCTCTCATCGGAAATCGGCAGGTCGCGGCCGATCGCCAGCCGGTGGCTGCCGCGGAAGAATTCCAGCGGCCCCATCTCCAGCGGCGTGGATTGCAGCGGAATCCACACGGTGATGGTGCGGTCGGAGGCCAGCGGCCAGTAATATTGATCGGCATGGGCCGGCGTGATGCCGCCCGAAGGCTCCTTGTAGAGCGACTGGTCGTGATAGAGCCGCACGCGTTTCACCCCCAGCAGCCGGGCCGCCATGCCGGCCAGCCGCTGCCCGAACACGAATTGCTGCACATGGGCCGATTGGCGCCACAGGTTCATCACCTGCAGAAAGGCGCGGTCATAGGTGCTGCGTTCGGCCAGCGGCTTGTCCTGCCGGTTCAGCGCCAGGGTGAGCCGGGTGATCTCGGCGCCATGACGCCTCACGGTGGCGGGCGCCAGCGCGCCGGGCACCCGCACAAAGCCATCAGCCTGGTAGCGGGCAATGACATCGCCCGACAGCGGCATCGGTGTGTCGAGATCGGGCAGCAGGGTCATCGCCTGGTTTCCCGGCGCGGCGGCGACGATGGCGGCAGCTTGAACAGCGCGGCCTGCCAGGGGCGCAACCGGGGCCCGCCGCCCAGCAGATCGCGCGTGCCGGCCCCCGGCCCATCATAGCGCGCCGGCGCGGCTGACAGATTGGCCACCAGCACCAGGCGTTCACGGCCCAGCGCACGCTCGATGATCAGCAGCGATGGCCCATCGGCCCGCACGCTCTGGGTGCCGCGGCGCAGGGCGGGATGGGCCCGGCGCAGTTGCGCCAGCCGGCGATAATGGTTCAGCAGCGATCCCGGCGCGCCGGTCTGTTCGGCCACCGAAATCCCGTCATGGTCGCGCGCCTGGCGCTGGTCCCAATAGGCGGCGCCGGGCCGGCGATACCACAGCGCCTGGGTGGGGGCGGCATCGGTGGCGGCCCATTTGAACGCCTCGCGCAGCGGGATGGCATCCTGATCATCGGCAAAGCCGGGCAGGGCGGCCCCGCGCATGCCCAGTTCCTGGCCATAATAGATGGACGGCGTGCCCTGCAGGCCGAAGATCAGCGCGGCGGCGGTGCGCAGTTGTTCCGGCGTGATCCCCGGATCAGAGGCGATGCGGTTGACATCATGGTTTTCGGCAAACAGCAATTGGTGCTTGCCGGCCGGGGTGGCCGCTGCCGTGCGGGCGATCGCCGCCATGATCGCCTCCCGGTCAAAGCGGCGCAGCGCCTTGTGCAGCGGGAAGGCAAAAACCGCGCTGGTGTCGGCCCGGGTGAGATAATCGGTGCCGATGTCGCTCCAGTCCGCCTGTTCGGCCACGAACATCAGCCGCGGGTTGGCGGCACGCAGGCGGGTGAACAGCGGTTTCCAGAAATCGGCGAACAAATTGGTCTGCAAGCCGCGCGAATCCAGATCGTCCATCATGTGATCAAGGCGGAAGCCATCCACCCCATCATCAAGGCGGCCATCATGATCGGGGTCCACCCAATCCAGCATATATCGGGTGAAATAGGCCTGGCTGCGCGGGTGGGTGAGGGCGACCGTGGTGACGCCATGGGTGTCCCCGCCGAAATGGCGGATTTCGCGCAGGCCGAAGGGGCCGTCCTCCATCACGCCGGCGGCACGGTCACGCCACAGCAGATGATCGGCCAACGGCGCATTGCGGTCAGCCCGTGCCGCCGTCCACCACGGATGGCCTTCGGCGACATACTGGAACTCCATGTCGAGATAGATCTTGATCCCGTTGCGGTGGAGTTCGCGCACCATTTGCCGATAATCCGCCATGGTGCCGAATTCGGGATCGATGCCGGCAAAATCGGTGGCGAAATAATTGTGGTAGACCCGGCTGGGATAGAGCGGGGTCAGGAGCACCGCTGTCACGCCCAAGGACTTCAGATAGGGGATGCTGGCGGTGATGCCGTTCAGATCGCCTTGCCGGTCGCCATTGCTGTCACGGAAACTGCGGGTGAAGATGTGATAGACAATTTCGTCCCGCAGGTCCGGGGCGACCGGCCTTGTTGCCGGCGTCGCCGCCGCCGCGCCCGCCGCCAATGCCACCAGGGCCATGCGCGCCAGTTGCCTCGACCATTTCGCCATGCCCATCGCTCCTGCGGCCGGCTAAGCCCCGGCCATTTCCAGGGCGAAGCTTAGCTTTCAGATTTCCGTCGGGTAACTGCCGCCGATTGCCCTGTTCACTGCGATCAATTATCAATTTCTTGTCATGCTTCCCGCCCTGTCCGAAGCCATTGCCCTGCCGCCGGGCACGGTTGCCCGCGTTGAACGGGTGAACCAGCCGGATGGCAGCCCGGTGCCGGAGCGATTTCCGCATTTCCATGGCCTGGCCGAACTGGTGTTTGTCCACCACGGCTCAGGCAGCTTCATCAGCGAGATAGGCGAGCATCGCTTCGGGCCGCGGATGCTGCTCTATGCCCCGGCCATGGCCATCCATGATTTCGCCTTCGACGATGGGGCCAGGGCATGGACATTGGTGCAGTTTGATGCGCTGGCCGCCGATCCGCACCGCACGCTGCTGCCCCGGCACGCGGCGGCGGCCGGGCTCGAGCCAGCCAGCCTTGCCCGCGCCGGCATGATTCTGGATTGGCTGGCCGACGGGCTTGCCGCCGACGGTTCGGGCCACCGGCTGGCCCCCCGCGATATCGAGACCGTGCTGGCTGCCCTGCTGCTGGCGATCCGGCCCGGCCTGGCGGCCCCCCCGGCGGGCAGCGGGCAGGCCAGCCACCCGCTCTCGCGCTTCCGGCCGCTGTTGCAGCAGTTGTTGGCGCAACCGGGGAAGGCCATCAGCCTGGCGGATGCGGCCACGATGTGTGCATTGTCCGCGCCCTATTTCTCCCGGATGTTCAAGCAGGTGTTCGGGGCGGGCTTTGCCGCCTACCAGAACCAATTCCGCTTGCAGCAGGCCGCACGGCTGCTGGCCACCAGCGACGCACCGGTTTCGCAGATCGCCTATCAGCTGGGGTTCCGTTCACACGCCTATTTCTCGCAGCGATTTCGCGCCATGTTCGGCACCAGCCCGTCGGACTATCAGAATCAGGTGCTGCGCCGGCACCATGGGCCGCACGGCTGATCAGGCTGTGGCGCAATGACAGGGTTTCGGCCCCCACGGGTGGCACAGGCCAGCCCCTGATCGAGGGTTCGGCAATCTGTACAAATGATGGCGGAGTCGGAGGGATTCGAACCCTCGGATCCAGTTACCCAGATCGGCAGTTTAGCAAACTACTGGTTTCAGCCACTCACCCACGACTCCGAGCGAGGAGGCGGCTATAGCCATGGCGCATGGGGCTTGGCAACTGGCTTCGATGGCTTTTTTGGGTGGCGGCTCAGCCAGGGTTCAGGCAATCGGCTGTAACGGCAGGGCCACAGCCGGGGCAGCGGCAGCGATTTCCAGCACAAAGGGACAGGCATGACCATGCGGGCACGGATGATGATGGTGGCAAGTTTGCTGGCGATGCCGGCGATGGCGCAGCAGGCGCCGGCGGCCCAGCCTGCCCCTGCTCCTGCTCCTGCTCCTGCCCCTGCCCCGGCTCCTGCTGACTCCGGGAAACCCGCAGCCTATCAGGAAGGGGATGTGCTGAAGGCGGCCGAGGATGTGTTCGGCAAGGGCGCCGAAGGCCTGGCCGATATCGTCCGCAAGACCTTCAAGGACCGGGGCCAGCCCAATGCCTATATCGTGGGCAAGGAGGCCGGCGGCGCCTTCATCATCGGCCTGCGCTATGGTTCGGGGATGCTCTATCATAAGGTGGAGGGCGAACGGAAAGTCCATTGGACCGGGCCAAGCGTGGGCTTTGATATCGGCGGCGATGGCTCCAAGGTGTTCGCGCTGGTCTATAATCTCAATGACAGCGAGGAGCTGTATCGCCGTTATCCGGCGGCCGAGGGCAAGGCCTATGTCATCGGCGGTTTCACCGCCAATTATCTGCAGCGCGACAATGTGGTGATCGTGCCGATTAAGCTGGGTGTGGGCTGGCGGCTGGGTCTGAACGCCGGCTACATGAAGTTCACCAAGAAGGGCCGCATCCTGCCGTTCTGAACGTTCAGCGGAAAATCCCCACCGCCAGCTCGGCCCAGACCAGCAGCGCCGCTGCCATCACCAGCCACGCGCCGCGGCGGCGCCAGGCGCGGCGCGGCAGCCGGGCAGCGATTTCGAGGCCAAGGCCGGCCAGTCCGATCAGCGCGGCGGCAGCGACAAAATCGCCCGGCCCCCAATTCACCGCCGGGGTGACCAGCATGGCCAGCGCCGGCAGCATCAGGATGGCGGCGGCCAGGCGCCAGCCGGTGCGGCGGATGCGGGCGGCGGGCCATTTTTCCGGGCTGGTCATGCGGCGCCCGCCACCGCGCCAAGCAGGGGCTGGCCCGCCGCCAGCCGGCCGATATTCTCGGCCAGCCGTTGCAGGATCGCCCGGTTGATATCGGGGTTTGACCAGCTGATGTGCGGCGTCACCTTCACGCGCGGGTGACCGATCAGCGGATGGCCGGCCGGCAGGGGTTCGGGATCGGTCACATCGAGGCTGGCCCACAGCCGGCCCTTGTCAAGCTCGGCCAGCAGGGCGGCCTGATCGATCAGGCCGCCGCGCCCGACATTGACGATATGGGCATCGGCCTTCATCGCCGCCAGCCGATCGGCGTTGATCATGTGCTGGGTGGCGGGCGTGATCGGCGCGGCCAGCACCAGATGATCGGCGCGCGCCACCACCTCGCCTAGCGGCGCGGTGCTGATCCACGGATCGGGCGAGGGCGCGGCGCTGGCGCGGGCGGCGATGATCGTCATGCCAAAGGCGTTGGCCAGATGCCCCACCCGCCGGGCGATGTTGCCCAGACCGACCAGGCCCAGGGTGCGGCCATGGAGCAGGCCCAGCGGCTGTTCGATGAAGCGCTGGCGATCGGGCCAGGCATCGCCGGCCCGCAGCGTCACGCTGGCCAGCCGCTTGGCATGGGCCAGCATCACGCTGAGCGCATATTCGGCGATGGGAATCGCGGTGGTGCCCGATGCGCTGGCCACGGCCGGCGCTTCCCACAGCCAGGGCGGATAATCATCGGCCCCGGCGCTGGCCAGTTGCACCAGCTTCACGCGGCCTGGCCAGCCCGGCGGGCGCGGCGCATCGGCGGCGGCATGGCGGCCATCATGATCACCCTCGCCATGCAACACGAACAGCACATCGACATCACAGGGCAGCGCCCAGCGATCCCCGGCTGGAATGTGGCGGGCGGCGGTGATGCCGGGCAGGCCCAGCAACAGGGCCGACATCGGCGGCGCGAACTGGTGGGCGATGTGCATCGGATTCTCCCCCTTTTGTCGCTCCTCTAGCGGTTGCTGGCCGAGGCCGCTACAGGGCGGGGGCACAGAATGAGAGGACGCATATGGCCAGCATCACCGTGATTACCCGCGACGGGCAAAGCCACAGCCTGCCCGCCACCCCCGGCATGAGCGTGATGGAGATCATCAAGGACGCCGGCATTGCCGAACTGCTGGCGCTGTGTGGCGGCTGCTGTTCGTGCGCCACCTGCCATGTTCACGTGGCCGAGGCTGACGTGGCGCGCACCGGCCCGGCCAATGCCGATGAAGCCGATCTGCTCGATTCGTCGGACCATAACCAACCGAACAGCCGGCTTTCCTGCCAGATCGCCTTCACCGCCGCGCTGGACGGCCTGACGGTGACGATCGCGCCGGAGGATTGACCGCAATGCAGGCGGCGCCAAACATGGCCGTAAACGCCGCCCTGCAGCAACAGGCGCGCTTTTGCGCGGCGCTGGGTGCGCCCTTCACCGGGGCGCTGTGCCGGGTGCTGGCCGATGCGGTGCCGCCGGCCAGCCAGACCGGGCAGCGCCTGGCCGCCTGGCTGGGCGAGCCGATGACCGATGCGTTGCCGATGCGGTTGACCGGTGCGTTGCACTGGCTGGTGCGGGGCGGCCGCGCGCCGGGGCTGGCGGCGCTCTATCCGCCGGCACCGATGCCTGATGATGCCGGACTGGCCACCGCTCTGGCCGGCCTGTTTGGCGATGCCGCGGCCGATGGCATTGTCGCCGCCTTCCTCGACAGCCCGCCGCAAACCAACGAGGTCGGCCGGGCCGGTGCCCTGATGCCCGGCCTGTTGGGCGTGGCGGCGGCCACCGGCCTGCCGCTGGCCTTGTACGAACTGGGCGCAAGCGCCGGCCTCAATCTCAACATGGACCGTTTTGCCTGCGATCTGGGCGGCGTGCTGGCCGGCGATGCCACAAGTGATGTGGCGGTGCGCCCGCACTGGCAGGGCCCGCCGCCGCCGGCTGCGCCAATCCGCGTGGTGGCGCGCGCCGGGGTTGACATCGCGCCGCTGGATGCCGCCGATCCGGCGGTGGCCGAACGGTTGCTGGCCTTCATCTGGGCCGACCAGCCGGAACGGCTGGCGCGCACCGGTGCGGCGATCGCGCTGGCCCGCCGTTTCCCGCCGCCGCTGGCCAAGGGCGATGCCGCCGACTGGCTGGAGCAGCGGCTGACGCTGGCCGACGGGGTGGCGCCTGTTGTCTATCACAGCATCGCCTTCCAATATTTCCCGCCCGCCACCCAGGCGCGCATCCGGGCGCGGCTGGCGCAGTTGGGCGCGGCAACCAGCGCGGCGCGGCCGCTGGCCTGGCTGCGGCTGGAAATGGACGATCCCGCCAACCCGGCCATGGCGGCGATCCGCCTGACGCTCTGGCGCGGGCAGGGCGCGGAGGAGCGTCTGCTCGGCCATGCCCATGCCCATGGCACATTCGTGCAATGGGACGGTTGATGCGGCTGATTCTTGCTTCGGCTTCCCCGCGCCGGCTCGATCTGCTGGCCCGGCTGGGCCGCGTGCCTGCTGCCGTGGACCCGGCCGACATCGACGAGGCGGTGCAGCCCGGCGAGGTGCCGCGTGACCATGCCCGGCGGCTGGCGCGCGAAAAGGCGCTGGCGGTGGCGGCCCGGCATCAAGGCAGCGTGGTGCTGGCGGCTGACACGGTGGTGGCGGTGGGCCGGCGCATCCTGCCCAAAGCCGAGGATGAGGCAACCGCGCGTGCCTGCCTGGCCCTGATGTCGGGCCGGCGGCACCGGGTGTTCACCGCGCTGGCCGCCGTGGATGCCCAGGGGCAATTGCGCGAACGGCTGAGCGAGAGTATCGTCACCTTCCAGCGGCTGACGGCGGCCGACATTGATTGGCTGATCGCCCGTGGCGACTGGCAGGGCAAGGCCGGCGGCTATGCCATCCAGGGCGCGGCCGAGGTCTTTGTGCGCGCCCTGGCCGGCAGCCACAGCGGCGTGGTGGGCCTGCCGCTGAATGAAACGCGGCTGCTGCTGGCGGCGAGCCGGGCGTGAGCGGCCTGATCGAAGCCGCCCCCGGTGCGGTGCGGGCGCTGGAGCTGGCCGGCGAAACCGTGCTGGCGGCGCATTTTTGCCGGCTGGATGATCCGCTGCCGCTGGGCCTGGTGGCACCGGCGCGGCTGCTGGCCCGCGCCGCCCGCCGTGCCAGCGTGGCCATCGCCGGGGCCGAGGCGCTGGTGGAACCGGCGCCGGCCGATTGGCATGTGGGCCAGACGCGTCTGGCCGAAGTGGTGCGTGAGGCGTGGAGCGACGGCGTGCGCGACAAGCAGGCGCGCGTGGCCGTGCACGGCGGCCCGGCGCAGGCGGCCCCAACGCTGGCCGATCGCCTGCCCGCCGCCGCGCCAGTGCCGCCACACGGGCCCGATCGGCTGGCAGAGGCCGGCTGGGACGCCGTGGTGGAGGAAGCCTTGACCGGCCGCATTGATTTTCCCGGCGGCCGGCTGCTGCTGGCGCCCACGCCGGCGATGCTGGTGATCGATGTGGATGGCCCCGGCGCGGTGCAGCCGCTGGCCGAAGCGGCGGCCGTGGCGGTGGCGGCGGCCGTGCGCCGGCTGGGTCTGGGCGGGCCGATCGTGGTGGATTTCCCCACGCTGGGCGGGCGCGCCGCACGGGCCGCGCTGGATGCCCGGCTGGCCGAATCACTGCCGGTGCCGTTTGAAAAGACCGCCGTGAACGGTTTTGGCCTGGTGCAGATCATCCGCCCGCGCACCCGCCGCAGCCTGATCGACGAGGCGCGGCGGCCGGGCTTTGCCGCACTGGAACTGCTGCGCCGCGCCATGCGGCTGGTCGGCCCGGTCAACCTCACCGCCGCACCCGGCGTCATCGCCTGGCTGGAAGCCCGGCCGGCGCTGCTGGCCGAACTGGCGCGCCTGACCGGCGGCGCCATCACACTGGAGCCGCATGACGGCGCAGGGAGAGGCCATGTCCAACCCGCCTGATGCCAGGCCGCGCCTTTGCGCCTATTGCCGCGAATCCCCGATGGTGGCCGAATATCGCCCGTTCTGCAGCCCCGGCTGCCGGGCGCGCGATCTCAACGCCTGGCTGTCGGACCGCTACGCCATCCCGGCCGGCAGCGACGAGGACGAACTTTCTGTCACGTCCCCGCTGGACAAGCCCGACGAGGCTGGCTAAACGGCCGCCTCCCACGCGGTTCACCCAACCGCTTTCGGCAAGTGGGCCCGGGTAGCTCAGGGGTAGAGCAGGGGACTGAAAATCCCCGTGTCGGTGGTTCAAATCCGCCCCCGGGCACCATTTCATTCAGCAATGGACATGATGAGCAGCGGCCTGCGGGCGATCGCTGCCATTCTGGTTGTGCCTGGCCGGGCGTGGCCGGGGGTGGCGTGGCAGATTCTTGCCATGTCGGTTGCTTCGCTTTTGTCGCGTCTCGTCATCGGGCTGGTTGGTTCGCTGGCCAGCCTGGTGCTGCTGTGGAGCAACGCGCCGCCGGTTTGAGCCGGTTATGCGCAAAGGCCGGCAGGCTTGCCGGGCGGGCGCGGTGCCGGCACAAGCTTGGCCATGTGCAATCTCTATGCGCTCAGTGCGGGGCCGCAGGCGCTGGCTGAACTGGCCGCCGCGCTGGCGCTGGGGCCGGTGCGCAACCAGTTGGGCAATCTGCCGCTGGCCGGACCGGTCTATCCGGATCAGGATGCGCCGGTGATCGGGCTGGCGCGGCCGGCGAAGCCCGAAGCTGAAGCGGGGCCGCTGTTGCGCATGGCGCGCTGGGGCATGCCCAGCCCGGCCTTTGCCCTGGCCGGCAAGGAGGGTGACGCCACAAGGCCGGACCGGGGCATCACCAACATCCGCAACACCGCCTCCCCGCACTGGCGGCGCTGGCTGGCACCGGCCTATCGCTGCCTGGTGCCGTTCACCGCCTTTGCCGAGCATGTGGCGACGCCGGCCGGCGCCCGGCCGTTGTGGTTTGCGCCGGCCGCCGGGGCGCCGCTGGCCTGTTTCGCCGGCATCGCCACCCGCTGGACCGGGGTGCGAAAGCGGGCGGAGGGGGAGGTGACGCTGACGCTGTTCGGCTTTCTCACTTGCGCGCCCAATGCCGATGTGGCGCCGCATCATCCCAAGGCGATGCCGGTGATCCTCACCCGCCCGGCCGACATGCAGGCCTGGCTCACCGCCCCCTGGCCCGAGGCGGCGGCCCTGCAGCGGCCGCTGCCCGATGGCGCCTTGATTGTGCAGGGTTTTGCACAGGATTGATCCGGCGGGATGGTTGCCAGCCCGGCCTTGATGTTGCACCATAATGGCAGGGTCTGCATCCATTCTGGGTGAGCCATGACCTGTCTGCCATCATCGCCCCGCCTGCTGTTCATCGCCGGCACCCGGCCCGAAGCGGTGAAGCTGGCGCCGGTGCTGATGGCGGCGCGGGCGCGCGGCGCGGCGGCGCGGCTGCTCGCCACCGGCCAGCATCCCGATCTGCTGGGCGGGGCGCTGGCCTGTTTTGGCCTGGCGGTGGACGCTGATCTGGGCGTTGCCGCGGCCTCCCCCGACGTGCTGGTGGGCCGGCTGCTGCCGATGCTGGCCGCCGAAATCCGGGCCTGGCAGCCCGATTGGGTGGTGGTGCAGGGCGATACCAGCTCGACACTGGCCGGGGCGCTGGCCGCCAGCTATGCCGGCGTGCCGCTGGCCCATGTTGAAGCCGGGCTGCGCACCGGTCGCCACGATCCCCATCCCGAAGAGCTGCACCGCAAGCTGGTGGCGCAGATGGCGGCGCTGCATTTCGCGCCTACGCCTGCCGCCGCCGCGGCGCTGGCGGCCGAGGGGATCAGCGAGGGCGTCAGCATCACCGGCAACAGCGGGATCGATGCGCTGATGATCATGCAAAGCCGGCTGGCGGCCGATCCGGCGTTGGGGCGGGCGGCGCGGGCACCACTGGCCGGCGTGCCGCGCGGCCGGCCATGGATATTGGCCACGCTGCACCGTCGCGAAAGCCAGGGGCCGGTGCTGGATGGCATGTTGCAGGCGCTGGCCGAGCTGGCCGCCGAGGCGGAAATCCTGTTGCCGGTGCATCCGAGCCCCGCGGTGGCCGGCCCGGTGCGGGCCAGGCTGGGCGGGGTTCCCGGCGTGCATCTGCTGCCGCCCTTGCCCTATGCCGCCTTCGTGGCGCTGATGCTGGAGGCGACGCTGGCGCTCACCGATTCGGGCGGGGTGCAGGAAGAGGCACCGGCCATCGGCCTGCCCTGCCTGGTGCTGCGCGAGGTGACGGAACGCCGCGAGGGCCTGGCCAGCGGCAATGCAAGGCTGGTGGGGCGCGATCCGGCCGCCATCGTGGCCGCGGCGCGGCAGGTGCTGGCCGATGGCCGGCTGCGTGCGGCCATGGCCGAACCGGCGCTGCCCTATGGCAGCGGCGGCGCGGCGCGGGCGATCATTGATCGACTGTTGCGCCCAGCCCCGTCATCATCGGCACAAAGCTGGGAAAGCTCGTCCGGATCGGCCGGGCATCGTCGATGGTCACGGGTGCGCGCGCGGTGAGGCCGAGCACGGCAAAGCTCATGGCGATGCGGTGATCCAGCCGGGCGGCGATGGTGGCGCCGCCGGGCGCTGGATCGCCGCCGCGGCCTTCGATGATCAGGCCATCCTCCAGTTCGGTGCAGGCGATGCCACAGGCGGCCAGGCCTTGCGCCATCACCGCGATGCGATCCGATTCCTTCACCCGCAATTCCTCGATGCCGCGCATGCTGGTGCGCCCGCTGGCGCAGGCGGCGGCCACGAACAGGATGGGATATTCATCGATCATGCTGGCGGCGCCTTCGGGCGGCACCTCGATCCCGCTCAGGCTTGAGTGACGGACATGAAGATCGGCCACCGGCTCGCCGCCCACCTCGCGCCGGTTGATCAGATCAATCTGGCCGCCCATCGCCTGCAGCACGGCGATCAGGCCGGCGCGGGTGGGGTTGATGCCCACGTTGCGGATGATGATGTCGCTGCCCGGCACGATCAGCGCCGCCACCATCGGAAAGGCCGCCGACGAAGGATCGCCCGGCACCACGATCGCTTGCGGCCGCAACTCGGCCTCCCCGCTGATGGTGATGATGCGGCCTTCGGGCGCGGTCTCCACACGCAGCCGGGCGCCAAAGCCGGCCAGCATCCGCTCGCTGTGATCGCGGGTGGGGATGGGTTCGATCACCGTCGTGTCACCCGGCGTGTTCAGTCCGGCCAGCAGCACCGCCGATTTCACCTGCGCCGATGCCACCGGCAGCGTGTAGCGCAGCGCAATGGCCGGGCACAGGCCGGTGAGGGTGAGCGGCAGGCTGAGCCGGCCACCGGGGCCGGGGGTGGCAGTGATGGTGGCACCCATCAGGCCCAGCGGCGTGATCACCCGCCCCATCGGCCGGCCCGACAGGCTGGCATCGCCCACAAAGGTGGCGGTGATCGGGTGGGAGGCAACAAGGCCCATCAGCAGGCGGGTGGAGGTGCCGCTGTTGCCCATGTCCAGCGCGGTCATCGGTTGCAGCAGACCGCCCACACCCACGCCATGGATGGCCCATTCGCCCGGTGCGCGCCGTTCGATATCGGCACCCATCGCCCGCATCGCCGCCGCTGTCGCAAGCACATCCTCGCCTTCCAGCAACCCGCTGACCCGGGTTTCCCCCACTGCCAGCGCGCCCAGCATCAGCGCGCGGTGGCTGATCGATTTGTCACCGGGCACCGTGATGTCACCCTTGAGCGGGCCAGTGATGGTGAGGCAAAGCGGCTGGGGAAGGGCGGTCGCATCGGTCATGATGCGCCGCTTTGACAGGGCTTGCCGCCTGTGGCAATGCGCTCGCCTTTCCCGGACAGGCCTTGCCTGCCCGGCCCCTTGCAGTTGGCACCGCCGGCGTTCACATTGCCGTCCGGCGATCACGGAGTTGATATGGTCAAGGCTGAATGGGGCACCAAGCGTGCCTGCCCGAAGTGCAACACCCGCTTTTACGATCTGGGCAAGGAAGACCCGGTGACCTGCATTTCCTGCGGCTTTGCCTGGGTGCCGGAACCGATCCTGAAGTCCAAGCAGACGACCCCGTTTGAAGCGATCAAGCCCCAGGCCGCCGAAGGCACCGACACCGATGTGGCGGTGGACGAGGATCTAGATCTGGACACCGATGTTGAGGCCGGCGAGGCCGATGGCGATGTCGATCTGGGCGGTGATGATGATCTGGGCGTCGTTTCCGAAGGTGGCGACGACGAGAATTGACGATTGCGGCATGGCGGTGAAATTTTCGGCTTGCACGGCCGGCAAGTTTCGCCTAACCGGCCGCTCCCGGCGCTGCTGAACACGGCAGCGACCGCCCGAGGGGAGACCCTCAGAAATGGTGCGGGGCCTTAGCTCAGCTGGGAGAGCGCTACAATGGCATTGTAGAGGTCAGCGGTTCGATCCCGCTAGGCTCCACCACCCTTCAAAAGACCCCGGTTCACCCGAACCGGGGTTTTTGCTTTTCAGGCGAATCGCTGGCACATCGCCGGCCATGACCACCCGTGCCGATTACCGCGCCCACCGCATCATCCCCACGCGCTGGATGGACAATGATGCCTACGGCCATGTGAACAACGTGGTCTATTACAGCTGGTTCGACACGGCGGTGAACGCCTGGCTGATCGAGGCCGGCCTGCTGGATATCCATGCCGGCAATCCCATCGGCCTGGTGGTGGAAACCGGCTGCCGCTATCACCGCAGCATCGCCTTTCCGCAAAGCGTGGAGGCGCATCTGCGCATCGCCCGGCTGGGCAACAGCAGCGTGCGCTGGGAGGTGGGGCTGTTCACCGCTGGCGATAAGGCGCCGGCCGCCGAAGGCCATTTCGTCCATGTCTATGTTGACCGGGTGAGCCGCCGGCCGAGCCCGCTGCCGGCGGCCTGGCGGGAGGCGCTGATGCCGCTGCTCATCGGGGCGCCATAGCGGCGAATCCACGCCAGGGCCTTGATGTCAAACGCCCCTGATCTGGCCGATCAGCGCGGCGGCATGCAGGCCCGCGATGATCAGTTCCAGCGCGGTGCCGCCGATGTTCGGGCGCAGGGCAGCCCGATCAACAAGCATGGAGATCAGCCGCCCGGCCGCAGCACCGCCCCATGCGGCCGCGCCGGCCAGAAACACCATGGGTTCGCCCGTCAACAGCGCGGCCAGTTCCAGCCCGATGAACAGCCCGCCATAGGTGGCACGCACTTCGGAAATGCCCTCGGGCCGGCGTGGATCGAGGGCGAGGCCGACCAGCTTGAGTGCCGCTGCCGGGCGCACCAGGCCCATCACGCCCAGCCCCAGGCCGGCAAGCGCACCCATATTGGCCAGCACCATGCATCATCTCCCCAAGGCTGCGGCAGTGGCCGACAGCATGGCGCAGTTGAAACACGGGGCAAGGGGCTTTAAGCGCCGCCGATGCACACCCCAGCCGACTCGATCCTCATCCTCGACTTTGGCAGTCAGGTGACCCAGCTCATCGCCCGGCGCATCCGGGAAGCCGGCGTCTATTGTGAGATCGTGCCCTTCGCCAAGGGGGCCGAGGCCTTTGCCCGGATGGCGCCCAGGGGCGTGATCCTGTCGGGCAGCCCGGCCAATATCAGCGATGCCAACGGCCCGCGCATCCCTGATGCCGTGCTGGCGGCCGACGTGCCGCTGCTGGGCATCTGCTATGGCGAGCAGTCGCTCTGTTACCAGTTGGGCGGGGCGGTGGTGGCATCGGATCATCGCGAGTTCGGCCGCGCCGAGATCGAGATTGTGGATGATTGCGCCTTCTTTGCCGGGGTGTGGACCAAGGGCGACCGGCCGACCGTGTGGATGAGCCACGGCGATCGCATCGACGCCATCCCGCCCGGTTTCCGCGCCGTCGCTGTCAGCCCCGGCGCGCCCTTTGCCGCCATCGCCAACGACGAGTCGCGGCGTTACGGTGTGCAGTTCCACCCGGAGGTGGTGCACACGCCCGATGGCGCAGCGCTGTTGCGCAACTTCGTGGTCAATGTCTGCGGCGTCACGCCCAATTGGTCGATGGCAGGTTTCCGTGCCGCCAAGATCGCGGAAATCCGCGCACAGGTGGGCGATGCCCGAGTGATCTGCGGCCTGTCGGGCGGGGTGGATTCGGCGGTGGCGGCCGTGCTGATCCACGAGGCGATCGGTGACCAGCTCACCTGCGTGTTCGTCGATCACGGCCTGATGCGGCTGGGCGAGGCGGAACAGGTGGTGAGCCTGTTCCGCGAACATTATCATATCCCCTTGGTGCATGTTGAGGCCGAAGGGCTGTTCCTGTCAGGCATGGCCGGGGTGACCGATCCCGAAGCCAAGCGCAAGTTCATCGGCAAGACCTTCATCGAGGTGTTCGAGGCCGAGGCCAGGAAGATCGGCGGGGCGGACTTTCTGGCGCAGGGCACGCTCTATCCCGATGTGATCGAAAGCGTGTCGTTCACCGGCGGCCCCAGCGTGACGATCAAGAGCCACCACAATGTGGGCGGCCTGCCCGAACGCATGAACATGAAGCTGGTCGAGCCCTTGCGCGAACTGTTCAAGGACGAGGTGCGCCGGCTGGGCGTGGAACTGGGCCTGCCGCCGGCCTTTGTCGGCCGCCATCCCTTCCCAGGCCCCGGCCTTGCCATCCGCATTCCCGGCGAGGTGACCAAGGAGGCCTGCGACACGCTGCGCAAGGCCGATGCCATCTATCTCGACGAAATCCGCAAGGCCGGCCTGTATGACGCGATCTGGCAGGCCTTTGCCGTGCTGCTGCCGGTGCGCACCGTGGGCGTGATGGGCGATGGCCGCACCTATGACCGGGTGTGCGGGCTGCGTGCTGTCACCAGCGTGGATGGCATGACGGCGGATGTCTACCCGTTCGATGCCGCGTTCCTCACCCGCACCGCCACCCGCATTGTCAACGAGGTGAAGGGCATCAACCGCGTGGTGTATGACTATACCTCGAAACCGCCGGGCACCATTGAATGGGAATGACGGGCATTGCCTGTGCCGGCCGGCCGGCCGGGAGGATGACGGCATGAGCAGCGAGCATCTGCGCGTGGAGCGTGACGGCGCCATCGCCATCATCAGCATCGCCCGCAGCGAGCAGCGCAACGCGCTGACCCAGGACATGCTGCAGGGCCTGCGCCAGATTGCCGAGGGCTTGCGTGCGGAGGCCGAGATCCGTGCGGTGATCATCCGCGGCGACGGCCGGGATTTCAGCGTGGGTGCCGATATCGGCGCCATGGGTGGGCCGGCGCCGCCCACAGTGGCGCTGCGCCGCACGGCCGAGGCCGGCGCCCTGCTGATGCGGGCGCTGCGCGAAATCGCCCAGCCCACCATCTGTGCCGTGCGGGGCATTGCCACCGGCGGCGGCGCCTGCATCGCCACCGCCTGCGATTTCCGGCTGGGCACGCCCGACACCCGCATCGGCTATGGCGAGGTGAAGCTGGGCATCAATCTGATGTGGCACGCGCTGCCGCTGGCGATCCAGACGGTGGGGCTGGCCCGGGCCAAGCGCATGGTGATGACTGGGGCGCTGTTTGATGCCGCCACCTTGCTGGACTGGGGCTTTTTCGACCTATTGGTGCCGGCCGACGATCTGGAGGCCGCCGCCTTGGCCATGGCGGCCAGCTATGCCGCGCTGCCGCCGGTGGCGGTGCAGATGATCAAGCGCAGCGCCAACGCCTGGGCCGGCGCGTTGGATCAGGCGATCATGCACGCCGATGCCGATCAATGGCTGCTGGCCACCCGCACCGCCGATTTCCGCGAAGGCGTGGCGGCCTTTTTCGACAAGCGCCCCGGCCAGTTCAGCGGCAACTGATGTCCTGATCTGCGGCCGATGTGGTGGGCCCGTGCATGGGCAAAGCGTGCGGGGCGGGTTGACGAAGGGAACGTTCTCATATAGCCGTCAAGTCAGGAGAACGTTCACAGGCGCCGGGGAAGGCGCGGATGGGCGACCGGGGGAGTGATATGCTGATGATCAAGTCGTGCCGTCCGGCATTTGGCCGTTTCATGATGGGTGTCTCGGTGCTGGCGGTGAGCGCTGCGGCCACGCCAGTGCTGGCGCAGGAGCAACAGCAGGCAGCGGCGGCCGGCGATGCCGAGGAGCTGGTGGTCACCGGCATCCGCATCAGCTTGCAGAAATCGCTGGGCCTCAAGCGTGACGCGGTGGGCGTTGTCGATGCCATTTCCGCCGAGGATATCGGCAAGTTCCCCGACACCAACCTCGCCGAATCGCTGCAGCGCATCACCGGCGTTTCGATTGACCGGCAGGTGGGCGAAGGCTCGCGCGTGACGGTGCGTGGCTTTGGCCCGGATTTCAACCTGGTGCTGCTCAATGGCCGCCAGATGCCGGCATCCGGGCTGGGTGATTGCTGCTCGGCGCCGGCCTCGCGCAGCTTTGATTTCGCCAACCTGGCCGCCGAAGGCGTTGCCGGGGTGGAGGTCTACAAGTCGGGCCGCGCCACGCTGCAAACCGGCGGCATCGGCTCGGTGATCAACATCAAGACGCCGCGCCCGCTCGATCGCCCCGGCTTCAACGGCAGCATTTCGGCCAAGGGCATGATCGACCACACGTTCGAGGGCACCAATGTGACCCCGGAAGTGTCTGGCATCCTGAGCAAGACCTTCGCCGACGAGCGCATCGGCATCCTCGTCACCGGTGTCTACCAGCGCCGCAAGGCCAGCCTGGCCCAGTTCAGCGCCGGCTGGCGCGAGGGCTACCTGGGCAACGAGAACAACTGGGGCTCGCTGGCCCCGGCGCCCAACCCGCAGATTACCAACCGGCCGGGGCCGACCGACATCTATCAGGTCACCCAGAATGCCGCCTATGATTTCACCGATATCGACCGTGAACGCATCAACGGCCAGGTGGTGCTGCAGGTGAAGCCGAGCGACACGCTCAACCTGCTGATCGATTATACCTATTCCCAGTTCACCCTGGACGCGCGCACCAGCAGCGTGGGCGTGTGGTTCAACCATGCCAACACCACCAGCAGCTGGACCAACGGCCCGGCGGCCGGGCCGCTTTTCTATGCCGAAGCCTTTGGCGCCGGTGAAGGCAAGGACCTGTCGTTCACCGGGGCGCTGGCGGCCAACCGCAACATCAACCGCAGCATCGGCGGCAATCTGAAGTGGGATGGCCCCGGCGAGCTCCGGCTGGAGCTGGACGTCCATCACTCCACCGCCGAAAGCAAGCCGACCTCCCCGTTCGGCAGCAACAGCGCGGTGGGCAGCGCCATTTTTGGCGTGGCCAGCCAGCGTGCCGATTTCCAGACCGACATGCCGGCCATCAGCGTGACGATGAACCCCGGCGTGGCCATTGCTGCCAGCAATATCCGGCCGTCGGGTAACAGCTTCCGCAACGGCTACATGAAGGACACGATCAACGAGGCGTCGCTGCGCGGCGGCTATGATTTCCAGTCCGATCTGATCGAGAGCCTGGATTTCGGCGTCACCTTCACCGAAAACAAGGTGCGATCGGCCTTTGGCGTGATCCAGAACGACAGCTGGGGCGGCACGCTGACAGCGGCTGACACGCCCGACAATTTCTACACGATCACGCCGGTGGCGTCGCGGCTGGCCGGCATGAACGGGTCGCAGAACCCGGCGATCATCGGCAATTATTTCCAGATCGATACCGCCGGCCTGGCTGATCTGTTGCAGCGCCGCATCGGCATCTGCAACGCGTCGACCGTGCCGGGCGCCTGCCTGGCCCGCTATGACACGGATCGCCGTATCACCGAGCGGACCTGGGCGCCCTATCTGCAAACCCTGCACAAGTTCGATCTGGGCGGCGTGCGGGCCAATCTCCGGCTGGGCGTGCGCTATGAGAAGACGCGCATCAGTTCCGCCGCGCTGGTGCCGGTGCCGACCGGCGTGGTGTGGGTGGCCGACAATGAAATGGGCCTGGTGCAGGGCGGTGCCGCCTCGTTCAACACGCTGCGCGGCGACTATGAAAACTGGCTGCCGGCGGTGGATTTCGACGTGTCGCCGATTTCCGACATCCGGCTGCGCGCGTCCTACAGCCACACCATCACCCGCCCGGATTACACCAGCATGCAGGGCGGCATCACGGTGAACCAGCCGCTGCGGCCCAACGGCGGCAGCACCGCCAGCAGCGGCAACCCCGGTCTGTTGCCCTACAAGTCGAAGAATATCGATCTGTCGGCCGAATGGTATTACGGGCGCGACAGCTATGTGGCGGTGGGCTTCTTCCGCAAGGATGTCAGCAACTTCATCGCCAACACCACGGTGCAGGGCCCGCTTTATGATCTGCCCAACCCGGCGCAGGGCGCAGCCGTGCAGGCGGCGCGCACGGCACTGGGCGGCAGCCCCGGCTTTGCCGCCATCCTGGCGCGGCTGGCCGCCACCAATCCATCGGTGGTGCAGTTCACCAATGGCGTCGCCAGCGGCGTGATCGGCCAGCCATCCGATCCGCGCGTGCAGTTCATCATCACCCAGCCGGGCAACAGCGCCCAGACCGCGAAGCTGCATGGCTTTGAATTTGCCGTGCAGCACAGCTTCTGGAACACCGGATTCGGCACCATCCTCAACTACACGATCGTCAACAGCGACACCCGTTTTGACAACACGCTGCGCTATACCGCCACCCAGTTCGCGGTGAACGGCGTGTCCGACAGTGCCAACGCCGTGCTTTATTACGACAAGAACGGCATCCAGGCGCGTGTGGCCTACAATTGGCGCGATGGCTTCCTGTCCAACTATGGCTTTGATCCCTTCTATGTCGAAGCCTATGGCCAGTTCGACGTGAGCGCCTCGTGGGAGTTCAAGAAGGGCCTGACCGCCTTTGTTGAAGGCATCAACATCACCAATGCCGATCGGCGCGGCCATATGCGCAACGCCAATGCGGCCTTCTTTGCCGCGCCCGGCTATGCCCGCTACACGGCCGGGGTGCGCTACAGCTTCTGACCGGGGAGGGCCGGCGGTGTGACAGGGGAGCCGGGCGCGCAGGCGTTGCGGCTCCCTTCCCGCTCTGCCACTGTCACGCAATCATGGCCCTTTGCCGCCTGAGGACCTGCCGAGACGATGGCCAACCACCAGATCCTGAATTTCGATCAGCACGCCGGCGTGACAGTGAACACCGCAGCCGGCGCGGCGCTGGGCGATGCGGTGATGGCCTGCCTGGTGGTGCCGGCCGAGTTTCGCCGCCTGGCCAATGAGTATCCGATCCTGTTCCGGCGGGATGATGCCAGCGGCGCCTGGTCAGCCCTAGCGCTGTTCGGCTTTGAGCCGGGCGAAAATCTCTATCTGGCCGGGGATCGCTGGGATGCCCTGAGCCGGCCGCTGGCGATGGCCGTGCAGCCGTTTCTGGTTGGGCGCAGCGCCGATGACGCCGGGCCGGGCCAGGTGCATATCGACATGGACCACCCGCGCGTGGCGCACGGCGGTGACGGCGTCGCCCTGTTCGAGGCAGACGGCCAGCCCACGGCGTTGGTGCGGCAGGTGGCCGACATGCTGGGCGCGCTGGACGATGCCTATCGCGCCAGCCCGGGCTTTTTCGCGGCGCTCACCCGCTATGATCTCATCGAGCCCTTCTCGCTTGATGTCACGCTCGACAATGGCGCCATGCACCGGCTGGTTGGCTATCATCTGATCAACGAGGAGCGGCTGGCCGCGCTGGAACCGGGGGCATTGGCCGAACTGCACGGCGAGGGGCATCTGGAGCCCATCTACATGGCGCTGGCCTCGCTGGGCAATCTGGCCCGCCTGGTGCGTGCCAAGAACCGGTTGCAGCGCGGTGATGGCTGAGGCGCTGGCGTTTGCCCGGCTGCCGCGCGTGGCCGAGGTGGCAGTGCCGCCGGCCGCGCTCGCCGATCATCTGGCTGGCGCCACCACCCCGTTCGTGATGCGCGGCATCGCCCGCGACTGGCCGCTGGTGCAGGCGGCCGGCCGCGGCGGCGCCGCCGTGCGCGCCCATCTGGCCGCCTGTGCCCGCCCGCGCGCCTTTCCGGCCAGCATCGCGGCCGCGGCCGGTGAGGACCGGCTGTTCTATGATGCGGCGATGGCGATGAATTTCCGCATGGCCCAGGCCCCGCTGGCCGATTGGCTGGCAGCGATGGCGGCGGCCGAAGCCGATCCCGGCCAGCCCATGGTCTATCTTTCGGCCATCGACATGGGTGATTATTTCACCGGCCTGGCCGAAGCCCATGCCCTGCCGCTGGGCGAGCGCCAGCCGCTGGCCAGCATCTGGATCGGCACCCGCAGCTGCATCGCCGCCCACAATGACGTGCCAGAGAATATCGCCGTCTGCGCCGCCGGCCGCCGCCGCTTCACGCTGTTTCCGCCCGATCAATTCGCCAATCTCTATCTGGGCCCGCTGGACAACACGCCGGCGGGGCGCCAGGTTTCAATGGTGGATGTGCGCGCGCCCGATCTGGCCCGCCATCCGCGCTTTGCCGAGGCGCTGGCCAGCGCTCAGGTGGCCGAACTGGCGCCGGGTGATGCCATCTTCGTGCCGTCGCTGTGGTGGCATCATGTGGAAGGGCTCGATCCGTTCAACGTGCTGGTGAATTTCTGGTGGCGCGAGGTGCCGCGCTGGCTGGGCAATCCCGAAGATGCGCTGCTGCACGCCATATTGGCGGTGCGCGATCTGCCCGAAAGGCAGCGCCGGGCCTGGCAGGCGCTGTTTGATCACCATGTCTTTGCGCCCGCTGCGGCCGCGACGGCGCATCTGCCCGAAACGGCGCGTGGCATATTGGCCCCGCTCACCCCCGATACCGCCGGCCGCATCAAGGCCCGCTTGCTCAGAGGATTGTCACGATGAACCAGGCACAGGCCCCGTTGCGGGTGGTGGTGTCCGGGGGCGGCACCGCCGGCTGGATGGCAGCGGCGGCGCTGGCCCACACGCTGGGCCCGGTCATCGATCTCACGCTGGTGGAATCCGATGCGATCGGCACCATAGGGGTGGGCGAAAGCACCATTCCGCCGATGCAGTTGTTCAACCGCCTGCTCGGCATTGCCGAAGCCGATTTCATGCGCGCCACCCAGGCCACGTTCAAACTGGGCATCATGTTCGAGAATTGGCGTGACATTGGCCATCGCTATTTCCACAGCTTTGGCACCACCGGGCGCGATCACTGGTCAGCCGGTTTCCAGCATTTCTGGGCGCATGGGCAAACCCAGGGGCACCATCATCCCTATGATGATTATGCGTTGGAACTGCAGGCGGCACTGCAATCGAAATTCGCCCATCTGCCCGATGAGCGCATGAACTATGCCTATCAGCTCGACAGCGCGCTCTATGCCCGTTTCCTGCGCCAGCGGGCCGAGACCGGCGGCGCCCGGCGCATCGAGGGCCGCATCGCCCGCGTGGAGCTGGACGGCGAGACCGGCGACATCGCCGCGCTGCGGCTGGATGGGGACCGCCGCATCGCCGGCGATCTGTTCATCGATTGCACCGGCTTTCGCGCCCTGTTGATCGAAGGTGCGCTGCACGCCGGCTTTGACGACTGGTCGCACTGGCTGCCTTGCGACAGCGCCATCGCGATCCAGACCAGCAGCGTGCGCCCCGCCGTGCCCTATACCCGCGCCATCGCCCATGATGCCGGCTGGCAGTGGCGCATCCCGCTGCAGCACCGCCAGGGCAATGGCATCGTCTATTGCAGCCGCTACCTGAGCCAGGAGGCCGCGCAGGACCGGCTGTTCGCCACCATCGAGGGCGACCGCCTGGTGAAGCCCAACATCATCAAATTTCAGACCGGCGTGCGCCGCCGGCAATGGCACCGCAATTGCGTGGCGGTGGGCCTTTCGGGCGGGTTCATGGAACCGCTGGAATCCACCTCCATCCACCTCATCCAGCGCGCGGTGCTGCGCATCTGCCGCATGCTGCCGGCCGGCCGGATCAGCCCGCGCGACCGGGACGAGTTCAATGATCAGCAGTTCACCGACATGGAGCAGATCCGCGATTTCCTGGTGCTGCACTACAAGGTGACGGAACGGCGCGACAGCCCGTTCTGGCGCCATGT
Organism: Sphingomonadales bacterium; assembly: GCA_027483465.1. GTDB lineage: Bacteria > Pseudomonadota > Alphaproteobacteria > Sphingomonadales > Sphingomonadaceae > Sandarakinorhabdus. The sequence goes on from JAIXUQ010000111.1 coordinate 32,550, forward strand.
CGCCAGCATGGCCATCCCGGAAAGCCTGGCGCACAAGATCGAATTGTTCCGGGAAACCGGCCGGGTGTTCCGCAAGAACGAGGAATTGTTTGTCGAGAACAGCTGGGTGCAGGTGATGATGGGGCAGGGGATCACCCCGCTCAGCTGGCACCCGGTGGCCGCCAAGCTGCGCCCCGAGGAACTCACCGCCTTCCTGACCGGCCTCAGGGACAATGTCGCCCGCACGGTTGCCGGCCTGCCCGATCATCATGCCTATGTCGCGCGCTATTGCGGGGCGGGGCTGCCGCATGACAACAAGGCGGCATGATGCGGGGCGACAGGCAGGGACGATAGGGCGGCATGGCCAGGCGCAGGCAGGCGGTGACGATCCGGCACGTGGCGGCCGCGGCCGGCGTGTCGCTGCAAACCGTGAGCCGGGTGATCAACAACGAAGCCAGCGTGCGCCCGGAAACCAAGCAGCGCGTGCAGGCGGCCATCGACCGGCTCGGCTATGTGCCCTCCATCGCCGCCCAGCGGATGAGCGGCTCGCGATCCTACCTGATCCTGGCGGTGAACGACCGGGATCGCACCATCGCCGATTGGCAGGCGCGTCAGGGCACCGATTGGGTGGACCAGATGCTGCTGGGCGGCATGCTGAAATGCGCCGAACATGGCTATCGCATGATCTTCGAGCTGGTGGACACGCACAGCGACCATGTCGAACGCGAACTGGGCGCCGCCATTGCCGCGCTGCAGCCCGATGGCATCATCCTCACCCCGCCGCACAGCGACAACCGGCAGATCGTTGATTTCCTGTGCGAACAGGCCGTGCCCTTCGTGCGCATCGGCTCGCGCCGGCAGGATTCCGGCATCGCGGTGTCGATGGACGATGAAGGCTCGGCCCACGCCGCCACCCGCCATCTGATCGCCCATGGCCATGCCCGGATCGGCTTCATCGCCGGCCCGCCCGATTATGAACTGAGCGGCTGGCGCGTGGACGGCTGGCGTGCCGCGATGGCCGCGGCCGGGCTTGACACCACTGGCCTGCTGGCGGCCGGGGATTTCTCCCACGCCTCCGGCCGGGCGGCGGCGCTGCGCCTGCTCGATCCGCCCGACCGGCCCACCGCGATCATCGCCAGCAACGACCAGATGGCGATCGCCACGCTGGAGGTGGCGCGCGAATTGGGGCTGGCGGTGCCCGATGACCTGTCGCTGATCAGTTTCGACAACACGCCCATCGTGCAATTCGCCCGGCCGCCACTCACCGCCATCGATCAATCCATCGCGGCCACGGTGGCGCTGGCGGTGGACCTGATCATCGCCAGCCTGAAGGGCGATGCCGCGCCCGCAGCGCTGCCCGTGGTGCCATCCACGCTGATCGAGCGCGCCTCCGTTGCCCGGCGTGGCTGAGGCGGCACAAACCGCTGCCGCCGGTCGCCTGCCGGGCTTCCTGGCCGTCTATGCGCTGGCCTGGACGGGGGTTGCCATCGCCTACATGCCGTTTCTCACCCTGCTGCTGCCGGTGCGGGTGGCGGTGCTGGCCGGCCCTGACCAGGCGGTGGGCTGGGTGGCACAGCTCAGCTTTGCCGGAGCGCTGGCGGCCAGCGCCGGCCATCTGCTGTTCGGCTGGCTCAGCGATGTCAGCGGTGTGCGGCGGCCGTGGATCTGGGCCGGCCTGGCGCTCAGTTCCGCACTGCTGCTGCGGGTGCCGGCGGCCACCACGCTGGCGATGCTGGTGGCGATGATCATTGCCTGGCAGTTGGCGCTCAATCTGATGCTGGCCCCGCTGGCGGCGCTGGCCGGCGATGTCGTGCCTGATGCCCGCAAGGGCCTCTTGGGCGGCCTCATGGCGCTGGCACCGGGCTGTGGCGCGCTGGCCGGCACGCTGGTCACCTGGCCGGGGCTGGCCGGCCCGGATGGGCGGCTGGCGCTGGTGGTGGCGCTGGTGCTGCTGTGCCTGCTGCCGCTGTTGCTGGTGCCGTTGCCGCCCCGGCTGGTGCCGGCCCCGGCCGATGCCGCGCCGCCGCCGCCGGGGCGCACCCGCCGCATGTGGCTGGCCCGGCTGGCGGTGCAGATTGCCGAAGCCACCTTGTTCGCCTATCTCTATTTCTGGTTCCGCTCGGTCGATCCGGCGATGACCGACAATCGCGTCGCCGGGCTGTTTGCCGTGCTGCTGCTGCTTTCGGCCCCGCTGGCGCTGCTGGCTGGCCGCTGGTCGGATCGGCGCGGCGCGCCCTTCCTGCCGTTGCAACTGGCGGCGCTGGCCTCGGCGGCCGGGCTGGGCCTGATGGCGCTGGCCGGCGGCCTTGGCTTCGCCATGGCCGGCTTTGCGCTGTTCGTGCTCGCTTCGGCCAGTTTCCTTGCCCTGCACGCGGCGCAAACCCTGCGCGTGCTCAGCCGGCCGGATCGGCGCGGGCGCGATCTGGGGCTGTTCAACCTCACCAACACCATCCCCTCGCTGATCATGCCCTGGCTCACGCTCGGGATGGTGCCGCGCTTTGGCTATGCCGGCCTGTTCCTGCTGCTCGCCCTGCTCAGCCTGGCCGGCGCCGCGCTGCTCACCTCCCGCCGCTGAGAACAGACGCTTGATTTCGCCGACGCGCCATGCAAAGAATTTGAGAACGTTCACAATAGCGTGCGGCTGCGGGGATGCAGCCAGGGGCGGGAGACGAGCATGCGCAAGGCAGCCTGGGCGGCCACAATGATGCTGCTGGCCACAGCGGCCGGGGCGCAGCCGGCCGAACCGGCGCAGGATCCGCAGCGCTGGCCAGCCACCGCCAGCCCGCCCGCCTTCATCGATGCGGCCAGCGAGGCCCGCATCAGCGCACTGATCGCCCGCATGAGCCTGCGCGAGAAGATCGGCCAGATGATCCAGGCCGATATCACCGCCATCAGCCCGGCCCAGCTCAAGCGCTACCCGCTCGGCTCCATTCTCGCCGGCGGCAATGGCGGGCCCTATGGCAATGAACGCGCCGATGCCGCCAGCTGGGCCCGGCTGGTGGGGGAATTCCGCACCGCCTCGCAGAAAACCGGCGCCGGCATCCCGATCCTCTTCGGCGTGGATGCCGTGCACGGCCACAGCAATCTGCCGGGGGCCACCATCTTCCCGCACAATATCGGGCTGGGCGCGGCCAATGATCCCGATCTGATCCAGCGCATCGGCGTGGTGACGGCGGCCGAGCTTTCCGGCAGCGGCATTGATTGGACCTTCGCGCCCACCCTGGCGGTGCCGCAGGATCTGCGCTGGGGCCGCAGTTACGAAGGCTTTTCCGCCGATCCGGCGCTGGTGGCGCGCTATGCCCGGGCGCTCACCCTGGGCCTGCAGGGCCCGCTCAGCGGCGGCACCATCCTGCCGGCCGACAAGGTCGCCGCCACCGCCAAGCATTTCGTCGCCGATGGCGGCACGCTGGATGGCAAGGACCAGGGCGATGCCGCCCTTGGCGAGGCCGAGCTGGTCGCCCGCCACGGTCTGGGCTATCCGGCGGCGATCGAAACCGGCGTGCTGGCGGTGATGGCCAGCTTCTCCAGCTGGAATGGCGTCAAGGCGCATGGCAACCGCTATCTTCTCACCGATGTGCTCAAGGGCCGGATGGGCTTTGCCGGGTTGGTGGTGGGCGATTGGAACGGCCATGGCCAGTTGCCGGGCTGCACCCCCACCGATTGCCCGCTCACCTTCAACGCCGGCCTTGATCTCGCCATGGCGCCCGACAGTTGGAAGGGCCTGTTTGACAGCACGTTGCGCCATGCCCGCAACGGCACCATCCCGATGGCGCGGGTGGACGATGCGGTGCGCCGCATCCTCAGGGTGAAGGCGCGGCTGGGCCTGCTGGATGCGCCGCCGCTGCTGCGCGCCGATCCAGCCCGCATCGGCACGCCCGCGCATCTTGCCGTGGCCCGCGAGGCTGTGGCCAAATCCCTGGTATTGCTGAAAAACAATGGCGCCGTGCTGCCGATCCGGCCGGGTGCGCGGGTGCTGATCACCGGCCCTGGGGCCGACGATATGGCGATGCAGAGCGGCGGCTGGACGGTGACCTGGCAGGGCACCGACACCAAGGCCGCCGATTTCCCCAAGGGCCAGACCATCGGCCGCGCCCTGGCCGATGCCGTGCGCGCCGCCGGCGGGGAAGCGGTGATCGCCAGCGATGGCCGCACCGCCGCGCCGGCCGATGTGGCGGTGGTGGTGTTTGGCGAACAGCCCTATGCCGAGTTCCAGGGCGATGTGCCCGATCTGGCGTTCCGCACCCTCTCGGGCGAGATGGACCTGATCGCTGGCTTGAAGGCGCGCGGGCTCAAGGTGGTCTCGGTGTTCCTGTCGGGCCGGCCGATGTTCGTGTCGCCGCTGATCAATGCCTCCGATGCCTTTGTGGCGGCGTGGCTGCCGGGTTCCCAGGGCGAAGGCGTGGCCGATGTGCTGGTGGCCGGCCGCGATGGCCGGTCGCCGCGCGATTTCACCGGGCGGCTGCCCTTCGCCTGGCCGGCCGATGCCCGCTCGCCGATCACCGCGCCGCTGTGGCCGGTGGGCCATGGCCTCAGCTATGCCAGCGCGACCACGCTGGGCCCGCTGCCCGAAGCGCCGGGCGTGGACCTGGCGGCCACCGCCAGCGAGGATGCCTATCTGGTGCGCGGCAAGGTCATGGCCCCCTGGCGGCTGGGGCTGGACAGTGCCATCACCATGAAATCAGTGGATATTTCGGCCCAGGAAGATGCCCGTCAGTTCCGCTGGGCCGATGCCGGCGCCATGGCCATCGATGGCCCCCCGGTGGGCCTGGCCCGCCATGCCACCGGCGGTTTTGCCCTCACCCTCGAATGGCGGGTGGATGCCCCGCCCGCCGGGCCGGTCACCTTGGCGATGGCCGGCGGCACGCTCGATATCACGGCCGCGGCCAGGGCGGCGGTGCCCGGCCAGCTTGGCCTGCTGGAGGTGAATCTGGCCTGTTTTGCCCAGGCCGGGGCCGATCTGGCCAAGGTGGGCACGCCGTTCCGGCTGGCCGGGCCCAAGGGCCTTGGTCTCACCCTGCGCACGATCCGGTTGGCCCAGCCGGCGCGAATGCCGCCGTGCCCGGCCGCCGTCGCCCGCTAGGGCACTGGGATCATTCACAGATTTCGCCGGCGTCACGACAGGCGTTGCACCAGATTGTGCAACCGGGCCAATGACATGATCTCCAGCCGCCGGCCGTGCTGGGCGATCAGGCCATCATCGGCCAGCCGGCGCAGTTCGCGGGTGATGGCCTCCCGGTGGCTGCCGATGCGGGCGGCCAGTTCGGCGTGGGTGGGAAAGCCGGTGATGCGGCAGGCATCGCCGGTCCGGGGTGCGGCGTCGGCCAGCCGCAACAGCTCGCTCACCAGCCGGCCAACCACCGGCATCGCGGCCAATTCCGTTGATTTTTCCGTAAGATGGCGCACGCGGGCAGCCAATTGCAGGGCCAGCCAATAGCCCAGGTCCGGCGCATCACGCACCAACTGGCGGAAGGCCGGCGCCGGCATCGCCGCCAGCAGGCAGGGCTGCAACGCCACCACATTGGCCAGGCGCGGCTCACCGCGCAGCGCCGCAATTTCCCCGATCAGCCGGCCGGGGCCCAATTCCCGCAGGAAAATATCACGCCCATTCAACGAGTTGGCGGAAACCCGCACCAGGCCCGAACGGATCAGGTAAACCTCATCGGCCACTGATCCCTGCGCCATCAGGGTCTGGCCCTTGCGCGCCCGCAGTTCGCGCGCCCCGGCCATGAACAGATCGGCCAGCGCCGCTGGCAAGACGGTTTCGGAATCAAGCCCAGGCACACTGCCTGCAGCCCATGCGGCCATGCGATCAAGCCCCCATCACGCCCCCCAGCCCCCGCTATGCCCAAATGGGCGATGCCGCACAAGTCATGGCAAATGTGACCCCATGGCTGCCCCGTGTGGCCGCTCGCCGGCCCCCGGTGACGGCACGCGCGCCCCTGGTGACGGCCCATTGGCCCCCGGTGGCCGTACGATGGCACCGCCTGCATATTGCAATTGCGAGTGATTTGCAGTACGCCCAGCGCAGCATGATACCGGGGGCAGGCATGATCCATTGCAGCGGCCAGCGCGCCGCCAGCCGCCAGCCGCGGCCATGAGGCTGCGCGCCGGCCTGCTCCTCTGGCACCGCTGGGCCGGGCTGGTGATGGCCCTGTTCCTCACCATCGCCGGCCTCACTGGCGCCGCGCTCGCCTTCCGCGATCCGCTCGATCGCGCCCTCAATCCCGCCCTCCATGCCGTCGCGCCGCACCCGCCCGGCGCCCGCCCGCTCGATTGGCTGGCCTTGCGCGAACGCGTGCTCGCCCAGGTCCCCGGCGCCGCCATCAGCGCGCTCTATATGGATCCGCCCGGCGATGGCGCCGCCGTGCTCTGGCTGGATGCGCCGGTCACGCCGCCGGGGGCCGATCGCCCCTATTCGGTGGTCCACGCCGATCCCTACACCGGGCGCGTTATCGGCTTTCGCGAGCCCGCCCGCCTGGCCGACGGCATCGGCAATCTCATGCCCTTCCTGTTCGAACTCCATTATGCGCTGGCCCTGGGCGAAGCCGGCGCGCTCTTCATGGGCCTCATCGCGCTGGTCTGGAGCCTCGATTGCCTCGCCGGCCTCTGGCTCACCCTGCCGCCCGCCTTCACCAGTGGACCCAGCCGGCGCGGCTGGCTGCGGCAATGGCGCCAGGCCTTTCGGGTGCGCTGGCAGGGCGGGCGCCACCGCCTCACCTTCGATCTGCACCGCGCCGGCGGCCTGTGGCTGTGGGCGCTGCTGTTCGTCATCGCCTGGTCATCGGTCAACTTCAATCTCAACCAGGTCTATCGCCCGGTGATGGGCAGCCTGTTCGCCTTCCAACCCGAAGCCGCCCCCAACGCCGCCCACCCCGCCGGCCACCCCGCACCCACCCCGCCGCTGCCCTGGCGCCAATTGCGCCAACAGGCCCGCGCCCACATGGCCGCCTTCGCCGCGCGCGAAGCCTTTGCCATCCACGCCGAAACCCTGCTGGCCTGGGAAGCCGAAACCGGCCTCGTCCACTACCGCGTCAACAGCAGCCGCGACGTGCGCGCCACCGGCGGCAGCACCGCCATCCGCTTCGATCCCAGCACCGGCCGCGTGGTGGAACAACGCCTGCCCACCGGCGCCGCTACCGGAGACAGCATCACCGGCTGGCTGATCCACACCCACATGGCCAACCTGCGCCTGCCCGGCCTCAGCCCCTGGCCCCTGCGCACCGCCATCGCCGCCACCGGCCTCACGCTGGCGCTGCTCACCACCACCGGCCTCCTCCTCTACACCCGCAAACGCACCGCCCGCCGCTGGCACCACCACCACCGCCGCCGCCCCCAACCAGCGGAATAGGTGATCCTCCCCAGGCAGGCACGGGGAGGTGGCGCACAGTGCCGGAGGGGCCACTGTGCCCCCCCAACAACCGGAAAACACAAGAAAAACGGCCTCCGGCGGGCAGGGGCTCGTCCCTGCACCCAACTCGTTTTCGGTCAGCGCTTTGTGGCCGGGTTGGGGCGATTGGCCGCCTACCGCCCGCGCTCACTTGCTTCTTATTCGCGCCCCTTAGCTGACCTACCTCGCCAAGGCAGCTTAACCGAAAGCTGCCGTTACCGAAGCGCGCATTCAGGCGCTCTCGTCGGGTTTAGGCGCTCTTGGCAACTGCAGTTCGAGCCTGGCGTTCTCGCCCCAGATCAGCGTGCCGCCCGCCCGTTCGACGATTGCGCTCGCAATGGCGAGGCCAAGCCCGGAGCCGTTTGAGCGCTGACCCTTGGCAAAACGTTCCCGCAAGCGCTTGCGATCAGCTTCGGCAACCCCCGGTCCTTCGTCCATGACGCTGATCGTGACGCCCCGTTGGCTATTAGTCGCAGAGATTGTCACGATGCCATGGCCGTGATGCAGCGCATTGCTCACAAGATTACGAACCGCTTCATCGAGATCGGCCGCGACCACGGGCGCCGGCGCTTCGGCTTCGACGAAGAGGCTGCGGCCCATCCGGTCAGCCATCGGCAGCAGCTCGGCTGCGATCTCGCGGCAAAGGCGGGCTGCATCGATTGCCGGAGCCTCTATAGCGTCCGGCCGGGCCGCATCGAGCCTGGCTATGGCCAGCACCTGGCTGATCGCCCGGCTCATCCGGTCGAGATCTGCGGTCAGGCCTGCAACGTCTATCAATTGTCCGGTCATGGCCGCATCAATGCGCAGCCGAGCTGTCGCCATTGGCGTGCGCAGCGCATGGGCGGCATCGGCAGCGAGGCGGCGCTCGTTCAGATAGGCATCGGCTAACCGGTCCAGCGCTTGGTTGGTTGCGGCCACGAACGGCCTGACTTCTTCGGGCAGGCCGGCTGGATCAAGCCGCATGTCCGGCTGGTCGGGCCCGATGCGTTTCAAATGTTCAACGCTGTCCGACAGTGGGCGCAGGCTCCACCCCGCCACCGCCATGCCCGCCACCGGCGCGATGACGGCGAACGGCAGCAGCACTAGCAGCAGTTCGGCATATTCGACATGGGCGGGATCAAGCGTGTCCCCCGCTTCGATCTCCTTGAGTTCAATGGCCACAAAGCCCAGCGTGACGATGGCCGCCACAAGGATGATGGCCCCGATCGACAGGCCGATGCGGCGACGCAGCGAGCTCATGGCTCAGACCCGACAACCATTCGCCAACCGATGCCGCGCCGGTTCTCGATCAGGAAGCCGCCGGGCGCCAATCGCTTGCGCAGCCGCGAGACGATGGCCTCCAGCGCATTGGGGCTGACCGCTTCATCAAGTGTGTAGAGCCTGTCCTGCACGACATCGCGGATGACGACGCCGGGCATGGCCTCCAGCAGCAGCCGCAGGAGAGCAAATTCACGGCGGCCCAGATCAAGCGGCTCGTCTGACAGCCAGGCCTGCCCTGAGCCGGTTTCGAGCCGCAGGACGCCGTGGGTCAGAACGGGCGAATGCCGCTGGCCGGGACGGCGCAGCAGTGCGCGCAGACGGGCTGCCACTTCATCCAGGTCATAGGGCTTCACGACATAGTCATCAGCACCGGCATCAAGACCGGCAATCCGATCCTCCACATCGCCATACGCCGTTGCGACCAGCGCTGGCACGCCGCGACGTGCCAATGCCGGCAGTAGAGTAAGCCCTTCACCATCGGGCAAACGTCGATCAACAATGGCGGCGTCGAAGCGTGCCACTTCCAGGCAATCGTGGGCTGCGGCCAGCGTGGCGACAGCATCGACCACGAAACCGCGCCGCTGCAGGCCGCTTGCGGCCAGCACGCGCAGGTCTGTTTCGTCCTCGACCAGCAGGATATGCATCTCTATCCCGATAACAGGCGGCTGGCGCACCGCCCAGAGTGTCAGCGTTTCGTCAGTCTTGGCTGCTAGGGGGTAGGCATGCCGGTTCAATCTCTTTCTTCGCGCCTTGTCTTGATCTGCCTGCTCGGCCTGTCGGCGTGCGGTCAGGCGCCAGCCGAAAAACCGTCGCCGCCGGCCAAGGTGGAGGCAATCGGTCATGAGACCGAGCTGATGCGGCTGACGCTGAAGCCGGAAGCGGTGCAGCGGCTGGGCCTGGCGACCGAGGCCGTGCGCGGCGAGCAGAGGGCCAGCCTGTCACGCACCGTGCCCGGCGAGATCGTGGCCGCGCCGCGCGCCGGTGGTTTGCCGGTGGCGGCGGGGACTGATCTGGTAACGCTGGCCGGGTTGCAGGCACGTGCAGATGCCGATGTGGCACGCAGCATGGCTGATCTGAAGCTGGCCGAGGCCAATCTGGGGCGCGCCAGCCGCCTTGTCGATGCCGAAGCCGGCAGCATCCGCGCCCGGGATGAGGCAACTCAGCAGGTCGCCGCTGCCAGGGCGGCGCTGGCCGCCGCAACCGGGCAACGGCAGGCGTTGGGACAGTCTGTTGCCGGCCTCGCCGATGCCGGGGCGTTGTGGGTGCGCGCGCAAGTGCCTTCGACCGATCTGGCGCGGATCAATCGTGCCGCGGACGTTCTGATCAGGCCCGTTGGAAGCCGCGTGAGCATCATGGCGCGGCCAGTGCGCGGTCCGGCGACGGCCACGCCGGGCGCCGCTAGCGTCGATCTCTATTATGCGCCTGTTGGCCGGGCCGGCGTTCGGCTGGGGGAACGCGTGCTGGTCGATCTGGCCGAATCTGGCGTTGCCGGAGCCGCCGCGCTCGACGTACCGGCGTCTGCAATTTTGACCGACATCAACGGCGGCGAGTGGGTCTATGTCGAAACCGCAGCCCACACCTATGAACGGCGCCGCGTGGAGGTGGCACGCATCACAGGTGGACGGGCCGTGCTGGTGCGCGGGTTGGAGGTCGGCGCCATGGTGGTGACTGCCGGCGCCGCCGAACTGTTCGGCACCGAATTTGGCACCAAGTGATGCTGTCGGCGCTGATCGGCTCATCGCTGCGCCAACGGGCGCTGGTGCTGGCGCTGGCGCTGGTGCTGACCGTTTTCGGCGTGCGCTCTGCACTGAATGCGAAGTTCGACGTCTTCCCTGAATTCGCACCGCCCATCGTGGAGGTGCAGACCGAAGCGCCTGGGCTGGCCACCGAAGATGTGGAAGCACTGGTGACGGTGCCGATCGAGACGGCGGTGAACGGCGTGCCGGGCCTTGCCACGCTGCGCTCCAAATCCGTGCTGGGGCTTTCATCCGTGGTGTTGGTGATGGACCGCGCCGCTGATCCCATGCGTACTCGCCAGATGGTGCAGGAACGGTTGGCCACCGTCACCACCAGGCTTCCTGCGGCGGTGCGGCCGCCGGTGATGCTCGCGCCGCTGTCGGCTACCAGCCGGGCGATGAAGATCGGCCTGTGGTCGGACAGTCTCGACCAGATGACCATGACCGAGATGGCGCGCTGGACGATCCGCCCGCGCCTGATGGCGGTGCCGGGGGTGGCCAACGTCGCCATGTGGGGGGCGCGTGACCGCCAGTTGCAGGTGCTGGTCGATCCGGTGCGGCTGGCGGCGGCCGGCGTGACCGTTGCCGATGTGCAGCGCGCGGCGGGCGATGCCGTGGTGATCGCCGGCGGTGGTTTTGTTGATAGTCCCAATCAGCGGCTGGCGGTGAGGCAGGTGGTGGGTGTCAAGTCCAGCGTCGATCTGGCCAGCGCCGTTATCCGCACTGTGGGCGGCGCGCCAGTGCGCATTGGCGACGTGGCGGAGGTGACCGAAGGATTTGCCCAGCCCATCGGCAACGCAATCATCAATGGCCGGCCCGGTCTGTTGCTGATCGTGGAGAAACAGCTGGGCGCCAACACATTGGAGGTGACGCGCGGTGTGGACAAAGCGCTGGCCGAACTGAAGCCAGGCCTTAAGGGCCTGAACGTCGATGGCAGCATCTTCCGGCCCGCCACCTTCATCGAACGCGCGCTGGCCAATCTGGGCGAAGCGATGTGGATCGGCATCGCGCTGGTGGCAGCCGTGCTGATCCTGTTCACGCGCAACTGGCGCACGGCGGTGATCAGCATGACTGCGATTCCGCTGTCGCTGGTGGGCGCTGTGCTGGTGCTGACGGGCTTTGGCGTTGGCATGAACACGATGGTGATCGCCGGCCTAGTGATCGCGCTGGGCGAGATCGTCGATGATGCGATCATCGACGTAGAGAATATCGGCCGGCGGCTGCGGCTGGAGGCCGAGCGCCCGGCCCCGCGGCCACCGATGGCCGTCGTGTTGGCCGCTAGCCTGGAGGTGCGCAGTGCCATCGTATTCGCCAGCGCCATCGTGATGCTCGTGTTCCTGCCGGTGTTCTTCCTGGGCGGCGTGTCGGGCAGCTTCTTCCGGCCGCTGGCCACGGCCTATATCGCGGCCATTGGCGCATCGCTGCTGGTGGCACTCACCGTCACCCCGGCGATGTGCCTGTTGCTCCTGCCGGGCGCGGCGGAACAGTCAGAGCCGCGCTGGGTGTTGGGCCTGCGGCAGCACTACACCCGCCTGTTGGCGCGACTGGCGCCTCGCAGCGGCATTGCCATCGCCACAGTAGCCGGCGGCATCCTGTTGTCGGTGGCCGGCATCGGCCTCTTGCGCCAGCAATTCCTGCCGGACTTCCGTGAAACCGACTTCCTGATGCACTTCGTCGAGAAGCCCGGCATCGGCATCGAGGCGATGGACCGCATCACTATCCGCGCTTCGAAGGAACTCACCGCCATTCCCGGCGTACGAAATTTCGGTTCGCACATCGGCCGGGCCGAGCAGGGCGACGAAGTTTATGGCCCCAATTTCACCGAATTGTGGATCAGCCTCGATGAAAGCGCCGATTATGATGCGACGGTCAAACGCATCGAAACCGCCATCGCCGGCTATCCCGGCCTACAGCGCGACGTGCTGACTTACTTGCGTGAACGCATCAAGGAAGTGCTCACCGGCGCCGGGGCGACCGTCGTGGTGCGGCTTTATGGGCCTGATCTGGCGCAGTTGCGCTCTCTGGCCGAACAAGTGCGCGCTGGCCTGGACGGCACCGAAGGCATCAAGGATCTCAAGGTCGAACAGCAGAGCCTTATCCCGCAGATCCAGATCACCCCGCGCCCCGAGGCGCTGGCACTTGCCGGGGTGACGGCCGGCGATGTGCGGCGCACCGCGGCAACGCTGATCGGTGGCACGCGGGTGGGCGAAATCTACCGCGACCAGAAGAGCTTCGAAGTCGCAGTGTGGGCCGTGCCAGAGGCGCGCAGCGATCTCGGTGCGGTGAGGCGCCTGATCGTGCCGGGGGCCGCGCCGGTGCCCGGCCAGGCCGGATCGGCGTTGCGGCTGGGCGATCTGGCGCGCGTGGCCGTGGTGCCGGCGGCGAATGAGATCAAGCGCGAGGCTGGTTCGCGCCGCATTGATGTCACCATGAACATCGCCGATGGCGCCGATCTGGCCAGCGTGGCGCAGGCGGTGGAAGCCAAGGTGAACGCGATGGCCATGCCGGCAGGGTACTACCCCCAGTTCCTGGGCGAATGGCAGGCGCTGCAGGAATCGCGGCGGCAGCTTGGCCTGCTGTCGCTGGCCTGTCTGGTTGGCATCCTGTTCCTGGTCTGGCTGGAGTTCCGGTCAGGGCGCATCGTTGGCCTGGTCGCCCTCAGCCTGCCGTTCGCGCTGGTTGGCGGGGTCATCGCCGCGGCGCTGGGCGGCGGGGTGCTGTCGATGGGGGCGCTGGTCGGCTTCGTCACCGTGCTTGGCATCTCGGCGCGCAACGGCATCATGCTGCTCAGCCATTTCCGCCATCTGGAACGGGAAGAGGGCGAGGCGTTTGGGCTGGAGCTGGTGCAGCGCGGCGCGGCCGAACGGCTAGTGCCGATCCTGATGACGGCGGGCACGGCGGCATTGGCGCTGCTGCCGCTGGTGGTGCGCGGCAATGTGCCGGGCCACGAGATCGAATATCCGATGGCGCTGGTGATTCTGGGCGGGCTGTTCAGCTCCACCATGCTCAACCTGCTCTGGATGCCCGCGCTCTACCTGCGGTTCGGCAAAGAGGCGCAGGCATGAAGCGCGCTCTGTTGATAGCGGTGTTGCTGGCGGGTTGTGTGGCCAAGCCGCCGCCAAATTCGGCGGCGCCGCCGCCAGCCGCAGTTTCCGGCCCATTTTTGGGCTCGCCTGGCGCTGCGTCTGTGCAGGCCGAATGGTGGCGGCTCTATGGGGATGAGGCCTTAAACGAGCATGTGGCGCGCGCACTCGCCGCCAATCGCGATCTGCGCGTGGCGGTCGCGACGCTGGATGCGGCCCGCGCCAACGCCCGGCTTGCTGGCGCCAACCGCACGCCCGACGTGGTGCTGGAAAGCGGTGCCAGCCCAACCACGCGCGGCGTGAACCAGCCCAGCACCACCACCGTGCTCAAATCGAGCTATGAACTTGGGGTTGAAGTGGCCTGGGAGGCCGACCTGTTTGGGCGTTTGCGCAACCAGTCGTCTGCCGCCAGCGCTGATGCCGAAGCTGCCGCTGCCGCGCGCGACGGCGTGCGGCTGGCGGTGGTGGCCGATACAGTGGGCGCCTATCTCGATCTGTGCTGGGCGGACGAACTTGCCAGCATTGCCGCCCACCAGATCGGCCTGCAGCGCAAGCAGGTCGAGACAGTTCAGCACCAGTTGCAGGCCGGTGAGGTGTCGCCGCTGGAAGTGGCGCAGGCCCGCCAACTGCTGGGTCGGCTGGAAGCGGGCTTGCCAATGTTCGAGGCCGACGCCCAGCGCGCCCGTTACATGCTGGCCAATCTGGAAGGACTGCCGCCCGCTGAGGCCGCGCAATTCCAGTGCGGGCGCCCGCCGTCCATCGCCGGGTCACTGCCGGTAGGCGATGGTGCCGGGCTGCTGGCGAGGCGGCCCGACATTCGCGAGGCCGAACGAAGGCTGGCCGCTGCCGGTGCCCGCGTGAAGGTCGCTACGGCCGAAATGTATCCGCGGGTCAGCCTGGGCGCGTCGGGTGGCCTGATTGCGGGCACGCTGGATGCCTTCATCACCCCGCTGATCAGCTGGTCGTTCATCAATCCGGCCCGCATCAAGGCCCGCATCGCGTTGGCCAAGGCCAATCAGGACGGCGCATTGGCGCAATATGATGCCACTTGGCTGCGAGCCTTGCGGGAAGTGGAAAGCGCCCTGGCCGATCTCGATGCCGAACGCCGCGCCAACCAGTCATTGGCAGCTGCTGTGAGCGACGCCCGTACCGCGGCCCGGCGGGCCGAAGCGCGAGTGACAATCGGGGATGCCAACCCGCTGCTGGCACTGGATGCACGACGCACAGCCTTTGATGCCGAACTGCAGGCTGGGCTCTCCGCCCGCCGTCTGGCCCAGCGTCAGATCTTCCTGTTCAGAAGCCTTGGTGGTGGATTGGAAGCCACGGCAGAGCCCAGCAGCGCGAAGGGGCAAAGGGAATAGCGTGCCATCATGTGCCTGGCCAATTCCGGCCGAGGAGCATGATCATGGGACATTCCATTCTTGAACCAGGAGCAAGGCAATCACGCCCCTGGAACGCGGGCCGCATGGTTGGCGCAAAACGCCCGCTCAAACCGCGCGACGTCTGGGCAATCCGATTTTTCCTGGATGAACATCAGCGACTTCGGGACCGCGCCCTCTTCGACATCGCAATTGATAGCAAGCTACGAGGCTGTGACCTGGTCAAACTGAGGATCGGCGATGTGGTTGCAGGCGGTACCATCCGCAACCGCGCCACGGTGATACAGCAGAAGACAGGCAAGCCAGTACAGTTTGAACTGGGCAAGGATGTTCGCGACAGCCTTCTGGTCTGGCTCAATTGCCGACGCGGCGGCGTAGGGGACTTCATCTTCCCGAGCCGCGTTGACCATATGGGCCACATGAGCACCCGCCAGTATGCGCGCCTGGTGGATGAGTGGGTTGGTGCCATTGGGCTGGATACCCACGATTATGGGACCCATTCGCTGCGGCGGACAAAGGCCGCATTGATCTACAAGGCCACCGGCAATCTGCGCGCTGTTCAGATATTGCTTGGCCATACCAAGATCGAAACGACCGTGCGCTATCTCGGCGTCGATATCGATGATGCTCTGACGCTGTCAGAGCGCACAGAGATCTGAGCAGGAAGCGGCAGGCGGCGAATGGCAGCTAATGCATGCCAGCAACGCCGTTACCCGCCTGTCCGCGACCGGCCCAATCCCAAGCATAGCCGAGGGTCCGTTCAACCACCGGCTTCCGACCGCTGCAGGATCGGCGATCGTTCACCCAAGTGGACGGCAAAGACTAAATTTGCTGTTGGGTTTCGAACTGTGCGTTATGCTCGCGGAATGCTGCCCTTAAATCTCGATCAAGTACTGCCAACAGCTTGGCCGGAATCGCTGCGACCCATCGGAGAGTCTACCTTCGAGAAGGAGCCCTTCAGTGACTGGTGGCACCGCAATCGGCAGATGCTGGCGCATCTGCCGGGAGACCTTGTTGAGCAATGGATATACCGGCATTGGACGCACTCCCCTTTCAGTTTCTTGCCGCTGGATGACCTGACCTGGAAGCGGCGGTATTGGAACGGGGCCGACCTTTTAAGGTCGATCCATCGCGCCTGGGGCGAACAACTCGACCCGCAGTTCGACTATGATACCTTCCAGAGGCGGGGTGGTGCTGATCGTCATGCGACGGCACTTGCATTAGATCGTGGCACTTGGGACTATCCGATGGTGCTGTTATCCACCCCGTTCGGCATCATTGATGGCGGTCGCTCGCTGCCCAGTGTGCGGCTAGTTATCGTCGAAGGGCATCAAAGACACCGGTACCTAAACGCATTGCACTCACTTGGGAAAGCGCCAGCGGGACCGCATGAGACGATCATTCTGTCGACTCCACTCACTGGTGCCGAACAGACGGTATTACCTGCCTGCGGATAGGGTCGATGGCTACCGGATCGCCGCATAGAGTGCGCTCGTATCTTCAGATTGGAACGTGCCCAGCGGGCGGACGACTGCATCCGCGAAAGCTAGACGTTCACGCTAAGGCCGGCGAATGGCGATATCTGGGTGTAGAGCTGCCGTTGCCGAGACGGATCGGACGGCAGCTTTCCGCCTCTCACCGCCGGGAATCTGCCATTCAGCAACCGGCCCAATTGCTGCCGATTGAATAACGCACCACATTTCCTCTGCGTGAAGCTGCAAGCGGCGCCCTCGCAACCCGCGCGCTTGGAATCGAATCGGGTCCAGGGTCTGCGACCCTGGCCGCCGGAGGCTTTTTTCTTGCTGGTTTGGGTTTGCGCAGCGGCCCCTCCGTCAGCCTGCGGCTGCCACCTCCCCATCCTTCAGCTGGGGAGGATCTCGGTGGTGGACCCTTCGGCGTTGGCCCCTCCACCGCCTTCGGCGGTCCCCCTCCCCAAACAAGTTTGGGGAGGAACTGGGTGGTGGACCCTTCGGCGTTGGCCCCTACACCGCCTTCGGCAATCCTCCCCAAACAAGTTTGGGGAGGATTGCCGCTCCGCTTCCCCATCCTGCGGCTGGGGAGGATCAGTTACAGCCCTTCGGCGGCCAGCAGGCCGCGCAGGATTTGGCGGCATTCGGCGTCGATGGTGCCATCGATGGTGCGGGGGCGGTGGTGGCGTTGGAAGGCGATGGTGGCTTCGGTGGGGGCGGTGATGTCGTAGCCGTAGCGGGCGAGGGCGGCGAGGAAGCCGGGGTCGGTCCAGTTCGGGTCGGTGGTGGTGCGGGGGGCGGCGGCGAGGCCGGCGGCGGCGAGGCGGGGCCAGTCGAAGAGTTCGCCGGGGTCTTGTTTGCGGGTGGGGGCGATGTCGCTGTGGCCGACGACGTTGGCGGGCAGGATGCGGTGGCGGGCGGTGATGCTGGCCACCAGGGCCTGGACGGCCTCCATCTGGGCGGCGGGGAAGGGGACATAGCCGAATTCGTGGCCGGGGTTGACGATTTCGATGCCGATGCTGGCGCTGTTGACATCGGTGATGCCGCGCCACCAGCTGCGCCCGGCGTGCCAGGCGCGGCGGCTTTCATCGACCATGCGCAGGATGGTGCCGTCTTCCGCGACGACATAGTGGGCCGAGACGCTGGAGGCCGGGTTGGCCAGCCAGTCGATGGCTTCGGCGGCGCTGCGCATCCCGGTATAGTGCAGCACCAGCATGGCGATGGGCAGTTGCCGTTCGTTGTGGTTGGGGCTTGGGTGATCAATGATCGTCATGTCGGCTCCACCGGCATGTCGCTGTCGCGCCGGCGGGCGGTGCGGATGGTGATGATGGCCACGCCCACCAGGGTGAGGGCGCCGCCGACCAGCATCTGCCCGGTGATCGGCGTTTCATAGACGGCGATGGCAACGAGCACCGAGATGAGCGGGGTGGGCAGGGTGAGCGGCGAGACGACAGCCACCGGGTAGCGCTGGAACAGCCAGGTCATCCCGCCGTGGCCGATGATGGAGGACATGATGCCGGAATAGGCCACCCAGCCCCAGGTGCTGAGCGGTAGGCTGGGGATGGCGGCGAGGCCCTGGGGTTCGAACTGCCACGCCAGCGCCAGCAGCACCGGGATGGAGACGAGGCCGAGCCAGCCGTGGATGACCAGCACCGGCACGCCGGCCAGGCGGCGGAACAGGAGATTGCCCACCGCCCAGCACAAGGAGGCGGCAGCGGTGAGCGCGATGCCCAGCCGTTCGTGGGCGATGGCCGGATCAAAGCCCATCACCACCACGCCGGCAAAGCACAGGGCAACCGCAGTGATGCGCGGCCAGCGGATCTCCTCTTTCATGAAGATGACGGCGAGGATCAGGCTGAAGGGCACGCCAAGCTGGCCGACGATGGAGAGGGCCGACAGATTGTTGGCGAGCGCGAAGGAGAGCCCGCCCAGGGACATGAACAGCGCGCCGGCGATCAGCCCGGTGAGGATGATGAGGCCCATGCGCCCCGGCAGCCAGCGCAGGAAGGGCAGGCAGACGAGGGTGGCCACGACATAGCGCAGCAGCACGGCGACCAGCGGCCCGGCCGAGGTGACGCCTTCCTTCACCGCCACCACGTTGAAGCCCCAGACGATATCGATGGCCAGGATCATGGCCAGGTGCAGCGGCTTCACCGGCCCCTCCCGCCCAGTTGGGCATAGGCGGCGTTGATTTCCGCCATGCGGGTTTCAGCGACGCGGATGAATTCGGCCGGCACGCCTTCGGCCAGGGCGCGATCGGGGTGATAGCGTTTGACGAGGGCGTGATAGGCGGCACGGATGGCGGGCAGATCGGCGCCGGGTTCGATGCCCAGCACCGCCCAGGGATCATCGGCGGCGGGCATCAGGTGGCGGCGGCGGATGCGGGCGCGGGCGGCGGCATCAAAGCCGAGGCGGGCGCCGACCTCGTCAAGAAAGGCCAGTTCGGCGTCGTGAAAGCCATCGACCGCCGCGATCAGCCACAGCGCATCGAGCAGATCCTCAAGCGTGGCCGAACCGGGGCCGAGCAGGTCGGCGGCCTGGGCGGCATAGGCTTCGAAGCCGGCGATGGAGGCTTTCGCCATGTCGTAGAAGCGGCGGGCGTTGGCGGCTTCGCGCGGTTCGACATGGAAGAGGCGCTGGAAGGTGGCGAATTCGGCGGCGGTGGCCTCCCCATCGGCACGGGCCATCTTGGCGGCGAGCGCGATGGCGGCGATGGTGAAGGCAACCCGGCGGCGTTCCTGCACGCGTTCGGGGCGGCGGGCGCGGGCGGCATCGATGGCGCCGCCCGCCGCCGCGCCGGCCAGCGCGCCCAGCGGCCCGCCGACCACCAGCCCGATGGCGGTGCCGGCCAATGTGGCCCAGATGCTCATGCTTCAAGGATTTAGGCGGTGGCGGCCGGCGGGGAAAGGGGAGATTGAGCCGGGGTCAGTCCTGCCATTCCGCCTTGAGGCCACTCAGCGCCAGTTCGGCGGCCAGTTCCGCCCCCAGCCGGGCCATGGCGAGGAGATCGCGGCTTTCGAGCCGGGCGGTGAGCGCCGCCTGGGTGTTGGAGGCGCGCAGCAGCCACCAGCCATCGGGGCGCTGCACCCTGACGCCGTCGATATCATTCACCGCCGCGCCGCTGGCGGCCAGCCGGGCGGCAACTTCGGCCACCACGGCGAATTTGCGCGTCTCCGGGCAGGCCATGCGCAGTTCGGGCGAATTGACCAGCCGCGGCCAGCCATCCCGGAAATCGGCCAGGGACTGGCCGGTTTCGCCCAGCGCCTCCATCACCCGCAGGCCGGCCAATATGCCGTCGTCCACGCCGTGCCAGCGGTGGCCGAACATGATGTGGCCGGTCATCTCCCCGCCGATGGGGGCGCCCAGTTCGTGCATCTTCGCCTTGATCAGGCTGTGGCCGGATTTCCACATCACCGGCCGGCCGCCCAGCGCGGCGATGCGATCAAACAGCGCCTGGCTGGATTTGACATCGGCCACCACCGCCGCGCCGGGCAGCGCCGCCAGCACCGGGGCGGCAAGCAGGCCAATCAGCTCATCGCCCCAGATGATGCGGCCCCGTTCGTCCACCGCGCCGATGCGATCGGCATCGCCATCAAAGGCAAAGCCCAGATCGGCTGCATCATCCTGCACGGCGGCGCGCAGATCAGCGAGGTTGGCGGCCACGCTGGGATCGGGGTGGTGATGGGGGAAGGCCCCGTCCACCGTGCCGAAGATCAGCCGGTGGCGGCCGGGCAGGCGCGGCAGCAGCCGTTCCAGCACCGGGCCGGCGGCGCCGTTGCCGGCATCCCACACCGCGTGGAACGGCCCGCCGCGATAATTGCCGGCCAGCCGATCGACATAGGCGTCCAGCACCGGTGCAGGCGTCAGCGCGCCGGCGCCCGTCTCCCAGTCGCCGGCGGCGGCCATGGCGCCCAGCGCGGCAATCGCCGGGCCGTGGATGGGCCCGGCGCGGGTGAGCAGCTTGAAGCCGTTCCAATCGGCGGGATTGTGGCTGCCGGTGACCATCAGGCCGGCATCGGCGGCCAGCGCCAGCCCGGCATCATGCAGGGCGAAATAGAGCATCGGCGTGGGCCCCAGCCCGATATCGAGCACGTCGCAGCCGCTGGCGATCAGGCCGGCCGCCGCCGCCTCGGCCAGCAGCGGCGAGGAGTGGCGGCCATCGCGGCCCAGCAGCACCCGGCGGCCACCGGCGCGGCGCACCAGCGTGCCCAGGCTTTGCCCGGTGGCATGGGCATCGGCCGGGCCGATTTCGGTGCCCACGCGGCCGCGGATGTCATATTCGCGCAGGGCCACGGAGTGGAACTGGTGGGCCACCGGTTCAACCGTCCGTGGTGCGGCGCTTTTCGGCGGCGGCCACCAGCAGATCACGCGCGGCGGTGAGGGCCTGGGCGCGCTCGTCGCTGCCGCCGGCATCAGGATGGGCGCTGGCCATCTGCTGCCGCCAGGCCTGCCACACCTGATCGGACGGCGCATCGGGGGGCACGCCCAGCAGGCGGGCAGCCTGGGCCAGGCGCGGATTGCCGGCCGGTTTGCGGCCGTGCCAGTGCCACCAGCCCAGCGCGATGGCGCCGGCGGCCAGCCCCAGCAGCGGCCGCCCGCTGGTGAGGAAGCGCGCCGCCAGCAGGCCGGCCACGGCGGTGCCGCCCAGCCGGACGAGATTGGGCAGCAACAGGCCGTCGCGGTGCAGCCACCAGGCCAGCGCGGCCACGGCCAGGATCGCCAGCAGCATCAGGCCGCCAGGTCCACGCCGCCGGGCAGGTTGAGCCCGGTGATCAGCGTGCGCAGTTCGGCCCGCGCCGCCACGTGGGAGAGCGAGAAATCATTCAGCGCGGCGCGATCAAGCAGGGTGAGGCCGCGCGGGAAGAATTCGCGGAAGATGACGCGTTCCGACAGGCCGGGCAGCACGCGGAAGCCCACCCGGCGCGCCAGGCCATCCAGCGCCGCCCCCACCCGCTGCTTGTTGCGCGCATCCAGCGCCGAAAGCCGGTTCCGCAGCACCACCCAGTCCATCTGCTTGCCCTGCTGGCGGGCGCGCGCCGTGCGGGCTTCCCACACAAGTTCGGCATAGAAACTGGGCTTTTTCACCGCAAACGTCTCGCCGTCCACCTCGCCGATCAGATCGAAATCAACGAAACTGTCGTTGATCGGGGTCACCAGCGTGTCGGCCCGGGCCATGGCGGCGCGCGCCAGTTCGGAATCGCGGCCGGGCGAATCGATCACCACGAAATCGATCACGCTGGCCTGGTTGAGGCGCAGGGTGAATTCATCCAGCGCGCCCTCACCATCGGCCACCACCGCCACATCGGGGGCGGGCAGCGACAGGCCGTGGCGCTGGGCGTGGTGCCAGCGGTTTTCCAGATAGCGCGTGGCGGTGCGCTGCCGGCTGTCAAGATCGATCAGCGCGGTGCGCCGGCCGGCCAGCGCCAGCGCCACGCCGATGTGCACGGCGGTGGTGGATTTGCCGGTGCCGCCCTTTTCGTTGGCGAGCACGATCACATGCGCGGTCACGTCTGTCCCTTGTTGTGCTTGCAACTCGCCTGCGTATCGCCCACAGGCCGGCTCCCAAGTCAATTGCCAAGCGTGTGACGATCCGATGACCAGCAAGCTGCCCATCGTCAGAACCCCGGCCGAATTGCGCGCGGTGGTGCGCGGCTGGCAGCAGGCGGGGCGGCGCGTGGCCTTCGTGCCCACCATGGGCGCGCTGCACGCCGGCCACCTGGCGCTGGTGACCAAGGGGCTGGCGCATGCCGATGTCGCGGCGGCGTCGATCTTCGTCAATCCCAAGCAGTTCGGCCCCGGCGAGGATTTGGAGCGTTACCCGCGTGACGAGGCCGGCGATGTGGCGAAGCTGGCCGGGGCGGGGTGCAGCCTGGTCTATGCGCCCGATGTCGCCACCATGTATCCGCCCGGCTTTGCCAGCTTCGTGCGCGTGTCGGGCCTGCCCGATCTCCTGTGCGGGCGGGTGCGGCCGGGGCATTTCGATGGCGTGGCCACGGTGGTGGCGAAATTGCTGGGCGCGGCCGGCGCCGATGTGGCGGTGTTTGGCGAGAAGGACTGGCAGCAACTGGCGATCATCCGGCGCATGGCCGCCGATCTGGACATCCCCACCGCGATCCTGGGCTGTGCCATCGTGCGTGATGATGATGGCCTGGCGCTCTCCAGCCGCAACGCCTATCTCTCGGCCGACGAGCGCGCCCGCGCCCTGGCGCTGCCGCGCGCGCTGATGGCCACCCGCGATGCCATCGTGGGCGGCATGCCGGTGGCCGCCGCACTGGCGGCGGCTGAGCGCAGCATCAAGGCCGCCGGCTTTGCCCGGCTGGATTATCTGGAACTGGTTGATGGCGAGACGCTGCACAGCCTGGGCAGCCCGGCGCCCGGCGCGCGCCTGATGGCCGCCGGGGTGATCGGCACCACCCGGCTGATCGACAATGTGGCGCTTTAGAGCATTTCCCGATCGAGATTGATCGGGAAATGCTCTAGCGTCGGCGCGGCGGGCCGAACGGACCCATCGCCCACGGCACGCCCCAGGGGCTGAAGCCGTTGCCGTTGCTGATGTCGGCACCCAGGTTGCGGCGGGCGTCACCGGTGGCGAAGCCGAAGCCGAAGCCGCCGAAATTGCCGAAGCGGCTGGTGCCCTGCGCGATCGAGATGGCGGCCATGCCGCTGTCTCCCACCGGCATCACCGCCGTGCCCGAGACACCGAAGGTGCCGCCGCTGCCGGCAAACATGGTCATTTCGCCGTGCACCTTGCGGTCCTGCACACCGCCGCCAACGCTGCCGCCTTCGCCCTGGAAGAACTCCGGATACAGCGGCCGGTCGAGCACGGAGGGGCGCGGGGTTTGCACCGGGGTGAGCACCGGGGCCTTTTCCGGGCCGTTGGCGGCAGCCGCGATCACCGCATCGCGCTGGGCATCGCTGAGGCGGATCACCTCGGTGGCCGAAGCGGGGGCGGCCAGCACCGCGGCAAGGATCAGGATGCGCATGGCCTCAGCCTTGCGCCCCGCCACCTTGCGCCTGCCTGAACGGGCCGTGCGCATCCAGATATTCAATCTCCTCGATCACGGCGCGGGTTTCGCGGGCGAGGAAATCCGCCACGGCGCTGCGGAAACCGGGGTTGACGATGTGATGGGCCGAAATCACCGGGGTGGGGCGATAGCCGCGCGCCAGCTTGTGCGCGCCTTGGGCGCCGGCCTCCACGCGGGCGCGGCCGTTGGCGATGGCCCATTCGATGGCCTGGTAATAGCACAGCTCGAAATGCAGGAAGGGCACATCCTGGGTGCAGCCCCAATAGCGGCCATAGAGACATTCATCGCCGATGAAATTCAATGCGCCGGCAATCGGCTGGCCGGCGCGGGCGGCGAACATCAGCAGGATGCGGTCCCCCATCGTCTCGCCGATCTGGCTGAAGAAACGCCGGGTGAGATAGGGCTGGCCCCATTTGCGCGCGCCGGTATCCTGATAGAAGGTCCAGAACGCGTCCCAATGGCTTTCGGTGATCTCGGCGCCGGTGAGGTGGATGATGTCGAGCCCGGCCACGGCGCGTTCGCGTTCCTTGCGGATCATCTTGCGGCGGGAGGAGGAGAGGGCGGCGAGGAAATCGCTGAAATCGCGGTAGCCCTCGTTCTGCCAGTGGAATTGTTCCCCCATGCGGATCAGCCAGCCGGCATCGCGAAAACTGGCCTGCTGTTCGGGCGTGATGAAGGTGGCATGGGCGCTGGAGAAATTGTTGGCCGCCGCAATCTGTTCGGCCGCCGCGATCAGCGCCGGCGCGCAGGCGGCATCGCGCAGCAGCAGGCGCGGGCCGGTGGCGGGGGTGAAGGGAAAGGCCGCCTGCAATTTGGGGTAATAGCGCCCGCCGGCACGCTGCAGCGCATCGGCCCAGGCATGATCGAACACATATTCGCCCTGGCTGTGGGTTTTCAGGTAACAGGGCATGATGCCGGCCGGGCGGCCATCGGCGGCATCGGCGACCAGATGCACCGGTTGCCAGCCGGTGCGGGTGGTGGCGCTGCCCGATTCCTCCAGCGCGCGGAAAAATTCGCCCAGCGCAAAGGGGTGGCTGATGCCGGCGCAGGCGTTCCAATCGGCCAGCGCGATCTCGCTGGCCTTGCCCACCACACGCACATGCCATTCGGGCATCAGGCGATCTCGATCACCGCGTCAATCTCCACCGCCACGCCGCGCGGCAGCACGGCGACGCCCACCGCCGATCGGGCATGGCGGCCGGCATCGCCAAACACCGCCACCATCAGATCGGAAGCGCCATTGCCCACCTCCGGCTGATCGGTGAAATCGGGATGGCTGGCGACGAACACGCCCAGCTTGATGATGCGCTTCACGCGGGAAAGATCGCCCAGCGCCGCCTGCATCTGGGCGATCAGGCCCACGGCGCAGCGGCGCGCGGCGGCCTGGCCAAAGGCGACGTCAACCGTATCGCCCAGCCGGCCCTTCATCAGGCTGCCATCCTCGGCAAAGGGGATCTGGCCGCTGATGTGCATCAGGCTGCCGGAGGTGACGGTGGGCACATAATTGGCGGCTGGTGCGGCGGCATGGGGCAGGCTGATGCCCAGTTCGGCGAGTTTTTCTTCAGGGGTCATGCGGCGCCTTTCAGGATGGTTTCGATGTGGGAGAGCATGGCCGGCCATTCATCATGGCGGGCATGGGCATCGGGCGCGGCCGGGATCAGGTGGCGCACCTCGGCTTCGGCCACCATGTGCAGCCGGTGGACATGCGGCACATGCGCCTTCACCGACGTGTGGTTGGGCGGCAGATCGTCGATGAAGATGGCCTCGGACGGCTGGAATTCGTCGAGCAGCTTGCGCAAGGGCGCGCCCTTGCCGCCCTGGTTGCCGATCACGCGATAGGGCATGCCCAGCCGGGCCAGCTCGGCGGTGCGGCGCGCGGCGTGGCTGTCGGCGATGTTGGTGAGCACCACCACGTCGCACTCCCTGGCAAGCAGCGCCAGCGCATCGGCGGCGCCCGGAATCGGATGCTGGTTGTGCATCCAGTCGCTGAAAAAGCCATCGAGCAGCGGCGGGAACTCCCTTGGCTCCACCGCGCTGCCATCGGCGCGCTTCACATTGCCGGTGAGGGCGAAACTGTCCATCTTCAACGACAGGCCATGCACGGCGCCCAGATAATCGATGAACGGCGCGATGAAGTGCAGCAGCACGCCATCGCAATCGGAAACGATCAGCGGCCGGGCCTTCACCAGTCTGTCCCTCCCAATGCGCGGGCGGCGCCGGCCAGGGCTTCCGGCTTCACGCCCAGCGCCTGCGCCGTGGCCAGCAGATCGGCCTCGTTGGCCATCAGAAAGTCCATCAGCGCGGTGAGCGTGGCCGGCTGCCCGGCCTGGGCGCGCAGTTCCGCCACGTCCATGCCGGTCAACGCCAGGAAACGCGGGCCCATCGCCTCGTCGCCCGCAACGGCGGCAAGCGCCTGCAAGGCCAGCACGGCAGGATCATTGTTGGGGGCACGGTCGCGCTG
Organism: Sphingomonadales bacterium; assembly: GCA_027483465.1. Classification (GTDB taxonomy): domain Bacteria; phylum Pseudomonadota; class Alphaproteobacteria; order Sphingomonadales; family Sphingomonadaceae; genus Sandarakinorhabdus. Next base: position 58,329 of record JAIXUQ010000111.1, read on the forward strand.
CACGGCCCTTGACCTAAACCCCGCGCCCGGCGCTGCCAAGCCGCCGCCGGTGCCGCAGCCGGCAAAAAAAGGGGCCGGCGCAGCGGCCGGCCCCCCTCATGTGCCTGTGCGGGCGGTCAGGCTGCCAGCGCGCGGCGGCGGCGGGCGACGGCGCCGGTGAGGCCGAAGCCGGCGATCAGCATCGCCCAGCTTGCCGGTTCCGGCACGGCCGCCACCGACGGGCCGCCCAATGTGCCAGCGGCCTGCCCGGCGGTGGCAGCGGTGCCCCCGCCCAACTGGTTCAGCAGGAAAAATGTGGGCGGTTCCCCCGACCACGGATTGATCGCGTTCAAGCCCGTACTCACCAGGCTGTTGCTGCTGTTGAGGCCGGTGAAGAACACTTCCAGCGTGCCGGCCATTGGCAAGGCGAAGGGCGAGCCTAGTCCGACGTCGACAAAATCGGCCAGGGTCCAGCTCTGGCTGCCCACGCTGAGGCTAAACGCCGTGAGGGCAAAGCCCGGGCCATTGGGGGTGGCGATGCTGCCCCCCGTGGTGAACGACCAGGTGACCGGATCGGCCACGTTGTAGCCGCTGGGCGCTTCCACCGTGTCGAGCGAGCCGGTGCCGGAATAGGTGGTGGCAATGGCCGGTGCGGCCAGAAACAGGGCGGCGCTGGCCGCGGCGGCAACAAGTGAATTCATCATGCTCCCCCGATTGAACTGCCGGCCGGAGTCCAGCCGGAGCCGGACTTTGCACGCCGGCCACATGGTGAAAAGAGGGTAAATTAACCGCGGTTCACATTGCCGCTGGCCGCCGGATCGCCGCCCCGGCCCGGTCAGGCAAAAATGCCCGCCAGCGCCTCGCTGCTGGTGCCGTCCCTGATGGCGCGCAGTTCGATATAGGCCGAAGCGATCAGCGCGATGAACAGCGCGTTGACCACCGATCCGGCCAGCATCTGCACGATGCTGGCCGGGGTGATGCCGGGCGTGATGCCGGCGGCGGCATCGGCGAACAGGCCGGTGGCAAAGGCCAGCACGAAGGTGGGCACGCTGAGCAGCAGCACCCCCACCGCCAGCAGCGCGAACAGCCGCCAGCGCGATCCCCTCGTTAGGTCGCGGCTGCGTGACAGGCTGGCCATGATGCCCAGATTTTCCGCCACCATCGCCGGCACCGCCACCGACCACATGATGCCCAGGATGATGCCGGGGATGAGCAGCAGCAGGAAGCCGACCATCAGGCCGATGCCGGCCAGCACGCCCATGCCCAGCAGCGGCAGCAGATGGCGCACGCCGGTTTTCAGCGCGGCGGCAAAGCCCGGCTTCTGGCCGTTCACCTCCAGCACGCTGGCATGGGTGAGGGCGGCCGAGGCGATATAATAGGTGATGAAGCCGACGATGAGCGTGAGCCAGAAACTGCCCATCTGCGCCGGGTTGAGATTGTTGGGATCGGCATTGGCCATCTGGCTGGCAACCAGCGCGCTGAGCAGCAGATTGGGCAGGCCGGAAATCAGGAGGGTGAGGCCGATGAACAGTGCGGCTTTGCGGCCAAGCACGGCAAAGGCGCGGGAGACCACGCGACCGATGTCGAACCGCTCATCCAGTGCCGGCAATTCGTAATTCATCTTTGATTCCCATCCCGATCAACCCGAAAAAATATCAGCGACCAGCAGCAGCAAGGCAAGCCCGCTGCAATCGGGCCGCAATATTGCACGGCAATGGCCAGAACAGCAGCAGAACCGCGGCCCCGGTTCAGGCGAAAATCCTGGTCAGCGCCTCGCTGCCGATGCCATCCTTGATGGCGCGCAATTCGATATAGGCCGAAGCAATGATCGTGATGAACAGCGCGTTGACCAAGGCGCCCAGCAATGTTTTCAGGATAGCGAGCATCCCGATGATGGCAAACGCGCCGTTGGCCGCCTCGTCGATCAGGCCGGCAAGAAAGATCAGGGCCACGATGGGCGCGGCAAGGAGCACGACTCCGGCTGCCAGCAGGGCGAACAGCGGCCAGCGGGCGCCTTCGGTGAGCGCCCGGCTGCGCGACAGGCTGGCGCGGACTCCAAGACCTTCCATCATCATGGCCGGGATCGCCACGGACCACATCGTGCCCAGCACAAGGCCGGGGATGACCAGCAGGATGAGGCCGATCAACAATCCCGCCACAGTCACGCCGGCCAGCATCGACACGGTCTGGGCGCGGAACCAGCCAAATTGGAGCACGGCAGAAAGCCGGGGCCTTTCGCCGTTCATCGCCTGCACGACCGCCAGGCTGATCGAGGCTGACGACAGAAAATAGAACAACACGCCCAACCATGTTGTGGACACATTGTTGGTATCGGCTGCGCCCGATCCGTTGAACCAGATGATCAGTTCGCCGAGCAGCACAAGCGCCAGATTGGGCAGGCCCTCCATCATCAGATCAATCCCGATCAACAGCGCGGCATTGGCGGTGAACACGGCGAAGCCCCGTCCCACCACGCGGCCGATATCAAACGGCTCGCCCTTCGCCGGCAGTGGATATTCCATGCGTGCTCCCCCATCACCCGGCTGTATTCATCAGAGCATCGCGGCAAAAAGCCAAGCGGGCCAAAGCCCACTTGCGCAAATTATTGGCCATGGCCTAGACATGATGCCCAACACGGGCCGGAGATGATCGGGTGGCAACTGGCTCTGCCAGCATCAGGGTGGATGAAGCGGCGCTGATGACTGAACATCGCGCGCTGGTTGCCGAAGGCCAGACCCAGTTTGATTTCCAGATGCGCACACCCCCCAAGGTGCCGGAATGGCTGCAGGGCCTGGCCGATTGGGTGCGCGCCCATCCGCAGGCGTTGAAATATGGCCTTTATGCCGTGCTGGCGCTGGGGGCGCTGCTGATCCTGTGGCAGCTGGCCAGGGCGGTGCGGCCGTGGCTGGCGCGTGCGCCGGCGCCGGTGCTGGCGGCCGATCCGGGCTGGCAGCCCGAAGCTGCCGGCGCCCGCCGCCTGCTGGCCGAAGCCGATGCGCTGGCCGCCGCCGGCGATCATGCCGAGGCGGTGCATCTGCTGTTGCTGCGCAGCGTGGAGGCGATCGACGCCCGCCACCCCGGTGCGCTGCGGCCCGGCTGGACCAGCCGCGACATCGCTGCCCTGCCGTTGCTCTCGGCGCGCAGCGCGGCGGCCTTTGCCGGCATCGCCGCCACCGTGGAAACCGGCCTGTTTGCCCGCCGGCCGGTGGGTGAGGGTGATTGGCAGCGCTGCCGCCGCGCCTATCAGGATGCCGCCTTCGGGGCCGCGGCCTGATGGCCGAACCGGGCTTCAACCGGCGCGCGCTGGGCCTGCTCATTGGCCTGTCGCTGGTGGCCGCCGCGCTGTTCGTCGGCCTCTCCCTGTTTGGCGCCGATCTGCGGCCGGGCGGCGGGCCGGCGGCGGGCCATGCCGCCTCCACCGCGGCCACCGGCTATTCGGCGCTGGTCAGGCTGGCCGATGCCGCCGGCCAGGAGGCGCGGGTGGGCCGGTCAAGCCGGCGGGTGGCCGATGCGGCGCTGCTGGTCGTCACGCCCGCGGGGCCATCCAGCGCCACGCCGCTGGCCGAACTGATCCGCCGCCGCAACGGCGCGCCGATCCTGATCGTGTTGCCCAAATGGCAGACGCTGCCGCGCCCCGGCCGGCCGGGCTGGGCCGATGTGGTGGGCGTGGCCGATGCGGCGGCGGTGCGCGCCGCGGTGCCGCCGCTGGATTTTGATTGGCAATTGGCGGCGGGCGGCATCAAGCCCGGCGCGGCGCTGCCGGGTGGGGAGGCCGGCGCCCTGGGCCTGAAGGCGCCGCGGGGTGCGCGCTGGCTGCAAGCGGGGCGCGGGCTTGATCCGGTGCTCAGCGATGCGGCCGGGCGGATGCTGCTGGGCTGGCATGCGGCCAGCAATGTCTATCTGCTGGCCGATCCCGATCTGATCAACAACGGCGGCCTGCGCGATCCGGCCGCCGCGCAGGCGGCGGTGAAGCTGTTGGCGCTGTTGGCCGATGGCCGGCCGGGCGGCATCCTGTTTGATGTGACGGCCAATGGCCTGGGCACGCGCGAATCCCTGTGGCGGGCGGCGTTTGAACCGCCGCTGCTGGGCCTGTCGCTGGCGTTGCTGCTGGCCGGGCTGCTGGCCGGCTGGTTTGGCCTGATGCGGTTTGGCACCGCGCCGCCGCCGCCGCGCGCCATTGCCTTTGGCAAGCGGGCGCTGGTGGAGAATATGGCCGCGCTGATCCGCATGGCCGGGCGGGAGGCGGCGATGGCGCCGCGCTATGCCGCGCTGGTGGCCGAAGCGGCGGCGGCGCGGCTGCGGGCCCCGGCCGGGCTGGCCCCGGCGGCGCGCACCGATTGGCTGGAGGCGCGCGCGCCGGGCTTTGCCGCGCTGGCGGCCGCCGCCGATCAGGCGGCCACCCCGGCCGAGGCGGTGGCTGCCGCCCAGGCCCTTCACCGTTGGCGGGAGCATGGTTGAATGAGCGACGTGGCACAGGTGCAGGCGCTGGCCCAGCGCATCACGGCCGAGGTGGGCAAGGCCATCGTGGGCCAGGCCGAAACCGTGCGGCTGTTGCTGGTGGCGCTGCTGTCGGGCGGGCACATGCTGCTGGAAGGGCCGCCGGGGGTGGCGAAAACCCTGCTGGCCCGCTGTTTCGCCCGCGCCACCGGGCTGGAGTTCGGGCGCATCCAGTTCACCCCCGATCTGATGCCGGGTGACATATTGGGCGCCAACCTGTTCAATTTCCAGACCAGCCAGTTCAGCCTCACCCGCGGGCCGGTGTTCACCGAACTGTTGCTGGCCGACGAGATCAACCGCACCCCGCCCAAGACCCAGGCCGCCCTGCTGGAGGCGATGCAGGAACGCGCGGTGACGATCGACGGCACATCCTATCCATTGTCTGACCGGTTCATGATCATCGCCACGCAAAATCCGATCGAGAACCACGGCGTCTACCCGCTGCCCGAAGCCCAGCTTGACCGATTTCTGTTCAAGCATGTGCTGGGCTGGCCGGATGCGGCGCAGGAACGCGCCATCGTGGCCGGGCAGAGCGGCCAGAGCGGGCATGCCACCCCGGATCGCTGGGGGCTGGTGGCGCAGGCCGATGCCGCCGCACTGGCCGCCGCCAGCGCCACGGTGGCGGGGCTGACCCTGGCCGATGAAGTGGTGGATTATGTCGTGGCGCTGGTGCGCGCCACGCGGGAGACGCCGGATCTGGCCGCCGGGGCCTCCACCCGCGCTGCGGTGATGCTGGCCGGGGCGGCGCGGGCGGCGGCGGCGCTGGATGGCCGCGATTATGTGGTGCCCGATGATGTGAAGGCGCTGGCCCCGGCCGTGCTGCGCCACCGGGTGGTGCTGTCAGCCGCGGCCGAGATTGATGGCCGCAGCGCCGATGCCATCATCGCTGGCCTGATCGATGCCACCGGGGCGCCGCGTTGATCCATCCCACCGCCCGGCTGCTGGTGGCCATCGCCGGCGTGGCCGCGCTGGGCGGCGTGGCCGGCATTTTGGTGGAGCCGCTTTGGCCGCTGCCGCTGCTGCTGGCGCTGCTGCTGCTGGCCGCCGCCGGGCTGGATGCGCTGCTGGCCAGCCGCGCTGTGCTGGCACCCGGCGTGCAGGCGCCGCGCGGGGTTGAGGTGGGCAGCGAGGTGGCGATTGACGTGGCCTTTGCCGGCGGGCCGCCGGGGCGCCGGGCCGAGGTGGCGCTGGGTGATCTGGCTGGCGGGGGTGGCGCTGGCGGGCCGCTGCTGGAACTGGCGGCCACGGCGGCGCCGGTGGGCGGCGATGGCGTGGCGCGCTTTGCCGGCCGGGCGCTGCGGCGCGGGCAGGTGGCGATGGCCGGCATCGATGTGCGCTGGCAGGGGCCGCTGGGCCTGGCGTGGCGGCTGGCGCATGTGGCGCAGCCGGCCGCCATCGCCATCACCCCGGCGCTGCCGGCCATCACCGGCACCGGGCTGGGGCTCGACAATCGCGAGGCCGCCGCCGGCCTGCGCTCCCAGCGGGACATCGGCCCCGGCGGCGAATTCGAGGCGCTGGCCGATTACCAGGCCGGCATGGAGCGCCGCCGCATCGACTGGAAGCAATCGGCCCGCCATCACCGCCTGCTGGCGCGCGAATATCGGGTGGAGCGGGACAATCATGTCGTGCTGGCCTTTGATTGCGGGCGTTCGATGGTGGAGCCGATCGGCGCGCTGTCACGGCTTGACCGGGCGATCAGCGCCGGGCTGCTGACCGGCTTTGTCTCGCTGAAACTGGGGGACCGGGTGAGCCTGATCGGCTTTGACGCGCAGGTGCGGCAGGCGTGCGCGCTGGTGGCCGGGCCGGGGGGCTTTGCCGCGCTGAAACTGGCCGCGGCCGGCCTCGCCTATTCGGGGGCGGAAACCAATTTCACCCTGGGCCTGTCCACGCTGGCGCAATCGCTGCAACGCCGCGCGCTGATCATCCTGTTCACCGATATCGTTGATCCCACCGCAGCCGAACTGATGCTGCAATCGGTGGGCCGGCTGCTGAAACGCCATGTGCTGCTGTGCGTGGTGATCCGCGATGATGATCTGGAGCAGATGGCCGGCGCCGCGCCCGACACGGCCGAGGCGATGGCGCGCGCGGTGATCGCCGCCGGCCTGCTGCGCGAACGCCGCATCGTGCTGAGCCGGCTGCGCAGCCTGGGCGTGGAGGTGCTGGAAGCGCCGTGGCAGGCGCTGGGTCCGGCACTGGCGCAGCGCTATCTCGACACCAAGGCACGGCAACTGCTGTGAGCGGCGCGGCGCCTGACAGCCTGGCCGCGATGCGGCGTTTCCGGGCCGAGCGTGAGGCCGATTGGGCGGCGCTGGAACGGCTGCTCGATGCGGCCGAGAAAGGCTCGCTGAAGGCGCTTTCGGATGCCGATCTGGTGGCGCTGCCGGTGTTGTATCGCGCCACCCTCTCGGCATTGTCGGTGGCGCGGGCGACCTCGCTGGATGCCGATCTGATCGCCTATCTCGAAAGCCTGTCGGCCCGGGCCTATTTCTTTGTTTACGGCGTGAAGGACACTGTGGGGCAGCGGCTGCGGCGCTTTTTTGCCGCCGATTGGCCGGCGGCGGTGCGCCGGTTGCTGCCCGAAACCCTGGCGGCGCTGGCGCTGATGCTGGCCGGCACCCTCATCGGCTTTGTGCTGGTGGCGCGCGATCCGGCCTGGTTTGATGCCTTCGTGCCGGCCGATCTGGCCAATGGCCGCAACCCCGAGGCCAGCGCCGCCGCGCTGAAGGCCACGCTGTATGGCGAAAGCAATGGCAGGGGCCTGACCGTGCTGGCCGGGTTTCTGTTCACCAACAATGCCCAGGTGGCCATCGTCGCCTTTGCGCTGGGCTTTGCCGCCGGCCTGCCCACCGCCGTGCTGATGATCAGCACCGGGGCCATGCTGGGGGCGTTTGTGGCCTTGTTCCACGCCCAGGGCCTCACGGCCGGGCTGCTGGGCTGGCTGATGATCCATGGCGGCACCGAATTGTTTGCCGTGGTGCTGGCCGGGGCCGCCGGCCTGCATCTGGGCCGCGCCGTACTGTTTCCCGGCCGGCAGGCGCGCAGCGCGGCCTTGCAGGCCGCCGGGCAGCCGGCCGCCGCCGTGATGATCGGCGTGGCGCTGATGCTGCTGGTGGCGGCGCTGCTGGAAGGCTATGCCCGGCAATTGATCGTGGCCGATGCGGCCCGCTATGGCGTTGCGGCCGCCATGCTGCTGGGCTGGCTGGCCTATTTCTACCGGCGCCGTGATGGCTGAGGGGCGCCGCCTGAGCGCCGCCGTGCGCCTGCTGCAAACGCCCGAAGGCGTGGAGCTGGGCCTGACCCTGGCTGACACCGGCCAGCGGCTGTGGGCCTTTCTGATCGATCAGCTGATCATCATCGCGGCCTTGGCGCTGCTCACCGTGGCCGCCCTGCTGCTGGGGCTTGGCGCGCTGGTGGGCGGCAGCGGCGCGGTGGCCGAAGTGGTGGCGGTGCTGTGGCTGGTGGGCGGTTTCGTGCTGCGCAACGGCTGGTTCATCCTGTGGGAGGCGGGGCGCCACACCGCCACGCCGGGCAAGCGGCTGATGAAGATCAGGGTGGCGGCGCGCGATGGCAGCCGGCTCAGCCTGGATGCGGTGGTGGCGCGCAACCTGCTGCGCGAACTGGAGTTTTTCCTGCCGCTGTCGTTCCTGTTCCACGAGGCCGGCACCGGCCAGGCCAGTGCCTGGGCGGCGCTGGCCGGGCTGTTGTGGAGCCTGTCGTTCGCGCTGCTGCCCCTGTTCAACCGGGATCGGCTGCGGGTGGGCGATCTGGTGGCCGGCACCTGGGTGTTGCGCAGCCCGCGCCCGCAACTGGGGGCCGACATGCTGGCGCGCCCCGCCATGGCCGAAACCGGCTTCCGCTTCACCCCGGCGCAACTGGATGCCTATGGCGAATATGAACTGCAAACGCTGGAGCGGGTGCTGCGCGCCGCCATTCCCGATGCGATGCGGCGGCCGGCCGATGATCCGGTGGTGGTGGTGGCCGCCGCCATCCGCGCCCGCATCGGCCATCAGGGCGGCGATGATTACCAGTTTCTCAGCGCCTATTATGCCGCGCTGCGCGCCCGGCTGGAGCGCGGCCTGCTGATGGGCCGCCGCCGGCTCGACAAGGATGATGCGTGATTGGGACGATGCCCCCTGAACAGCAAAGGGCCCGGTGTTGCCACCGGGCCCGTTCTGGTGCCTTCGGCGCTGCGGCGCTTACTTGATCTTGGCTTCCTTGAAGTCCACGTGCTTGCGGGCGACCGGGTCGTACTTGCGGAACGACAGCTTCTCTGTCTTGGTGCGCGGGTTCTTCTTGGTGACATAGAAATAGCCGGTGTCGGCAGTGGACACGAGCTTGATCTTGATGGTCGTCGGCTTGGCCATGGTTCCGTTCCGGTAATGTCAGTTGCCGCGCGGGAGGCATGGCCACCGCGTCGAAGGCGGCCCCAATGCGAGAAATGCACCGCTGAGTCAAGTGCTCTGCCGGCATTTCGCGTGCCGCCATTGGCAGGCCGGCAGCCAGCCCTTATCTGCTTGGGCATGAGCATGATTGTCACCCTGGAAAACCGCGCCGTCCTGCAGGTGGCCGGCGCTGATGCCGTGGCCTTCCTGCAGGGGCTGATCACCCATGATGCCGGCCTGGTCGCCCCCGGGCGGGCGGTCTTTGCCGGCCTGCTCAGCCCGCAGGGCAAGGCGCTGTTTGATTTCCACCTGCACGCCGGCAGCGATGGCACGATCCTGATCGATGTCGCGGCCGGGCGGGCGGACGCGCTGCTGAAGCGGCTGGCGATGTACAAGTTGCGCAAGGCCGTCACGCTGGCGCGGCGCGATGATCTGGCGGTGCTGGCCGGCTGGCCCGGCGGCGAACCGGCCGATGCGCGGCTGCCGGCGCTGGGCGCGCGCTGGATCGCCCCGGCTGGCAGCGCGCCGGCCGGGGCGGCGGCCTATGACGCGCACCGCCATGGCGTGGGCGTGCCCGACAGTGACGACATCGGCCAGGATGATTTGCTCTGGCTGGAAACCGGGGCCGATCTGCTGGACGGTGTCAGCTTCACCAAGGGCTGTTATGTCGGCCAGGAAAACACCGCCCGCATGCACCATCGCGACAAGGTGCGCCGCCGGCTGGTGCCGGTGACGATCGCTGGCGATGCCGGGGACGCTGCCGAAGTGAGGGATGGTGAGGGCCGTGCCTGCGGCCGGCTGCGCAGCCGCTGCGGCGATCAGGCCATCGTGCATCTGCGGCTGGAGGCGGCGGCCGGCCCGCTGTTTCTGGGCGAGGCCGCGCTCACCCTGCGCCGCCCGGCCTGGCTGGAGCCGGCCTGGTGATGCAGGACCCTGTCACCCGCGCCAGCGCCCGCATCGAGGGCAGCCTGGGCGAGGCCTGGCGCTGGATCACGCAGGACAGCGGCGAGGCGCTGTTTGGCGCCGGCATCGCGGTGGCAATCTTTGCCGGCCTGGAATTGCTGTTGCTGGCGGCGCGGCGGCTGTTGCCGGCCGGCGCGGCGGGCTGGCGCGGCATCGGGCGCGGCATTGTTGACCGCACCCTCAGCCTGTTCCTGATCGGCGTGGCGCTGGATGGCGCCACCCATGTGGTGGCGCCGCCGGGGCCGCTGCTGCGGCTGGTGGACAATGTCTTCATCATCGCCATGGCGGTGCAGGGCGCGCTGTGGCTGCGCGAGCTGGTGCTGGCGCTGGTGCGCCGCCGGGCCGAGGCCAG
>JAIXUQ010000025.1 GCA_027483465.1 Sphingomonadales bacterium
CATTGGAGTTTGGGAGGTTTTCATGCGCATCATCCTCGCAGCCGTGATGGCCGCAACCCTTGGCAGCCCGGCCCTGGCGGCCGGCCCCGATCAACATTCCGGCCAGGTGCGGGTGCAGACCGCCGATCTGGATCTGGCCAGCGCCGACGGCCAGCGCCAGTTGGAACGGCGGCTGGCGATGGCGATGGTGCGGCTGTGCGGCACCCCGGTGTTCTTCAGCCGCGATGAACTGGCCGCGCTGGATGCCTGCAAGGCCGAAGCCGCCACGGCGGCCGCCGCGCAGATCGATGCGGCCCGCGCCCGCCAGGCCGTGGCCGTGGCTGCCCGCCAGTAAGATTTGCCCAACGGAATCGGGCCACCGGCCGGAAGCCAAGGCTTTCGGCCGGTTTTTTGTGCGCCGGGCATTTGTGCATCAGTGATGGGCATTGGCCGGCACCGCGGCGGGGGAAGGCGCGGTGCCGGCCGTCATGCCGGTGGGGGTGGCGGCGGGCCGGCGGGCGGGGGAACGGCCGCAGGCCCGGTTGGGGGGAGGGCAGCCGCCACGGCCACCTCTGCAATGCAGCCTTGATGCCATGAAGGCGGCGCTGCGGGAAACGCAGCGTCTTTGTCGCGGTCATCGCCAAAATCGATATGTTGCGCGTGTCGTCAAGCCGGCTATTGAGGCCGTCTGTTGCGGTTCGGGAGGCGGCACGTGTTCAAGAAGATCCTGATTGCCAATCGCGGTGAGATCGCCTGCCGGGTGATCCGCACGGCCCGGGCCATGGGCATCCAGACAGTGGCGGTCTATTCCGATGCCGATGCGCAAGCGCTGCACGTGCGCGAGGCCGACGAGGCGGTGCATATCGGCGCGGCCCCGGCGGCTGAATCCTATCTGCTGGCCGATCGCATCATCGCTGCAGCCCGCGCCACCGGGGCCGAGGCGGTTCACCCCGGCTATGGCTTCCTGTCGGAACGCGCCGGCTTTGTCGAAGCGCTCAGCGCCGCCGGCATCGCCTTCATCGGCCCGCCCGCCGGTGCCATCGCCGCCATGGGCGACAAGATCGAGAGCAAGCGCCGCGCCAAGGCCGCCGGTGTCTCGGTGGTGCCGGGCTTCGTGGGCGAGATCAGCGGCACCGATCATGCCGTGGAGATCGCCAATGGCATCGGCTATCCGGTGATGATGAAGGCTTCGGCCGGCGGCGGCGGCAAGGGCATGCGGCTGGCGTGGAGCGAGGCCGATGTGCGCGAAGGCTTTGACAGCGTGCGCCGCGAGGCGCTGGCCAGCTTCGGTGACGACCGGGTGTTCATCGAAAAATTCGTCGAACAGCCGCGCCACATCGAAATCCAGGTGATCGGCGACCAACAGGGCAATATCGTCTATCTGGGTGAGCGCGACTGCTCGATCCAGCGCCGCCACCAGAAGGTGGTGGAGGAAGCCCCCTCACCCTTCGTCACGCCGGAAATGCGCAAGGCGATGGGCGAGCAGGCGGTCGCGCTGGCGCGCAATGTCGGCTATTTCAGCGCCGGCACGGTGGAGTTCATCGCCGGTGCCGATCGCAGCTTCTATTTCCTTGAAATGAACACCCGCCTGCAGGTGGAGCATCCCGTCACCGAATGCATCACCGGGCTGGATCTGGTGGAACTGATGATCCGGGTGGCCGCCGGCCAGCCGCTCCCCTTCACCCAGGACCAGGTGCAGTTGAACGGCCACGCCATCGAAACCCGCGTCTATGCCGAAGACCCGTATCGCGGCTTCCTGCCCTCCATCGGCCGGCTGAGCCGCTGCCAGCCGCCGGAGGCCGGGCTGGACGAACAGGGCAATCTGGTGCGCATCGATACCGGCGTGGTGGAAGGCGCCGAAATCAGCATGTTCTATGATCCGATGATCGCCAAGCTGATCACCTGGGGCCCCACCCGCGCCGATGCCATCGCAGCGCAGGCCCAGGCGCTGGACCGCTATCTGATCAAGGGCATCAACCACAATATCGATTTCCTCTCGGCGATCATGCAGCATGACCGGTTCAAGGCCGGCGCCAACGTGACCACCGGCTTCATTGCCGAGGAATATCCCGATGGCTTCCACGGCGCCCCGGTGCTGCCGGCCACCCGCGATGCGCTGGTGGCGGCCGCCGCCATCATCCACGCCGAAACCGTGGCGCGCGAAAGCCTGATCGATGGCCAGTTGGCCGGCGATGGCGCGGTGTATGGCATCACTTGGGTGGTGGAGCTGGACGGCGAGCAGATCGCGGTGGAGGTGACCGGCGAGGCCGGCGCCCACGAGGTGCTGCTGGATGGCCGCGACCTGGTGGTGCAATCGGGCTGGCGCGTGGGCGATGCGGTGTTTGCCGGCAGCGTCAATGGCGAGGCGGTGGCGATCAACGTGGAGCGCAAGGGCAGCTTCACCCTGCTCACCACCCGCGGCGCGGCGCACAAATGCCGTGTGCTCACCCCGCGCGCGGCCGAACTGGCCCGCTTCATGATCCCCAAGGTGCCGCCCGATCTGAGCCGATATCTGCTCTGCCCGATGCCGGGGCTGGTGGTGTCGATCGCGGTTCAGGAAGGCGACAAGGTGGAAGCTGGCCAGCCGCTGGCCACGGTGGAAGCCATGAAGATGGAGAATATCCTGCGCGCCGAAAAGCCAGGCACCGTGGCGAAACTGCTGGCCAAGCCGGGGGACAGCCTGGCGGTGGACGCGGTGATCATGGAATTTGCCTGAGGTCTCAGTCGCGCGGCGCCCCCAGCAGCGCATCCACCGCCGCCCGGTCCCCATCCCTGGCGGCGGCGTGCAGCTTGCGCACCAGCGCGCTGCTGCCATGGGGGGCAAAGGCCAGCGGTTCCAGCACCTTGGCAGCATCGGGCAGCCGGTTGCGGCGGATCAGCGCCACCGCCATGTCAAGGCTGTTACCCTCCACCTGCGGCGCCAGTGACCACATCGTCTCGATCACCTGAAACAGGCTGGCGGGGATCAGGCTGCCCACCAGATCATGGGTGTGCACAAACAGCCGCATCGCCTGCCAATCGGCCGGGTTGCGGTTGACCGCCTGCACCAGCGCGCGCCGCGCCAGCCCGCGGTTGGCGGTGGCATCGGCGGCCAGCAGCGCCTGGCCGTGCAGCCGCAGCAGATCGGGATCGTCCGGGCTGGCGGCCAGCGCCTGGGCGGCCAGTTCCACCGCCTTCGCCTTGTCACCCCAGTGCAGTTCCGCCAGCGCCAGTGTGCGGGTGGCGAGCGGATCGCCGGGAAAGCGCGCGGCGGCCGCGCGCACCCGCACCAGCGCGGCCGACTGGTCATCGGCCGCCGCCCCGCGCGTGGTGAGGGAAACATGCATCATCAACAGCGCATCAGCCGCCGGCGGCAGGGTGCGCACGCTGATCGCCGCGGCCGGCTGCGGCTGGCGGGTGAGGCGGCTGTAGGTGAAATATTTGCTGCCCAGATAGGCGGTGACCGTGCGTTGCAGCGTGGCCGGATCGG
>JAIXUQ010000113.1 GCA_027483465.1 Sphingomonadales bacterium
ATTGATCGGGGAGACTTGCCATGGCCACTGCCGCCCGCACCGCTGACTGGGATGCCCGCGACGCCGCCGCGATGCGCGGCCTGCTGGAGGCGCAGCGCGCCAGCTTCACCGCCGAACTGCCGGTGAGCGCCGCCACACGGCGCGACCGGCTCAACCGCGCGCTCGATGTCGTCCTCACCCACAAGGACCGGCTGGTGGCGGCCCTGAGCGAGGATTTCGGCCACCGCTCCACCGAAATGAGCCTGGTGACCGACATCATGGCCAGCGTGAAGCCGATCAAGCATGCCTTGAAGCATTTCGAACAGTGGATGCGCCCGGAAAAGCGCCGGCTTGATTTCCCGCTGGCCCTGCTCGGCGCCAGGGCGCGGGTGGAATGGCAGCCCAAGGGCGTGGTGGGCATCATCAGCCCGTGGAATTTCCCGGTCAATCTCACCTTCGCGCCGCTGGCCGGCGTGCTGGCCGCCGGCAACCGCGCGATGATCAAGCCATCGGAATATACGCCGGTCACCAGCGCGCTGATGAAGGAGATCCTGGAGGCTGCCTTTGACCAGAGCGAGATCGCGGTGATCACCGGCGGGCCGGAGGTGGGCAAGGCCTTCACCGAATTGCCGTTCGATCACATCATCTTCACCGGCGCGACCAGCGTGGCGCGCCACGTGATGGCGGCCGCCGCCCGCAATCTGGTGCCGCTCACCCTGGAACTGGGCGGCAAATCGCCCACCATCATCAGCCGTTCGGCCGACGTGGCGCAGGCCACCGAGCGGGTGGCGATGGGCAAGCTGATGAACGCCGGGCAGATCTGCCTCGCCCCCGATTATCTGCTGGTGCCCGAGGAGAAGGAGGGCGAGATCGTGGAAGGCCTCAAGGCCGCCACCGCCCGCCTCTATCCCACCATGCTGGCCAATCCGGATTACACCAGCGTGCTGGGCGCCCGCCACCGCGAACGGCTGGAAGCCCATGTGGCCGATGCCCGCGCCAAGGGCGCCGATGTGGTGGTGGTGAACCCGGCCGACGAGGATTTTTCGCGGCAGAACACCAACAAGATGCCGCTGCACATCATCCGCGGCGCCACCGACGAGATGACGGTGATGCAGGAGGAAATCTTCGGCCCGCTGCTGCCGGTGCGCACCTACCGGGCGGTGGATGGCGCCATTGACGAGATCAACCGGCGTGACCGGCCGCTGGGCCTCTATTGGTTCGGGCAGGACGAGGTGGAACAGCGCCGCGTGCTCGACCGCACGATCTCGGGCGGCGTGACGGTGAACGACGTGATCTTCCACGTTTCGGCCGAGGATCTGCCGTTCGGCGGCATCGGCCCGGCCGGCATGGGCAATTATCACGGCATCGATGGCTTCAAGGCGTTCAGCCACCCCAAGGCGATCTATAGCCAGCCCAAGCTCGATCTGGCTGGCCTGGCCGGCTTCAAGCCGCCCTATGGCGAAAAGACCGCCAAGGCCCTGGCGCGTGAACTGAAGAAGTGAACCGCCACGGCCAGTGCCTGTGCGGGGCCGTCCGCGTGGTGCTGGCCACCGAACCGGCCATGGTCAACATCTGCCATTGCGCCGATTGCCAGCGGCGCAGCGGTTCGCCGTTCGGCATGGCGCTGTGGCTGGCCGCAGCCGACGTGACGATCAGCGGCGAAACGCGCGGCTTCGCCCATGCCAGCGACAAGGGCCGCGAACTGGTCAACCGCTTCTGCCCCGGCTGCGGCAGCACCATCTGCTACACTGCCGCCATCAACCCCGGCCTGATCGCCATCCCCGCCGGCCTGTTCGCCGATCCCGCCACGCCGCCACCGACGCGCAGCGTGTTCGAGGAACGGCGGCATCCGTGGGTGACGGTGCCCGAAGCCGCCGTGCGCCTGCCGCGCGGGCGGGATGGCTGAGCTTGCAGGTTGGACCAACTTGGTCCATATTGCGGCCATGGACATCAATATTGCCGCCGCCAAGCCCCGCCTGTCAGAACTCGTCGAACGCGCCGAGCGCGGCGAGCTGATCCGCATTGCCCGGCGCGGCAAGCCGGTGGTGGAGTTGCGGGTGATCGCCCCGCCGGCCGAGGCGAGGCCGTTCGACTGGAACGCGCTGATGGCCCGGCTGCGCGATGATCTGGCGGCGCAACCGGCCAGCACCGATGGGGATGGCAACAGCTTTGTCGAACGCTGGCGCAAGGCGCAGCCCTATTGATCTATCTTGATACGTCGCTGCTGGTCACTCTGCTTGCCGGCGAACCGCGGTCCCTGTCGCTGTTGCCGTGGGCTGCGCGCCAGGGTGGGGGCCAGTTGTGGATCAGCCAGTGGACCCGGACAGAGGCCGCCGGCGCGCTTGCCGCACGGGTGAGAGGCGGCCACCTGCGGCCACAGCGTTTGCCGCAGGCGCTGCTGGATCTGGGCACCGGACCATGGCTGATGGTGGAGATCGAACCGATGGACCATGATCTCGCCGCGGCATGGGCGGGCGATATCGGCCTGGTGCTGCGCGGCGGCGATGCCCTCCATCTGGCGATCGCCCGCAGAACAGGCTTCCCGATGGCGACGCTTGACAATGGCATGGCCAGTGCAGCCCGCAAACTGGGCCTGCCGCTGGTTGATCTGCCCGGTTGATCACCCCTCCGGCTGCGTCGCCTGAAAGGCCGGGGTGGCCAGCAGCCGGTCGGCCAGGGCGGCCAGGGCCGGGTATGCGGTGCGCCAATCCAGTTCCGGGAAACGGAAGGCGAGATAATCGCAGGCCACCGCGATGCAGATGTCACCAAAGCCGCTGCCGCCCACCCGGCCGGCCAGCACGGCCAGCGCGCGTTCGATGGCGCGATATTGCCGCTCCACCCACGGGCCGGCGGTGATGCCCTGCGCCATGTTGAACCGCAGGATGATGGCGGCATCCAGCACGCCATCGGCCAGCGCCTCGGTGGTGAGCGCCGCCCAGTGGCCGGGGCCGCTCGCCGGTTTCAGCGCCTGGCCCGGCACCTGCGCCAACAGAAAGGCCGCGATCACCGGCGAATCGATCAGGGCGCTGCCATCATCCAGCACCAGCGCCGGCACCTTGCCGAGCGGATTGGCGCTCAGCAGCGCCGCCGGGTCGTTCATCGGCGCGGTGTCAGCCACCACCAGATCAAGGCCCAGTTCGCGCGCCAGCACCCGCAACTTGCGGCCATAGGGCGAGGTGAGCGAGGTGAGCAGCTTCATTTCTCCACCCTCAGTTGTTCCACCAGAAATGCCTCCACCTGCGGCCACACCGGGCTGCCCGGCGCGATCAGCTCGAAATGGCCGGTGCCGCCCAGGATCAGCGCGCTGGCCACATCCTTGCCCTTGCGCGCCTCTGCCACCCAGCGCGCGGCGGCCGCCGGCGACAGGAAGAGCGAGCCCGACACCAGGCCGGATTTCACCCCCAGCGGCAGCCGGTTCTGCGGGCTGCCTTCGGCCCAGCGCCCCGGCTGT
Source organism: Sphingomonadales bacterium (assembly GCA_027483465.1). Taxonomy (GTDB): domain Bacteria; phylum Pseudomonadota; class Alphaproteobacteria; order Sphingomonadales; family Sphingomonadaceae; genus Sandarakinorhabdus. The sequence continues at coordinate 3,431 of JAIXUQ010000113.1, forward strand.
TCGGCCGGCGTGCCGCCAAACAGCGCCCGCCCGGCCGGCACGCCGCAGGCCTGTTCGAACAGGCTGATCTCGGCCGCCGGATCGCCCGGGCCATCAATCGCCACCACCGCCCCGATCTTCAGCGGATCGGGCGAGGCAATCTCGCTGCCCGCCGGCAATTTGTGGCGGCTGGCCACCCACAGCGCGGCATGCGCGCCGGCGCTGTGGCCGGTCACCGCCACCCGCGCCAGATCGAGCGGCTGGCGTTTGGCCAGATCGCGCAGATGGTCGGTGGCCGCCGCCCAATCCCGGAAGGTGCCGGGCCAGCCGGCACCGGGATCGCCGCCACCATTTTCCCCGGTCTGGCGATAGTCGATATTCCAGGTGGCAAAGCCCTTTTCCGTCAGCCGGCTGGCCAGCGCCGCGGTGTTCTGGCGGGTGGCAAAGCCCTTCCACCAGCAGCCGCCGTGGATCACGATCACCACCGGATAGGGGCCGGGGCCAAAGGCCTTGCTGTCGGGCAGGCGCAATTCGCCCACCTGCGCCGGCGCCGGGCCATAGGCCTCCACCAGCGCCGGCTTGCTGGACGGCAGCGCATCGACATCAGCGGGGCGCAGCCGCTGGGCCAGCGCCGGGCTGGCCAGCAGCGCCGCGACCAGCAGCAGGCGCCTCATTGCAGCGCCGCCGCCGCCGCGCTGATGCGATCGGCATAATCATTCAGCGCCTTGGCGGCGATGCCGGCCTCGCGCACCGCATCGCCAAAGCGGCGTTCCTCCACCGCCTCGCGCACGCCGGGCAGCGTCTTGGCGCCATAGCCGGTGAAGCGGCCGGGCGCGTAGAGGATGTTGCGGAACCACGGCCGGAACGGCAGGCCGGCGGGGCTCAGCAGCGTCTGGTCAATGCCCTTCAAGGCGGCGTTGAGCGCCGCCGTCTGCGCCGGGGTCAGGCTGGCGCCCTTGGCGCCGATGGCGGCATCAAAGCCCTTGGCCGCCGCCTCCAGCCGGCCGATGGCGGCATCCAGCACCGCCAGATCGATGGCCGGGGTCTCCGGCTTGGCCAGCGGCGGCGCGATCGGATCGCGCGGATCGCTGGCCAGCCGGTAAAGTTCGGGCGACAGGCCGGCGCGGCGCTGGTCCTCGCGGCGGCGCGTCTCGATCAGCGCCTTGATTTCGGTGAGATAGAGCCGCGCGGCGCTGGCCAGCGGGCCAAAGCGCACCGGCGGCACATCGGCATCGGCCAGCCGCAGCACCATCCGGCCGACGACCTTCGACAGCGTGGCGCCATAGGCCAGCCCCGGATCATCGAAGCGGACGAAATGATCATAGCTGTCGTAGATGCTGTGATAGGAGCCGGCGCTCTCGCCCTCGCCGCCAAAGCCGATGTTGAGGCTGGTGACCCCGGCATGGTGGATGAAGGCGGTATAGTCACTGCCCGAACCCAGCGCATCCAGCGGCTGGTCCCCGCCGGCTTCGGCGGCGGCCAGCGCGGTGGCATTGCCGCGCAGGCCATCAAAGGCCTTGGCCCGCACCCCGGCGCGCCAGCGTTCGGCCACGCTGGCGCCGGTTTGCGGATCGCGCACCTGGGCCGCCACCTGGCCGACAAAGGCCTGATATTGCTGGCTGCCTTCCACCCCCAGGAAGCCGCGGCCGTTGCTGTCCCCGTTGATGTAGATCAGCGCCTTCTGGCGCAGTTCGGCCAGATTATGCTCCACCCATTCGGTCGAGCCCAACAGGCCCGGCTCCTCGCCATCCCAGCTGGCATAGACGATGCTGCGCTTGGGCCGCCAGCCGGCCTTGTACAGCGCGCCCAGCGCCTTGGCCTCGCTCAGCAGCGCCACCTCGCCCGACAGCGGGTCCGACGCGCCGAACACCCAGCCATCATAATGGTTGCCGCGCACCACCCATTCATCCTTGCGGCTGCTGCCGGGCAGGGTGGCGATGATGTTGGAGACGGTTTTCAGCGACCATTCGCTGGCCACCTTCAGATGCACGCGCACATCATCGCTGCCGCCAAAGCGATAATGGAACGGCAGGCCGCCGCGCCAATCGGGCGGCACCGGCGCGCCCTTCAGGCGGGAGAGGATTTCGGTGGCATCGGCGTAGGAGATCGGCAGGGTGGGGATTTTCAGCACGGTCGGCGCCGTCTCGCGGGTCAGGCGCTTGGCGTCCTTGGTGGCGCCCACGCCGGGGGTGAGCGGATCGCCGGGATAGGTGGTCATGTCCACCACGCTGCCGCGCTGCACCCCGGCCGGCGGGCGGCCGCCGCCATTGGGATAGGTGTCGGCACTGCCATAGCCATCCTGCTGCGGATCGGAATAGATCAGGCAGCCGATGGCGCCGGCCTCCTGCGCCAGTTTCGGCTTCAACCCGCGCCAGCCGCCGCCATAACGGGCAATGACGATCTTGCCCTTCACGCTGATGCCGCGCCGGGCCAGCGCCTCGTAATCGGCGGGCAGGCCATAATTCACATAGACCACCGGCGCCGTGACATCGCCATCACCCTGATAGGCCACATAGGGCGGCAGCGCCCCGGCCAGGGTGTTGGAGGTGGCGTCTTCGGGGATGCCCGGTTCCTGCCCGCCCAGCGTCTTCGCCACCGGGCCCACCAGTTCCAGCGCGGTCGACACCGGGGTGGGATAGAGCACCTGATAGTCGGCGCGCTTCACCTGCCAGCCCCATTCGCGGAACAATTTCTCGATCAGGGCGGCATTGGCCTGGTTGTGCGGGCTGCCCAGGTGATTGGGCCCGGATGTGAGCGTTTTCAGCCAGGCCATCTGATCGGCGCTGGAAATCTGCGCATCCAGCGCGGCTTCGCGGTCAGCCGGTTGGGCGGTTGCAGCGCTGGCCAGCAGCGTGGCGGCCAGCAGCAGGCGTTTGGTCATCATTCGTCCCCCCATGCGTCATGCGCCCTGTGTGATGCGCCCTGTGTCATGTGCCTGTGTAGCCGGTGACGGCACGGAAAAACAACGCTATGCCTTGTGTCATGTCTGCCACCGCCTCCGGACCGCTTGCCGGCCTTGTTGTTGTCGATCTGTCGCGCGTGCTGGCGGGGCCCTATGCCACGATGGTGCTGGCCGATCTGGGCGCGCGGGTGATCAAGGTGGAGCGGCCCGACGGCGGCGATGATGCCCGCGCCTATGGCCCGTTCGTGAACGGCCACAGCGCCTATTTCGCCAGCATCAACCGCGGCAAGCAATCGATCGCGCTCGATCTGAAGGCCCCGGCCGATCGCGCCGTGTTCGAGGCGCTGCTGGCCCGCGCCGATGTGCTGGTGGACAATTACCGGCCGGGCGTGATGGCGCGGCTGGGCTATGGCTGGGAGGCGCTGCACGCCCGTTTCCCGCGCCTGATCCATGCCGCCACCAGCGGTTTCGGCCAGACCGGGCCGGACGCGCAGAAGGCCGCCTATGACATGGTGGTGCAGGCGATGGGCGGCATCATGTCGGTGACCGGCCATGCCGGCGGGCCGCCCACCCGCGTCGGCACCAGCATCGGGGATATCACCGCCGGCCTGTTCACCGTGATCGGCATCATGGCCGCGCTGCATGATCGCCACGCGACCGGCCGGGGCCAGTTCGTGGACGTGGCGATGCTGGATGGCCAGATCGCCATCCTGGAAAATGCCATCGCCCGCTATGCCGCCACCGGGCAATCGCCCGGCCCGCTGGGGGCGCGCCACCCCAGCATCACGCCCTTTGCCGCCTATCAATGCGCCGATGCCCCCATCGTGATCGCCGCCGGCAATGACCAGTTGTTTGCCGCCCTGTGCGGCGCGCTGGGCCTGCCCGCCGATGATCCGCGCTTTGCCGGCAACGAGGCGCGCACCGCCCATGCCGAGGACCTGGCCGCCGTGCTGGAGGCCGTGCTGATCACCCGGCCGGCCGCCCATTGGCTGCCGCGGCTGGAAGCCGCCGGGGTGCCGTGCGGGCCGCTCAACACGATCGGCCAGGCGCTGGCCAATCCCCAGGTGCGCGCCCGCAACATGGTGGTGGAAACCGCCCTGCCCGATGGCACGCCGCTGATCGCCGCCGGCAATCCGGTGAAGCTTTCCGCCCATGAAGACAGCGCCCGGCGCCCGCCGGCCCCGGCGCTGGACGCGGACCGGGCGGCCATCCTGAAGGAACTGGGCCTGAAGGACCAACAGCCGTGACCGATCTTGAACTGGCGCAGATGCTGGCCGAAGCCGCCGGCGCCGCGATCCGGCCCTGGTTCCGCCGGCCCTTCCTGGTGGAGACCAAGGCGGATTTCTCGCCGGTGACAGCGGCCGACAAGGAGGCCGAGGCCGCCATCCGCCGCCTGCTCGATCAGTATCGCCCCGATGATGGCGTGATCGGCGAGGAATATGGCGATGACCGGCCGGAGGCGGAGCGGGTGTGGGTGCTCGATCCCATCGATGGCACCCGCGCCTTCGTGGCCGGGCGGCCGCTGTTCGGCACGCTGATCGCGCTGATGCAGGATGGGGTGCCGGTGCTGGGCGTGATCGATCAGTGCATCATCCGCGACCGCTGGATCGCCGGGCCGGGCCAGCCCACCTTGTTCAACGGCCAGCGCTGCCATGTCCGCCACGGCCTGCCTTTGGCCGAGGCGCGGCTGGGCACCACCAGCCCGCAGGCCTTTGATCCGGCCGATTTCGCCGCCTTCGAACGGGTGCGGGTGGCCGCGCGGGACACGCTGTATGGCGGGGATTGCCACAATTATGGCCTGGTGGCGGCCGGTCATCTGGATGCGGTGATCGAATCGGGCCTGAAAATCCATGATTGGGCCGCGCTGGTGCCGATCATCACCGGCGCCGGCGGCGTGATGAGCGACTGGCAGGGCCAGCCGCTGGGCCGCGCCAGCAGCGGCCAGGTGATCGCCGCCGGCGATGCGGCGCTGGCCGCCGCAATCGCCGCCGGCCTGCAGGGCTGATGTTCCGGCCACTGTTCCGGCCGCTGTGGCTGCTGCTGGGCTTCACCAGCCTGGCGCTGGGCATTGCCGGCGTGGTGCTGCCGCTGCTGCCCACCACCCCGTTCGTGCTGCTGGCGGCATGGGCCTTTGCCAATGGCTCGCCGCGCCTGCACGCCTGGCTGCTGGCCAATCGCACCTTCGGCCCGCTGATCAGCAACTGGGAACAGCATGGCGCCATCAGCCCGCGCGCCAAGCTGCTGGCCATTGTGTCCATGGCCGGGGTGTTCGCCGCCAGCGTGATCTTCGGCGCGGCTGATCGGGTGATCATCATCCAGGCGGTGATCCTGCCGGCCACCGCCACCTTCATCCTCACCCGGCCCAGCGGGCCGCGGCCGCCGCCTACCGCGTGAGCCCGGTCCAGTAACCGGCAAAGGCCCACAGATCGGCCGCTTCGGCGATGATCTTGTCGGTCGGCTTGCCGCTGCCATGGCCGGCGCGGGTTTCAATGCGGATCAGGTGCGGCTTGTCCCCGATCTTCGCTGCCTGCAGCGCGGCGGCATATTTGAAGCTGTGGCCCGGCACCACCCGGTCATCCGTGTCGGCGGTGGTCACCAGGATGGCCGGATAATCCTTGCCCGATTTCACGTTGTGATAGGGGCTATATCCCAGATTGTAGCGGAAAAACTCCGGCTTGGTCACATCGCCATAATCATCCACCCAATAGCGCCCCGCCGTCCAGTTGGCATAGCGCAGCATGTCCATCACGCCCACCGCCGGCAGCGCGGCGGCAAACAGATCGGGCCGCTGGTTGGTCACGGCGCCCACCAGCAGGCCGCCGTTGGAGCCGCCCTGGATGGCCAGCTTGCCCTTGGCGGTGAGCCCGCGCGCGATCAGCGTCTCGCCGGCGGCGATGAAATCATCGAACACATTCTGCTTGTTGAGCAGGCGGCCGCCGTCGTGCCAGGCCTTGCCATATTCGCCGCCGCCGCGGATGTTGGCCAGCGCGAACACGCCGCCCATCTCCATCCACACCAGCCGGCTCACGCTGAAACCCGGCGTGCTGCTGATGTTGAACCCGCCATAGGCATAGAGCAGCGCCGGGTGCGGCTTCGTCAGGTCCAGATCCTTGCGGTGGGCGACGAACATCGGAACCTTCGTGCCATCCTTCGATGGGTAGAAGATCTGGCTCACCACATAATCGGCCGGGTTGAACGCCACCCGGGGCTGGCGCACCACCTCGGCCACATTGGTCGCCGCGTCATAGCGCCAGATCGAGGGCGGCGCGGCAAAGCTGGTGAAGGCAAACCAGGTCTTGCCATCCTCTGACGGGGCAAAGCCCGCCGCCGTGCCGATGCCCGGCAGCGGCACCACGCCGGCCGGTTTGCCATCCAGTTCATACAGGCGCACGACCGACTTGGCGTCCTCCAGCGTTTCCGCCGCCAGCCGGTTGCCCAGCAGGGAGGCGCTGGTCAGGGTCGCCGGCCCTTCCGGCACCACCTCGCTGATCGCGCCGGTCAGCGCGTTCATCGCCACGATGCGGCCGCGCGGCGCCGCCTGGTTGGTGCGGAAATAGAGCGTGTCACCCCTTGATCCGGCCAGCGACCAATCATGGTCCAGCCCGGTCACCAGCGCGCGCGGCGTCTCGCCCCGCCCACCGTTGGCGCCAATTTCGGCGATGCGCACCTCATAACGGTCGTCGGTGCCCTCGGCGGTGATGATCACCAGCCAGCGGCCATCGTCCGTCACCTGGCCGAAATGGCCGCGCTTGGGATGGTCCGGCGTCTCGAAAATCAATTCGTCGGCCGATTGCGGCGTGCCCAGCTTGTGGAAATACAGCTTTTGATTGAGGCTCACGCCCAGATATTTCGGCCCGGCCTGTTCGGGAAAGCGGCTGTAGTAAAAGCCCGAACCATCCTTCTTCCAGGCAATCGCGCTGGATTTCACCCATTCGATCACATCGGGCCGATCGGTGCCGGTGGCCACATCGCGCACCTTCAATGTGCGCCAATCGGTGCCGCCATCCTGCACGGCATAAACCAGCAGCTTGCCATCGGCCGAAGCCTCCCATTCGGCCAGCGCGGTGGCGCCGTCCTTCGCCCAGGGATTGGGATCGATGAGCACGCGCGGCTCGGCCCCCGGCGCCTGCACATAGAGCACCGACTGGTTTTGCAGGCCGGAATTGCGGGTGTAGAATTGCACGCCGCCGCGCACCACCGGGATGCCGAAGCGTTCGAAATTGTACAGCGCGGTCAGCCGCTGCCGGATCGCCTCGCGCTGCGGCAGGCCGGCCAGATAGGCGCCCGTCACCTTGTTCTGCGCCTCCACCCAGGCCGCCACCTGCGGCTCTGTGCGCACATCGGCTTCCAGCCAGCGATAGGGATCGGGCACGCTGATCCCGTGGCGGGCCTCAACCTCCGGCCCGGTGCGGGTGGCCGGATAGGCGATCGGGGCAGCAACGGCAGCAGCAGCAGACATCAGCATCACACTCGCAACAAGATGGCGCACGGCCAGACACTCCCCACATGGCAACGGCGCGCACCTTGCCAAGGCGCGCGCCGCTTTGCCAGCCATGATGTGATCAGGCGGCGAATTGCGCCGCCACGGCGCGGGGATCGGCAAACCAGCCGGCGGCAATCTGGCGCGCGAACGCATCGGGGAAGATGTCCGCCTCGCCGGCGTCCACCCCGGCCAGCACCGCGCCGGCCACGGCGGCCGGGCTGGTCTTGGGCAGATCGATGCCGGCGGCCATGGCGGTATCCACCGGGCCGGGGAACACCGCGTGCACCGCCACGCCGTCGCCGGCCAGAGTCGCCCGCAGGGCGCCGGTGAGCGAGGCGGCCGCAGCCTTTGACGCGCTGTAGGCCGCCAGGCCCGGCATCGGTGCCAGCGCCACCACCGAAAGGATGTTCACGATGGCCCCCCGGCTGCGGCGCAGCGCCGGGGCAAAGGCCGTGGCCAGGCGCAGCGGTGCCAGCGCATTCACCGCCAGCTGGCGTTCCAGCGCCTCCGCCCCGGCGGCGAACAGGTCACCGCCTTCCAGCGCACCGGCATTGTTGATCAGCAGGCTGACATCGCCAGCAGCCGCAGCAGCAGCGGCGATGGCGGCGGGATCGGTCACATCCAGCACCACCGGCACCACGCGCGGATCGGCATGGTGCACCGGCTGGCGGGCCGCGGCATAAACCCGGGCGGCGCCGGCTGCGAGCAGCGCCTCGACAAAGGCGGCACCAAGGCCGCGGTTGGCACCAGTGACAAAGGCAATGCGGTTGCGGATGGTCATC
>JAIXUQ010000108.1 GCA_027483465.1 Sphingomonadales bacterium
GAACGGTCGGCCATCTGGACGACCGCCACGTGATTACCGTGGCGGGCAGTCGATCAGGCAAAGGCAGGTCGACCCTGATTCCGAACCTCCTGCTGTATCCTGGGAGCTGCGTCGTCAACTGCCAAACGCTGCGTCAGACGATGTTCAGGCCAAGGTGCACCAGGGGACAGTCGATTTCGCTCCGCAGCTGACCATCCCGGCGGCGCTAGACTTCCAGGCGCTGATTGACCGGCAGGCCAAAATCGATCGGCTTCGGTATCTGCGCAACCGCTGGGTATCGCAGGTGCGTGGGCTGGAAGGCGTTGACATATTGTTGCCCGATGACCCTGCGCTTTATGGTGCCACGACATCCTTCCGCCTGCACGGCCAAGGTTCGCCTGAAGCCAACATCAAACTCACCGACATATTGCTCAACCGCTTTGGCATCATGACGGTCCACCGTGTGGGCCTGGCCGGCGGCACCTGCATACGGGTTACACCATCTTTGTTCACAATGCCGGCAGAGGTTGACCGACTTGCCGCGGCAATCAGGCAGTTGGCCATGGAACGCCCGCTGCCGGCTTGAACCGCCTCCCGGCGCCTCGGCTGGTTCAATTGAACGCCTCGATGATCGGGCATGGCCCCGCCTCGCCCCGTGCGCAATCCTTCACCAATCGCGCCAGAGCACGCCTGGCAGCCGTGAGCGCCGCGATCTGTTCGTCAAGGCTGTCGATCCGTGCCTGCGACAATTCCCGGATACGTGTGCGGTCTGCGGCTGGATCAAGCGCCAGCAGCTCGGCGATTTCCGACAGTCGAAAGCCGGCACGCTGCGCGGCCCTGATGAAGATCAACCGTTCAACATCATTCTTGTCATAGGTGCGGATGGCACCAACCGCCGCAGGCACCGGCATCAATCCCTTGCGCTGATAAAAGCGCACCGTTTCCACGCCCACGTCTGCTGCCGAGGCAAGGCGCGCAATCGTCATCTTCGCCATGGCTTGACTCCGTATCATGGTCCGGAGGCTACATAGAGCAGGCAATCAAGCGAATCGAGAGAATTGCCGCATGGACGCTCCCCTTCCCCGAACCGCCACGCTGGTCCGCATGGCGTTACCCGATCACACCTGTCCCTATGGCCTCAAGGCACGGCACCTGCTGAAAAGCCAAGGCTACACGGTTGAAGACCGGCTGCTCTCCAGCCGCGAAGCGGTGGACGCCTTCAAGGCCGAGCAGGGCGTGATGACCACACCGCAAATTTTCATTGCCGGCCAGCGGGTGGGCGGCCACGACGATCTCAGGCGCTGGCTCGGCCTCCAGGTGCGTGATCCAAAGGCGCTCACCTATCGCCCTGTGATTGCGCTGTTCGGCATGGCTGCTGCCATTGCGGCCGCGCTCAGCATGGCCACGATGGGCAGTGTGTTCACAGGTCACGCCGTCGAATGGTTCGTCGGCATCGCCATGTGTTTGCTGGCATATCTGAAGCTGCGCGACTTGGACAGCTTTGCCACCATGTTCCTGAACTATGATCTGCTGGCACGGCGCTGGGTGCCCTATGGCATCGTCTATGCATGGGCCGAAGCCTTTGCCGGCGTGCTGATGCTGTCGGGCCAATTGCCCTGGCTGGCGGCCGGTGTGGCGCTTTTTATCGGCGGCATTGGCGCGGTCAGCGTGTTCAAGGCCGTCTATATCGACAAGCGCGAGCTGAAGTGCGCCTGCGTCGGTGGCGACAGCAACGTGCCGCTGGGCTTTGTTTCCCTTTCGGAAAATCTGATCATGATCGCCATGGCCGCCTGGATGCTGTTTGGCGGATGAGGGCACAACACCCACCGCGCGTAAGGCAATGTAACAAGACTGGAGCCCCCCTGATGAACCGCCCGCTTCGTGCGATGTTGACCGTCTTTGCCGCGCTGTTGGCAATGCCCGCGATGGCGGCAACCTATGATCTTGTCGTCGAACAGGCGAACAGGATGATCGTGCCTGGCCGCAGCGACAAGGTGATCACCATCAACGGCACTGTGCCCGGCCCCGTTCTGCGCTTCCGCGAAGGCGAGGAGGCCGTGGTGCGGGTGACCAACAAGCTGGATGCCACCACCTCCATCCACTGGCATGGTCTGCTGGTCGATGGCGCCTATGACGGCGCGCCGGGCTTCAACGGCTTCAACGGCATCGCGCCGGGCGCCACCTACACCTATCGCATCCGCATCCGGCAGAGCGGCACCTACTGGTATCACGCCCACAGCGGCGGCCAGGAACAGGCCGGCCAATATGGCGCGCTGCTGATCGCGCCCAAGGGTGAAGACCCGATCAAGGCCGATGCCGAACATGTGATCCTGCTGTCGGATCACACGCAGCAGGACCCCGGGCGGGTGCTGCGCAACCTGAAATCCGACAGCGGCTACTACAACTGGAACAAGCGCACCCTGCCCGAGACCCTGCGCGACGCGAAGAAGTTCGGGATGAAGGCGACGCTGGCCGAACGCAAGGCCTGGGGCGACATGCGGATGGACGCCACCGATATCGCCGACGTGTCGGGCTACACGCTGCTGGCCAACGGCCAGCCGACCGAAGCGAAGCCAGTGCTGGCCTTCACACCCGGACAGCGTGTGCGGCTGCGCTTCATCAACGGCAGCGCCATGAGCTTCATGGATGTGCGCATCCCCGGCGTCGCCATGACCATTGTTGCCGCCGACGGCCGGCCGGTGCAGCCGGTGCAGGTGGACGAGTTCCGCATCGGCGTTGCCGAAACCTATGATGTGATCGTGGAGCCAAAGGCCGGAGCGCATGCGCTGTGGGTGGAGACGCTGGATCGCCGCGCCACGTTGCTTGCGGCGTTGACCAGTGATCCGGTGCTGCCGGTCAGTGCGCCGCCGCTGCGGCCCAGGCAGGTCCTGCTGCTCGCCGAAATGGGTCACAGCATGCCGGCGCCGGGTGAAGCCTGCACGGCCGAGCATGCCGCAATGGGGCATTGCCAGCCGACCGGCGTGACGCTGGCGGCTGCCAAGGAGTCCGCTGCTGCGCCAGGCCATGCGGCGCTGGGGCATGGCGCCCCGATGGTGCCGGCCGCCAAGCCGGCCAGCGATCCTGACTGCGCGCCCGAACACGCCGCAATGGGCCATTGCACGCCCAAGGCACCCGCGCCCAAGCCGGTGACTGACCTCGACTGCCCGCCCGAACACGCCGCGATGGGCCATTGCACCCCGAAGGCCGCGCCCCGCGTCGGCACCGCCGTGGCGCTGGCCGAAAAGCCGCCGGGCGGCATGCCGTACCCGGTGGTGAATTATGGCTATGGCAAGGATCCGATGGCCGGCATGGACCACAGCCAGATGAAGGGCATGATGAACATGCCGGTGCTGGGCAAGGAAGGCGACACTGATGGCAGTGGTCGCGTTTTCGGCTGGGCCACCGGCGCGCCTTATGGCGCCCGTGTGCTCTCCATGCGCGACCTGGTGGCGCTGGAACCCAAAGCCGACGCGGCCCCTCCCACCCGCGAGATCGTGGTGCGCCTGCAGGGCAATATGGAGCGCTATATCTGGACGCTGAATGGCAGGAAGTTCGGCGAGGCTCCGCCCATAGACGTGAAGTTCGGGGAACGGGTGCGCGTGACGTTTATCAACGAGACGATGATGGCCCACCCGATGCACCTGCACGGCATGTTCTTCGAGGTGGAGAATGGCCAGGCGCCCGGCCTGATGCCGGAGAAGAACGTGATCGTGGTGGCGCCTGGCCGCACCCAGTCGATCATCCTGACGGCGAATGAAGCTGGCGAATGGCCGCTGCACTGCCACCTTCTCTACCACATGAACAGCGGCATGATGCAGAAGCTGGTGGTGGCCAATGTGGCGTCCCCCGATGGCAAGCCCGCACCTGTTCTTCAGCACAGCGGGCACTGAGCCGATGCGGATGATTGCCTGCATCGCGGCATTGGCCGCCGCCCCCGCCTTCGCCCAGACGCCGCCGGCCGAGGCCCGCAATCCCGACCATGCGCACGATGGCGGCATCAACAATTTCACGCTGGTGGAAGAAGCCGACATCACGCGGTTTGATGGCAAATGGGTCGCCAACTGGGAGGCGCAGGGCTGGATCGGCAGCGATATCAACAAATTCTGGTGGCGCACCGAGGGCGAGACGAAGGGGCCGCGCCTTGAACAGAGCGAGTTCCAGGCGCTCTACAGCCGCAACATCGCCATGTTCTTCGATGCGCAGGTGGGCCTGCGCCACGATATCGCGCCCGATGCCCGCACCTATGCCGTGGTTGGTGTGCAGGGCCTGGCGCCGCTGTTCTTCGAAACCGAAGCGCATGTGTTCCTCGGCTTCAAGGGCGATGTGCTGCTGCGGCTGCGCCAGTCCTTCGATCTCAGGATGACCAACCGGCTGGTGGTGCAGCCTTTGTTCGAAACCGACATCTACGCCACCCGCGTACCTGAACGGCTGATCGCACCGGGTCCGGCGATCATCGAAACCGGCGTGCTCACCCGCTATGAAATCACCCGCCGCGTCGCGCCCTATGTGGCGGTGATGTTCGAGCGGCGACTGGGCGAATCGTCCCGCCTCGCCCGCGCCGCTGGCGAAAATCCCGGCGGCTGGTCAATCCGCACCGGTGTGCGCTTCTGGCTGTGATCGCAAGCCTGACCTGTCCTGCCAAACTATCGCGGGCTATCGGTGATGGACGGTTCACCGGCGAGACCAAAGCAATTTTTGCAATCAACGGATTGGAGCAGAGAATGAAGAAATTCACGTCAGCCTTGATCGCTCTGGGCCTTGCCGCCTTCAGCCAGCCAAGTTTGGCACAGGGAGCAGCCGCTGGTGTATCCGAAGCAGCTCGTCCGGCTGCTGCGGTTGTTGAAGCCTTCCATGCCGCACTTGTTCGCGGTGATGCCGCGGCAGCGCGCGCACTGCTGGCCGAAAATGTGCTGATTTTCGAAGCCGGATCGGTTGAGCGCTCGGCCGCTGAATATGGCGGCCATCACATGCCCGGCGACATGGCGTTCGCCAGGGCTGTGCCCGGCATCGTCACCAACCGGTCTGGCGACAGCGACGGAAACACGGCCTGGATCGCGAGCGAAGGGCGCACCACCGGCAACTATAAGGGCAAGCCGGTTGATCGACTGTCAACGGAAACCATGCTGCTGGTCCGAACGGGCGATGCCTGGCGTATTCGACACATCCACTGGTCATCCCGCGCCGCCAAAAAGTGAAGCCGCCGGTCAATCCGCACCAGGTGGCGCAGGCGCGGCCGACGCCAGATCCGGACACAGTCGCGACAGGTGAGCGCGGGCGCGGGCAATCCTTGTCTCCACGGCCTTGCGGCTGATCCCCAGCACATCGGCGGCCTGCGCATAGCTCAACCCGTCAATGGCCGTCAGTACCAAGGGTTCGCGCAAATGGGCGGGAACCTCGGCCAATGCCGCAGCCACTCGCTGCACATCGCGCGCCGCTGCAACCTGCTCATCGGCGAGCGGGGCGGGATCAGCCTGCTGCGCTGCGGCGTCCACCGGCAAAAAGGCGCGGATCGCCCGCCGTACCCGTTCCCGCCGGCGCCAGTCCCGCGCCTTGTTGATGGCGATGCGGGTGGCCCACGCCAGAAACGGCCGCTGTGGATCAAGGCGGCCGATTGACCGCCACATCGCCACGAAACTGTCCTGCAGCACCTCGAGCGCCGCGTCCTCGTCACTGACCAGCCGCCGGATGATACGGAACAGCCGATCCTTGTGGCGCCGCATCAGGTCGCTGAACGCGCGCTCGCTGCCGCCCGCAGCAGCAGCGGCAAGCGCACGTTCGTCCGTATCGGTCATTGCGCCGGGGCTGTGAGCGATTCTGCCACGATCTTGTCGAACCGGGTACGCTGTCCGGCATCCAGTTCGCGGCGCATGGCAAACACATGCTCAAGGCTGGCCTTCTGATAGGCACCCATGGCGACATGAATATCGTCCACCGCCGTTGCCACGCCCGGCCCATAGCGTCCCTCGCTGGCCATGGCAGCGGCGAGCCGGCGGTTGGCGGCGCGCATCGACGCCTCATGTTGCGCCCGTTCAGACGCAAAGCTGCGTTCCAGCTGGTGGATGCGCTGATCCTGCGCGGCTGTGAGGTCCAGTTCGCTGTGCAGACGCTCGTGCAGGGATGGTGCTGCGGCCGCCGTCGGCTGCCACTGCCGGGACAACAGAGCGCCGCCAAGGCCGGCCAACAACGACAGGATGACAATCGCTGCAACGCGCAGCCACCGCGCCTGCATCAGTTCGCCACCAGAAGGGTTGACGGCAACAGGGCCGGACGAACCGACAATGCATCCATCTCGGCCACCGCCGCACGACCACCTGGCTGTATCCCGGTCATGACGCCGACCAGCATGGCGGCAACCGTGGCTGTGGCCGGTATGCGCCAGCTCCAGGCCGACTCAGCGGCGGCGGAAACGCGGCGCCAGACCTGCGCCTCGATGGCCGCCAATTGCGGCGGCGAAGGCTGGCGCGCCAGTTCGCGCAAGGCCTGTTCAATCTGTGTCATTGCCATTCTCCCACACCTCAACCCGGATCAGGCGCCAGCAGGCCCAGCCAGGCCACCAATGCCAGGATGAACACGCCCAACGCCAGTTCCAGCATTATGCTGCGCCTGATCCACTGTACCGCATGCACCTGACCGGCTGCGAGGCCTGGCGCAAGGTGGAAGCGGTTGACCGCCGCGAGCCCCAGCATGGCCACAAAGACCACCAGCTTGAGCGCCAGCAACCACCACCACGGCGACTGGAAGGCAGCCGCCGGCAGGGGCCATCCGGCGATCATCAAGAAGGCCACGCTGCCTGTCAGCGCCAGCGTGGCGACCACCATTGTGCCGACGCCATGAAACCGCTTCAGGGAAGCAGCCAACGTGCCTCGATCGATCTGCGATCCCCGTGCCGACATCGCCAGAAACATGACCAGCGCGCCAAGCCAGATACCGGCAGCCACCAGGTGCAACGCTGTTGCCAGCAGGTGACCAAGCCCGGCCCGCCCTTCGGTGGCGCCAGCATGGCCCTGAAAGGCCAGGCAGACCAACGCCACGCCGGCCAACATCAGCGCGGTGCGTCCGCGAGCAGGCCAGATCGCCATCACAGCGATGGTGGCCAGCAACGCCGCGATCCGGACACCGAAAGCAGTGCCCAATCCCGGCAAAGACAAAATGGTGGCCACCTCCGCCATCCCCACGTCTGCCAAGCTCAGGCCGTGCATCCTTGCGGCAAGTTCAACCAGCCCGGTGCCGCTCAACACCAATCCGAGAGCCGCCATGGCGATGATGACCTGGCGGCCGACAAGCCGTGTAGGCATGGGCGAATATTTCCGAAACGCCAGCAGACCGAACATCAGGCCGAGCACCGCATAAAGCGCAAAACGCAGCAGCACAGCCAGCGGATCGGTCAGCACGGCAGTGTCATCGAACGGTGAAGTGCAGGGTTCCGGTGACGCGGTGGGTGTCCCCCGCTACCCCGTACCATTCCACCGTGTAGCCACCTGCGGCCAGCGGTTTGGCGGGCACGAGCATCAGCGACTTGCCATCCTCGGCAAAATTCACTTCGGCGGCACCGGCCGGCTTGCCATCAGCGCGCACCAGCTTGGCGCCCGACATCTTGCTGAACAGCTTTTCGGAAAACTGCAGCCTGATCTCCCCCGGCGCGGCCACCGCAGCGCCCTCGGCCGGTGCAGATGCCAGCAGCTTGGGGTGCGCAGCGGCAGGTGCCGCAGCCATCGCAAACAGCATTGCACCAGCGATCAATCGGGACATGGCAATTTCTCCATCATCAGTCTGTCTGATGACGTGTTACGCACCGGCTGCCCGTCGCCCTCAACCTGCGGTGTACGTGCCTGCTGCCAGAGCGCGCTCAGGCTCCGTGCTCGCTGTCGCAGTGTCCGTGATTGGCAATCACTTCCAGCACACGGCAGTCGGCAGCATTGCCGCCCCGGCAGTTGCTGGTCATGCGCGCCAGCTCGTCGCGCAGCGCGCCAAGCTGTGCGATCTTGCGTTCGACCGCCCGCAGATGGCCAGATGCGATGCGATCAGCCTCGTCACAGGGTCGATCAGGATGATCAGCCAGATCGAGCAGCGACCGGATGTCGTCGGTATCAAACCCCAGGCCGCGGGCGTGCCGGATGAAAATCAGCCGTTGCAGATGCGCCGGCGTGAACGCCCGGTAATTGCTGCCGGTCCGCGCCGGCGGCGGCAGCAGCCCGGCCTTCTCGTAAAAGCGCACGGTCTCCGGGGTCGTGCCGGCTGCCCGCGCCAATTCTCCGATCTTCATGTCGACAAGGCTCGTCATCAGCGCTTGACCCTGTAGTTGCTTCAAGGTGCATAAGCCAGTCCGACTCGGGTGTCGAGAAGGTTGGAACGCCATGGCCGGAACATGCTGTGATACGAACGCGAACAGCGCCGACATCGCTCAGGACGGGCGGTGGCGCCGCGCGCTGTGGATAGCGCTGGCTGTCAACGCCGGCATGTTCCTTGTTGAAATCGCGGCCGGTGTGGCCGCCGGCAGTCTGTCGTTGGCGGCCGATGCGCTCGATTTCCTTGGCGACGCCGCCAACTATGCCATCAGCCTGGTGGTGGCCGGCATGGCACTCACCATTCGCGCCCGTGCCGCACTGCTGAAGGGCGTGACGCTGCTCGCCTTCGGCTCGTGGATTTTCGGCAGCACCGCCTGGGCCCTGTGGCATGGCCGGCTTCCCGATGGCCAGACCATGGGCCTGGTCGGGATGCTGGCACTGGTCGCCAATGTCGGCGTCGCCCTGCTGCTCTATCGCTACCGCACGGGTGACGCCAACATGCGCTCTGTCTGGATCTGCTCCCGCAACGATGCCGTCGGCAATGTGGCGGTGATGCTGGCGGCGGCCGGCGTGCTGGGCACCGGTTCGGCCTGGCCCGATCTGATGGTGGCGGCGATCCTGGCCGGCCTCGCCATCAGCGGCGGAGTCCAGATCGTGCGCCACGCCCTGCGCGAACTGGCGCCGGCAACACCTGAGAATGCGCACGGGAACAAATGCAACGAAGGCGTCCTGTCATGACCGGCAGCCTGCGCGCCAGTGTCGATTTTGAGCGCGCGCGCCACCGCGAGGCGCGACAGGCCGGCGATGATGCGAGCGCATGGCGTGCGTTGGAGCGTGCGCATGTGCTGTCGCAGGCAGTGCTCTCCCTGCATATCGCCGTGCATGCCGACATGTTCCGCTATGCAATCGCACGCCGCGAGTGGCATGAAGCCGCCGGACAGTTGCTGCGTCTGGCACTCGCGCCGATCGGGCATGTGAGCGGCCGAACGCCTGCCGGCAACATCGGCCGCGCGCGGGTCAGCGCATTTGCGGTGATGCCGATCCCTGACGATCTGGCGCGCACGATGGAGCCGGTCACGGATCGCGCTGACCCTGGCTTGCAGGGGCGCGGCTGATGAGGCATTGGACAGCCATTGTGCAACTGTCTTCAGCCATCGCCCGGCTTGGACGCCTGATGATGCGTCCTGCGATGCTGCTTGCCTGTGTGTTCGCCCTGTTCACAGCGGGCCAGGTCGCGGCGTTCGATCTTGGCCAGGATGCCCGCGCTGCGATTGTGGCAGGCATTACTGACGGGGTTTCGGCCGATTGCAGTACGCTGGCTGACGCAACCGATGATGATGCCTCCGGCAAGGCGGCCCATTGCGGCACCTGCTGCCTTCACCACACGGCCGGGCATGCTACGTTGTCTCCCGAAATACCCGACGCGCCGCCGCGCACAGCGGTATTCGAAGCACACGATGCGCCTACCCTGCGGCCGATCCTGACCGGGCGATTGCCGGAGCCGCCCCGAGCCTGACCTGCGCCTTCAACCGCTGCCGCCAGATCGGCAGCCTTGCGTCATGTCAGGGATACCCAGTTACCATGAACAAAAGCACCATGCTGGCGCTGGCCACAGCGCTGGCGCTTGCCGACCCGCCGGCACGCGCCCAGCAGCAACCGGCGGCACGAGAGCCGCTGTCCCTCGCAGGGGCACTGGCGACGGCCTTTCGCCAGTCGCCGTTGCTGGAAGAAGCGCAGGCGGGCAGCGATGCCGAGCGCGCGCGTCTGCAACAGGCGCGGCTGCGGCCGAACCCGGAGTTCGGCGTCGCCATCGACAATCTGCCGACACGCGGGCCCCTGGAGGGCGCGGATGCGGCCGCCACGGCGTGGACACTGGCCATGCCGCTCGAGATCAGCGGTCAACGCCGGGCACGCGCTGCACTGGCCGCGGCCGGCGTCGATGCCGCCGAGGCCGGCCGGCAATTGTCGGCCGTCGATCTGGCCCGCGCCGTGCGTGCGGCCTATGCGACCGCACTGGCCGCCGATGAAACAGTCAAGGTTGTCAGTGCCGATGTCGAACTGGCGCGCGAACTGGAGACCGGTGTCGGCAAGCTGGTCGATGGCGGCCGCGAACCGCCGCTGCGTGCGGTGACGGCCAATATCGAACGGCAGACAGCCGAAGCCGCGCTGGCCACCGCCGTTGCCGATGCAGCCGCCAGCCAGGCCAATCTGGCCGCCCTGATCGGCCGGCAGGACACGCTGTTTGCGCTGACCCCGACACCTGTGGCCCGCGCGGTTGCCGCGCCAGCCAACCCCGATCTGGCCATCGCCCGCGCCGAACAGCAGCGTGCCAATGCCCGGATCGCATTCGAACGCTCGCTGCGCGCGCCGGTGCCGCGGCTCAACCTGGGGTATCGCCAGTTCCAGCAGGTGCCGGCCAGTGCGGTCACCGTCGGCGTGTCGGTGACGCTGCCGCTGTTCAACCGCAACGGCGGCAATATCGCCGCTGCCGCCGCCGAGGCCCGCCGCGCCGAGGCCAGCCAGCGCCGGGTGGCACTGGAGATTGTTGCGCGCCAACGGGCTGCCGAAGCGCGGATCACGGCGGCCGCCGCCCAGATCGAGACGCTGAACGGCGGCCTGGTGCCAGGTGCCGAAGAGGCGCTGCGCATCGCCCGGCTGGGTTATGCCGCCGGCAAGTTCAGTTTCCTCGATCTGCTCAATGCCCAGCGCTCGCTGGGCAGCGCGCGCCGCGCCCTGATTGCCGCCCGCCGCGACCTGGCAATTGCCCAAGCCGAACGCGACCGCGCGCTCGGTATCATCCCCGAACTGGAGGCCAAGCCATGAACCGGCCATCGAACACGCAGGCGCTGATGGCGCTTGCCGCTGCAACCATCCTCGCCGGCGGCGGCTACTGGCTTGGCGCAGGCACTGCCCGGCCGCCGGCCCCGCCTGAAGCAAAGGACGGCGGCACAGCGCCTGATGACAATCATGCCGAAGGCGAAATCCTGGTGACCCCTGCCCAGATCGCAGCGGCGGGCATCACGCTCGCCCGCGTGGCGCTGGCGCCGGCCGGCGGCGAAGTGCTGGCCACCGGCCGGATCGTGCCCAATCCCGATGGCGCTGGCCACGTGACAGCGCGCACCAACGGCGTGGTGACGCGCTTGCTCGCCCAGATCGGCACCCGTGTCACCGCTGGCCAGGGCCTTGCCGTTATCGACAGCCAGGAGGCCGCCACGGCGCAGGCCGCGCTGGCCACCGCGCGCTCCCGCCTGGCGCTTGCCGACAAGACGTTCGCCCGCGAACAGCGGTTGCTTGCCCAGCGCGTGACCGCCCGGGCCGATTTCGAGCAGGCCGAAGCGGCGCTGGCGGCCGCCCGCATCGAAGCGCGCGCCGCTGAACAGGGGCTGGCGGCGCTGGGCATGACGCCGGGCGGTTCGCGGTTGTTCACCCTCAAGAGCCCGGTGGCCGGCGAGGTCACCACGGTTTCGGTGACGCCCGGCGAATATGTCACGCCGGATCGCGAATTGTTCCAGGTCGTCGATCGCCGGGCGATCTGGGCTGAACTGCAGGTGCCGGCGCGTGATCTGGTCGGGATCGCGGCGGGCTTGCCGGTTGAGGTGACCGTGCAGGGGGCCGATCACCCGCATCAGGCGACGCTGAAATTCGTGTCGCCTTCCGTTGACAATCTGTCGGGCACACTGCGCGCCATCGCCGTGGTGCGCGATCCCGATGGCGAATTGCGCCAGGGCCAGAGCCTGACCGCCCGCATTCTCACCCCGGCCGGTCGCATGGCGCCCACGGTGCCGCGCGTGGCGGTGCAGGATGTTGGCGGCCGGCCGGTGGTGTTCGTGCGCACCGCGCGCGGCTTCACCCTGCGGCCGGTCACGCTGGGCGCGGCGCGCGCCGAAACGGTTGCGGTATCAGCCGGATTGCAGCCGGGCGACAGCATCGCTGCCACCAACAGTTTCGTGCTGAAGGCCGAACTGGGCAAGGGCGAGGCCGAACATGACTGAGGATCACACCCATGCTTGAGCGCATCTTGCTGTTTTCGGTCGGCCAGCGCTGGCTGATCGTGCTGCTGGCGATCATTGCGGCGGCCATCGGGGCGACGCAGCTGGCGAAACTGCCGATCGATGCCGTGCCCGACATCACCAACCGGCAGGTGCAGGTGAACATCGTGGCGCCGGCGTTCAGCCCGTCCGACATGGAGCGGCAGGTCACCTATCCGATCGAAACCGCGCTGGCCGGCACGCCGGGGCTGGTGTCGACCCGCTCGATTTCGCGCAACGGCTTTGCCCAGGTCACCGCCGTCTTCACCGATGCAACCAATGTCTATTTCGCGCGCCAGCAGGTGGCCGAACGGCTGGCGCAAACCCGCGAGAGCCTGCCGCCCGGCGTCGATCCGACACTGGGCCCGGTCACCACCGGCCTTGGCGAGGTGCTG
Source organism: Sphingomonadales bacterium (assembly GCA_027483465.1). GTDB lineage: Bacteria > Pseudomonadota > Alphaproteobacteria > Sphingomonadales > Sphingomonadaceae > Sandarakinorhabdus. Next base: position 12,688 of record JAIXUQ010000108.1, read on the forward strand.
ATGTGGACGGTTGATTTCGCCCGTCCACACGGTCTGGCCCGTCCGGGCGACGCCGGCTGGCAGCCAGATGGCAGTTATCAGACGCCGGAAGGCCAGCGGCTGGTCACGGCGCGCGAGCAGATCACCTATCTGCGCACCGTGCAGGACTGGATCGTCCGCCCGCAGATGCGCACCGTGCCCGGCATCGCCGGCGTGGATGTGATCGGCGGCTTTGTGAAGCAATATCAGGTGGCGCCCGATCCGGCCCGGCTCGCCGCGCTCGGCCTCACGCTCACCGATCTCGCGGCCGGCCTGGAACGCGGCAATCTTTCGCGCGGCGCCGGCATTGTCGATCGCGCCGGCGAAGGCCTGATCGTGCGCGCCGATGCCCGCGTCGCCAGGGTGGCGGATATCGAGGATATTGTGATCGCCACACGGGCTGAATCGCCTGTGCGCGTCCGCGATGTCGCGCGCGTATCGATCGGCCGCGAAATCCGCACCGGCGCCGCTTCGGCCAACGGCCGCGAAGTGGTGATCGGCACGGCGCTGATGCTGGCTGGCGAAAACAGCCGGACCGCCGCCCGAGCCGCTGCGGCGCGGCTTGGCGAGATCGGCCGCTCTCTGCCGCCGGGAATCACCGCAACCGTGGTGCTCGACCGGTCGGTGCTGGTGGAAGCGACCATCGGCACAGTGGCGCGCAGCCTGACCGAAGGCGCGCTGCTGGTGGTGGTGGTGCTGTTCTGGCTGCTGGGCAACATCAGGGCTGCCATTGTCACGGCGCTGGTCATCCCGCTGTCGATGCTGCTCGCCGCCACCGGCATGGTTGCCGGCGGTGTCTCCGGCAATCTGATGAGCCTGGGCGCGCTCGATTTCGGCCTGATCGTCGATGGCGCTGTCATCATCGTCGAAAACTGCCTGCGCCGGCTGGCCGAACGCCAGACGCATGAAGGCCGGCTGATCAGCCTTGGCGAGCGGCTGGAGGAGGTGGCGATAGCCGCGAAGGAAATGATCCGCCCTTCCGTGTTCGGCCAGGCCATCATCCTGCTCGTCTATGCCCCGCTGCTGGCTTTCGAAGGCGTGGAAGCCAAGATGTTTTCACCGATGGCGATCACGGTGATGCTGGCACTCGCAGCAGCCTTCGTGCTGTCGGTCACGTTCGTGCCGGCCATGGTGGCCATACTGGTGTCCGGCACGGTGGAGGAAAAGGAAACCCGGCCGATCGTGGCGGCGCGGCGTCTCTATGCGCCGGCGCTGGCCTATGCACTGGCCCGGCCGCTGACCGTGATCGGCGCGGCAACGGCGGCCTTTGCGGTGTCCTTGCTGCTGTTCTTCACGCTTGGCCGCGAATTCATCCCGCAGCTTGATGAGAAGAATGTGGCGCTCAGCGCGGTGCGGATACCATCGACCAGCCTGGAGCAATCAACCACCATGCAGATGGCGCTGGAACGCGAGATCGGCAAGCTGCCGGAAGTCGCCCTGATGTTCTCGAAGTCCGGCACGGCCGAGGTGGCGACAGACCCGATGCCACCCAACGTCTCCGATGGCTTCATCATCCTGAAACCGTCCGAAACGTGGCCCGACCCGTCTGCCGGCAAGGCCGCGGTGGTTGAGGGGATCGAGCAGCGGGCCAGCAGCATGATCGGATCGGCCTATGAGATTTCCCAGCCCATCCAGTTGCGCTTCAACGAGCTGATCGCCGGTGTGCGCTCCGATGTCGCGGTCAAGGTCTATGGGGACGATTTCAGCCAGATGGAACCGGTTGCTGCCCGTGTCGCCGCGGCCCTGCGCACGGTGCCGGGCGCTGCCGATGTGAAGGTCGAGCAGACCGAGGGGCTGCCGGCGCTGGAAACCCGCTTCGACCGTGCCGCCATCGCGGCCTATGGGCTGACCGTCGCCGATGTTGCCGATGTCGTGCAGACTGCCGTGGGCGGGCGGGCTGCCGGCCAGGTGTTCGAAGGCGACCGGCGCTTTGACGTGGTGGTTCGGCTGGCCGATGACCGTCGGCCGGATATTGCGGCGCTGGCCGCCATCCCGGTGCCTTTGCCGGCCGGCGCGCCTGGCACCGGTGCGATTGGCGCCCAGCCACAGGCGGTGCCGCTTGGCCAGCTGGTGCGGTTCGAGGTTCGCGACGGACCCAACCAGGTGAGCCGGGAGAACGGCCGCCGCCGGATCGTGGTGGCTGCCAACGTGCGCGGGCGCGATCTGGGTTCGTTCGTTGCCGAAGCCCAGGCGCTTGTGTCTGCCAAGGTGCAGCCCCCGCCGGGCGGCTTCATCGAATGGGGCGGTCAGTATCAGAATCTGGCGCGCGCCCAGGCCCGGCTCGCCATCGTGGTGCCGGCGGCCTTCCTCGGCATCTTCGCCCTGCTCTATGCGGCGCTGGGGTCGCCGGCACGGGCGGCCATGGTGTTTTCCGCCGTGCCGCTGGCGCTCACTGGCGGTGCCCTGGCGCTGTGGCTGCGCGGCCTGCCGTTCTCCATCTCGGCTGCGGTCGGCTTCATCGCGCTCTCTGGCGTGGCTGTGCTGAACGGGCTGGTGATGATGACGGCCATTGCGGGCCTGCGCGCCGAAGGCCGCAGCGTTGAAGAGGCAGTGCGCGATGGCGCCATGCTGCGGCTGCGGCCGGTGATCATGACCGCGCTGGTCGCCAGCCTGGGTTTCGTGCCGATGGCCATCGCCACCGGCACCGGGGCCGAGGTGCAGCGGCCGATCGCCACTGTCGTCATCGGTGGTCTGATCACCGCCACGTTGCTTACGCTCATCGTGCTGCCGGCGCTGGCGCAGATGCTGCTGCGCTGGGAGCAGCGCCGCGCCGCACCAACGACAGAAACGACGGCCCAGCCATTACCGCCCGAACCTGCGGGCATTTGAAGAGGAGACGAATGATGAAGATGCTTGCAGTGATCGCCCTGGCCGTGGCCGCCCCGGCCTCTGCCCAGACGCCGCCACCGCTGACCGGGGTCTGGTCGATCGGTCAGACACGCAACTGCACGGCGGGTCCGGCCTGGGCGTTTCTGGCCGACGGCATCTACGCCGAAGTCACCCTGCCCGATCGTGGCCCATCGGCGATCGGGCTGTGGAAGGATGAAGGCACCGCCATCGCTTTCACCCACAGCCATATGCCGTTTCCCAAGCTGATGGAAACCAGCCAGATGCTGCGCCTGACCATCGAACGCCGCACGGCAGACATGCTGGTCATGCGCAACCGCAGCGGCGAACCCCGCATCTTTCACCGCTGCCCCGCCGATGCCGTGAAGGCGCCGGCAAAACAGGGAGCCCATTGATCATGTTGGACGATGCCGCCAATCATGGCCACGATCACACCGCTGGCGCCAATGCTAGGGCACTGACCTGGGCGCTCGCCCTGACCGGAACTTATATGGTTGCCGAAGTGGTCGGCGGCATCGTCTACAACAGCCTCGCGCTGTTGTCGGACGCAGCGCATATGCTCACCGATGTGGCCGCGCTCGCCATCGCGCTGATCGCCATCCGGGTTGGCGCCCGGCCGGCTGATGAGCGGCGCACGTTCGGTTATCGCCGCTTCGAGGTGCTGGCGGCCGCCTTCAACGCCGCGCTGCTGTTTGCCGTTGCGATCTATGTGTTTGTGGAGGCCGTGCGCCGGTTTTCCAATCCCGAACCGGTCGGCTCGCTGGGAATGCTGGTGGTTGCGGCCATCGGTCTTGTCGTCAATCTGGTCTCCATGCGGTTGCTTTCGGCCGGGCAGGCGCGCAGCCTGAACGTGAAGGGCGCCTATCTCGAAGTCTGGGCCGACATGATCGGTTCGCTCGGCGTCATCGGCGGCGCGCTGCTGATACGGTGGACAGGCTGGACTTGGGTCGATCCCATCGTTGCTGTCGCCATCGCCATCTGGGTGTTGCCGCGGACCTGGACCTTGCTGCGGGACGCGACCAATATCCTGCTCGAAGGCGTCCCGGCCCGCTTGACACTGAACAGCGTGCGGGGCGCGATTTCCGCGGTTCCCGGCGTGACCAGCCTGCATGAACTCCACATCTGGTCAATGTCTCAGGACGATATCAACCTGACGGCCCATGTCTCCGTCGCACCCGAAGCGGCCACAGACGAGGTGCGCAAAGCCATCGAGGCAGTGGTGGAACGCGAATTCGACATCACCCATCTGGCAATCCAGATGGAAACTGCAGATGAAAATTGCCAGCCGGACGAGCCGGCGCATCCCTGAGCGTTTTGGGGTCCGGACAGACTGCTGAACCCCGCTACATGCCCAGAAATCTTCAAAAATTCCATATGCGTGATTTGAACTGAAACTGCAGCGAGACCTGGCGCGTTAATGGACGGTCTGCCGCTGTTATCTCGCCGCAATGGAGAGACAAAAAGCATGTAACGTCTAGTGATCGCTTTCTTGAAGGATGTGCAATCGTAGCGGGGCGCCTGCCAGCCCTACCCGAATTCATCGAGCACCCGATCACCAGGGTCGCTTTGACCGATCGTCCGAATCCATTGCACTGCTGCGAACCTCAAGTTCAAAGCCATTGTCGGTCTGGGTAATAATCCTGTCATTCCGTGCAATGCCCTGACGCCTGCACCACTCTTCGGCTTCGTCCAGCTTGCAAAACGTCCCTGCCTTTTCCCATGCAAAGCTCATGACAATGTCCCTAAGTGACGTGGTTGTTTAGACGATCAGATATGGATCTTCCGGCGGCAGACAATTGCCCGCTTGGTTGTTAAATACCCAGACTAAGCTGGCGTTCTGGCAACTTCGATTTCTGCTCCTCGTTATCGCGCTGAGTGGGCGCCAGCGTTTTGGGCGAATTCCCGCTTTCTCGCTCCGTCTTGGGCTGTGCTGCCAGCCCGCGTTCGAACCGCGGCATGGTGACCTCGCCGGTGGTTTCGAGCGCAGCGCTCTTGTCGCCGGTGTTGCGGCTGATCTGCTGGGCGATCTTGCTGCTGTCATCGACGATGAGCTTGAGCTCGTCGCGCACGCGGGTGATGTTGACCAGGAACAGCCGCTGGTTGCTGAGGTTTTTCTCGGCCGAGTCCATCACTGCGATGGCGCAGTCAGCGGTGAGCCCCTGCGCCATATGGGCATTGAGCGCATAGCCCAGATCAAGGCGCTCCAGCATCCGGTCGCCGGGCGGCAGCGTCACTATTATCCTGGTCGACGTCTCGATAGTGATGCCGTCGCTGGCCACTGCCAGCACACGGGCACGATCGGCGTTGATCAAGCCGCGTTCGCGGTCAGTGTCGGTCCAGCGGATCGTGTCGCCGGCGTGGAGCTTCAGCTCCTTGCGGTCGCTGATGCGAACACTGTTTTCGGGCCGGTTGGTCGCAAGCTTCGCCGGTCGGAACCTGTGCTCCTTGCCGTCCGCGTCGGTCAGCGTAACGATGCCCCTGTCACGGTCGGTCCCGGTCACAGTCATCCGCGCTGCCGGGATGCCCTGGCTGGGCAGGTCGCGCTGGAACTCGACTGTCAGGCCTTTGCGATAGCTGTGGAGATAGCGCTCCTCCTCGCGCGTCGTCACCACCTTGGTCAGCACGGTCAGCTGCGCTGCCGGCCCGGTGAGCGTGCCCTCCTCGCGCAAGCCGGCCTGCACACCGGCATTGATGGCATCGCGGACGGCGCGGCCCGAGGCGAGCAGCATGGTCGCGTCACGCTCGGGTTGTGACCGGCTCAGCCACTGCGCCACCGCCAGCTGCACCCCGCGTCCCGGTGCGTCGGTGGTGAACGGCTTCAGCGCGGCCAGTGCATCAGCGGGACGATAGTCGTTGGCGGCCGCCGCTGCCATTTTGAGTTCAGGCGTGCGAGCGCGCAGGTTGATGTTCATGCGCGCCGTGTCGATACCGGCCGCCTGCAGCAGCTCGAACGGCTTGCCGGCATCGACGGCGCCCAACTGGCGCTTGTCGCCGACAAACGCCAGGCGGCCGACCTCGAGACGCTGGGCGAGGCGTGCCAGCACCAGTGCCTTGTCGTTGGCCATCATCGAGGCTTCATCGACGAGGATGACGCTGCCGCGGAACATGCCCCGCGCCATCTCCAGCCTGTCGGGCCGCACATTGTCGCCAAGCAGCCACCTGTGGGTGCGGATGAAGCGGTCGATGGTCATCGAGGCGATGCCGGTGTCGCGCTCGAGCATTCGCACCAGCGTGTTCTGTGGGCCCAGGCCCAGCACGTTCTGGCCCTCCTCGCGCGCGACGGTCGCCACCGCTGCCAGGGCCGAACTCTTGCCGGCGCCGGCAACACCCTGGACAGCCACCACCAGATCGGGGCTCGACAGGATTAGCCGGCCGGCATTCTCCTGGCCCTTATTGAGCGGAAAACCTTGCCCTGCGCGGGCGGCTTCCTGCAGACGTTCAGCGGCATCACGCACATCCGCGATCACCGGCTCGACACGGCCGCGTCCATCTCGCGCAATGCCAAGCAGCGCCTGTTCGGCCGATATGGCATCACGGGTGGTGAGCTGCTCCAGGTTGTCTCGGCCGCGGACCAGCAGGCTTGCGCGGACGAGGCGCTGGACGCCGCGCTCGACCTGATCGACGGTGATCGGCAGGCCGAGGTCGAGGGCGGTTTTGACGATCTTGGTCTCGCTGAACGCCGCCTCGCGCTCTGACAGCGACCGCACTGCCGAGGCGATGGAACGGGTCGCGGCGATCTCGTCGGCGCTCATGCCCCGCGTGGATGCCGGCATCAGCGGGTCGCGCTCGCCACTGCCGATACGCTCGCCAATGATGGCGACGGCTCGGGCGATCGTCTCTTTGGCACTCAGCGCGACGCCGGCGATCACCCCCCACACATCCCGCGCACCGTCCGCGCGCTCGCGTGCCGCTGCAACCATGCCGGCAAAGTCCAGCCCTGCACCTTTTGCCCGCGCTGCCCATTCGGCCCGCAGCACACCTCGATCCTCGACCTGTTCCTTGCGCGCGCGTGTCTTCAGCGTCACCAGATCGCGGGTCCTGTCGTTCTGGTGGGTGAGGCCAGCAAAGGCGTCGAGGATCTCCTCTCGCCGCGAGGAGAACAGCATCACCGCCTCGCGTTTTACTCCCGCGATCTCGAACTGGCCGTGCTTCCCGGTCAGTTCGATCCTGTAGCCGAGGCGCTCGACCTCCTTTCGCAGATAGGCATTGTAGATTGAGGCCAGCGTTGTCTTTTGCTGCCAGAGCTTCTCGTTTGCCAGCGCCCGCCACTTGCCATCCGGCCCCTGCGTGGCATTGGCGATGACGGCGTGGACATGGGCCTGCGGATCGAGATTGCGGTTGGTGTCGTGCTGGAACATGGCAGCCAGGAGGTTCCTGGTCTTGACGGTTTTGATCGCGCCCTTTCTGTCCAGCATCCGGGTCTGGGCGAGGTTCTTCTCGGCCCAGGCGATGGTGGCCTTGGCCGCCGCCATATTGGCGTCGAGCAGCCGTTCGTCGCCGCCGATGTAGGCGAGCAGCGACAGGCTCTTGGGTGCGGAGAACGTCAGGTCGATGCCAGGCCGATGCTTGCCGCCGGGACCTGCCGGGATGGTGCTGCCGTCGGGCATGATGCCGGCGAGCACGGCGGCAAAGTCGGTGACACTGACCTCACCTGACAGGCCCAGTTGCCCCGCGCCTTTGCCCTCCCAGATGCTCGAGGCTTCTGCCGCATCGGCGGTGTAGTAGTTGTCCCTGGTGTAATAGCTCGAAGCCTGGCCGGCGCTGCTGAGGGAGCCAATCGACAACATGGTCAGCCTCCCAACCCGAGATCATCGTCACCGCGATCACGTGTGAAGTTCTGCAGGCTTTCAGTGACCGACAGATCCTCGGTTTGCGCATGGGGCGGTGCTGGCGGCTCTGGTTCAGCGATGATGCTGATGTCGAGACCACCGATCGACTTTGCCTGTTCGGGGAGGATCTCGCCGGTGACCGGATCATGCGGCGGCAGCGGTTCTGCACCGCGCTTGTCCCGCGCACCCCGCCCCGGTCCTGCGATGCGCGCCAGCTTCATCTCGCCCTGTGCCGGGGCCGTCACTGGCGCTCCAGCCGCGGGCCCGCGCATCACCGGCGCCGTTCGGCCGGCCCGGATCACCGCGGCCGTCAGCGCGGCATCGGCGACATCGCTGAGCGGTGCATCCTTGGGCAGATCGTCCGGATGCATGACCAGCATCGTTGTGCCGGGCAGCGCCCCCAACCCGCCGGCATCGCTATCGCCCGCATCCTCATTTCCTTCCTCGTTCTGCGTCGTGACGAGTGCTGCTCCGTCCGTGTTTGCAGCTCCGCCGGCAGGCGCACCTTGGGGCGGCGCACCCTGCGGCGGTGCGGCCGGGGATGGGCTGTCGGCGGGCGGCACGATGTCGTTGCTGGGCCGCTGGATGAACGGCCGGCTGATGTCGGGGCGCGCCCTGAACTTCAGCTTGATTTTACCGGCCGGCAGGTCCTGCGGGAACACCAGCCAGCCATCGAGATCACGCATCTTCATGATCTCGTCGGGCATCACCAGCGGCTCGGTCTGGCGCTTGTTGGTGAGCGTCACGGCATCGCGGACATTGGCGTAGCCATAGCTCAGCCCCTGCTCCATCTGCTGCCATTCGGATTGGCCGATCTGCTGCGAACACCACTGCGCCGAGGCATAGTCGGGCGTGGCCAGGATCAGCTTGGTGCGGGCCAGCGAAGCGAGGGTATCGGCTATCTTCTCGCCATAGGTCTCGCGCAGCTTTGAGATGGTGTGAACGCCGAGCAGAAAGGCGCCGCCGAAGTTGCGCGCGGTCTGCATGCCTTTCTCGATGGCTGGCAGCCGGTGCAATGCGCCGAGCTCGTCGAACAGGAACCATAGCCGCACATTGTGCGGGCTGGTGGGCATGGCCATCATGGCGTTGATGGCGGTGTCGAGCCAAAGAGTCAGCAGGATGCGAACGGTCGGCAGATCGACATAGCGGGCGCTGACGAACAGGATCGAACCATCCGGGTGGTCGCCCTGCACCCAGTCCTTGACCGAGAAAATCGGGCCTTCTTTCGGCAGCGTCTGCAGGGCGGCAGCATTGGTATTGAGTGTGGAGCGGATCGACTCCGCCATGCGCGCCGCTTCCGGGTCGGTGAGCGGCGCGGCAATGGTGTTCTGGACGAGGCGGTTCACCGCCGGCAGCGCGGCGGTCATGATGTAGTCGTGCAGCGCCTGGTTCGAGGTCTGGCCCATCTGCTTGAGACGCAGGCAGCCCTCGATCAGCAGGGTGCGTGCAGCGATCACCCAGAAGGGTTCCGACGTGCCGCCGTCGTTGGGAACCAGGGCTTCGGCGGCCGCCGTGAACTCCGAGCGGGTCTCGCAGTCGGCGAAGATCGACCATTGCGGACAGCGCGTGTCGAGCGGGTTCAGAATGATGTCACGCGCCGGGTCGTAATAGCTCTGGATGAAGCTCCCGGTGAGGTCGAAGATGACGGCCTTGGCGTGGCGGGCGCGGATCTGATCAACCAGGTCCTTGATGGCAGTGGACTTGCCCGAGCCAGTGGTGCCGATGGCGAACGTGTGGGTCTGCTCGCCGTGCCACGGATAGGGAATGCCGGCGATCGTATAGGGCAGATAGACCTGCCCGCGCGCCTTCTCGCGGGTCGTCCCGACCAGCGCATAGGCGCGCCACATCGGGCCATAGAGGCGCTCGAGTTCGGCCTCCCGCTGGCTCTTGCCTTGCTCGGCGTTGAAGGCGCAAACGAGCCGCTTCAGCTCGGTGCCGGTGCAGATATTGGCGCCCCGCAGATGTTCGCGGCGCATGATCCGGGTGCCGATGCGGCGTGCCAATACGGTATAGGCCACGCACAAGGGCAGACCGACAAACAGTGTCACGACAAGCGCGGTGGCGATGCTACCGGTGAACCGCTCCCAGGCGTCGACCACCGACGGGAAGTCGTGGACATAACGCACCGGGATCATGATGGTCTGGTTCATCGCATCGAGGAGGGCCAGCTGCTTGTTCGGGTCGAGCTTGATATAGTCCCACAGCCAGGCGTAGGCCTTCATCAGGCAGCGATACCAGTCGCCCTCCCCCATCCTCGTCCACCAGCCCCACCCCAGCGTGACCGAGAAGATGCCGAACAGCGTCCACAACATCGGCCGCAGGCCCGCCAGAAACATCAGGCTGAAGCTCTCGAGGAGTTGCGATCCCCGCGTGAAACGGGCCCGGTCAGCGCGCATCGGCTGAGCCTTTGAGGCGGCGCTGGCGGGTGTCCCTGGCAGCGGCAAGACCTTGTTCGCCGGGGCCGTATTTGAGCAGCGCGTCCACGCCAATGGCGATGTGCTGCAGGGCTTCGTAGAGTTTTTGCTCAGAAGGCTTGAGCGGCAATCGGCCTTCTGCTGCGCTGGTAACGAGGATCGCCAGTTGCGCGCTCATCGACAGGCCGTTGTCGCGCGCAAGCGCCTCAAGCGCTGCCCGGGTATCGTGGCTCAGGTAAGCCGTCACCTGAAAGGTCTTATTCACGTCATCACCATCGAACTGGTGGATGACGCTCCGCAAAGCCGGTCAAAGAATAACACAGCTGACTTTGCACGCAAGGCGCCCGCAGCTTTCACCAAAAGTGCAATTTGCGCAGCCGGGTCAGAGATTTAGGAGATCACAGCATCGGCAAGGTGCAAACAGGGTGGAATAATTACGGTGCAAGGTGAAAAAAAGGTTTGCAGTAAAGGTGGGAACAAGGTGGAATAACTGGCGAAAAAACAGATACTTGGAACATTATTTGCTGAAACGCAGTTGCGTCGTGTGTGACACAGTAATTGCCACGTCAGACGCCCAAGCTGCTTGGGGTGATTAGCCGAACGTTTTTGTAAATTCAATATCATGGGAAAACTGCCGCCACAGTGGCGGGAGAGCGCATCGGAATTCCAGAGAGCGATTTTCGCGTTATGTTCCGCAAATGGAAGCGCCGGGGTAGCAGATGGCCATCAATCGAGGCGGTTACGCCTCTCACCAAGAGGGTGTTTTCAGACCATCGGCCGCTGGGCTTGTCACGCGGCTGACGCTACAAGTCTGCGCATGCAGGTGCTTCAAACGATCGACGCATTCATCACTCGCTGGCGCGAAACGGGTGGCTCGGAACTTGCCAATACGCAGAGCTTCATCAACGACCTTTGCCACCTGCTTGAGGTCGAGGCACCGGCCGGAAGCAGGGCAGATGATGCGCTCAACAACTATGTCTATGAGCGCCGGGTTTTCCAGGACAATGGCGACGGCTCCCAAAGCTTTGGCCGCATCGATTGCTACAAGCGTGATTGCTTCATCTTGGAGGCGAAGCAAGGCAGCGAGGCCGACCGCGCGGCCGCCGACCGCGGCGAGGATGATCTCGATCTTTTCGGCCAAACCGCCAGCGCGCGTGTGAAGCGCGGCACTGCCAAGCGCGGTACGCCGGCCTGGGCCCGCGCCATGGTGCAAGCCAAGGGCCAGGCCGAACGCTATGCCAAGGCCCTGCCCACGGATCATGGCTGGCCGCCGTTTCTGCTGGTGGTGGATGTCGGCTACTGCATCGAGGTCTATGCCGATTTCACCGGTACCGGGCGCGCCTATGCCCAATTCCCCGATCGCGCCCGTTACCGCATCATGCTGGATGATCTGCACGATGAAGCGGTGCGGGAACGCCTGCATGCCATCTGGACCGATCCCAAAAGTCTGGACCCCACAGCCCGCGCCGCCCGCGTCACGCGCGACATTGCCGATCTGCTCGCCACCGTGGCCCGCCGCATCGAGAAACGCGGCCACAATCCAGAGCGTACCAGCGGCTTCCTGATGCGCGTGCTGTTCACCATGTTCGCGGAAGATAGCGGCCTGATCCCGCCCGGCAGCTTCACCGGCCTGCTGAAATCCCAGCGCGCTCACCCGCAGCATCTGGAATTGCAACTCGCCGCCCTTTGGCAGGCCATGGACGAAGGCCAGTTCGCCCCGGCGCTGGGCGTGCCCTTGCGCAAGTTCAACGGCTATCTGTTCAAGGATCGCACCGCAATCTCGCTCGACGCCGAAGAGCTGGAGGTGCTGATCCAGGCCGCCGAACATGTGTGGACGGAGGTGGAGCCCGCCATCTTCGGCACGCTGCTGGAACGCGCGCTGAACCACAAGGAGCGTGCCAAATTGGGCGCCCATTACACCCCGCGCGCCTATGTCGAGCGATTGATTGGCCCCACCATCATAGAGCCTTTGCGCGCCGATTGGGATGGCGTGCGGGGCGCGGCCGCCACGCTGATCGAGGAGGGCAAGGCCGATGAGGCCCGCGCCACCGTGCAGGGCTTTCACGCCAAGCTAGCGCAAACGAAAGTGCTCGATCCCGCCTGTGGCACCGGCAATTTCCTCTATGTCGCCATGGCCCGCATGAAGGAGCTGGAAGGCGAGGTGATCGCCCTGCTGGAGGAACTTGGGGACACGCAATATGTCGTGGAGCTGACCGGCCACACCATCACGCCGGAAAATTTCCTCGGGATCGAGATCAACCCCCGCGCCGCCGCCATCGCCCAGCTGGTGCTGTGGATCGGCTATCTGCAATGGCATTTCCGGGTGAACGGCGCCAATCGCCCCCCGCCCGAGCCGATCCTGCGCGATGTGCGCACCATCGAGAATCGCGACGCGCTGATCGAATGGGATGATCGCGTGCTGGAACGGGATGAGCAGGGCGTGCCCGTCACCCGCTGGGATGGCGAGACGACCAAGCCTCACCCGGTGACTGGAAAGCCGGTGCCGGACGAAACGGCGCGCGTGGAGGTCTATCGCTACATCCGGCCCCGTGCCGCCAAGTGGCCGGCGGCGGATTTCATCGTCGGCAACCCGCCCTTCATCGGCGGCAAGGATGTGCGTGACCGGCTGGGCGACGGCTATTTCGAGGCGTTGTTCGCCACCACCGATGTGCCGGAAAGCGCCGATTTCGTCATGCACTGGTGGGACAAGGCGGCCGCAGCCGTGCGCGCCGGCACCACCCGGCGTTTTGGTTATGTCACCACCAACAGCATCACCCAGACGTTCAGCCGGCGGGTCGTGGCAAAACATCTGGATGCCAAGGATGGCGTCAGCCTGCTGTTTGCCATTCCCAACCACCCCTGGGTGGATGAGAAGGACGGCGCAGCGGTGCGCATCGCCATGACGGTGGCCGCTAGCGGCAAGGCATCGGGCCGGCTTATGACGGTTACGGACGAGACCGGCGCACCAGAGCGCATCGATTTTGCCGGCGCGGCTGGCACAGTCACCAGCAATTTGCGGGTCGGCGCGGACGTGACCGCCACGCTGGCGCTCAAAGCCAATGAAGGTCTTTGCTCGCCCGGCGTGAAGCTGCACGGCGATGGGTTCATCGTGACGCCGGAGGAAGCCGCCCGGCTGCTGCCCGTTGCGCCGACCTCCGCCCGCATTCGCGACGGGCTTGCCCCAGAACCGGCGGTGATCTTCGACTATCGCAACGGCCGCGATCTCGCCGCCCGCCCGCGCGGCGTGAAGCTGATTGATCTTTATGGCTTGGGCGAAGCAGAGGTGCGGGATGGCTACCCGGCGGTCTATCAGCATCTGCTTGCGACCGTGAAACCGGTTCGCGATCAGAACAACCGCGCAAGCTATCGCGACAACTGGTGGTTGTTTGGCGAGCAGCGATCAGAACTGCGCAAGGCGCTGCGGGGCGTTGGTCGTTACATCGCCACCATCGAAACGGCCAAGCACCGGGTGTTCCAATTCCTGCCCATGGACGTTGTGCCGGACAACAAGTTGATCTGCACCGCACTAGATGACGCCTTCCATCTTGGCGTGCTTTCCAGCCGCTTCCATGTGCCTTGGGCAATTGCCAGCGGCGGTCGCTTGGGAATGGGCGATGACCCCGTTTATGTGAAGACTAGCTGCTTCGACCCATTCCCATTCCCCGCCGACGTCCCCGAACCGCTCAAGGCCCGCATCCGCGCCGAGGCCGAGGCGCTCGATGCGCTGCGCAAGCGCGTGCTGGCCGCGCATGACGATCTCACCCTGACCAAGCTCTACAATGTGCTGGAAGCGCTGCGCGAAGGCCGGGCGCTGACCGACGCCGAGCGTGACATCCATGATCGCGGCCTTGTCACCCTGATCCGCCAGCATCACGACGCCATCGATGCTGCCGTGGCCGAAGCCTATGGCTGGCCGGCGACCCTTGACGACGAAGCCATCCTCACCTGGCTGGTGGCGCTGAACAAGGAACGTACTGCCGAAGAAGCGCGCGGCCTCGTCCGTTGGCTGCGCCCGGAATTTCAGGCCCCGAACTATCAGGCGCCAGTGGCGCAGGGCCTCGATCTGGGCGACACGCCCGCCCCGCTGCCCAGCACCATCATCCCGTGGCCGGGCACCCTGCCCGAACAGGTCAGCGCAGTGCAGGCCATCCTCACCGCCGCCCGCGCCCCGCTCGCCGTCGCCGATGTCGCCCGCGCCTTCAAGGCCAAGCGCGCCGCCACGGTGAAACCCGTGCTTGATGCCCTGGCCGGCATCGGCATGGCCCGCCGGCTTTCTGATGGGCGCTACGCAGCGTGATGGTGCTCAATCTGGCCGCAAGTGGGCCGCAAACTGACCGGCAGCTCGCAAAGTCGATCCTCGAATAATCGACATTCCCAGATTGCGCGGCTGTGGAGTTCCAGATCCGCTGCTGGCAGCAAGGAGAGAGTCGGCTCATCTCGCAATTGTGCCTGCAGGCCTCACCGTTTAGAACAAACTTGAAACGGGCATGATACCCGCTTAGTCTACTTAAAGTGGGCATTATACCCGCTGTAGAGCTGCAAGCGGTCATCGTACCCATTTAGGAGATCGGCGATCATGATCCCGGCCGGCCGCGTGCAAAGCCTGACGGGGCTAACCCCCAACCAGCTCCGGGAGTGGTCGCATCGCCGCGACCTCATTCGAGCGGACTTGGAGGCGTGCGGGCCTGGCCGCCCGGCGCTATATAGTTGGCAGACGGTCCTGCTATTGCGGATTACGGTCGTCCTGCGTGAGCGGTTCCGGATCGAGCTCCAGGCGCACAAGGATCTCCTGCACGCGTTGCGAGACCTCTTTTCGGGAGTGCCCTTCCCATCATTACGCGGCTGCGTGTTGGCGCTGCGCGCTATGGAGCACGGCGAGCTTTTTTCGGAAGGCATGGTCCGGGTCGGCGACGGCGATCCGGATACCTTGTTTCTGCGGCTCGATCCGCATCTCGACGTACTCGAGGCGGAGTTCGCGCCGCAGGAGCAGAGCGTACAGCTACCGCTGTTTCGCGCGGTGCGGATCCGATGAGCGCTCTCGCCTCAATCGAGGAGGGCTTGCGCGACCTCGGTTACGACGCTGCCGCGCTACATCGCGCCTATAGCTTCGCCGACGTTCTCGATGCGGCCGAAGAGACGCGCACCGTCGCGTTGGCAGCCTTCACCCAGACCCCCGAGTCTTTCCGGTCAGCAGCGTTCGGGGTGGTCGAAGGCGCGCCCGACAGCGCGGCCGCGGTCATGGCCAATCGCGCGCTCGGCGCACCGATCTTCTTGTCGATCGACGGCAGCGATATCGGCGTGTGGGCGGTCGGCGCCCGTACGGCGCCCCGGCTTCTCGAACGGGTGCCTGTCGACCAATTGCCAACCTTGTTTGCAAGACACCGCGACAGTTGGACGCCGCAGGCGCTGCATCGCGCCAAGGCGCTTGGCCTACCGCGCGGCCCGGTGCAGTTCGATTTCATCGATCTCGGTTTGCTTCCGGCGATCGAGCAGGAGGTGCAGCACAAGCTCCATAGGACGATGGCTGAGGTCCTCGACCTTCTGCTCCCGACTGAGTCGGGCGGCGATCGCGAGAAGGCGGCGTTTCGGCTAACGTTTCGTCTGCTCGCGGCTAAGATCCTGATCGATCGCGAGCATCCGGCCGCGGCTGGCTGGGCGCAGCACGATGTCGCCGCGGTGCTCGACGGGATCCAAGGCTACTACGGACTAGGTCTGCTCGGTACCGACGTCGCAGCGGTTGCTGCCGACGACATCGCCGCCGCCTGGGCGCGGCTGCGCCAATCGATCTCCCTGCGAAACATCTCATCCGACAGTCTCGCCTTCGTATATGAGAATACACTGGTCACCGCGGACACCCGCAAGCTCTTCGGCACCCACAGTACGCCGCGTCCAGTTGCGGAATACGTGCTGAACCGGATCAATCTTTCGCGCTGCGACCCGGCAAAGGTGCGGATCGTCGAACCTTTTGCGGGCGCCGGCATATTCCTCGTCGCGGCACTACGTGAGCTTCGCGATTTGCTGCCGCCCGAATGGACTGCGGCCGAACGACATCAGTTCCTGGTCGAGCGTATTGCCGGCGCCGAGCTCGACACATTTGCTTGCGAGGTTGCGACACTGTCGCTGATCTTGGCGGATTATCCGAACGCCAATGGCTGGCACCTCCGTTCCATCGACCTGTTTAAGGCCGGGGCGCTCGAAGTGTTGCTCAAGGACTCGACGCTGATTCTGTGCAACCCGCCGTTCGAGGATTTCACCGCCGAGGAGCGAATCGATTATCCCGAAGCCTTCGCGATCTCGCCATCGAAAGCGATGGTTGCTCTCCACGCCGCAATCGACGCAGCTCCGGAGGCGCTCGGGTTCGTGCTGCCGCGCGGGGTGCTGCAGCAGACCAAATATCGCAAGTTGCGGCAGCGGCTGGCGGGTGCGTATGGCCGGGTCGAGTTGGTCTCGCTCCCCGACCGGATTTTCGAGAAGGCGACTTACCCGTGCGCGTTGGTGATCGCGACGGAACGCCGACCGGTCGATAATGCTAAAAAGCCGCTTAGGCTGACTGCCAAGACAGTAGCAGATAGCGCCAGGTTGCGGTTCCTTGCCGACGGATTCGTCAGCTCTATTGTGGACGCGGTGCGCCCAGCTGCCGAAGGGGACTTGTGGGTCAGCGAGCTGGAAGCAGTGTGGTCCTATCTTCACGACGCGCCTCGTCTTGGGAACCAAGCGGAGATTTTCCGCGGGCTTCAATGGCGTTCCCAACGCGAGGGCGTATTCAATGAAGACGGTCCGATGCGCCAACGCGGCGTCTATAAGCCGGGAGACAGCCTAGCCCCGTTCCATCTGACGAATCCCGTGCGGTTAAGCATCGACCCCGAGCTCAACTTGTACCCCGGTCCGCTAACCCGCCCTTGGGAAAAGCCAAAAGTCCTGATCAACAACCAGCGCTCATCGCGCGGTCCTTGGCGGCTTGCGGCGGCCGCCGATGCAAGCGGACTTTGGGCCTCGCAGCAGTTTACCGCGATCTGGCCAACCGGCGAGCTCGGGATCGATTCCCTCGCCGCCATTCTCAACGGGCCGCTCGCCAACGCCTATGTGACTGAACACTCGACCGACCACGATTTCACTAACGTCATGCTGGCGAGCATGCCATTACCGCGCAAGCTCGATACGGCCGCGCTTGGGGAGGCCGTCCGGGAATACCAGGCTGTACTGCACGAGAAGCTGCACACAGTGCTTCCGGTCGACTGCGATGCGCGGCTCAACAGCCTGCTCGTCTGGATCGATGCGCTCGTCCTTTCGGGCTATGACCTGCCGCCGCGTATGGAGCGGCAGCTATTCGACTATTTCGAAGGCCGCGAGCGGCCTGTGTTGCACGAATTCCGGGGCTGGTTGCCGAAGGATTTGAAGGGATACGTACCGCTTCTGGAATGGCTGACCAAAGATTATGCGCCCAACCGCGGCGCATGGGTGCTCGATGTCTTCAGACCGGCGCCAGCGGAGGAGAATGACGCGCTTTCCAGGTTCCTTGCCTAATGGAGCAGATCCTTCTGGACACCAACTTCGTTTCGGTGTTGTTTGATTCGCGACGCCTCAATTTTGAGGCGGTGCAGGCTCGCGCACAGGCATTCACCGAGCACGACCTCGTCTACCTGTCGGCGATCGTCCTCGCTGAGCTGCGTTATGGAATGGAGGCCGCGCAGCGTGCCGGACAGGACGTCATCCATATCCGGCATACGCTTGAGCAGGCAGCCACCTATCCGCTGGCTCAAGTCGGTCGCCACACCGCGGAAGTTTATGGCGACGTCAAGGCGCGCCTCGCTGATCACTATCTCGACCTCACGCGCCGCCCGCCACGATGGATCGAGAACTGGCAAGATAGAGCGTCAAGCCAAATGCTTCAGGTTGACGAAAACGACCTCTGGATTGTCGCGCAAGCCGTCGAGCGCGATTATCTTCTTTTGACAAGCGACCAGCGCCTTGCGGATCGTTTCCGCCCCGCAATTGCGGAACTCCGTGTAGAAGTTGTTTAATCGCTTTTGCTTCACGCCGATACCCCGGTGGGCTGCTTCCGACAACAACCCAGCGTAACGTCGTCGTCTGCAATGCGGGCGCAAAGCAACCGTTTTCAATCGACGTTCCCTTCAAACCACTGCGTTCAACCCCTTGCGTTAAATGGTGGACAGCAGCCTCGCTGCAATGAACGCGCTGACCGTTTCGGCTGCCTCCATGACGGTGGTATCCGCAAGGTGCATGTAGCGCTGGGTGGTGGTCAGGCGACGGTGGCCCAACAGCTTGCTGATGGTCGGCGTGTTTTCGCAGTGGAGGGCGGCGTGGCTGGCATAGCTGTGGCGCAGGTCATGCACGCGCAAGCGCTTGATCTTGACCGCTGGCAGCAGCCGGTCATGCCAGAAGAAGTGAAACTGCTTCATGGGAACGGCGGGGCGGGCGCGCTGCGGAAACAGCCATGGCGACCGGATGTCACGCGGAATGCGCTCGGCCGCAGCAATGGCCGCTGGCCCCAACATCACGCGGCGCGGCCCGGTCTTGCTGTCGTGTAACGTCATGATCGAGCCGGCGATGTCGTCACGGCGCAGGCCCAGCACTTCGCCCCGGCGGCAGCCGGTGTAGAGCAACAGCCGCACTGCCCCCACTTCGAGTGGATAGTCGGGATTTAGCTGCTCCAGGGCAGCGCCGAGGCGGGCCAGCTCGTCCTCGGTGAGGAAGCGCTCGATCTTGCGGCGGGGGTTGAACCGGACGGCCGAACAGGGGTTGGACCCGTTGGGTAGCACCTCCCATTCCATCGCGGTGTTGAGCATGGCCTTGAGGATTTCCAGGGCACGGTTGGCGCCGCCGGGCGTGCGCAGGCTGCGCGACGCGAACCAGTCGGCGATGCGCGGCGTGTCGATCTGGTCGAGGAACACGCCCTTGAACGCCGGCATGATGTAGCGGCGCATGTAAACGTCCCACGCCTTTTGGGTCGACGGCTTGAAGAACGCGACGACGCGGCGGCGATAGTCGGCCTCGAACGTCTCGAACAATGGCACGCGCAAGGCCTTGCGCTTGACGGCGCCGGGATCGCCGCCGGTCTTGGCGTCGAACACGATGCGCATGGCACGCTGGTAAGCGGCATACTCGGTGATGACGCGGGCGTTGCCCAACGTGAGCTTGCTCACCTTGCCGTGGATCCGAGTGAGCACGATCCAGCTCTGCCGGCCGCTGGCGCGGGTGACAAGGCCAAGGCCGGGGATGGTTGCATCCCAGCTGATGCTGGCGCTGCCGATGGCCTGGCTGATTTCGGTATGGCTGAACGATGGGGCGACGGTCATGCTTGTGCCTCCTGGCCAAAGCCCGTCGCGGCGCTGAGGCGGTCCGACATGC
Organism: Sphingomonadales bacterium; assembly: GCA_027483465.1. Taxonomy (GTDB): domain Bacteria; phylum Pseudomonadota; class Alphaproteobacteria; order Sphingomonadales; family Sphingomonadaceae; genus Sandarakinorhabdus. Next base: position 32,165 of record JAIXUQ010000108.1, read on the forward strand.
GCCTGACGGCGCTGGCCACCGCCTCGTCAGAAAGATGCGCATAGCGCTGGGTGGTTTCGGCAAGGCCATGGCCCAAAAGCTTGGAGACGGTCGGCAGGCCGATGCGCAGCATGACGGCGTGGCTGGCATAATTGTGGCGAAGGTCATGGATGCGGCAATGGGTGATGCCGGCACCGGCCAGGAGCGCCGCCCACCATTTGCTCTGGATGACAAGCGGCCGCTTGCCGGTGCCTGGAAAGACCAGGGGTGACCTGTCATCGCGCGCGATACTGGCAAGGACATCGCGCGCGGCCTGGCCCAGATACAGCGTCTTGGGGCCGGTCTTGGAGCGCGGCAGGTGAATGTAGCGCCCGTCGATCCAGTCCCATTCAAGCGTGGTGATCTCGCTCTTGCGGGCACCGGTGAGCAGCAGCAGGCGAATGACCGCACATTCCAGCGGCCAGCGCTGCTGTGCGGCGTCAAGCGCGCGGCCAAGCCGGACCAGCTCGTCACGGGTGAGGTAACGTGCCAGGCCGGGCTGCTCTCTGCGGCGCAAGCCGCGACACGGGTTGCTGCCCTTGGGTCGAAGGCCAAGGGTTTCGGCATGCTTCATCATCACCGACAGCACCGGCAGCGTGCGGTTGACAACGCCGGGCTTCGACATGGTCGCATCGCGCCAGGCCAGCATGTCGGCGCGGGTGATGTCGGCAAGCTGCATCTCTCCAATCGTCGGCAGCACATACCGGTCGACCAGTTGCCGGTTGCAGGCCAATGTGGTGGCCGCCCAGCGATGGGCATGGGTGGCCAGATACTGCCCGGCATAATCAGCCAGGCTGAGCGACTGAGCGACTGCCACAGCGGCGAACGGGTCGACCACGCGCCCGCCGATCTGCACCCGGCTCAGCAGCGCCCGCGCCTTGCGCCGCGCCATGCGCGGGTCCATGTCGCCGACCTTGCCGATCACCCGGCGGCGGGTGTGGCCACGCTCGCGGTACTGGATGACATAGGCCTGGTTTCCCGCCGTGCTCACCCGGATGCCAAAGCCGGGCAGTTCCGTATCCCAGATCAGCCTGTCCTTGGCCTTCTCTGGTGGCGTCCCTGCCCCGCTGCCAGGCGCCATGTTTGCAGACCCGTCATCGCGTGCTACCTTCAATTCAGCGATGGCTGATTTTGCCGCCCGGCGCCCGACCCGTCGCCCCCGCTTTTCCTCGCCAATCTCGCCGTCCGCGCCGGAACCGCCGGGGTTGCGAGAGGTGACAAATTGCCGATTCGAAGCGCTTGCCAAGCCCTTGGTTTTCATGTAGCACGACCCCTGAAAACTGTTTCATTTCAACAGCTTGCTGTGTCGTGTGTGACGATTTCCACCACTCGCAAGCCGCTGATCGTCGATGTGATATGCGGCAATGGGCTGGCGGGGCATGTCGAACCTCTGATTGGTTAAGCTGCGCTTAGCGCCCGTGAAGTGGTTTCGGACGGGCAAGCGGAGCGGTCGCAGAGCCGAGGGCTACAAGCAAAAAAGGGGCCTTGTGGCCCCGGACGCAGCGGCGTGGCCGACCTCAGTAGAGGCCGGACATTCGCCCTGGTGCAGTATGAACAATGCGGTCGATGATGTCCTGATCGAGGGGGCCGAAGTCGCCTTCGTCGATGACTTCGTAATGGCCGTCATCGAAGGCCAGGACGTGATTGTCGAAAGCCGAGATGCGGGTGCGCTGGTAGGCGCGGTTGAGAGCGGCTTCATAGGCGGCGTTGAGGTCGTCAGCGGTGCAGATGGTGGTCATGGCGAAGCTCCTTTGCATCGTCGCTCATGCGACAGGGCTGCGCGGGACGGGGCGGTCTGGCAGGGGTCAGGGATCGCGCCATGCGCGACCGCGCAGCGGCGACGGGGGAGACGATTTTTTCCGGCAGGAGCCGTGCCGCTGCACCGTCATGGTCGATCAAAACCGAACCAAGGATCGGCATGGTTTCTGCCGGAAAAAATGGTGGGGCCCGGTCGTCCTTGACGCCTGCCAGACCGCCCCGTCACACTGACAAGTCATCCGAGATAGCGTGATTATGGTCAGGCTGTGCAGCGGGGGCCTGATGCCCTGCGTTGGCGAGGCTGACATTGGAGGCGAGGAGTGCGGGCGGTCAACGATGCTGGGGCACTGAACCGGGGTTGTTTGCACCGCTGAATGCTGGCATTTTGTTCGCGGTCCAAAGTCCGATCCGCCTGCGGAAAGGACCTATTATGCCTGCCAAGAAATCACCCGGATTTGCCGCGTTGGCCCAGCTCCAAAGCGAGCGCGCGGCGCTTGATGCACGCGAACGCGAAGCGCGCGCTGCAGCTGCCTGTGAATTGGGAGAAGCGGTGCTAGATGCGGTCGGCGCGGCGTTTTCGCCGGCTGAGGTTGCCAGTCTGATGAAAGCTGCTGGCGAACGCGGTTACGCTGCCACAATGGCAGTATTGGGCGCTCCGTCACCGTCTCGGCCAAGGCCGGGGAAAGGCGCTGTCAGCGATGCCAGCCATGAAGTGCAATGAAGCGCTGGCCCACGCCGACAGAGGCATCGCCTGTGTGCTGTCGGATCCGGCCGTCAGTGACTGGCTGAAGGCTGCACTTCGCGCACAGTTGCGCCGCGATCCGGTCGATGCCGTCGCCGATGCGGCGATGCTGCAGCAGCTGCTCGCAGTGCGATGCGATGCCATTCTGGCCGCTGACCAGAGGCTGGCTGAGGAGCCACAACTGCCGTTCGATCTCCTGCTCTGACCTGTTGCACCGCCAACACTTATCTTGCGCAGGGCGGGAGGTGCGAAAGGGGTCCTGATCGCGGGAAACCGGGTCCGCCGCAGCTCGTGCAGGCGCAGCCAGTCGAGCGTGATACCAGTCTGGGCGCAAGGCTCTTTATTCGGCGCAGTGCCGATATGGATCCGGACTTTAGCCATAACTGGGTTCCACGGTGAATGCGACGCGCGCGAGGGCTGAGGTAGGCAGCGCGTAGCGGATGGTGCCGTTCATGAAGGCGATGCCGCGGCCCGATGGCGCGCGGACAATGTCGAAGACATCCACGTCGCGGCCGTTGCTGAACCGCATGGGCGCCGCCAGACGGATGCGCATGCCGGGCTTGAGGCCGGTGACGCGGGCCCGCCGGGCATGATGTTCGCGGCAGCAGGCTCGCCAGTTCGCGGCCTGGTCGTTGAGCGGCTCGGTGAGCAGACCGAGAATGGCCAACGGGCAGCGCGTGTAGGCGGGGCCCATGGTCTCGTCCATGTCCTTGTAGCCCCACGTCCTGAACCTGCCTTCGCGGCGGATTTCGACGAGGAACATTGCGGCCCAGACCTCGAGGCGTCCGTCGCCATGGATGCGTTCAACGGCCGCGTAATACTCGCTCATAGCAACCAGCGCGGAGCGAAGCACCCGTTGGTTATAGGCTCCATCGCAGCTGTGCGTGAGCAGCGCGTCGATTTCCTGGGAAACGCTCCGCCCGTGAGGCAGCGGTATTCCGGTCAGCCAGCCCATGGCGGCCTCCTGTGGTTGTGGGAAGTGAAGAAACGCGCGGCAGGCGCGGACAGAAGGGATTCGCCGCGCTGTGCAGCAGCGCGGCCACCGCTACCTAACTCAGGCGTCGTGTGGCGTGATGTGATCGAGGCGCTGTTCGAGGCGGGTGCCAACCATCATCCAGCGTTGCGGGGTGATGGTGCGCGCCCAGTCGGAAAAGCTCGGGATATGGCCAAGGTCTTCGCGGACATGATCCTCGCCGATCAGCCGCACCGGCACTGCCCGTCCATCGCTGTTGGTGATTACCGTGCCGAAGATCGCTTCGGCCATGAAAATGCCTTCGGCATGATGGCGCAGCGCCCGGTGCCGAAAGTCGGCATGATGTGCCTTGGACTGGTCGAACCAGTCGTGGATCGGCTGATAATCCTCTGGCCTGCCGCCATAGCGGCGCACACTGGCCAGCGCGTGATGGTAACAGTGCGCCACGGCTCAGAACTCGTCGTAGTCGTAGTGGATCGATTTGGTGCCGTGCTCCAGTTCGATCCGGTCTTCGGCGACCAGGAATCTGACGATGCCGCTGGCACCGTCGTTGTTTTCCCAGCCGGCATAACGGCTTTCGATGACATCGAAGGCGAATGCCTCGATGCCGTCGGCGAGACTTTGCTCGCGCTCGGTCACATGCTCGCCGTTCCAGTTGCAGGTCTGGAGCGAGATTTGCGTGTCGTGCAGGTCGATCGGATCATTGTCGCTATTGCGGCAGCTCATGCCTTCGACGCCGCCACTGTCGCCTTCGCCACAATAATCGACCTCCACCACAGCGATGCAGGCAGCAGAGAGGATCGGTAGCAGCCGCGCTTTGTTGACCGCGATGCAGGCGTTCAGCGTGCGCGACTGCTGCGCCATTTCGGCGAAGATGCGGTCGATGCTGACGGCGGGGACCACCGGAGGCGGGGTTATGTCGCCGGGCGCAGAATGGGGTGCGTTCTTATCATGGGCGGGGTCGGACATCGCTATTCTCCAGCGAGCTTGATTGCTCACCCAGTCACCGTCCCCTCCTCTCTCGATATCCCTGTCGCACGGTTGATTGGCGGCATACTCGTTGAACGGCCCTACGCCATCGGCCGGTTCGATCGAAGCAGTTTCGCGCTGCAGACAATGATCGGCGAACGGTTTGCGACTGTTCCCACCTTACTGGACGGGCAAGCCGGTGAGTTTCGGCGGTTTGCGCTCCATTGCCGTATCCTTTCAGAAGCTGAATGCACCCTGGACGCTGCCAGACGCCCGAGCTGATGCTGCGTTGCGCGTGGCGGTCGTGAGTTGGGCAGTGCCGCAGCAGCCAAGCGGGCAAGGGCCGTAGGCGCCGGCGGCGTCGGCGGCGAGGTCGCGCGCAGCATGTGCGGTCACAAACGGGCCGCTGTGGCCAGAGGGCCGCTTGCAACGCACGCCGGCGGGGGCGTGACAGTCCGGGCATGGCACGTCGAGGATCGGGTCACGCGGCCATTCGCGGTCGCAATCCGGCCTGGCGCAGACACATGGTCCCACGTGGATGGCGAGCGCGTTCATGCCGCCACCGGTGCAGGAGCGCGACGCTCCGCATGCCAGCGTAGACCCCGTGGCAGCCTGGCACGGGCGACTATGTCGATGCGGAACCAGTCAGCAGCAAAGCCGCAGACGTCGTCGAACCGGATGCCTGGCGCGGGACCGGCCTGGCCGCCGCGCATGGCGATTGTCAGGCTGCCATCGAACGTGACGCTGTGTCCGGAGCCCCAGAGATAATCGATGATGCCGATCTGGAAGCGGCCACGAATGGTGAGCGCGATGCAGGGCGCTGCGGGCAGACAAATGTCACCGTGCACCTTGCCGGCGATGGCGAAATGACCGCCATAGCTTGCGTTGTCGAAGATCTCGATCAGTTGCGCATCGCTCAGCAACTGAGGCTGGCTCTCGTCGGCCTTGACCTGCAGGCTGCGCCATGCGGGCGCGAGCTCGTGGCGATGCCGCCAGGGGCCGGCATTGTGGGGATCGGGCCGGCGGTCGGTCGGCCGGATATGGCCGCGGTCTTCGATCAGATCGAGGAAGTGGCCCTTTGAGACATTGAGGAATGACAGCGTGCGGGCCAGTGCCGCGTTGGGAAGGACGTGGGCGAGGCCGAACGCCGGAGCGCTGGCTTCGAGCCGGTCGTCCTCAATGGTCTGGTGCTGCGGTAGGCAAGGCAGGATGGCGATTTCATAGGGCGGCATGGCGGGTCTCCTCGCACTAGCCGGATGATCCGGCCTGCTGCCTGCCTGTTCCCTCCCCTCCGTTTCAGTCAGACACGCGAAAAGCCGCCTGTCAGCTGTGGCCGGGCAGCTTGGGTGAAGCCGTTGCGCGTGTGCTTAGATTTAGGAGCGCGGAAACAGGATCGCTTCGTAATCCTGCGCGCCGTTCAGGATATGGACGACTACCACCCGGTCCGCTTCCACTGCATAAAAAATGAGGTAGTTGCCATGGACACGGCGACGCAGACCATATGTTTCGTAGCGTGGCACCAGCGGAAAGCGTTCAGGAAAATCAGCGAGGCCAAGACAGTCATCACGCAATTCGTCGACGAAACTTGCGGCACGCAGCGGGTTGTCGCGTGCGATATAGTCACCGATGGCTTCGAGATCGCGCACTGCCTCGTGCGTGAGGACGACGATCATTCGACGATCAATCAGGAGTGCGGGCCATCGCGCGGTACCTGGCGCTCAACCTGTCGAACACCTCGGCTGCTGGCTTGATACGACCGGCTTCCATGTCAGCCATGCCCCGCGCGATCGATGCGTCAAGTGCCGCAAGGCGCGTCTCGCGCTCCTCGATCAAGCGCACGCCTTCGCGCAGAATCTCGCTCTTGGAATTGTAGCGACCGCTTGCCACCAGTTGCGAAACATACGCCTCGAGCCGCTCGCCAAGGTCAGCGCTGATCATTTGGCATCTCCTCGTGGGCAATTGTACCGGCTTATCAGCTATTATCAAGATTGGCCGGGCTAATGCAGGCTGCGCAGCATCAAACGAGCCCCGACGCTTGGCGTCGGGGCTCGCAGGTAGCTCAGAACGGGACCTCGTCATCTTCCGGAGAGGCGCTGCCGCCGGCTGTACTGGCGGGTGCCTTGCTGAGGAATTCGACCTCGCTGGCGTAGATGTCGACACCGTAGCGGGTCTGGCCGGTCTGGTCGGTCCACTTGCTGTAGTGCAGCCGGCCCTGCACCGAGACCTTCATGCCCTTCTTGACGTACTGGGCGACCGTCTTGCCCAGGCCGTTGAAGGCAGTGATCCGATGCCATTCGGTCTGCTCGACAAGGTCGCCGGCGTCGTTGCGGTAGCGACGCGAGGTGGCGACCGAGAAATTGGTGATGCTCGTGCCGCTCTGGCTGGTGCGGCTTTCGGGGTCGACGCCGACGTTGCCGACGAGGATGACGATGTTGGTCATGGGACTGCTCCTGCTGCGATGCGCCGGGACCATCCCGGCGACGGCTGACGATTGGAGACCCGTCCGCGCTGCCGGACACCAAGCGGAACGCGAGGGGAACCCCGGCGGCAGGGGTGGTGCGGGCCGCCTGTCCCCCGGCTTGCCGGAGAGGACAGGCAACACGGCCCTGCCAAAGGGGTTGTCGGGCAGTGCGGATGATTGCCGCCAAGGGCCAGAAGATCAACCCGCTCGACCATGTGCCGCTGCGCCAGAGCCTGGTGTTCCTCGATGGTGACGATCCGGCCCAGGTGGCTTGGGCGCTGCGCTCGACCACCCAGCTCAATGCCAAGCTGATCCTGACCAACGGCTCGCCGTTCGAGCGCATGAAATCAGCGCAGCGGCGGTTCTTCTTCGATCAGGAAGGCAAGCTGACCGCCAAGTTCGGCATCCGGGCAGTACCTGCCGTGGTCGAGGCTGATGGCCGGGTCCTCAAGGTCAGCGAGGTGCCTGGCCGTTCATCTCTCGCGTCTGTGTGACATGCCCGTCGCTGAGACCGACACCGCGCCTGTCCTCGCAGCGCTGCTCCATGACGAGCAGTTTCGCGCTGAACAAAACGAAGACGGCCAGGCTGTCTATCTGCCGACCCCTGCCGGCCGGCAGCGCATTCTCGATGCCTTCACCAGCTTCGTGCGCGTCGCTGACCTCGGCCACGGCGCGCTCGAACTGTCATTGGTCGCCAGCTTGGCCACCCGCCGCATCGAGGAGGCTGCGCCGCGCAAGCCCCGATCGCGCCAGCGACGCGCCCGCAAACCCGCCAATGAGGAGGACAAGGACGATGACGACCTCTCACCGACGCTGCACTGACCCCTCCGCCGCTTTCGCTTCCGCGTGTCTGGCTCTCGTGCTTCTGGGCGCCACCGCGGCAGCCGCCAGCCCGCAGGCGCTGATAGACGACCCGTCGCGGCCCGATGCCTTCTATTGCGAACAGCGCAAGCTTGGCACCTGGTTCTACTGCTCGCGGCCCAGGCCGAAGGATGATGCAAAGCCCCCCATACCCTCCGCTTCGCCGGCGCCGGCCGAGACTGCCACCCAGCGCATGGAGAAGATCACCGCCCAACTGCGCGAGCTGAAAGCCCGCGCTATCCTCGAGCCGTCGCCCGAAAACATCACCGCCTATATCCGCTTTCAGCGCGAACAGCTCGACCGCTCGTCGCTGTTCTCCGATGTCTGGCAGCGGGCGGTCTGGCAGGACCCGGACCTCGACTATACCCAGCTGCGCCCGATCTCGACGCTGGGCAAGCGCCAGTGGCTCGACCAGCGAAAGCTCGACCGCGATGCGGTACTGAACAGCCTGAAGGATCGCTACGGGCTGTTCTATTTCTTTGCGCAGGGCTGCGCACCGTGCGGGATCATGAGCCCGATCCTGAAGTCGGTCGCTGACAGTCACCGTATCCCGGTGATGGCGGTATCGACCGATGGCGGGCCGTCGGATGTGTTCCCACGATATGTCGTCGACTCTGGCCAGCGTGAGCGGATGGGCCTCGACAGCAAGGTGACGCCGGCGATCGTGCTGTTCGACAGCCGCACCCGCCGCGCCATCCCGATCGGCTACGGCGTTCTGGCCGCCGACGAGCTGATGGACCGCATCTTCACCCTTGTCGCAATGGAGGCTGGCCGTGACTATTGATCCCAACACCAACTCTCCCGCGCCTGACTCCCCCGGCATCTGCTGTCAGTGCCGCGAGACGCCTGTCGCGCCACCACCTCCCCCATCCGCGTCTCCCCGCAAAGGATGGCAAGCGAAGTTGCGCAGTGGAGCGGCGCGGATAAGCGGGGTCGCGGCGCTGGTGGCAGCGCTCAATCTGGCGGTACTGCCGCTGGCCGAGCAGCCGGCGCACGCCAGTGTCGAAAGCGCGATGAACAGCTATTTCGACGAGATGGGTGCGGCGGCCAATGTGACCGGGCCGACCGCCTATAATGGCCAGCGCTCGGGCTATTACAGTCTTGGCAATGTCTGGACGCGCTTTCCGCAGCGGCAGACGAATCTCCTCAATCTGCAGCTGCCTCGTGCCCGCGCTGGCTGTGGCGGCATCGATCTGTTCGCCGGCAGCTTCTCGTTCATCAATGCCAGCGAAATCGTGGCGCTATTGAAGGCGGTGGCCAACAACGCGGTCGGGTTCGCGTTCAAGCTGGCCATCGACACGGTCTGCCCCGAGTGCGGCAAGATCATGGAAGAGATGCGTCAGGCTGCCCAGCTGATGAACGGTGTCAACATCAACAGCTGCGAGACTGCGCAGGCGCTGGTCGGCGGCATGTGGCCCAAGTCCGATATGGCCGATCGCTCGATCTGCGAGGCGATCGGCAATTCGTCGGGCATCTTCTCGGACTGGGCAGCCGCCAAGCATGGTTGCGGCAACCGCGGCCAGCGTCAGTCGACGCTGGAAAGCGCCGCCGGCGACGCCGAGTGGCAGGACGTCAACCCCGGCGTGCCAAGGAACTATACCTGGACCATCCTCAGGAAGAGCCCGTTCTTCGCGCCCGGCGGCAACTTCGATCAGGAACTCGCCGAATATGTCATGACGCTGGTTGGCACGCTGATCTATGTGCCCGCCGGCGACGACAGTCCGGGCACGTTCAACCCGATCAAGGGTGACACCAGTTCCACCCTGGTGACCGCATTGCTCGACGGTACTAGCGGCGGCACGCCGGTCGAGATCTGGCAGTGCGATACCCAGGATCAGTGCATGAACCCGACCCGGCGGGCGCTGACCGTTTCGGCCAGCGCGGCGCTGCGCACGCGCGTTGCGGCGATGCTCGACAATATGGTCGATGCGATCGTCAACGACACCGCGCTGCAGCCACAGGAGCTGGCGCTGCTGCAAGTGGCAACGCTGCCACTCTACAAGATCCTCACCGTCAATGCGGCCTACAGCCGGGCGCTGACCAACGACAATCGCGCCGTGCTGGCTGAACTCGCATCGGTCGATCTGCTGTTCGCCATTCTCGACCAGCTGACCGGCGAGGTCGGCAAGGCCAAGGGCGGGTTCATTGCTGCCGATCAGGACCGTATCAATACCTGGCAGCAGGGATTGTCTGATGCCCGCGCCGCGTTGATGGAGCGGCAGCAGACCAGCCAGGTGCGGGTCAGCGGCATAATGCAGATCGTCCAGCAGACGGCTTTCCTCGAGTCCGCCCTGCAAAGCTCGATGTCCCCGGGAATGATGGCCAGCTACGACTGGAGCCGCGCCATCCAGACCCGGGCCATCAACTGACGGGGAGCGGGACGCCATGCTCGAAGTAATCACCATCGGCGGCGGAGAGTATATCGTCAATGTCCTCAACGCCGTCGCGGCCTGGTCGGGGGACAGCGCATTCGCCTCGATGATCCAGGCGGTCATGGTGATGGCCTTCGCCTATGGCCTGCTGATGATGGCGTTCACCTTCCAGTGGAAGGCGTTTCTCAACTGGTTCCTGCAAGCGACGCTCATCTACATGTGCCTGATGGTGCCCAAGGTGAATGTGCTGGTGATCGATCGCATCAACCCCGGCCTGCCGTCCGCAGCCGTCGCCAATGTGCCGCTCGGCCTCGGCGTCATCGCTTCATTTACCAGCCAGATCGGCGATTATTTCACGCGCGGTGCCGAACTGGTGTTCGGGTTGCCCAGCGATCTCAACTATTCGCGCAACGGCATGATCTACGGCAGCCGGCTGTTCGAGGCGACCATGGCGGTGCGCATCAACGATGCCGAGTTTGCCAGCAACCTGGATGAGCATTTCAAGCAATGCGTGTTCTACGATGTGCTGCTCGGGCGCAAATCCATCGATCTGCTGGCAAGGTCAGATGATCTGCTCGCTGCCCTTGGCCCCGGCGCCATCAGCCGGGCGCAGCGCTGGCTGACGCGCAACGGCGATGGCACGGTTACGTCCGAGATCATCACCTGCCGTGACGCCTATGGGCGGTTCGTCGCCAGCTGGGACACGCAGCAGACGCCGCTCGAGCGCGCATTGGGCCAGCAACTTTTCCCGCGCCTGCTGCCCGACGCGGCGCGCGCCAAGCTGGTCGCCGATCTGCCCGGTGCCTATGACTATCTGACCGGGGTGAGCCGCTCGGCGTCGCAGATCCTGCGCCAGAACCTCATGATTAATGCAATGACGCAGGCCATGCACACGATGCAGTCGGGCGGGTCGCCGTCTTCGGTCGATGTCTATGCCCAGACCCGCGCCGAGATCCAGACCCGCAACACCTACAGCTCGATCAGCTCGACCGCCATGAAATGGGTGCCGCTGCTCAATATCGTGCTCACCGTGGTGTTCTACGCGCTGTTCCCGATCACCTTCCCGCTGTTCCTGTTTCCGCGCACCGGGCCGCTGGTGCTGAAGGGTTACACCACCGGGTTCTTCTACCTGGCGGCCTGGGGCCCGCTCTACGTCATCCTCAACATGGTACTGACATTGAAGGCGCAAAGCGATGTGCTCGCCGCCGGCGCACCGGGGGCGGGCGGCATCACGCTGGCGTCGTTTGTGGGCATCGAGGGCGTCAATGACGATGTCGGACTGCTCGCCGGCTATCTGATCGCGAGCATCCCGTTTCTGGCGGCCGGTATCGCCCGCGGCGCGCTGGCGATTTCGACGCAAGCGACCTCCTATCTGGCGCCATCCCAGAATGCGTCGGAAGAAGCCGCGCGCGAGGCGTCGACCGGCAATATCGCATTCGGCAATACCTCCATGGAAACCGCCGCGTTCAACCAGAAGCAGGGCAATGTCTGGTCATCGACACCGAGCTTCAACTATGGCGCCGGCTCGTTCACCCAGACCATGGGTGACGGCACCCGCACCACCACCTATCCCGAGGGCCCGGTGGTCGATGGCGTGGCGGCGACCTCGAAGCTGCCGTTCACGCCGCAGCTCACCAACGATTATCAGGCCAGCTTCGCCAAATCCTCGACCGAGATGTTCGGCCGTGCCGAGACGCTGGCCAACAGTGCCTCGACCAGCTTCAGCGCGGCCAACACCCAGGCCGCCGATTTCCGCCGCACCCTGTCGGCCGGGACCGGGCAGGACACGGCGTTCGGCGCGGCCGACAGCCAGGCGATCAACCAGACATGGTCACAGATCGACTCGGCTTCCAAGCTGCTGCAGGAGCGCCTCGGGTTCGACCGTCAGACGGCCGAGAAGCTCGCGACCCAGTATATGTTCTCCGGCAATCTCAACACCGGCATCTCTTGGCCGGGCCAGACCGGTGCAGGCGGTACGGGCGGCGGCGCACAGGGTCTGCCGATCACCGGCAAGGCCGGTATCGGGGTCAATACCAGCGGCAGCAAGTCGGTCGGCACCGACATGTCGGTCGGGGCCTCATCGGCGGTTGCCCAGGCGCAGGACCTGCTCGCCAGTATGTCACGCTCGCAGGGTTGGACCAACAGCCGCGAGGGTTTCTTCCGCGCCACCGCGAACAGCACCAGTTCCGATATCCGTGCCCGCTCGGAAAGCCTGTCGTCGAGTTACACCGAGGCCAACGCGGTCGCACGCGAGGCGCGCCAAGCCTATGAGACCGCCCGGCGCTATGAGGAAGCATCGACGCTGCGCGACAGCGAAGGCGTGTCGATCAGCGACAATCTTTCCCAGCGCTTCGTCAACTTCGTACTGTCCGAGCAGCACCGCACGCCCTGGCTTGAGCACGACTGGAACCCGACCCGCGGCATGCCGGTAACGCGCGACGAGATCATTGAGCGCGACATGTATCTGGACAAATTCCTAGAGACCGAGAAAGCGCGCATTGCTGCCGGGGTGACCGACGACAAGGGCCCACCGACGGCCGCCGGTCTCGTCGGCCCGTCGGCCAACACCCAGTCCCGCGTTGCCGGCTTCGGTGCCATGGGCAGGGCCAGCATCGCCTCAACCCCGGTTCCGCGCCCCGACACGTTGCGCTCACCCGGGGAGGTGTATCGCGGCCGCGGTGATGTTGCGGGCGCGGTCGCAGAGAAGGGTGAGGAGCGGCTCGGTGGCTATCTGGAGGGGCGCAAACAGGCATTCGAGGGCGTCGACAGGAACCTGTCAGACGTGCCGCAGCTGACCATGGATAATGTGGTTGGGAAGGACCAGCGCAGCCTATGGGACAGCACCCTTGATGGTGCAAAATCAATACTCACGCCTAAGAAAGATGAAAAATAGGCGCTCCCACAGCGAGCTCGATGACCGCTGCGCCAAGTACAATGCCGGCGATGGCCACAAACACCCAGAACGGCCACCAGAACTGACGGTCAGGCACGCTATGGTTGAGATAGAAATTATCGAGGTCCTTGTTCTCGACCGCCCTACTCCAAGCCTTGAGTCCATCGAGGCCTTCGATCTCGACCTTGACCGGTTCGGCGCGCGCGGCTTCGAGCTCGGCGACACGGGTGCGCAGAGCGTCGAGTTCAGCCTTGGTCACCTGCTCGGTCATCATGGCACCATTGGAACAAACGCGATACGTTTATAACGCAATTTGTGCCAAAGTGCCAGACGGCCGGCAGCGGCCTGATCGGCCCCGGATTCAACAGGTTCGATACCCTTTTATGCAGCACACCAGTGAACAGCAGGCCATTCTCGAGCGCCGGCCAGAAGGTATTATCAAGGTCGCCGCCGGTGCAGGTTGCGGCAAGACCTCGACACTGGTGGCCTATGGCGAACGCTGGCGCGGCCGCGGGCTGTATCTGGCATTCAACAAGGCGATTGCCGACGAGGCGCGGCGGAAGTTTCCCAAGTCGATCGAGCCGCGCACGGCGCATAGTTTTGCCTACCGCGCCCTTGAGGTGACGAAACGCGGCAATGTTGTGCCCAAGTTCCGCCATGAGCATCTCGACGACTATCGCGATATGCTGCTGCCGGTGCCAGGCATGCGCGAAGGCCAGATGCGCACGGCTGTGCTCAAGACCATCGACAATTTCCTGATCGATGCCGGCAAGCGGCTGAAGGTCGAGCATTGCCCGATCGAGGACCCGGCGCGCAGCAACGCCATCAGGGCAATTGCAAAGCCGATCCTCGAGCAGCTGATGCGCTTCCAGCGCCACGACCGGCCGATTACGCACGATGTGTATCTAAAATCTTTCGAGCTGCTGCATCGCATCGACGACGCCTTCGATTACATCATGGTCGACGAGGCCCAGGACCTGAACCCGGCGCTGATCTCGATTGCCATGAAAGCAAAACGCCCGTTGCTGGTCGTCGGTGACAGCTACCAGTCCATCTACCGCTTCCGCGGCGCTGTTGATGCCATGGACCAGTTCGTGGCCGACCCCCTGCCGCTGTCGCAAAGCTGGCGGTTCGGCGAGAGTGTGGCGCGCATCGCCAATCGCATCCTTGCCTCGCATTCGGTGCGGCCGCGCTTCCTCCTGTCCGGCAATCCGGCTATCGCCACGGAGATCGTGCGCTATGGCGGCCGACTCAGCATCGCGCCGGGCACTGCAATCCTGGCGCGCACCAACGCCCGGTTATTCATGAGCTTGGCACCATTGGCGAGGCCATTTCATCTGATCGGCGGGTTCCGCGACCTCGAGCGCCAGATCGCCTCGGCATGGGCGCTGCGCTGCGGCCTCGTGCGTGAGGTCGCCGACCCGGCGGTGGCTCGGTTTGCGACGTGGGCGCATCTGGATGCGGCGGCCGAGCGCGGTGACGCCGAAGCGAAGCGATGGCGGATGATCGTCGAGGCCTATGGCGAAGATCTGCCGGCCATCCTGTCGCGGCTTGGAGCCCTTCACCGAGACCAGGAGACTGATGCGCAGATCGTGGTCTCGACCGCGCACAAGGCCAAGGGGCGCGAGTTCGATGCGGTGCTGGTTCTCGATGACTTCCCGCGGCCGAGCGAGTTGCACGCCCGGCGGCAGCAGAAGCCCGAACTGCGCACCGAGATCGATCAGGAGATCAACCTGCTTTACGTCGCCTGCACCCGTGCGCGGAAGAAGCTGTTTCTGGCTGAGCAGCTTCATGAGGAATTGGTTTGATTTGCGGAAGGGTTGGGGCAGTAGCGCAAATTGAAGACATATTGCGACCATCGATGGGCCGGCCGAGGGTCAGGATTGCTGGCACGCTTTGAACGAAGCCGTATGCCATGCCGGCCAAATTCTACGTTCCCGCGCACACTCTCCAAGCCGTCGTATCTACCTGAAGAACCTCGTCTGACGCCCTCGCATTGATCCGGGATCCCGGCGTATGGCGACCCGCGAGAACGACGTTTGGCGGCTGCCCCAGAGCGTCAAGGGCGACGATCTGCGGTCCGGCGGCAGTGCAGCGCTCTGCGCATTCCGAGCCCGCCAAGGACCGCCTGCGTTGCATCGACTCGCGTGCACCCGAAGCATGGCCAAGGTCACCGGCCTTGCCCGCTGCGGTGCAGTCGGTCTGAAAGCCCATCTCGACTTCATCACCCGCAACGCCAAACTGGTTGCAAAAACCAGGACGGCTCCCGCCAGCAGGCGCTCGCGGTGGAGCTGCAGCAGGTGCTGGAGCGGCAGAATGGGGCCAGAGAGAAAAAGGTGGACGGGCCTGCAAAGGGGGAAGTTTTGCACGGTGCAAGCCCCTTGAGCCGGACAGCGCCTTGCCCAATTTGCATGCAAGGTTTGGATAGTTTCGGATTTCATTCGAGATGCTCAACGGCATATGCTGGCGTTCCCGACCAACTCAATCTGTGCATACCGCCCTGGACGACAGACTGCACCACGTTCGGCCGCAACGCTGCGATGCAGATGCCCCCGGGGTGTCGCACTGAAGGGTAGATGATCCCATTGAGGTCAGCCGCCCTGGCCTGTGCAGCGATAACGTTGCCTGCAGGGTAGCCTACGGCGGGGTCCGGATCGAGGCAGGCATGCTCTGACATCCCACGCAGATCGACGAACACGCCTGCCATGCTGGCGAGCATTTCCCCATATTCCACTACAGCATTGAAGTCGTTCGCATCGGCCAGCGCCTGCGTCAGATGAAAGCCCACCTCAGCAATGCAAGTCTCGACCGCCAGCGCAGCGTACCACGCGCCGCGATCGGACGGGTTGAACCGCATGATCTGGCGCGGCTTGGCGTAGGCAAAGCTCGCATTGATGAACTTGGCATGCGCGACCCCATGCACCAGCTCCGATACAGGCAATGAAGCGGTGCCGCGATCTTCGGCGACAAGCCTTCCGCTAGTCGCGCTTTCGATCTCGGCAAGCAGGTAGTGCTCATCTTGGTTGTCGGCCAGCGGGGTCATGACCGCCTCCCGCAGCCGGGCGCTTGGGACAAGGCGAATGGTGCGCGGGAACGCTTCCCGAACTGTCGGCAGCGGGAACGCCGCTGCTTCGTCAGAGCCCGCCACGCAGAGAGTCGATGTATAGCCGGGTTTCGAGCATCCGGGGGATGCCTCCATCGATCATCGCGGCGATCGGAGACTGCCGCGCGAATATGGGACCGCGGTTGGGTAGCGAGGGCCAGCGATCGGCCATTCCGTCAGCAAACAGCAGATGGAGGCCCTTGAAGATGCCGATGAGTGCCGAGGCGCGGGTCAGGTGGTCCTGGCTCAGCACGCCATCCCAGCGGCCGGCCTTGATGCGGTCCCAAGTGCTTTCCGAAACGCCTAGTAAGGCAGCACTCTCCGCATTGCCGGCGCCCCAGGCAGCGGTTAGGCGGACAACGGCTTTTACCGCAGCGCCCGTCAGACGACGACGATCGGCTTCATCGGCAAAGGTTTGAAGATCGGATGGAGCGCTGCGAGGGCGCTCCAGCTCAGCGACGTTGTTCATACAGCACCTCCTGACGCGCCATATCGCATCACGTGGCGCGAATGTCAAGCTGACAGGTGCATCGCGGATCAGCGGCGACGCTTTGTTTCCTCGATCGGAGGCTGTGTTGGGGACGGGTCAACTCTTGCACCGTGCAAGACTTTCTGAGCCAGACGTGCCAGAACCAAAGGTGCCAAAGATAGGTCGATAAGTGGTGTCACAAGCGACAA
The DNA here is from genome assembly GCA_027483465.1 of Sphingomonadales bacterium. Classification (GTDB taxonomy): domain Bacteria; phylum Pseudomonadota; class Alphaproteobacteria; order Sphingomonadales; family Sphingomonadaceae; genus Sandarakinorhabdus. The sequence goes on from JAIXUQ010000108.1 coordinate 48,993, forward strand.
TTGACCATTGACCGTTGACCCCTCGAGGCAGGCAGGTCTAGCGTTGTCAAATGTCCAACTTAGAGCCGATCCATACCTGCCGCATTATGCGGGCGGACTGCCTGGAGCCCCATAACCTGTCGGTGGCTGACGCTGCGCGCCTGCTCGGTGTCACTCGGCAATCGCTGAACAATGTCGTCAACGGTCATGCTGGCGTGTCGCCAAATATGGCTTTGAGGCTGTCAGCGGCTTTTGGCGAGGATGCGCATTTCTGGCTCCATCACCAACTGGAGTATGATCTGCCGCAATCGCGCCAGCGGGTGCCGCTCTTGAACGTCACTCCTGTCGGGCGCCGCCCGGCAGACACCTAAGCAAGGCTGTTCTGAGTGGCAACACAAGCGACTCCAATTGCGGTCCAGCAACCGTCCTTTCTCGACCTTTGCCCAGTTGCCGCCGCCGTTGAATCCATGGCGAGCTCGGGCATCGACGAGCGTGGCGCGATCTTCACGCGCCGCGAAGTGGTCGACTTTGTTCTGGATTTGGTAGGCTACACCCCCGACAAGCCGCTGCATCGGAAGAAGCTCCTCGAACCGTCGTGCGGTCATGGCGACTTTCTACTGCCGGCTATTGACCGCTTGCTGACTGCCTGGACGCGCGCCGGAAGCTCTGAACCATACAAGGCATTAGCGCCTGCAGTTCGTGCTGTAGAGCTGCACCGCTCGTCGGCCGCTACCGTCCATTTGGCGGTGGTCGAAAGGCTGCTAAGTGCCGGCATTAGCTCTGCTGCCGCCGAGGCCATCGCCGACACCTGGATCGTGCAAGGCGATTTCCTCCTCCTGCCCCTCGACAGCGATTTTGACACCATCGTGGGAAACCCGCCCTACATCAGGCAGGAGATGATCCCAGACGTGCTGATGGCCGAATATCGGTCTCGCTATCGGACGATCTATGACCGAGCAGACATCTACATCCCCTTCATCGAACGGTCCGTTTTGTCTCTGACAGAAGGCGGGCAGGTTGGGTTCATTTGTTCCGATCGGTGGATGAAAAACAAGTACGGCGGTCCTCTGCGCCAGCTCATCGCCGATAAGTTCCATCTGAAGACCTACGTGGATATGGTCGACACGCCGGCCTTCCTCGTGGACGTGGTTGCATACCCTGCCATCACCGTCATCGGGCGCGAGAAGCCTGGCGCGACGCGCATTGTCTCACGGCCAAACATCGACGCCGCAGAGCTAAGCACACTTGCAGCGACGATCATCGCCACGGCACCGCCGCCACTGGCCTCGACCGTCCGGGAGATCCACGGCGTGACCGCCGGCGCGAGCCCATGGATTCTGGATTCCAGCGATCAGCTCGACCTTGTTCGCCGCTTGGAACGCGACTTCCCCACCATTGAGGAAGCCGGCTGCAAGGTCGGCATTGGCGTCGCGACTGGCGCGGACAAGGCCTTCTGCGGCCCGTTCGACAAGCTCGATGTTGAGCCCTGTCGCAAACTTCCAATGGTGACAACGAAGGACATTGCAACCGGGACCGTGGCCTGGCGGGGTATGGGCGTCGTCAATCCCTTTGGTGACGACGGTAAGCTCGTCGACCTTGTCCGCTACCCTCGTCTGAAGGCATACCTAGAAGCTCGCCGGGACCAAATCGACAAGCGGCACGTCGCCCAAAAATCGCCCATCAACTGGTATAGAACCATCGATCGCATTTATCCGGAAATTGCGGCCAAGCCAAAGCTCCTGATTCCCGATATCAAGGGCGCGGCCAACGTCGTGTACGAAGATGGCCATCTTTATCCTCACCACAATCTATATTTCATCACGTCTGACACTTGGGACACGCGTGCTTTGCAGGCTGTCTTGATGTCGGGCATTGCACGCCTGTTCGTGGCGACCTATTCCACCAAAATGCGGGGTGGATATCTGCGCTTTCAGGCGCAGTATCTCCGTCGCATTCGGTTGCCGCGCTGGCAGGATGTTCCGGCCAATCTCAAGGGCAGGCTTGTTCAGGCTGCTGGCGCCGGCGATCTCGACGAGTGTAATGAGGCGGCGTTCGAGCTGTATGGGCTGAGCAGCCGAGAATGCGCGGCCTTGGGGGGCAGTGGGGACAATGGCACTTGATCTAGCCGATTACGAGCGGAAGGCACGCGAAGCCACCATGGTCTTCTGGGGCAACCGGGAGAAAGCGCGCCAGAAGCAGATTGAGGCCGGTAAGGCCGACCAGGGCGAACGCGCCGGCGTCACTGGCGGCAAGAACATGGACGGCTTTCTGAGCCTGATCATCGACATCATTCAGGCAAATGGCCCTGCCACTGCGCAAGTCCATCTGCAGCGATCCGTGCTTTGCCTGCCCGGGTATTTTCGGCCGACGAAGCTGTGGGACGTGCTCGTACTGAACCGCAACCAGCTGATTGCCGCAATCGAGCTGAAGAGCCAAGTTGGCCCTTCGTTCGGGAACAACTTCAATAATCGCACGGAAGAGGCGATCGGCACCGCGCACGATCTTTGGACAGCCTATCGCGAGGGAGCGTTCGGCAACCAACCAAGGCCGTTCGTGGGCTGGTTGATGATGGTCGAAGATGCACCGGAGTCGCGCCGGCCGGTCACCGACCGTTCGCCTCACTTCCCGGTTTTCCCGGAGTTTCAAAAGGCCTCATACCTCAATCGATATGACATACTTTGCCAGCGCTTGGCGAAGGAGCAACTTTATGGGTCGGCTACAATTCTTGCTTCACCTCGGACGGCTTCAGCAACGGGCGACTATTCTGAGTTATCCGGCCTCACGAGCCTTAAGACCTTCGTAACCACGCTGGCGGGTCATATGGCTGCCGAGGCCGCAAGAGCATAACATCGTCCGATGCGGCGCCTCCGCTACTGGCGTGATGCGAATACGCCGTTTACAAACAATTCGGGGAAATTTGAGTGGGTGTGGAGGCGGTGATCAGACTTCCTGTTCTAGAGCGTCTGCAGATCAAGGGGTACCAATTGTATCCCGGCTTGGCGAGTGCCGGGGGCATCGATGTAGCGTTCGATCGCGGGGCTTGGGTGATCATTGGCACCAACGGTTTGGGCAAAAGCACTCTTTTGCTTCTCATCCGGCAAGCGCTGACAGGGGCTGCAGCTGTCACTAACGCTGGGCCGGCCGGCAACCGTTCAGACATTATTCCTACCGATCGCCGATTCTTTGCTACACGGGTCGCAGACGGTGCGCGGGGTGCTACCGTAACACTGTCGGTTAAGTTTGGCGCTCAGCTTCTGGTGATCTCGCGCCGGGTTGACGATTTAGTCCTAACATCATGTGAACTTGATGGCACTCCTCTTCCTTGTGAAGCAGATCTAGAGGCAGCTTACCGTCAGACAATCGCTACCCTTATGGGAGTCAGCAGCTTTGCCGACGTTCTTCGAGTCTTGCGATACCTCGTTTTTGTGCTGGAGGATCGGGACGGTCTAATTTGGAGTCCTCAAGCGCAAACCGAAGTTTTTAGAGCATTGTTCGTCCCAGAACGGGCTGCAAAATGGCGAGAACTAGAAGCGGAAATCGTGTCGACTGACAGCGGCGCGCGAAACGCAAACTCACTACTTACGAGTATTCTCAAAAGACAAGAAAAAGAGCACAAAAAGATAGAAGGCGCTGCCGAAATACGCATGCAACTTGCGTCGCTTGCGGGGGAGCAGGATCGAGATGAGGCGCTTGAGCTAGAGTTGCTCAAGGCCCGTGATGCTGCGGAAGACCGGCGCGTCGATGCTCGGACTGCCCTTCGCCAAAGGGAAGAGGAAAGCGAAGGTAAACGACGCGGTTACGAACGACTGAAATTTAACGCGCTACGGCAGGCATTTGGCGACTTGCCCAATAGCGAGCAGTACCTGTTTATCAAGGTGTTGACGGAACGCATTTGCTCTTCTTGCGGGCAGGAGGCTGATGAGCTCGCAGCAGAGTTTGAACGTCGACGGAGCGAGAAGCTATGCGCTGTCTGTGGCAAGAAGAAGCCGGTTGATGACACTATCGTATCGGCTGAGGCCTTCAGCGAAGAGCGGGCGTCTCAGGCATATGCTGGATGGGTTGCAGCCGAGGAGCAGGTTGCCAATGCTCGGGAAACTCTGTCGTTGGCGGAAGCTGAATTCGATCAGTTAGCTGCGCAGATCATTCAACTTCGTACAGCGCTGGATATGCGCGCGCGTGAAATGCGGAATCTGCAGCGGAAGCTGCCGGTAGATGAGCGGCAAGGTGCCCGGGATTTGGACGAGACGATGCTCCTGCGAGAGCGGGTTGTCCAATTTCGTTCGGAACGCGAGCATGCTGAGAATGCGCTGGAGGAATTGCTTCGAACCGCGCGAATGGCTGTTGAGGCAACCAAGGACAAGATTAGTGAAGTATTCTCCCATTATGCCGATCAGTTTCTGCACGAGAAGTTTCGCCTAGTCTATTCCCCTGATCGTAGAACAGTAGGCCAGACTGGCAAGTCACTCGAATTCCCTTCCTTCGAGTTGGAACTTACGAGCGGTGCGACAGAAGGCAGGTCTACGCGGCGCAATGCAAGTCAGGTTTCGCTCTCCCAGCGAGAGTACCTAGACTATGCTTTTCGCATGGCGGTCATGAGCGTCATCGCCACTGACAGCGGCACGTTCGTTATCGATGGGCCTGAGGGCTCACTCGATTCCGTTTTCGCGCGCAGGGCAGGTCAAATGCTAGAGAGCTATGCCAACGCCGGCGGGGGAGAGGGCAACAGACTGATCGTTGCGTGCAACTTGGTCGACACACAACTCATACCCATTCTGCTGCGTGGAGAGAGCGGTCCTCCGAGCGAAAGGCGCGTTATCAACCTCCTCGGGTTAGCTACTCCATCCGCCGCGCTTGATGCTCTGCGTCCGGAGTATGAGGAAGCATATCGTCGCGTCATCGCTAACGCAGGGCCGGATGGGAAATGATTGAGGAAATCGATCAGCCTACCCGGCTAAGGACGCGATTGCTCGTCATGCTGGCCTGTCTCGAACGGGCCGGCATTTCGCCAGTGGCTGTTGATCAGCTTCATGCGTTCGTCTTTTTCGCCGACGTTATGAGTCCGCTCTGGAGCCTAGAGCCGTTGAAGGGCTCGGTTCTCAAGCGGCGGGATGGACCCTTCTATAAAGAAGTCCAGGTGGCACTTGATGAGTTCGTTGCTTGTGGCCTGGTTGATGTTGTTTCTTTGGATTATGAGTTGGCGGATGATACGTCTGCCAGGTTGTCTGCCAGTTTTCGGATTATCCTGCCTCGGGCGGATCATGTACTTTCGGTCGTGCGCGCGATGCCGGATGAAGCTGACTGGGAGCGGTTCTTAGAGCAGCTTGCTTTCCTCTTTGCCGAGATTGCAACGGATCGCCGTGATGAGGCTGTTGAGGTCGATGCGACATACCAAGCAGGTGTGGACGAGCGAGTCGTCGACTTTGCTGAATGGCGAGCAGCCGGTGAAGCTGATCATTCCGTAAGAGCAGCACGGCGACTGCAAGCTTACGCGCCGAAGGGTGTAACTCTCAATCAGGCCGAACAGCTCGTTCTGTACATGCGCCTCGTCAAAAGGAAGGCGAGTGGTAGCTGAGCTTGAGTTTGGGGGCATCGCTGAAGACGAACTCCGGGCCTTCATGGCGACAACACCTGACTTCGATGACGCAGATATTCCAGCTGCGGCGCGATTCAGTCGCGCCGTCGCAGACCTGCTTTCTAAGAGGCAAGCTGCGGGAGAGCAGTTTCCGCTGGCTGTCTTCTTAATGAGTGACAGCCTTGCAGCCGACGTAAGAGAGCGAAATACCGAGCATGTCCCACTCTTGGCGAATGGCAATGACCCAATTGGCGCTCGCATTTGGTTAGCTCAGGCCCAAGTTAGAAATGCTTACGCCCTCGCGACGCCGCTCAGCGATGCAGCAGAAGCTTTCCAAATGGTATCGACTGGCGGGTTGAGCAACCGTCCCGCCATTGTCGTCGACGGGCGGGCGGCCACCTGGCACGCGAGCCTCTATCCGCGTGGGCTGGCTTTCCCGGAGATGTGGTTGAGAATGGATTTGAGCGATGGACCTATTGCGGAGGCGGACCTTAAGGCGACCATCCATCGCTTCTGGTATCAAGGGTTGAGGACGCCCGACGTAGCCCGTCAAAGCCCCATCAAAATCTGGAAGTCAGCTGCCGATGGTTGGCCCGAGCAGGGGCCAGAGGGCCGGCTACAGGGACGCCTCCGCGACGTTTTGTTTGGCGCCTACCCGCGTCGCAAGATCCGAGCAGAGGTTAAGAACGAAGAGGGACGGGCAGACATATTCATTGTCGGCCATGCAACCGCCGCCAGCGGCGTGCCGGCACAAGTCACTGACTGGGTGCTGGAGCTCAAGGCGCTATGCGACAAGACGACGAACGGTGGCAACGTTGATGAGACCACGGTGCGTGCCGCGGTAACGAAGGGCGTTGCGCAAGCAACCCTCTATCGCGACACCCAGAACGGGGTTCAAGCAGCTGTCTGCTGTTTTGATATGCGCAGTACCGATGAAGACGATGAAGCATGCTTCGCTCACGTCAAAACGGCGGCAGAAGCGCGAGAGGTCAGATTGTGGCGCTGGCCACTCTTTAGAGCTGCCGATGATGCTCGTATGGCGAGCTTCGCCAGTCTCAATCAACCCTAAACGTTAGGAGTGTCTCTGCCAGTTCAGCTCGGCCGCCCTGCTGCGGCGAAGCTCGCATTGATCGGCAAGGTTCGCTGCCAAGCACCTCAAATCCCAGGTCAGCAGCCTCTTCCGTGAGAACGGCCGCAACAGGCACGTCCACGCCGGCGTACCTGCTATCACCCACAACCATGTACACCCGGCCGCCGCTCGATAGCTTTGCGCGGAGCCCCTCAAGCACACACCGCATGTCCTCAAAATATGCGTCCACCATCTCGGGGATCGCGCTATTCCAGAGAACTGACCTGACCTGCCGAAGTTGATCGATTGTTCTAATCAATGTTGGAGACACAGTTGGCCGTGTCGAAAACGATCGCTTTATTTGCACATGGCTACGGAGCGTCGACTCCCTCAAACGACGATTTGCCCCCCCGCTCGACAAATATCCGCCTGTCCAAAGCTCAATGTTGTACACGTCTGTGTAATCGAAAGAATTGGGATAGGGGGGCGAGAAAACGCTTAGATCATGCTTACCTAAGCTGTGAACGAGTTGACGGCTGTCTCCGCGATAAATATTATAATCTAAGCGGGGACGACCACCGTAGCGGCGCACTTGGTACGTTGCCCTGAGGCATGCGTCATGGAATGCAGTATCGACTGCTGACGCATCCACCGGTCGCGCCTGCCATCCGCGGCGGTACCGTCGGCCCTTCCCGCTAATGAAAGCATTGCTGACCGACACGGTGATCGAAGCCAGCATTACTCTGAAAAACCTCCGAGCTATTACGTCTTCCAAGGTTTCAATGACATCGCTGTATGCTGCAAGCCGCCTAGCAACGGGCAGCCAGAATAGAAAGCGGTCTTTCCCTTCCGCTTCAACGAAGGTCGCAGGTGCAGAAGAGAACGGAGCCGACACAGCTCTTTCCGCCACGTCGACGCGACCCACCACTTGGCTGAAAGCGTCTTCAAGAATACCATCCGGATACGAGCTCAGTTTAGCCTCAATGAGGTCAGCCAAGAACGGATTTACTTCGATGGTAGAGGGTGCAACATTCAGGAACTGACATGCCAAGGCTGTGGTACCAGAACCCCCAAATGGATCTGAGCATGTCTCAACAGTTCGCCCCAAATCGGCCGCGGTCTCATCGACCGCTCGCTTTACCAATTCAGGTGCGAAAGCTTCTTTGAATCGTTTCCAATCCTGAAATGCGATTTCAGGCGTGCCTGCATTGGTCGACAACAGGAGCGGTGTGCGCTCCTGCACCCAATCATCAAAACCTAATGTTGGCTTTGGCGAAGCGGTATTAGCGGCAGAGGCCCTGGGGCCCTCCTCGCTCATCGCTCCGTGTCCATCAATATCATCACCACCTCAAGAGACGCGCAGCCGTTATCGCCCTTTGTCAAGGCAATCCAGCATTTTTTCAGCGTCGTCCGAGGTGGCGTCTTCGTCACCTCACGATTTTGCAGGATTTCTCATGGTAGTGAGAAGATGGCTAACTCCAAACAGGGAACTACAAAAAATGTAGCCCCTTCGCCTTAAGGGGACCTGCGTTGGCCGGTATGGGTGAGCAACTCGAACAGCGCATGGGCTGGAGGGTCGTCGCCGGCGCCTTCGGCTTAGCGATTGGGTTCGGCGGAACACAGCTCGCTGTGCCGCCGCAAGACTCATCGCCTGAGCGCCTGCCAAGTCTTGCACGGTGCAAGACATCAACGGCGGCCCTACCGATGGTTCTATTGCCGAGTATGCGACGTTCAGACCCGGGTCAATCGGTCGGCAATGGCGTACACAGTCGCGCCATCGTTCATATGTGGCACGCAGCTGGAAAGATGTTACAGGCGATCATGGCTCCGGGGCGCTTCGTTCGAATGCTTGTGCTGCTGACCATGCTTGCGGTCGGCATTGGCTCGACGACGGCAGCTTTTGCGTGCGCGACGATAGCTGCACCGATTGCAATGTCGGAGATGCCTGCCAACCGCTGCGGCGAGCACGACCGCGGCAGTTCCAATGACGTAGCTAAGGGCGGAGTGTGCGCGCTGGCATGTCCTGCCGGCTGCTTGATGGCCATGCCGACCAGCGTGGCAGAAGCATCGATCCATCGCGATACCAAGTTCAACGCGATCGGCAATTTGCATCGCCTCACTGGCAAGGAGTTCGGTCCTGAGCCGCCCCGGCCACGAACAGCGAGCGCCTCTTGAAGACTTTGTCCAATCTCTAGGAGCTCAACATGAAGAAGCTTTTTCTGACAGCCGCAATCCTCCTGGCCAGCAGCACAGCCGCTTATGCCGCTGAGCCGGGAGCCGTTGCCAAAGCGGCCGCAGCCTGCTGCGACGCAGTCGCTGCATGCTGTGATGCAGCGATGGACTGCTGCGACTAAGGTGTGAGCCTCAGGGAAGAGGAGGCGTCGGGTCGAGAGGCTCGGCGCCTCTTTTGTAGTTGCCTTGGGACAGCCTTCAAAGAGGCGCCGAATCTGGCGCCCCTACCGGACCCGGCAAAGTCTTGCACCGTGCAAGACAATTCGGCCGTCAAGTCGAGCGATCTAGCGTCCGGGCATCGGCGCCAGAGCCTCGATGATCCGACAGTCGGCGACGGCCCCGCCCTTGCAAGAGGTGATCACCGCCTTCAGCTCGCGGCGCAGCGCGGTCAGGTCGGCCAGCTTGCGTTCGACCTCCGCCAGGTGGGTGTGGGTGATCGCGTCGATGCTGGCGCAGTCGCCTTGACTGTCATCGGAAAGGGCGAGCAGGGCGCGCACCTGTTCGACAGAGAACCCCAGGTCGCGCGCCCGCCGGATGATCGGCAGCCGCGCCAGCTCCGCCGCGCCATAGCTGGGGTAGTTGCCTTGCGTTCGCGGCGGTGCCGGCAGCAATCCGATGCGCTCATAGTAGCGAACGGTTTCGACCTTGGTGCCCGTCGCGCGGGCCAGCTCGCCGATCGTCGTTGCCATCAGTCATGCTCCTTCTCGCCGCCGAACATCAAGCGGACACCGCCATTCAGCACGAACCCGTCCGTCGGCGCCCAGGCATCGACGGTCCAGCGGCCGTCCGGAGCCCGCGATGGCCGCACCAGCGGGTCGAACTTGGTCTGGCGGACATTCAGGATGTTTTCGGCGTTGAGGAACAGCCTGAGCGGGCCCAGCACCACCTCCACGAACGCGCCCAGCTCGACATAGGGCTTGCTGACCGAGCGGAACGGGTTGTCATCCAACGTCTGACGGCCGGTGTAATAGGCCTCCAGCCCGATGCGGCCGCGGCCGTGTTCTTCCCACATGGCGACGATGCCGGCGGTGTCACGCGGCACCCTTGGCACGCGCCGCCGAGCGCCGCCTTCCGGATCGGGCTCGGTCGCATCGACATGGACGTAATTGCCGGTGATGGTGAACGCCTCCCAGCGGTAGCGTGCCACCAGCTCCACACCGCGTGTCCGTGTGGCGCCGGGGGCGTTGATTAGTCTTACGCGGTCGGGCCCGGCATTCTGCACCTGCACGGCGCCGTCGATGTCGGACCCGAACAGTGTCGCGCTGGCCGCGAACCCGCCGCTGCGATAGCCGATGTCCAGCGATGCGGTCTGCGCTGTCTCCGCCTGCAACCCAGTGAGAGGATCGAGGCGCGTCAGGCCGGTCGCCTCAATCTGCTCGACAAAGGGCGTCGGTGCGAAGAAGCCGCGTCCCCAAGAGGCCCGGAACGTCCAGGGTCCGGGCTTGTAGAGCGCCGAGACGCGCGGGCTGAGGAAGGTACCATATTCGCTGTGCCGGTCGAGCCGAGCACTCGCCGACAGGGTAAGGCGGTCGGCAATGTCGCCTTCCACCTGGCCGAACAGCCCCGGCACAACAAAATCATAGTCGAAATTGCCGAACTGCTCGGAGTGGTAGCCGTCGTGCTGCACGGCCGCGCCGGCCAGCCAGTCAACTCCTCCGGCCCTGCCGCTCAACGACAGCTCGCCAATGCTGGTCTCGTGGCGGTCGTCTTCGATCACCTCCCCGAACTGGTGAGAATGCTTCTGCCGCATCAACGAGCCACGGGCATGAAGGGTCACGGCATTCCCGAGCGGCGTCTCCCCGACCAGCCCTGCGTCGAAGCGCGTGGTGTCGAGCGCTTCCACGAACGGCCGAACGTCCGGCGCCTTGCGCCCCGGCAACGTGCCGCCGATGCGCTGCTCGGTCATGGCACCCGCGGTCAGCAGCAGCTTGGCACCGTTCGATCCTTCAGCAAACAGGCGCGGTCGCACGGTCCAGCGCCGGTAGAAGGGCATGTCCGCCCAGCCATCGCCATCGAGGTCGTTGGCATCCTGCCGATGAAAGCCGCCGGTGACCGAGACACCGACCGTATCACTCGTCGGCATCGCGGCATAGGCGGTCAGGTCCTGCCCGTCCCTGCTGGTCAGGTTGACCAGCGCTTCGGCTTCGGCGACATCGGCCGGCCGGCGCGACACGAAGTTGATGACGCCGCCCAGCGCCGACGCGCCGTAGAGAGCCGATGCCGAACCCTTGATGACCTCGACCTGGCCAAGGTCGGTCGGCGGTATCTGCAGGATGCCGGCGGACGATGCCTGCCCGCCGTAAAGCGGCAGGCCGTCGGCGAGTAGCTGGGTGTAACGCCCGTCCATGCCCTGCATGCGGATGTTGGAAGACCCCAGTGATGGCGAGGTGACCTGCACCCGCACGCCCGGCGTTTCGGCGACCAGCATCGCGACATTGCCGGGCGTCATGAGGATCTTCTCCTCGATCTCCTCGCGCTCGATCACCTCGACGCGGATCGCCTCGTCGTCGGCACTGCGCCCCGAACGCGTCGCCTGGACGACGATCTCCTCCTCTGCCTCCTCTACTGGTGCAACCTGGGCCAGCGCCGGAACGGTGCCTAATGCACCTGCAATGCTGGCGACAAGCGTTAGTTGACGGGCGGCAGCAGGGGAAAACACGGTTCTCAAGAGGTGCTCCAGACAGAATGCTCCGGCGGTCGCAGAGCGTGCTGGCACAGTTGCTAGACCCTGTAGCTGCTACGGGGTCAAGAGCCTGCTGACTGTTGGCGATCTCTTCGAGCTGAGCCCGGCGGCCCCTCTTGACCCTGTAGTGACTAGAAGGTGCACAACGCTCGCACAGCCTGCGAATCAGGGAGCATGTCTTGCGCGTTCGATTGTCGACGAAACTGCCGATCACGGCAGACGAGGCCGCAGCGCTGGTCGCCACGCCGGCGCTGCTGAACCACATAGCCGCGCCCCTGCTCCGGTTCATGGCCCTCGACCCGACTGTTTTACCCGAGGTTCGGGCCGAACGCCGCTATCATGTCCGTGTGCTACTCGGCGGGGTGCTGCCGCTTGGCCGCCAGTGGATCGACATCTCGCGTCACGACGCCCAGGACGGTGGCTTTCGGATGCGCGATAACGGCTCAGGCGATCTGGCGCGCCGCTGGGATCACTGGATCACCATCACACCCGACAACGCCGGCGGCTGCACTTACACGGACGATGTCGAGGTCGACGCAGGGCTACTAACCCCGTTCGTCTGGAGCTTCGCAAGGCTGTTCTATGCGCATCGGCAGCGGCGGTGGCGCGCGCTTGCGGCCAAAGGCAGTGTGGGGGCGAACGAGCTGGCGCGGCGCGCGGCCTGGCACCTGCGTCTCAATGTTGAGCTTGCTGCGTTCCGAGCGGCGCGCGAGCGCGGCGACGTACTTTCGCAGTGGCAGTCACTGGAGCGCGCGCATATCCTTTCCCAGATCGAGGTGCGGCCACACCTGCATGCGCACTGGCTTATGCTCGGCCTTTCTGTAAGGCTTGGCGGCGGCTGGGAGAACATCGGTCAGCTTGTCCGGCTCGTGCTGGCGCCGCTTGGATCGCTGTCGGGCCGCATTCCGTGGGGCAACACCGGCCGCTCCACGGTAAGCGCGTTTACGCCCATGCCCATCCCTGCCGATTTGCGCGATGTGCTCCCACCTACGATCGTCAAGCTGCCGGACCCGCTCTGAACGTCAGCCGCTCAAGGGTGCCCTGGAGGGCGGACAGCTCTTGCACCGTGCAAGTCAATTCGATGATTGCAGAAACATCGAGACATTTTGCCGCGAAGCTGATATTTCGACGTGCATCGAATCGTCGACGGGAGTTCCAAGTGGATCAGCCTCGTGCCGTTGCCGCGCTCGCAGCGCTCGCCCAAGATACCCGACTAGCCGTCTTCCGGCTGCTCGTGCGCGCAGGCCCGGACGGAATGATCGCTGGCGCCATTGCTGAGCACATTGGCACCCCCGGATCGACGATGTCCCATCACCTCGCAACGCTGGAGCGTGCCGGCCTTGTTGTCTCCGGGCGGGAGAGCCGGCTGATCCGCTACACCGCAAACTTTGAAGGCATGCGCGGCCTGCTCGGCTTCCTCATGGCAGACTGTTGCCAGGGCAATCCCGCGCTTTGCGACAATTTGCTGGCCGTCGCCGCCTGCCAACCTGCCCTCGCCGCAACCCATGGGAACGTCTGATGCCGACCGACATCATCATCTATCACAACCCGGAGTGCGGCACCTCGCGCAACACGCTGGCGATGATCCGCAATGCCGGCATCGAGCCGCATGTCGTCGAGTATCTGAGGACGCCGCCGTCGCGGGTAATGCTAGTTGATCTGATCACTCGGGCCGGCCTGACGCCTCGTCAACTTCTCCGCGAAAAGGGCACCCCTTTTGCTGATCTTGGGCTTGGCGACGACAGCCTGAGCGATGACGCGCTCATTGACGCGATGTTGGCGCATCCGATCCTGATCAATCGACCGATTGTGGTCTCGCCGCTCGGTGTCCGACTTTGCCGTCCGTCCGAAGTGGTGCTCGACCTGCTGCCGTCGCCCCAGCTTGGGGCCTTTGCCAAGGAAGATGGCGAGCAGGTGATCAACGATGCAGGTCGGCGGCTTGACTGAAGCCTCGGCACAGCAAGGACAATCTATGCACGCTCCGGCTAAGCCCGAACGCCTGTCGTTCCTCGACCGCAACCTGACGCTGTGGATCTTTGCGGCCATGGCGCTGGGCATCGGCCTAGGGACCCTGTTTACCGGCTTGCCGGCGGCGCTCGAACGCCTGTCGTTGGGCACGACCAATGTTCCAATCGCCATCGGTCTCATCCTGATGATGTACCCGCCGCTCGCGCGCGTTCGCTATGAGGAACTGCCGGCGGTATTCGCCGACAAGCGCATCCTCGCCATCTCGCTGATCCAGAACTGGCTGATCGGCCCGGTGCTGATGTTCGCTCTGGCCGTCATCTTCCTGCGCGACCAGCCTGAATACATGACCGGTCTGATCCTTATCGGTCTCGCACGCTGCATCGCCATGGTGCTGGTCTGGAACCAGCTCGCCAAGGGCGACAACCAGTATGTGGCCGGGCTGGTAGCGTTCAACTCGATCTTCCAGGTGCTTTTCTTTAGCGTCTACGCCTGGTTCTTCCTGTCGGTGCTGCCGCCGCTGTTCGGCCTGCAAGGCAGCGTCGTCGACGTCAGCTTCTGGACGATCGCGGAGGCGGTGCTGATTTACCTCGGTGTGCCGTTCCTTGTAGGCTTCCTGACCCGGCGCAGCCTGGTCGCCCGCAATGGCTCCGACTGGTATGAGCGCGAGTTCCTGCCGCGCATCGGGCCGATCACGCTAGTTTCACTACTGTTCACCATCGTCGCCATGTTCAGCCTGAAAGGGGGCGATGTCGTACGGCTGCCGTTCGATGCGCTGCGCATCGCTATCCCGCTGACGATATACTTCTTCGTCCAGTTTCTGATCAGCTTCTGGATGGGCAAGCTGATCGCGGCCGACTATCCGCGCACCACCGCCGTTGCCTTCACCGCGGCCGGCAACAACTTCGAGCTGGCCATTGCCGTTGCCATCGCAGCGTTCGGGCTCGCATCGCCGGTTGCCTTTGCCGCCGTCGTCGGACCATTGGTTGAAGTGCCGGTGCTGGTACTGCTGGTTTCAGTGGCGCTCCGGCTTGGCCGGCGCTGGTTTCCGGCTACGGCGCCGGGGGCGACACGCTGATGGATCGCCTGCGCACCCTCGTCGATCCCGGTCACCTGCCGGCGCTTGATCCGGCCTTCGTGCACCGGCGCCCGGCCCTGGGGCTTGGGCCGGACAATCCGCCGCCGCGCATCCTGCTGCTTTATGGCTCGCTCCGTGAGCGCTCCTACTCGCGGCTCTGTGTCGAGGAAGCAGCGCGGCTGCTGCAATTCTTCGGCTGCGAGACCCGGATCTTCGATCCGTCCGACCTGCCGCTGCCCGATCAGGTTGCCAACGACGATCACCCGGCAGTCGCCGAGCTTCGCGCGCATTCGATGTGGTCGGAAGGCCATGTCTGGTGCAGCCCGGAACGTCATGGCCAGGTAACCGGCATCATGAAGACGCAAATCGACCATCTGCCGCTGAGCTATGGCGGGATGCGACCGACGCAGGGGCGCACGTTGGCGGTAATGCAGGTGTCGGCCGGCTCGCAATCGTTCAACAGCGTCAACACGCTGCGCGTCCTCGGGCGGTGGATGCGGATGTTTACCATCCCCAACCAGTCGAGCGTCGCCAAGGCGTTTGCCGAGTTCGACGACGCCGGACGTATGAAGCCGTCGGCTTATTATGACCGCATTATCGATGTGATGGAGGAGCTGGTGCGGTTCACGGTGCTGCTGCGTCCGCATGCGGCGCAGCTGGTCGATCGTTATTCGGAACGCAAAGAAACCGCGGTGGCGTTAGATCCAGCGCGCCATCTTTCGACGATCGCGACAAAAGGTAAGTAGCAGGGGCAAGGCGACGGGCTTGCACCGTGCAAGACCCCTCGGCCCAAGAACGCCTGCACGGTCGGATTGTATTGCGATAGTCGGCGTAGGCCATAGCCACTAAACTACGAACCCAACTAAAGTAGGGAACGCGCTGATGGATCCGCAGGCGGCTGCCCGTTGTCGTGCAGCGCGTCCATAATCGGGCAAACCGGCGCGTCTCCGCCTCCGCACTGATCCGATATTGCAGCAAGCGACTGTTCGAGGCGGCGAAGATCCCTGATTCGATTGCGCACGTCCTGAAGGTGGCGTTCGGTTAGCGCGAGAATGTTGCCGCAGGTGTAATCGTGAGATTGCGCGAGATTGGCGAGACTGCGCACATCCTCGACCGAGAAGCCCAGCTCCCGCGCGCGTAGGATAAAACCAAGTCGGGCCTGATCGTCTTTGGAATACAGACGATGCCCGCTTGCGGTGCGGCCGGGCGGGCGCATCAAGCCAATATTCTCATAGTACCGGATCGTCTCGATATTGCAGCCGTGGTGCCTTGCGAGCGCGCCCCGCTTCAGCCCGTCCACGCCACCTGGGACTGCCATAAAATCACCCCTTGCACCTGTAGCTACTACAGAGGCTACAGTGAGCTTCACATGGAAGCGAGAGTGGAGTGCAATGTCCGGAACGCGGATTCAGGATAGCCCGGCGATGATGATGCAAGGAGGCCGCCGCGGCGCAGGCCTTTGGGCGGCGGGCGGCGTTGTCGGCGCACTGCTTGCATCCTCCTGCTGCATCGGTCCGCTCGTCCTTGTAATGCTCGGGGTGTCGGGTGCCTGGATCGGAAATCTGTCCGCCCTCGAACGCTACAACCCCTACTTTTTCGCGATCACGCTCGTCCTTTTGGCCGGCGGCTTCTGGCACGTCTATGTTCGGCGGCAGCCGGTTTGCGACGATGGCAGCTTCTGCGCCCGGCCGGCATCATCGCGCATCACCAAATCGGCCCTGTGGGTCGGCACTGTCCTGATTGTGCTTGCCATGACGTTGAAGTGGTGGGCGCCGCTGTTCTACTAGGAGACATACATGAGACTCGATCTGAAGGCTGCCGCTGCGCTGATTGCCGGCATCGCAGGAGCCGGCATTGTTGCAACCGTCCCGGCGGCGCTTGCCATGGCGGCGCCGGCCATTGTGCGGACCAGCGTGTTCGCCGTCAGCAAGATGACGTGTGCGACGTGTCCGATTGCAGTGAAGACGGCGATGAGCCGCGTCGCCGGCGTCAAGCAGGTCAAGGTGAACTTCGAGGCAAAGACAGCGACCGTGACCTATGATCCGGCGATAGCAAAACCCGTCACAATCGCGATGGCATCGACCGATATCGGATTTCCAGCGCAACCGGTCGCCCGGTGACTGCTGTTCTTCCCGGCAGCCCCAAGACTTTTGCCATGGAACTCATGTCCACGCTTACCTGCCCACATTGTGCGCACGCTGAAACTGAGACCATGCCCACCAATGCATGTCAGTTTTTCTATGACTGCAAAGGCTGCGGGGTAATGCTTCGCCCGAAGTCGGGGGACTGTTGTGTGTTCTGCTCCTTCGGCGACGTGCCCTGTCCGCCGATCCAGGAAGCCCGCGCGCTTGCAACCACTTCCTGCTGCCAGTAAGGCTGAAGGAGCTGCCTATCGGGTCGATCGACTAGAACTATTGGCGACTGCTGGCTGGCAATGGCCGGCATATCTTGCACCATCCAAGACTTCGGCGCCTCGCCGGCCGGGGCGAGGTGCCAAGGCGGTCAGATCGTCACCATTGTTGAGCTGCTTGCCGTTTGTTCTTACATTGAAGCCAGGATCGTGGAGCTTCAGCCTGAGATAGACCCGGCCGTCCGCCGAGGTAACGGCCCACGTTGCGCCATTCTCGACCTTGCCCACAAACACCCGGCGGCTCGAGCCGCGTCGTTGCTGCGTTCGCGTTCGGAGATGATGCTGACGCGCCAGCACCGAAAGGATGACGATCTGGCCGCCGTTGTCGCGACCGTTCATCCTTAACCGACCGATGGTAGCCCTTCAATTGATCCTTTGCTGGGTTGATCGGGCCTGATTGCGGTTTTGAAGGCGGTAAGAAAGTCGGACGCGGGGCGCGCTCAGCCGCAAGCCAATAGCAACGCGCAAGACGACAGGGTGCAGAGCTTGTTGTGCTGCAAAGAACATCTATCAACACATAGCGGTACCTGGCGGCAGGGTAATAAAGTCGAATCCTCGCCATTGAAAACCCGGCCCCATAAAGCGACGTTGGCTCGACGGTACCAGCGATTGGAGGGAAAGCCGATCAGAAGGGACAGGACGAAGCGACACCCTTGAATGGGCTGGACAGGCCCGCAGCGAAGTCAGATGGATTTCGCACGCAGGCCTTGGTTGAAGGCACATTAGAGCGTTTTCCGATCAAGTTGGGTCATCGGCACGGGAGCGATTTTGGTTCGGGGCAAGAAGCGAGGAGGGCGCGATGCTGTTTACATCGTAACCGACAAGCGACGCGGCCCTGAACCAAAATCACCCCGCCCCGAAAGGGGTCGCCCGCAGGGCGATGAGGGTGATCCAAATTGGTCGGAAAGCGCTCTAGCGAGGGCCCTTTGCTTGAAGTTTGCTTGGAATCGAGACATGCCTAAAGCGAAGTTCGGCCAGTGCCTTGGCCCGGTCGTCACGATCGGCTGCGCAGCTTTGCAGCCAGCCCTCGATATCGCTGGGCAGCCAGCGGATGCCCCCACCGCCGATCTTGATGGGTGGCGGGAACTGGCCACGCCGTTGCCAGCGCGCCAGCGTTTCGCGTGAGCCGATGCCAATAAGCGCCATCACATCGCGCTGGGTGAGAAGGCATTGTTGTTCAGCCATGATCCCGTCCTCTGTAGACAGAATGGACGGGAAGACTGACAGAAGAGACGGGTCAAGTCCCGTTTACGCGCCGCAAATCAGCCGCAAAAGGTCTTGCTAAGCATCATCCGGGACTGCGATCTTCTTCAATGACTCAGAAAAATTTGGGTACCGCCCTGTGAAGGCTTGTTCCATCCAGGTCACGCTGTCAGTTCCGCGCAAGCCCAGCTTTGGCCCGTGCGGTTCTGATGACTGTCGGCGATAGCTGAGGGCGATCCGCTCCACCGGCTTGGTTCCGTAGGCGGCGGGATTGAGCATCAGCGCCTCGCCGCAAGTTGCCAGTAAAAAGTCGCAGGCCGCATCAACCAGAACTTTGGGTGATTGATGGCACAGGCCAAGACGCAACAGATCATTGGCTGTCATCATCGCATCGAATTTCATCATGCTGGCGGTATTGGCATCGATGTTGCCCAGCACCTGTCGAAGCGCCTTTGCAAGCGCCTCGGGCGGAAGCCCAAGGCAACGGTCCGCCCATTTGGGAAAGGCCGTCTTCAGCGGATGGTGCCCAACTTGTACCTCGATGGCTGGAGTCGCGCCTGGGCGCCATGAAAACAGCGCCAAAACCTGCACATCGGGGTCAGACGACAGCAGCAAGGCACCGAACGGACGACAGATCACATCGGTTGACAGGTCAGACCAACCGTCAGCCTCGCTCCACTTGATCCGCATGCGTTTTTGCGAACTGCGCAGTTCGGCTAGAAGTTCGGTTGCAGCCGGCGGCATGTCTACCATCGGTATCGGTTGGCCGATCAATGTCAGAATGCCGGTTTTGCCAAACCAGATCAGGCCGGTGCGGGCGGCACGCACCAACACAAGAGCGACAGCCGCCAACACCAGGGCGGTCGGAACCCGGACACCCAACGACAAGGGCGCCACGATTGCCGCCGTCGCAAGAGCAATGATCAGATTGTTCCAGAACCGCAAACGCCGTGCATAGGCGGCGAGTGCAGCAAATGCGGTGTCAACGTCAGCCGAAACTTGGTTGCCCAGCGCAGTGACGACCGGAACCCAGCGCATGGTTCCTGCACCTAATTCCGCCTGCGACCGGGTGTCGCCTTCGGCGATCGAAGCGGCACCACATTGCTGTTCGCGGCGGCTGTCGCTGGCCTTTCACGGCGTGCCTCCAATTGCTCAACAACCGGCGGTTCTGCTTCGCCCGCCACGAATGCTGCCCAATCCTCGATCATCGCCCGACGCAGCGCCAACTGACCGTCGCGGCCATAGGGCGCGCGGGACTGGTTGCTGTCGACGTGGGCCAGCTGGAACTCCGACAGATAATCCTCCCAGCGCGCGGCGCGAGACCAGTCCTTGAAGCTGGATCGGAAACCGTGCGCCGTGGCCGCATACCCCATCGCCTTTATCGCACTGGTCTTGGTGTTGTCACTGATCGGGCCGAGACCGCGGTCGCCAGGGAAGACGTATGGGCTCTTGTCCTTGCGCCAGCCTTTGGCAAAATCGAGCAGTTCGATGGCGCGCGGTGGCAGCGGTACGACATGATCGCGGCGCATCTTCATCTTGTCGGCAGGGATCCGCCACGTAGCGCTGTCGAAGTCGATCTCGTCCCACGTCATGAAGCGGATGTTGCCCGGCCTGCTGGCGGTAAGCACGGTCAGCTCAATGGCAGCACGAACCTTGGAGCTGGCTTTGGCCATGGCCAGCGTCTTCATAAACGCCGGCACGTCCGTGTAGTGCACCGCCTTCATGTGGGTGACCTCGTCGGTCTGGCGCGGCAGCGCGCGAGTCACCAGCTTGAAGTTGATGCCGTCCTCGCGGATGTCTTCGCCCACCGCCCAGTCGATCACCGCCTCGATGCGCTGCTTCACCCGGCGCGCAGTCTCCGGCAACTTCAGCCAGATGGGTGCCAGTGCCGCCACAACATCACTGCGCGTAACTTCGGCCACCGGCTTCCTGCCGAACACCGGGAACACGTGGGTTCGCAGCGTCGATATCCATTGATCCTGATGCTTGCCGTTCGACCAGCTTGCCAGCCGGGCCCGGTGCGCGCGCTCAGCTGCATCGGCGAAGCTGATATTGTCCTTCGCCTCGCTGTGCCGCTCCTCCACCGGGTCGATGCCCTGTCGCAGCTTGAGGCGCGCCGCCATCGCCAGCTCGCGCGCGTCGCGCAGTGACAAAAGCCGTTCCGCCCCGAGCGACAGGTCACGACGCCGTCCGCTATGGGTGTAACGGAAATACCAGTAACGCCGGCCACCAGAATCAACGACCAGCATCAGCCCGTCGCCGTCACTGTAGCGGCCCGGCTCGGTCAGACCGGCAATGGCCTTGGTGGTAAGTTTACCCACAGCAGCCTCCTGAATGCCCGTTCCCCCACAATTTCACCCACACTAGGACGAGTCTTGGAGAGACACGGTCTGACCTGATGAGGCCATAGGCCGCCTATTCATGCAAGCATTTTCAGTGTGTTGAAGGCAGGATGAGGCTTGGGGAGACGCCCTGATACAGGGCAATTGGCGGAGCGGGAGGGATTCGAACCCTCGATGAGCTTTTGACCCATACACACTTTCCAGGCGTGCGCCTTCGACCACTCGGCCACCGCTCCGCGCTCTGGAAGGGCGGCGATAGCAAGGGTGGGGCGGGGCGGCAAGGCGGGGGGTGCAGAAAAAAATGGGGCGGTGCTGCGCGCACCGCCCCACTCCCGGCCCTCCCGAGCCTGTTCACATCAGGATTACTGCAGCAGCTGGGTGACCTGCTGGGCCGACTGGTTGGCCCGGGCCAGCATCGCCTGTGCGGCCTGGCCAAGCACCTGGTTCTTCGACAGGTTGGTCGATTCCGCCGCAAAGTCGGTGTCCTGGATCCGGCTGCGCGAGGCCTGCAGGTTGGTGCTGTTGGACGACAGGTTGTTCACCGCCGCTTCCAGCCGGTTCTGCACGGCACCGATCTTGGCGCGGTCCAGGTTCACGCTGCCCAGCGCCTCGTCGATGGCGGTCAGCGCGGCGTTGGCGCCGTCAACGGTGCTGATGTCCACCTCGGAAATGCGCAGGCCGCCTTCCTTGGCACCATAGCTGTTTTCCTCGAAGCCGAGGTTGGTGAAGTTCGACGCGGTGCCGAAGGCCTGGCTGCCGGCGCGCACATCGATGGCGGTGGCCGATTCCAGCCGCACCGTCGAATAGGCCGTCTGCACCGCCGAGGCCGACAGGTCGAGCGGATCGGCCACGCCCACCGCGGTGTAGCTGGTGCCGGTGCCGTTGATGGTGGCGCCGGCCAGGCCGAAGTTGGCCGCCGTGGCTTCCGCCGTGTCGAAATAGACGAACATGTTGCGCCCGTCCTCGGCGGTGAGATCGAGCCCGCCCAGGCCATTGTCCTTGGCGGTCACGCCGGTGAGACCGGAGCGCAGGTTGATTTCACGGGCGACATTGTCGCGGGTCTGCTGGGCGCTGTCGGTGGCCGACAGGGTGACATCGAAGGTGATGCCGTTGATGCCCAGGGTGGCCGCAGCGGTGGTGCCGATCACCGTGGTGGTGGTCGAACGGATGGTCAGCGCGTTGGCCTTGGCGGTCACGCCGGTCTGTTCGCTGCTGGCGTTGATGGCGTTGGCAATGGCGATGGCGCTGCCGGTGCGCACCGAGGACGGGGCCACGGCTGAGCTGGCGGTGTCGTCGGCGGTGGTGGCGGCGCGGATGGCAACGCCGTTGATGGCCAGGTCACCATTGTTCAGGCTGCGGGCCGTCGCGGCACCGGTGGCCACGGCACGGGCATCGCTGGACACGGTGGAGATGCCGCGTTCATAGGTGCCGGCCGCCAGACCCGAGCGCGACAGGCGCGCGGTGGACGACGAGGCCGAGCTGATCTCGATCGGGCGGCCGTTGGTGCTTTCCAGGCTGAACGTGCCCGATTGGATGCCCACGCGCAGGCCGGTGCTGGCCGCGGTCAGCGTGTTGCCCAGCGCCACTTCGATGTTGCGGCCGTCAGCGGCTTCCAGTCGGATGCCGCCGTTGGCATCGCCGGTGTCAAACGCGGTCACGCCGGTCTGGCCCGAAATCGCGTTGATGGCATCGCGCACCAGGCGGCGGCTGTCGGAGGCGACAGCGGTGGTGGCGACGTTGCTGGTGGCCACGCCGTTGATGGTGATGGTGCCATCGGTGGCGGCGGCGGTCATCGCCGAACCGTTCATCACGGTCTTGCCCACCACGGCGCGCACGCCGGTCTGATCCGCCACGCGGTTGATGGCGGCGGCCTTGGCGCTGGCCGAAGCGGCCTTGGCCGACAGCGAATTGTCATCATCGGTGGTGGTGGTGGCGCCCACGGCAATGCCGTTGATCACCAGGTCACCGCCCTGCAGCGACTGGTTGGTGGTGAGGGTGGCGGCATCGGCGGCAAAGGCGCCGGTGGCCGACAGCGCCGGGCTGGAACCCAGGCCCAGATCGCGGGCGCGGGTGGAACCCAGGCTGAAGCCGATGCTTTCGCCGGCGCGGCTGCCGGTTTGCAGGCGGACATTCTTGGCCGAACCATCAAGCAGGCTGCGGCCGTTGAAGTTGGTGCGCACGCCGATATTGTCGATTTCGCCCACCAGCTGGCCCACTTCGGCCTGCAGGGCGGTGCGGTCAACCGCGGTCAGCGTGCCGTTGGCCGACTGCACGGCCAGTTCGCGCATGCGCTGCAGCATGTTGGTGACTTCGCCCATGGCGCTTTCCGCCGTCTGCGCCATGCTGATGCCGTCGTTGGCGTTGCGCATGGCCACGGCCAGGCCGCGCACATCGGCGGTCATCTTCTGGCTGATGGCCAGGCCGGCGGCGTCGTCCTTGGCGCTGTTGATGCGCAGGCCGGTCGACAGCCGCTGCATCGCAGTGCCCATTGCATTGTTGGCGGTGCGCTGCGCATTCTGGGCGGTCAGCGCGCTGATGTTGGTGTTGATCACAGTCATCTGGGATACTCCCGCTTCCCGCCGCCGCAGGGTTGCGGGGCGCTGCACTGGAAACGGCACGCGGTGAAAATTGCTTAAACACGTTGCCACTGATGGTGATGGAGCCAATGATTTGAACGGGTTGGATGTGATCTGGGCCAGCCGGGACGTGGTGGTGATCAACAAGCCGGCCGGGCTTGTCGTGCACCCGGGGCCGCGCACGCCGCACAGTCTGGAGGCCTTGCTGCCCACGCTGGCCATCGGCGGCTTCGTGCCGGTGGCGGCGCACCGGCTGGATCGCGACACCTCGGGCTGCCTGGCCATCGCCCGCAGCCGCCGCGGCGCGCGCTGGCTGGCGGCGGCCTTTGCCGGCGGCGGGGCGGAAAAATGCTATTGGGCCATCCTCACCGCCCTGCCCGCCCAGCCGCAGGGCCGGGTGGTGGCGCCGTTGGCCAAGATTTCCAGCGCGGCGGCCGGCTGGCGCATGGTGGTTGACCCGGCCGGCAAGCCGGCGGCCACCGGCTGGCGCGTGCTGGATGCCGCCAGCCGGCTGGTGGAATTCCGGCCCGAAACCGGCCGCACCCACCAGATCCGCGTGCACGCCGCCCATATCGGCTGCCCGATTGCCGGCGATCCGGTCTATGGCAATGGCGTGGCGGACAGGGGCAGTCCGGGGGCGCCCATGCGCCTGCATGCCCGCAGCCTCGTCATCCCCCTGCCCGATGGCAGCGCGATCAGGGCGCTGGCGGATCCGCCGTCGGGCTGGCCGGCCCCGCCCGCCCCTCGGAACTGCGGACCTGCGAACTGCGGCCCTGAAATCCGATGAAGTCGCTGTAATTCTCGGCCAGCCGGGCCAGGCGCTGGTGAACAAGATCAGGCCCGATCTTTTGCACCACCCCGTCCACCAGCAGGTTGAGCAGCGAGGCCAGCGCGGTGTTCATGTCCCAGAAATGGCCCAGCGCCACTTCGGCGGTGAGGATATGGGCGGTGAGATCGCGCGCCCACGGGCAATAGGGATCGGTGATCACCACCAGCGGCCGGCCGGCGGCGGCCACGCGTTCGGCCAGCAGGCGGAACTGGCGGGAATAGCGGCGCACATCCACAGCCACGAACACATCATGCGGCCCGGCATCGATCAGTTCGGCATGGATGCCGGCCGCACTGTCGATGCCGAACACCTGCGGGCGCACATAGGCCAGATGGCGGGCAAAGCCGGCGGCCAGGCCAGCCTCGGTCTGGAATCCGGCCACGTGCACGGCCGGCGCGGTGGCCAGCAGCGCCACCACCGCGGCCCATTCGGCGGTTTCAGTCTGGGCATAGACGCCGGCGATGGCGGCGGTTTCGGCCTTCAGCCGGGCATCGGCACTGGGCGCCGGCCGGGTGAGCAGCCAGGGCGCGTCGCGCGCCTCCTCGCGCAGATCATCCTTCAGCGCCGACAGATTGTCATAGCCCAGGCTTTTCACCAGGCGCGCCACCGTCATCGCCGAAACGCCCACGCGCTGGCCGATAGAGGCGGCGGTTTCAAACGGCAATTGCGCCAGATTGTCGGCCATCCAGCCGGCGATCATCCGTTCGGAAACGGTGAGATGCTCATATCGTTCGCTCAGCCTTGTGGCGACGCGGGGGCTCATGTGATCGGGATAACATTGTGCCCACAGCGCGCAACCGCTAAAATTCCACCGTCTTCCAGCGTTCGGCGGCAAACAGCGGTGCCTGATCGGCATAGTGCGGCGACAGCGTGCGGATGGTGGCGGCGCCAAACTGGTGGATGGATTGCGAACGCACCGGCCGGCCAGCCGGCCATTCCACCAGCATGATATAGCCATCGCCATTGTTGCCCACCCGGCGGCCATCGGGGGCGCGATCGGCATAGATCGCCCGCAGCGCATCGGGCCCGCCCAGCACCGGCAGGTCCATCCGGCCCCGGCGCAGGCGCTGGAATTCGCCCAGCGGCACATCCAGCCGGCCAAAGCTGCCCTGCAGCCAGTCCACCGCCTCCCGCAGCTTGGGCGCCGCCGGCGGCAGCGCATCGCCGCGATAGACTTCGCGCCCCACCCCGGCCAGCAGCGCCACCGCCAGGCTGTCGGCCGGGCCGATGCCATCGGCTGTCCAGTCCCAGCGGCGCAGCAGCGCCTGGGCGGCGGCCAAATCGGGGCTGGCGCGCGTGTCCACCGCCAGCACGGCGGCGATCCACCGCCCGGCCGCGGCGGCCTTGCTGTAGCCCTTGTCAAACTTGATGCGCAGCAGCGCGTCGCGGCTGACCGGCCCGTTCACCCCGGCAAACAATTCGGCAAAGCGGTGCATGCGGTTGGTGGTGAATGTTTCCACCCCCAGTTCGGGCGCGAAGGCGCCGGCTTGCAGATTTTCGGCCGGTGCGGTGGCCACCATGGGCGTGTTGTTGGCATTGGCCACCCAGCCGGCCTTTGGATCAACCACCATCGGAATGGCCGAAAACGGCCGGTAGCGGGTCCACAGCGTGGCCGACGTGTCACCGGGCAGCACGCCCTTCCAATCGAAACCGGGCCGGCGATCGGGGAATTTCGCGTTGTAGAACAGGCCGATATGGCCCTGTGCATCGGCATAGACGAAATTGGTGCCCGGCACCATCTGGGTGGCCATGATGCGCCGCCACTCATCGAAATCGCGCGCCTTGTTGAGCCGGTAATATTGCTCCACCTGCCCCACCTCGCCGATCCCGGCATGG
This sequence comes from Sphingomonadales bacterium, assembly GCA_027483465.1. GTDB lineage: Bacteria > Pseudomonadota > Alphaproteobacteria > Sphingomonadales > Sphingomonadaceae > Sandarakinorhabdus. The sequence continues at coordinate 74,767 of JAIXUQ010000108.1, forward strand.
CGGATAGCAAAGCCGCCGCGATCGTTCAGGATCACCGCGCCGTGGCGGCTGCGATAGACCATGCGCGGCACCGGCAGCACCAGCGGCCCGAACTTCACCCGCAGCCAGACGCGCTTCGCCTCCAGCGGCAGCCAGCGGCAATCCAGCCGATAGGCGGTGCGATCTTCATTCAGCACCAGGCGATAGACATCGATCAGATCGGGGCGGTTGACCGTGTTGGCCCAGCCCAGATGCTTGTTGTGGCCCAGCAGCGGAAACGGCGCACCGGGGAAATTGGCGCCGGCAAAATCCCAGCCTTCATCCGAATGCACCACCAGTTCCCACCAGGTCACACCGCCTTCCCACGGTTGGTGGCTGTTGATGATCAGCCGTGTGGTGGCATCGTCGGACCGGGCGGCGGCCACGGCAAAGGCATTGCTGCCGCGTTCATCGGCCGGGCCGGCATCGCGCGGCGGCAGCTTGCCCTCCACCAGCGGGCCGAGCACCCGGTCCATCCCGAAAAAGAAGGGGGAGCGCAGCACGAAGCCGGCCACCACATCGCGGCCGGTGACGGGGAACAGGCCCTGCAGGCGCAGCTCGTGGCTGTGGCGGGCGGCATAATCATTCAGGCCCTGGGCATAGGCCTCCACCAGCGCGCGGGTGGCGGGCGACAGGCTGGCATAGCCGGCGGCGGCGACGCCCTGCGCATCGAGCAGATGGCCGGCGAAATCCAGCCTGGCCCCCTCCTCCCCCAGGATCGCCCCGGCGCGGCCGCGCACCGCGGCCAGCACCTCCTCGAGATTGCGGAAATCATCCTCGGCATGGGCCAGCGCGATGCCATAGGCGACATCGGCATCGGTCTTGCCCTGGATGTGCGGCACGCCCCATTGATCGCGCACGAACGTCACCTGGCGCGGGCGGGCCGGATCGGCGGCGGGCGGGCTGGCGATCAGCGCATCCCAGCTGGCCAGGCCCACCACCACGGCGCCCAGCGCAATCGCCGCCCAAAAGGCCCAGGTGAACCAGCGCGGCATCAGCGGACGTGCCCGGTGGCTGGAAACTGCATCGCCTGTTCTCCCCCTGATGCCAGCAGGATAGGGCGCAACCGGCAGCGGGGCAACCGGGCGATCAGGCCACCTGCGGCAGATCCAGCGGGGAGGGCAGCGGCGGCACCCGGCTGCCATCGCCGTTCACCAGCGCGGCCAGGAACTGGTCCACACAGGCATCCCAGCCATAGCGGCGGCCATGGGCGATGCAATCGGCGCGGCGGGCGGTGAGCGCCCTCGTCATCGCCTCGCCCAGATCATGCGCCACCGCACCGATGCGCCCGGCGGCGCGGCCATCGGGGCCATAGCCATCGGCACCCACCACATCGAGCGGCCCCGGCACCGGATAGCCGGCCACCGGCGTGCCGCAGGCCAGCGCCTCGATCATCACCAGCCCGAACGTGTCGGTGCGGCTGGGAAAGGCCAGCACATCGGCGGCGGCATAGGCGCTGGCCAGCGCCGGGCCGTGCAGGGCGCCGGTGAAATGCGCTTGCGGGTAGCGTTTCTGCAGGCTGTCCAGCGCCGGGCCGTCGCCCACCACCAATTTGTCCCCCGGCCAGGGCGCGGCCAGAAACGCCTCGATATTCTTTTCCACCGCCACCCGGCCGACATGCAGCGCCAGCGGCCGTTTCAGCCCGGCGGCGGCCGGGTGTGGCGGCAGATCGGGGCGGAACTGCGCCACGTCCACCCCGCGCGACCAGGGCCGGGTCTGGGTGATGCCATGGCCGGCCAGTTCGGCGGCCAGCCGCGGCGTGGCCACCATCACGGCATGGGCCGGGCCGTGGAAGCGGCGCAGCACCCGCCACACCCGCTCAGGGTGGAGGCCGATGCGGGCCTGCACATAATCGGGAAAGCGGGTGTGGAAACTGGTGGTGAAGGCAAAGCCCTGGCGCAGCGCCCAGCCGCGCGCCAGCCAGCCCAGCGGGCCTTCGGTGGCGATGTGCAGCGCATCCGGGCCAAAGCCGCCGATCATCCGCGCGATCCGCCGCCGCGTCGTCATCGCCAGCCGGATTTCGGGATAGGATGGCATCGGCACCGACCAGAATTGATCGGGCGAGATGATCTGCACCCGCACGCCCCGTTCGGCCAGCAGCCGCACCGTGGTTGACAGCGTGCGCACCACGCCGTTCACCTGCGGTTCCCAGGCATCGGTCACCAATGTCAGCTTCATCGGGCGTCTCCTCAGGAGGCCATGGCAACGCGGGGCGCCTGAACGCCGGCCGAACGGCGCGCCCGGTCGCGGCTCACTTGCGCCCAGTCGATGATCTCGATGCGGCCATCGGCATGTTCGGCCAGCGCCGTGCAGCTTTCCACCCAGTCACCATCGTTCAGATAGGTGATGCCGGCAAAATCGCGGATTTCGGCCGAATGGATATGGCCGCACACCACGCCGTCCAGCCCGCGCAGCCGCGCCGCATCGGCCACCGCCTGTTCAAAGCGGCCGATGAAGGCCACCGCATTCTTCACCCGCTTCTTGATATGAGCCGAGATCGACCAATAGGGCAGGCCAAAGCGCCGCCGCGCCCGGTTGAACTGCACATTCAGCTTGAGCAGCAGTTCATAGCCCACGTCTCCGGCCCAGGCGAGCCAGCGGTGATAGAGCACCACCGCATCAAATTCATCGCCATGGCACACCAGCAGGCGGCGGCCATCGGCGGTGGTGTGGATCGCCTCCAGCGCGATTTCCACGCCGCCCACATTCAGCCCGGCATAGGGCCGGAACGCCTCGTCATGGTTGCCGGGGATATAGACCACCCTTGTGCCGCGCGCCGCCAGCTTGAGGATGCGGCGCACGATGTCGTTGTGGCGCTGCGGCCAGTACCAGCCGCGCTTCAGCTTCCAACCGTCAACAATGTCGCCCACCAGATAGAGGGTTTCGGGCTGGATCGCCTTCAGGAAATCCAGCAGCAGATCGGCGTTGCAGCCCGGCGTGCCGAGATGGACATCGGAAATCCACACCGTCCGGTGCCGCAGCTTGCCGGCCGGCGGCGGCTCGTCCTCCGGCTCGTGCAGGAAGGCCGGGCCAGCGGCCACCGGCTTCAGCATGCCGGGCAGCAGCGGTTCCCAGGGATTGGGCAGTTCGGCAAGCGGCATCGTCGCCATGGCAAGGCCCCCGTTCAACGTCCTTGCCCGGACGCCCTAACGAAGGCCGATGACCCTGATGTGTCAGGCCCATTGCAATCGCGTTGCAGTGCGGCAGACCGCACAGAAAAAGGGCAGCCCGTGGCGGGGCCGCCCCTTCTGTTGCCAATTCAGGCGCGCGATCAGAATTTGACGCGGGCGCCGAAACGCAGGGCCCACAGCGAGCCGTTGAGGTTCACGCCGCGGGTGGGCTCCGTGAAGGTGGTACCCGCACGGTTCTGGAACTGATACTGCGCGCAGGGCTGGCTGGGCAGCGTCGCCGCCGTGCCACCCGCCGTCTGCAGGCAGACCACGTTCACAGTGGTGCCATAATAGGGGAAGGCCACCTGGCGGATGGTGCCCCAGTCGCGGTTGATCAGGTTGAGCACATTCTCGATTTCGGCCGACAGCTCGACCTTGCCGCCAAACACGAACGGCACTTCCTGGCGGAAGGAGAAATCGAGGCGGTTGTAGCGCGGCGAGCGGCCGATGTTCTTCGGCGCCACATTGCCCTGGAAGCGGTTCAGCTCCGAATTCTGCACAAAGCGCTGGAAGCCGGCAAAATCGAAGTTGGCCGCGTAGGACACGCGCGGATCGGCCGTGATCGAGCTCACGTTCGGCACATAGAGCAGGTAGCGGTTGTTGGTGCCGGTGGTGCCGAACACCGCCGAACGCAGGTTGCCCGAGGCCTGATCAGCCATGGTGTAGCTGAAGCGCTGGCCCGACTGCGAGTTGAAGAAGAATTCAACGCGGGTGTTGTTGTCACCGAACAGGTTGAAATCATAGCTGGCCACCAGGCGATAGGCATTGTCGCGCTGATAGTTGGAGATGCCATAGGCGGCATCGTTGGAGTCGAAGCCGGCGGCGGCGTTGGTGTAGTTGGAGAAGGCCACCGACGAGGTGCCGGCATTGGCATCACGCGCCCGCTGGAAGGTGTAGCTGCCGCCCAGGCGGAAGCCGTTGGTCCAGCGCTTGTCAAAGCGGGTGACGATGTTCCAGCTGTAGCCCTTGTCAACGTTGGTCAGCAGGATGTCGGTGTTGGTGGTGGTGCCCTGTCCGGCCAGCACATTGTAGCGGGTGCGGCCATCCGGCAGGATGCCATTCGGCACCGAGCGCAGATCGGTCCAGGTCAGGCCGTTCTTCACGCGGCTCCACACCACGTCCAGGCCCAGGCGCCATTCGTCGCCCAGGAAGCCCAGGTTGGCGTTGTAATCCACCGAGCCCGACACGCGCCACTGCGACGGCACTTCGAAATCCGGGGCCAGCGCGTTGGTGGGCGAAGCGGCGGTGCCGGTGGTGCGGATCACGTTGACCAGGCTGGACGGGATGCCGGCGCCGCCGGAGACATTGTTCAGCGTGGCGGCACCGATCGTGTTCTGATCGGCAGCAGAGATGCCGGTCAGGCCCGAGATGGTGAAGGTGTCGGGCGCGCCGCCGGTGCCGGGCACGCGCCGCACCTGCACCCGGCCGAGCGTGGGGCCGGGGTTGGAATAGCTGTTGGAAATCCACACGTTGGGGCTGCCGCCGCCAAACAGGCCGGCCGAAGCCCGGATCTGCAGGCGGTCAGCCGGCTTCCAGTTGAAGCCCAGGCGCGGCTGGAACAGGCCACGGCCATTCAGCGTGCCGCTGTTGGGGAAACCGAACCGGTCCTGGAAGGCCTGGTTGAAGAAGGGCGTGTCCGGCGTGTCGAACAGGTCATAGCGGAAGCCGGCGATCAGGGTGGCGTTGCCGCCCAGATCGATCGTGTCCTGCAGGCCGAAGGTCCAGCTGTTGTTCTGGAAGATCGCGGCCACCGTGTCGATGCCGCCGCGCAGCGGCACGGCCAGATCGAGTTCGTTGGCGCGGCGGCCCTGGAGATCGGCCACCGAGTCAAAATACCAGGCGCCCGAAACGCGCTGGGCGAACAGGTTGTAGATGTCCTGCGACCGGCGTTCCACGATGGCCTTCACGCTGTGGCTGCCCATCTTCAGCGTGGCGTTGAATTCGAAGTTCAGCGACTGCGAGCGCAGTTCGTTGGCCTGGCGGCTGATGTCCGGGCCAAAGGTGAGCTGGCGGAAGGCCGGGTTGGTGCCGACCGCGCCGCCGCAGGTGAGCGCCGCGCCCGACGAGGTCGGTTCAAGGCAGGTGCGGAATTCACCGAAGCCACGGTCGCTGAACGGCACCTGCAGCCGCTCGTAATCGGCGTAGGAAACGCGGACCTGGGTGGAGAAATTGTCGCTCCACTGGTCGTTCAGTTCAAAGATGCCGAAATGGTTGATGGCGCCCTGGTTGTAGTTGTTGGACAGCAGGGCGAAGTTCGGGTTGGTGGCATTCAGCTGCGCCACGCCGGTCTGACCGGCCAGCACCGTGCCCTCGTTGTACATGTAGGTGAACGAGGCGCGGTGACCATCGGCGATGTTCAGGTCGAACTTCGCGATCAGCTTGTCGTCCTTCTCGACGATGTTCGAAGGCACGCCGCCGGTGTTGAAGTTGTAGACGTTCTGGGCGATCTGGCCGATCTGGCTGATCTGGGCATCGGTGATGCCCAGCTGGCTCGGCGCGATGGCGGCCGGCACGGTGTCACGCGTGCGCTCATAGGTGACGGCGAAGAACAGCCGGTCCTTGATGATCGGGCCGGTCACCTGCGCGGTGTAGACCTGCGATTCAAAAGCGCCGATGCGCAGCACGCCGCGGGCGTTGTCGCCGCGCAGCTTGTCGGAGTTGTAATAGGCGCCGCCCAGCGCGGTGAAGCGGTTGGAGCCCGACTTCAGCTGGGTGTTGATGGCGCCGCCCTGGAAGAAGCCCTGGCGGATATCGACCGGGGCGACTTCCACGGAGAATTCGCCGATGGCATCCAGCGGCACCGGGCCGCGGGTGGAAACCAGGCCGCCGGCTTCGAGGCCGAACGGGTCGCCAAAGGCCACGCCGTCAACGGTGAAGCGGTTGAAGCGGTTGTTCTGGCCGGCGATCGAGATCGCGCCACCGTTGGTGGGATCGATGTTCACCATCGGATCGCGCGCCGCCAGATTGCGGATGTCGCGGTTGACGTTGGCCACACCCAGAATGTCGCGGGCGGTGAGCACGGTGGCGGCGCCGGTGGCGATGGTGATGGCGCTGCGGCTGCGGGCAGCGGTGACGGTGATCGCCTTGCCGGCCGAAGCCAGCATCACCTCGATGCGCTGCGGCGAACCGGCGGTCAGGCCGTCCAGCGTGTCGGTGGCGGCATCAAAGCCGGGGGCTTCGACGGTGACGCTGTAGGGGCCGCCCAGGCGCAGGCCGGTGGCGTTGAATTCGCCGTTGGCGCCCGAGGTTTGCACCACGCGGGTGCCCGACGGGGTGTGGATGATCGTGACCGTGGCGCCAGCAATCGCCTGGCTCTTTTCGTTGACGATGGCACCGCGGATCGAGGCGGTGGTTTCCTGGGCGTGCACGGCAACAGGCGCAAACAGGGCCGGAACGGCAAGCGCGGCCAGCGCGACGCCAAGACGAAGATGACGCATGATCAAGACCCCCTGGGGATGGAGCGGACGGGATAAGCGGCCGAACCGCCGGGAATCACGCCCCGCCGGTTCTGTTGGCTTGGCCCTTGCCGGGGTTTTGTGACGTTTCTGTTACAGCTTCATGGCGGGTTCATGATTGTTGGATTCGCCCGCGTGAGTGTTGCGGTGCGGCAACACCGCAGCCGGGCGAGCGGATAACGCCCCGCGTTATCCGCCGACTCCGGCAAGGTCGGCCGGCGACCAAAGACGGCGGCCCCGACAGGCCGCCGTTTTCGTGTGTCGTCCGACGGCGTGGCTCCGCCACGCTCTTGCTTTCTTCCTTTCTTCCTTGGACCCCCGACACGGACTCGGCGGCTTTGCCGCCGGCCGTGCCCCGCAAGACCAAATGCAAGGACCCCAGTTCCTCCCCCACCGGGGGAGGTGCCCGAAGGGCGGAGGGGGCGGCTCACGCCGAAACACGCGCCCGGCTCACACGGCCGGCGGCAAAGCCGCCGAGTCCGTTTCAGGGGCCAAGAGAAAGAGAAAAAATGCGCGGCGGAGCCGCGCCGTCGGACGACGCACGAAAATGCCGACCTGAGGGTCGGCATTTTTGGTCGCCGGCCGGCCTTGTGCGAGTCTGGCCGCAGCCTGCGGCCAGCCGCACTGCGGCGTGGGCGGTGAGGGGTTCGAACCCCCGACCCGCTCCGTGTAAAGAAGCCGCTCTACCCCTGAGCTAACCGCCCCACGCGCCGCCCGCCCCTAGCCGCGCGCCAAACTTCGTGCAACCGTGCCGGCCATGCCTAGCCTCAATGCGTCCAGCCTCAACGCCACGCAGACCGCCGTGTTCATCGCGCTCACCCTGGCCATGGCGCTGGCCACCATCTGGCAGGTGCGGCGCATGGCGGCGAAACAGGGCCGCCGCAGCGAAGCCAACAGCAACCGCGAATTTTTCCTCGCCGGTGGCGGCCTCACCTGGCCGTTCATCGCCGGCTCCATCACGCTCACCAATCTCTCGACCGATCAACTGGTGGGCATGAACGGCCAGCAGATGCTGCTGCTGGCCTGGTGGGAGCTTTCGGCCGTGGCGGGCCTGGCCATCCTCGCCCTGGTGTTCCTGCCGGTCTATTACCGCGAAGGCTGCACCACCACCACCGAACTGCTGCAGAAACGCTACAACTCGCCCGGCCTGCGGGCGCTGGTTTCGGCGCTGTTCCTGGCCGGCAACCTGTTCATCTATCTGCCGATCACCCTCTACACCGGCGCGCTGTTCCTGCGCACCGTCTCGGGCGCCGATCTGCCGCTGCTGCCGCTGGCCGCGGTGCTGGGCGTGGTCGGCTCGCTCTATGCCATCCTGGGCGGGCTGCGGGCGGTGGCAGTGTATGACACGATTGCGGGCGTGGGCGTGCTGGGTTCGGCGCTGGCCATCGTGTGGCTGGCGCTGGCGGCCATCGGCTGGGATTTTTCCGGCATCCCGGCCGAACGCCTGACGCTGGTGGGCGGGCCCGACAGCCCGATCCCCTTCCCCACCCTGTTCACCGGCATGATCTTCATCCAGATGTTCTACTGGTCAACCAACCAGAACATCACCCAGCGCGCCATGGCGGCGCCCAGTTTGCGCGAAGGCCAGAAGGGCGTGTTTGCCGCCGGCGTGATCCGGCTGATGATCGTGCCGGCGATCGTGGTGCTGCCCGGCATCGCCAGCTACAAATTGTTCGGCCCGCTGGGCGACAGCGCCTATGGCCGCATCGTGGCCGCGGTGATGCCGGCCTGGGCCTCGGGCGCCTTTGCCGCCTTCATGGCCGCCGCCGTGCTCACCCACTACACCTCGATCCTCAACAGCACGACGACGCTGTGGGTGTGCGACATCCACGAAGCCTATATCAACCCCCGCCCCGATGTGGCGCGGCTGAACCGGCTGATCTCGATCGGCTTCGTGGCCCTGTCGATCGCGCTGGTGCCGCTCTACAGCGGGGCGGCCTCGATCATCAATCTGGTGCAGCAGTTGAACGGCCTCCTGTCGATGCCGATCCTGGCCGTGTTCATCTGCGGGCTGGTGTTCACCGGCATAAGGGCGCCGGCCATGATGCTGGCGTTGCTGGGCGGGGTGGGCCTCTATGCCGTGTTCACCTGGGTGTGGACCCCGGCGCATTACATCCACCTGATGCTGGTGACATTATTGGCCACCATGGCCCTGGCATTGGCCACCAATCGCCTGTTGGCCGTCACCACGCGGTTGCGGGCGGCCACCAGTGGCGGCATTAAGGACACCGATTGACTCGGTTTGATGGAGTGTTGGACGATGTTTGCCCGGCTGTTCCTGGAACACCCCCGCTGCGTGAACGAGACCTATGGCGAGCATATGGGCGCCGCCTTTGGCGTGGGCGGCCGGCTGCTGGCGGCCAGCCTGAAATGCTTCATTCATGGCCTGATTCCAGGGCTTTACAAGACGGCCGGCTCCGATGCCATCATCGCGCTGCACAAGGAAATCGCGCCGCGCAAATATGACCAGCCGACCTTCTGATCGGCCACAACCGGGGGGAACGACATGACCGACACGCTGGGCTTCTGCCCCGATCGCCTGGCGCGGCTTGATCGCTTTCTGGCCGAAAAATATATTGAAACCAGGCGCTTGCCCGGCACCCTCACGCTGGTTGCCCGCCATGGCGAGATCGCCCATCTCCACGCCCAGGGCCTGGCAGACGTGGAACGCGGCATCCCGCTGCGCGACGACACGATCTTCCGCATCTATTCCATGACCAAGCCGATCACCTCGGTCGCGCTGATGATGCTGGTGGAACGCGGCCTGATCGCGCTGGACGAACCGGTGCACAAATATATCCCGGAATGGAAAAACCTGGGCGTGTTCGTGGCCGGCACGCACAAATTGGGCTTCCAGACCCGGCCCTGCGCACGGCCGATGCAGGTGGTTGATCTGTTCCGCCACACCGCCGGCCTCACCTATGGCTTTCAGCTGCGCAGCAATGTGGATGAAGCCTATCGCCGTGAAAAAATTGGCGAAATCGAAAAGGCCGGCACGCTGGAGGGCATGATCCAGGCGCTGGCAAAGCTGCCGCTGGAATTCTCGCCGGGGGAAGCCTGGAATTATTCGGTGGCCACCGACGTGCTGGGCTGGCTGGTGCAGGTCGTCTCCGGCCGGCCGTTCGAGCAGTTTCTGGCCGAAGAGATCTTTGCGCCCCTGGGCATGACCGACACCGGTTTTCACGTGCGTGACGGCCAGCAGCATCGCTTTGCCGCCTGCTATCAGCCCGGCCGCGATGGCAGCATCACCCTGCAGGATGATCCGGCCATCTCCAGCTTCCGCAATCCCCCCGGCTTTGTGTCGGGCGGCGGCGGGCTGGTTTCCACCGCGCATGATTATCTGCAATTCTGCCGCATGCTGGCCAATGGCGGCACGCTGAACGGCACCCGCATCCTCAGCCGCAAGACGATCGATCTGATGACCGCCAACCATCTGCCCGGCGGCAGCAGCATCGCTGCGCAATCAAAATCCCTGTTCAGCGAAGCCGCCTATGATGGTGTGGGCTTTGGCCTGGGCTTTGCCACCACCCTCAATGCCAGCCAGACACTGATGCCCGGTTCCAACGGCGATTATTTCTGGGGCGGCGCGGCCAGCACCTTCTTCTGGGTGGACCCGGAGGAGGATCTGATCGGCATCTTCATGACCCAGCTCATCCCCTCCTCCACCTGGCCGGTGCGCCGCGAAATGCGCACCATGGTCTATGCCGCGCTGGATGATTGATCAGCCATAGGATGGATCGAGCCCGGCGCCGTGCTGGGCCAGCCAGGCCATCGCCAATTGATTGTCGAACTCGGCGAGATCATAGACATCGCTGATCAGGGCGATGCGGCCATCATCGCGCAGATGGAGCTGTTCCTGCGCCGAAAAGCTGAGGACCGGCGCCCCGGCCCGGCGATAGACGCCCATCGCCCGGCCCGCCAGGCAGTTGCCCACCGCGCGCCAGCCCACACCGAACCAGCGGCGCTCGTCAAATCGCCGGTCAAAATTGGCGATGGAGCGGGCAAAACCGGCCAGCACCGCGTCGCGCCCGCGCAATTCGCAGCCAAAGGGCGCGCCTGTCACCATATAAACCACATCTTCGGCCAACATCGGCACCAGCCGCTGCCAGTCATCATCGGCGACACAGGCATCAAAGCCCGCCACCCACGCCTGAAACCTGTCCAGCATTTCCTGCTCCTGCTTGCATTGCCGGGCCGGTATTGCCAGTCTGACATTATCGGATCGATTACCTTGAGGTCATGGCATGGATGCCACCGCCTTTGGCCCGTTGCTGCAACGGCTGCGGCGGCAGCGGCGATTGTCCCAACAGGCGCTGGCCGGCACAGCCGGCCTGTCGCAGCGCCATGTCTGCTTTCTGGAAACCGGCCGGGCCCAGCCGGGCGCCCGCGCCCTGCCGAAACTGGTCGCGGCACTGGCGCTGTCGTCGGCCGAGGCCGCCGAACTGGTCGCAGCCGCCGGCCTCGCACCACCGGCGGCCGGGCTGGACTGGCACGCCCCGGCGCTGGCGCGGCTGCGCGCGATCACGGCCGAGATGCTGGCGGCCTGGGCCGATGTGCCGGCCTATGTGCTGGATGCCGGCGGCCAGATCCTGGCGCGCAACCCGATGTTTGAGCAGCTTTTGCGCCAGGCCCCACCGGTGCCGCCGGGGCTAGCCGGCAATATCCATGATCTGGTGCTGCACCCCGATGGCCTGGCCGATGCCATTGCCGCCCCCGATCAATTGGTGCCGGCCCTGATCCGCCGCCTGCGGCGCACCGCCGCCAGCCAGCCGGCGGCCGCGGCCACGCTGGCGCGCGTGCGCCATTATCCAATCGTGCAGCGCCACGGTGCCAGCCTGCCGCGCGCCAGCGATCTGGGCGTGATCCCGGAAACCTATCGCATCGCGGGTGAGCGCTGGGCCTTCATCGCGGCCACGGCCGGCTTTCTGGGCGCCGATCAAGCCCTCGCCGCCGGGATTGAAGTGGAGGCACTGTTCCCGGCCGATGACAATACCCGTCGGCGCATGCGCCTGTTGGCCGCTCAATAATTCGCCCGCTCGGGCAGTTCGGTGCGGCGGAAGCGGATCGTGCGCTCTTTCCCCGGCGGCACCACCACCCGCCACAGCGGCCGGCCATCGCGCCATGCCAGCGGGCGCGAAAAGCGGCTGAGCGCGTGTTCGGCCGTGTCGGCAAATTCCACCTCGGCCGTGATTGCCGCCTCGCCATCGTTGCGCACCGTCAGCGTCACCCTGGTCCAGTTCGAACCATCGGGGCCGTCATCCTCGTCCGTGTCGAAATCGACATCGTCATCGCCGGCATCGGGCAGATCGAAATCCACCCGCTCGCCCACCGCCTTCTCCTTCACCCCCACTTCGCCGATCGGGTGGCGGCCCAGCGGCGTCTCCTGAAACAGCGCAATGCGGCCACGCGGCAGCGGTTCGCCCAGCCCGCTCGCCTTGTCATTGGTCAGGCGGTAACTGAATTTCGGATCGTCGATATAATCACCGCGATAGACGGCGTGGTGCACAAACGCGCCCTTCAGCACCCGGTCATCCAGGAACCGCACCTGCTTGATGCTGCGGGCGCCAATGTCGCTGCGATGGCTGAGCGTGTAGAGTTTGGCATCGCCGATATCGCTCTGGTCGGCGCGGCGCATGCCGGTCACCACGATGTCATCGCTGCAGCCATCCTCCTCATCCTCCTCGGCGCAGCCGCCACCGCCGCCAAACCAGCCGCCACTGCCCAGCCGCACGGCGATGGGCGCCTCCTGCGGGCCCGGCAGCCGCGGCGTGAACTGCGGCACATTCACCCGCGCCGCCGCCGTGCGGCCCAGCGGCCAGCAGCCGGCCGAAACCGCAATATTGTCAGGCGCATAGGGATCGGCATCGCGCTCCGCCTCCGCCGCCTGGTCTTCATCGTCGGTCGGCTGCGCGCGGCTGATCATGCCGGCAATCGCGCTCACCTGCGCCTGTTCAAACCGGGTGCGGTCGCGGCTGCCCAGCGTGAGCCAGGACGACAGCGCCAGCGTGCGGCCATCGGCCGAGAAGGTGCCGACATAATCGGCCTGCCAATCGAAATTGCCGGCCAGATAGACCAGCCGCAGCCGCAGTCGGCCGCCGCGGTTGCTTTCGGGCAATTCCACCGACAGCGTGGGCTTGGCGGTCAGGTCCGGCGGCCGGCCGGGAAACAACAGCGTGTTGAGGCTGCCCTCGCACTGCACCGCCTCCACCCCGCGCGCCGTCTTCAGCACCAGCGCATCCGCGCCCGAAAGGATGGTGCCGGGCTCCAGCACCGACGTACCGCTCACCGGATCGGCCCGGCGGATCATCACCCGCTGCCCGGCAAAGCCGTCGATCAGCCCGCGTTGTGACAACAGCCGGGCATCGAAATTTTTCTCGCCCACCGTGATGTCATACAAGAGCGCGCTTTGCGGCACGATGCTTCCGGCCACCCCTTCCAGCCGCAGCGTCACCCGCCCGGCCGGCACCGTCACCTCGCGCACCTCCTCCAGCAGGGCGAAGCCGCCCAGCGGTTCATCGCTGTTCGGGTCCATGTCCATCACGTCGCCCGCCGCGCGGCCGGGATCGCGATAAAAGCTGATCGCCGTCTCAACCGGCGCGGCCGAGACCACGATCGGCGCCAGCGCCAGGGCCAGCGCAGCCGGCATCAGAAGGCCGTGAGATAGGTGACGTTCAGTTCGGCGCTGCCGCGCGCCGGCACCGGCACCTGCCATTCGCGCACGTCGCTGCGGTCCTGACTGCCCTTTATGCTTTCCTCGGTGATGCGCGTGGCTTCGCGCCAGCCCTGCAGCCCCGATTGGCGCAGCGCCACGGTCACCGGTTGCGGGCGGGCGTTGGTGACGATGAACTTCATCTGGGTGCGATAATATTCGCGCTGGCGCTGCACCGTCACCGTTTGCACCGCGCCATTTTCAACGATGCGGAATTTCGCCGTCGCCTGCCATTCATCGGCGCTGATGCGTTCGCGCCTGATCACCATCGGCCGCAGCTTCACATCAAAGGCCAGCGCGGTGGGCAATTCCACATCCGCACCCGCCGTGGTGTGCTCGATGCGGTTTTCGCCCACAAAGCGGGTCTTACCCCCGGCGTCGCGCATATAGACCCGCACGATCCCGGCCGGCAGGGCGCGGCCCAGGCCGCCCTTGGCCCCGGTGCCGAAATTCAGGATGCTGGTCACGGCCTGCGCTTCGTCGGCCTCGCACAGCCAGTCGCAGTCAAAACGATAGAGCCGCCTGGCCGCCACGCCCGAGGCATCGAGGAAACTCACCTGCTTCTTCTGGTTGCTGGCCACCGTGGTGCGCGCCGCCACCGGATAAAGATAAAGATCGCCCACCGCCTGCTCGTTGCTCTCGCCATCGCCGAGGCGGGTGCTGGCATAGGGGTTGGGCGCCCGCCGGCGCGGCTGTTGCAGCTTCATCAGATCGCCGGCGGCCAGCGTGATCAACGCATCGCGAAATTCGGTGCCGCTGCTGTTGGTCAGCGTCACCCAGCCCTGCAGGTCCATGCGGCCGGCTGCTTCATCAAACAGGCCGACATAATCCGCCTTCCACGCCAGCCCGCTGGTCAGATAGCGCAGCGTCACCGGCTGCACCCCGGCCTTTTCCGCCGCCAGCGTCACCGAAAGCGTGGGCCGGGCGCGCAGATTGGGCGGAATGCGATCAAAGATCACCCGCACCGGCAGGCCATCATCGCGCAGGATTTCCACGTGTCCGCCGGTTTCCAGCACCACGCCGCCGTTCACCGCCAGCACCTTGGCCGTGTCTCGGGTTTCCGCGCCGGTGGCCGGGTTGCTGCGCACCAGGGTGATGGACTGGCCCTCGGCCTTGCGCATCAGGCTTTCGGGCGAGAGCAGGTCATAATCGAAATTCTGTTCCACCACCTCGATACCGTCACCGCCCAGCGTCACGGTTTCAGGGCGGATGGTGGCCGACACATCGGGAAACAACTGGCGGCTGATCCCCGCCGGCAGGCTGAGACTGCGGCGATCCTCCACCAGCGCCTGATCGGCATAGACGGTGATGCGCACATCGCCCTGCCCGGTGCCCGTTCCGGCAATGGGGGCCGCCGTCTGCGCCAATGCCGCCGCCGGCAGCATCACCATGGCCCAGATCACCCGCATCGTCCCGATCCCCCCGATGGTCAGGCAGGATGCCACACGGCATCCCCGGCGCAAGCAGCGCTGCCAAAAAAATCTAGTCGGCCCTGTCTGTTTGGGCGATGCTCGCGGCTCATCTGGGCGAACCGGCCATTGCGGCCCTGGTTCGCTGATGGAGCAAGACCGATGCAATATGCCCTGATCTATCGTGAAACCGCCGCCGAACTGGCCCGCGAGAAGCGCGAGCCTGACGCCTATTGGGGCGCGTGGAACGCCTATATGGGCGCCATGGGCGCGGCCGGCATCATGCGCGGCGGTGCCGGCCTGTTGCAGCCGCCCACCGCCACCACGCTGCGCATCGCCGATGGCGAATGGCAGGTGCAGGATGGCCCTTTTGCCGACACCAAGGAGATGCTGGGCGGCTTCGTGGTGATCGACGTGCCGGATCTGGATGCGGCGCTGGCCTGGGCGGCCCGCGCGCCCTGCGCCAGCGCCGGTTCGGTGGAGGTGCGCCCCACGCTGCCGCCGCCGGCCGCCTGAGCCAATTGCCCAAGACCATGGCCCGCGCCGCTGCTTCCCCGGCCCAACAGGCGGCCGAAGCAGCGGCGCGCACCGCCTATGGCCGGCTGCTGGCCCTGATCGCGCGCGACAGCCGCGACATTGCCGCGGCCGAGGATGCGCTGGCCACCGCGCTGGCCCGCGCCCTTGGCCGCTGGCCCACCGAGGGTGTGCCGGCCGCGCCCGAGGCCTGGCTGCTCACCGTGGCGCGCCGCGAACTGGGCCATGGCCGCGCCCGCGCCGCCACCGCAGCGGCGGCCGCCCCGGCCGTGGCCCTGCTGGCCGAGGAGCGCGGCGATGGGCCGTCGGAATGGCCGGATGAGCGGCTGAAGCTGATGTTTGTCTGCACCCATCCGGCGATTTCGGCGCGCATCCAGGCGCCGCTGATGCTGCAGGTGGTGCTGGGGCTGGATGCGGCCCGCATCGCGGCGGCCTTTCTCGTCTCACCGGCGGCGATGGGCCAGGCGCTGGTCAGGGCCAAGGCGCGCATCCGCGATGCCGGCATCGGCTTTGCCGTGCCACCGCCGGCCGATCGTCCGGCCCGGCTGGCCGCCATCCGCAGCGCCATCTATGCCGCCTATGGCGCCGAGTGGGACGATGCTGCCAGCCGCAGCGATCTGGCCGGCGAGGCGATCTTTCTGGCCCGGCTGGTGACGCAACTGGCCCCGGATGATCCCGAAAATGCCGGCCTGCTGGCGCTGATCTGCCTGTGCGAGGCGCGGCGCCCGGCCCGCCGCGATGCCGCCGGTGCCTATGTGCCGCTGGACCGGCAGGATGTGCAGGCCTGGCAGGGCGATCTGCTGGCCGAAGGCGAGGCCGCGCTGCGCCGTGCCGCCAGCCACGGCCAGCCGGGCCGGTTCCAGTTGGAGGCCGCCATCCAGTCGCTGCACAATCATCAGCGCCTGACCGGCCATGATCTGTCGGCCCCGCTGGTTGGCCTTTATGATCGGCTGCTGGCCATCGCGCTCAGCATCGGCGCCGCCATCGCCCGCGCCGCCGCGCTGATTGCGGCCGGGGCCGCCCCGGCGGCGCTGGTGGCGCTGGATGAACTGGCCCCGCGCTGCCGCGATCATCAGCCCTGGTGGGCCACCCGCGCCCGGGCGCTGGCCGTGGTGGGCAATGCCGAGGCCGCGCGTGCGGCCGCCCACCGCGCGGCCGGCCTCACCAGCGATCCGGCCATCCGGGCCTTTCTGCTGTCAGACGATTTTTTGGCAGCCCAATAGGGGTTGGCCCTGTCCTACACGGGCAGACCATGCGCTTATGGCGGCAGGGTGAATCAGCAGCGGAGGCCGCCGGGGCGGAGGCTGCCGGACTCCGGTCAATTTCGTCAAAACTGTCAAAACCCAGGCAAAGCGCAGACCGGGGCCTGCCCAAGATTTTCTCGCCAAGCTGACGGGTTGGCAAAGCCCGGCGGCGGGGCCACAACAACCGGGATCATCGCGCAGGAGACAGCCATGACCGACTATGTGCCCCCCAAGGTGTGGACGTGGGACAAGGGCTTTGGCGGCCGCTTTGCCAATATCAACCGCCCGATTGCCGGCCCCACCCACGACAAGGAGTTGCCGGTGGGCAGGCACCCGATCCAGCTTTACAGCCTGGGCACCCCCAACGGGGTGAAGGTGACCGTGATGCTGGAAGAGTTGCTGGCCGCCGGCCACAGCGGGGCCGAATATGATGCCTGGCTGATCAACATCGGCAGCGGTGACCAGTTTGGTTCGGGCTTTGTGGCCGTGAACCCCAACAGCAAGATCCCGGCGATGGTCGATCGCTCCACCGATCCGCCCACCCGCCTGTTCGAAAGCGGCGCCATGCTGCTCTATCTGGCAGAAAAGTTCGGCGCCTTCCTGCCCACCGATCATCATGCCCGCACCGAGGCCCTGTGCTGGCTGTTCTGGCAGATGGGATCGGCGCCGATCCTGGGCGGCGGCTTTGGCCATTTCTATGCCTATGCCCCCACCAAGCAGGAATATCCGATCAACCGCTATGCCATGGAGGTGAAGCGGCAGATGGACGTGCTGGACCGGCACCTGGCCGAAAACGAGTATATGGCCGGCGCCGAATACAGCATCGCCGACATGGCGATCTGGCCCTGGTATGGCGCGATGAGCCTTGGGCTGCTCTATGAGGCCGGCGAGTTCCTCGAGGTTTCGGGCTATGGCAATGTCATCCGCTGGACCAGGCAGATTGGCGAGCGCCCGGCGGTGAAGCGCGGCCGCATGGTGAACCGGGCCTTTGGCGAGCCGTCGAGCCAGTTGCACGAACGCCACGACGCCAGCGATTTCGACACGAAAACGCAGGACAAGATCGGCAAGCCGGCGTGACCGCGATCCCCACCCCGCCCGACACCGGCCCGGCCGGTTCGCTGCCGCACAGCCTGGCGCAGCGCCGCATCATCCGTTTTGATCCCGGCCATGCCGTGATCGAATATGAAGTGCTGCCCGGCATGTGCCATTCCGGCGGCGTGGCCCAGGGCGGCTTTGTCACCGGCTGGATCGATGCCGCCATGGCCCATGCGGTGATGGCGCAGTTCGGCTTTGAGCGGGTGCCGATCAGCCTGGAACTCAAGGTCAGTTTCTTTGCGCCGGCCAATCCGGGCCGGGTGCTGGCGGAAGGCTGGATCGAACGCGCCGGGGGCCGCACCCTGTTCGCCGAAGGCCGGCTGACCACGCTGGATGGCAAGATCCTGGCCAAGGCCTCCAGCACGATCAGCCTGATCGATGCCGCCAAGGTGCGCGAAAAGATGGTGTGAGGGGGCTATTCCGCATCCCGCAGATCGATGCGGATGCTCACCCAGGTGCCCACCAGATACTCGCCGTCCACCCGTGGTGGCTTCACGCGGAACTGCCAGGCGGCTTCCTGGACGGCATAGCCCAGGCCGGTGCCGGGGGTTTCGCCGATGGCACGGCAATCCTCCACCCGGAAGCGCGGGGCGGTGCGGCAGGCGATCAGGCCATAGGCGCCGGGGCGGCCCTTGCCCTTGATGTAAAAGGCCAATTCGGCATCGGTGGGCTCGCGCTGCCATTCGGCGGCATAGAGTTTTGATCCATCCGGCGCCACACCCACCACCGGCGTGTTGGGCAGATTGGCACCGGCCACCTCCACCGCCGGCACCTGGGCCCGCTCGGTCTTCCGAAGATCAAAGCCCAGCAGCGCCGGATCACCGAAGCTCCATTTGGCCGGCGCCGCATCGGGCGCCTTCACAATGGCTTCGGGCTGCGGCGCGGCGCGCGGCGTGGGTGGGCGGACACGGGGTTGCACCTTGGGCTGGGCGCGCTCCGGCGTGGGGGCAGCGATGTTCACCGCCACCAGCGCATCCCGCCCCGGCCGGCCCTTGGGGCGCGGCGGCGCCAAAATGGCCAGGCCCAACAGCAATAACAGGTGCAGCACCACCACCACGCCCAGCACCGACACGCGGCGGCGGCCCGGCCACAGGCCGGCAGGGGCAAGGAACGAGGCGGTGGCGCTGGTCATGGCAAGACGGCTGAGCGCCGTCGATACGGTGCCGGCGCTGCCCCTGCTAGTCCAGATTTGGCCGCAGCAACTGCACGGCGCGTTCGCGGCTCACGCCCAGCCGGCCGGCATAATCCTCCAGCTGGTCCTCACCCACCCGGGCCACGCCGAAATAGGCGCTTTCGGGATGGGCGAAGTAGAAGCCCGACACGGCCGCCGTGGGCAGCATGGCGAAACTGTCGGTGAGCGTGATGCCGGCGCGGGCTTCCACCTGCATCAGATCGAACAGGCGGCGCTTCAGGCTGTGCTCCGGGCAGGCGGGATAGCCGGGGGCCGGGCGGATGCCGGTGTAGCGCTCGCGGATCAGATCCTCGTTTGACATCCTGTTGCCCTGTTCATGGCCCCAGATCTCGCGCCGCACCCGCTCATGCAGATATTCGGCAAAGGCCTCGGCCAACCGGTCAGCCAGCGCCTTCAGCAGAATGTCGTTGTAATCATCATGGGCAGCCTTGAAGCGGGCGAGCTGCGCGTCAATCCCCTCACCGGCCTGCACGGCAAAGCCGCCCAGCCAATCGGCTTTCGGGTGGATGAAATCGGCCAGGCACATGTTGGCACGGCCGTCACGCTTGGCGATCTGCTGGCGCAGGAAGGGCAGCCGGGCGATGGCCGCGGTGCGGCTTTCGTCGCCGAACAGCACGACATCGTCGCCCTCGCGCCGTGCTGGCCAAATGGCGATCACGCCCTTGGGCCGCAGCCAGTCTTCGGCCACGATCGTCTTCAGCATGGCCTGCGCATCGGCATAAAGGCTGGTGGCGCTCGCCCCCACCACCTCGTCGGTGAGTATGGCCGGATAATTGCCGTGGAGTTCCCAGGCCCGGAAAAACGGCGTCCAGTCGATATAGGGGATCAGCGTCTCCACCGTCACATCGTCGATCGTCATCGTGCCGGTGAAGGCCGGCTGCACCGGCGGATGGGTGATGAAATCGGTGGGGAAGCCATTGTCACGCGCCTGTTCCAGCGGCACCAGCGCCGATTGCGCCCCGCCGGCACGGGCCACGCGGATCTTTTCATATTCGGCCGCGGTCTCGGCCACGAATTGATCGCGCAGCGTGTCGCTGACCAGCGTGCCGGCCACGCCCACCGCACGGCTGGCATCCAGCACATGCACCACCGGGCCGGCATAGGCCGGCTCGATGCGCAGCGCCGTGTGGACCCGGCTGGTGGTGGCACCACCGATCAGCAGCGGCATGGTCATGCCGGCCCGCTGCATCTCGCTGGCCACATGCACCATTTCATCAAGGCTGGGGGTGATCAGGCCCGAAAGGCCGATCATGTCAGCCTGGTGCTGGCGGGCGGCATCCAGGATGGTCTGCGCTGGCACCATCACGCCCAGATCGATCACCTCGAAATTGTTGCACTGAAGCACGACGCCAACGATGTTCTTGCCGATATCGTGCACATCGCCCTTCACCGTGGCCATGATGATGCGGCCCTTGGACGATGCGCCGACCTGCTTTTCCGCCTCGATATAGGGCAGCAGGATGGCCACCGCCTTCTTCATCACCCGGGCGGATTTCACCACCTGAGGCAGGAACATCTTGCCGGCGCCAAACAGATCGCCCACCACGTTCATGCCGGCCATCAATGGGCCTTCGATCACCTCGATCGGGCGGGCGAACTGGTGGCGGGCTTCCTCGGTATCGGCCTCAACAAAGGCATCGATGCCCTTCACCAGCGCATGTTCCAGCCGCTTTTCCACCGGCCAGCCGCGCCACTCCTCGGCTGCCGGGTCTGCTGCCTTGGCCGGCCCGCCCTTGAACCGGTCAGCCGCGGCCAGCAGCCGGTCGGTCGCGTCGGCGCGGCGGTTGAGCACCACCTCCTCGCACAGATCGCGCAGTTCAGGATCGATGGCATCATAGACATCAAGCTGCCCGGCGTTGACGATGCCCATGTCCATCCCGGCGGCGATGGCGTGATAGAGGAACACCGAGTGCATCGCCCGGCGCACGGGTTCGTTGCCGCGGAAACTGAACGACAGGTTGGAAACGCCGCCCGAAATATGGGCATGCGGGCAGCGGCGGCGGATTTCGGCGCAGGCCTCGATGAAATCCACCCCGTAATTATTGTGCTCCTCGATCCCGGTGGCCACCGCAAAGATGTTGGGATCAAAGATGATGTCTTCCGGCGGGAAGCCGATGCCGGTGAGCAGGCGATAGGCGCGCTCGCAAATCTCGATCTTGCGCGCCGCCGTGTCGGCCTGGCCGATCTCGTCAAAGGCCATCACCACCACCGCTGCGCCATAGCGCAGGCACAGCCGGGCCTGTTCGAGGAAGGCGGCTTCGCCCTCCTTCATGCTGATGGAATTGACAATGCCCTTGCCGGCCAGACATTTGAGGCCAGCCTCGATCACGCTCCATTTCGAGCTGTCAACCATCACCGGCACCCGGGCGATATCGGGTTCGGCGGCGATCAGGTTGAGGAAGGTGACCATGGCCGTCTCGCTGTCGAGCAGGCCTTCATCCATGTTGACATCGATGATCTGGGCGCCGTTTTCCACCTGCTGGCGGGCCACCTCCACGGCGGCGGTATAGTCACCGGCCAGGATCAGCTTCTTGAAGGCGGCCGAACCGGTGACGTTGGTGCGCTCACCGATGTTGATGAAACTGGCGCTGGTCATGCGGCAAACCTGTGGGCTTCAAGGCCAGAGAGGCGCAGCGCCGGTTCCGGCTGCGGGATTGTGCGGGCGGGCAGGCCCGCCACCTGGCGGGCCATGGCGGCGATGTGATCGGGGGTGTTGCCACAGCAGCCACCCACAATGTTGACCAAGCCTTCATCGGCCCAGCCGCGGATCAGCCCGGCGGTGGTTTCCGGCAGTTCGTCATAGGCGCCCAGATCATTGGGCAAGCCGGCGTTGGGATAGGTCATCAGCAGCGTATCGGCCACCTTGGCCAGCGCCTGCACGTGCGGGCGCAATTCGGTGGCCCCGAACGAGCAGTTCAGCCCCACCGCCACCGGCTTCACATGGGCGATCGAATGCCAGAAGGCTTCCACCGTCTGCCCCGAAAGATTGCGGCCCGACAAATCGGTCAGCGTCATCGAGAGCATCACCGGCACGGGCGCGCCGCGCGCATCGCCGGCTTCGGCCGCGGCAAAGGCGGCGGCCTTGGCGTTCAGCGTGTCGAACACGGTTTCGATCAGGATGAAATCCACCCCACCATCCAACAGCGCATCAATCTGCTCGCGATACACGTCCTTCACCTGATCGAAGGTCACTTCGCGATAGCCGGGATCGGACACGCGCGGGCTGAGCGACAAGGTCTTGTTGGTCGGGCCAAGGCTGCCGGCCACCCAGCGCGGCTTGCCATCCAGGGCGGTGGCGGCGTCCACGCAGTCGCGGATGATACGCGCGGCGGCCAGATTGATCTCGCGCACCCGGTCCTCCAGGCCGTAATCGGCCTGGCTGATGCGGTTGGCGTTGAAACTGTTGGTGGCCAGAAGATCGGCCCCGGCCGCGATATAGGCATTGCAGATGCCGGCGATCGCCTGCGGCTGGGTGAGGTTCAACAGGTCGTTGTTGCCCTTCTGATCATGGTTGCTGGCGATGTGGCCGGCATAATCGGCCGCGTTCAGGCCCAGCTTCTGGATGGCAGTGCCATAGGGCCCGTCCTTCACCAGGATACGGGCGGCAGCGGCGGCGCGGAAGGCCTCGGTTGCGTTGGTCATGCGATCACCTGTTCGGCCGGCCGCACACCCAGAAGATGGCAGATGGCATAGGAAAGCTCGGCGCGGTTGAGCGTGTAGAAATGGAAATGCCGCACACCGCCGGCATAAAGGCGGCGGGCCAGTTCGGCGGCCACGGTCGCCGCCACCAGCTGGCGGGCGGCGGGCTTGTCGTCCAGCCCTTCGAACAGGGTGGCCATCCAGCCGGGCAGCGCCGTGCCGCAACTGGCCGCCATGCGCTTCAGATTGGCAAAATTGCTGACCGGCAGGATGCCCGGTACCAGTTCGATCGACAGGCCGGCCGCCGCAACCTTGTCGCGGAAGCGGAAGAACAGGTCAGGCTCGAAGAAGAACTGGCTGATCGCCCGGCTGGCACCGGCGTCAATCTTGGCCTTCAGGGCCGCCAGATCGGCCGCGGCGTTGCCGGCTTCGGGGTGCACCTCGGGATAGCAGCTCACCGACACCTCGAAGTCATGCCGGCGCTTGAGCGCGGCGACCAGTTCGGCGGCGCTGGCATGGCCGCCGGGCACCGGCTGGAAACGTGCCGGGCCGCCGGCGGGATCAGCCGGCGGATCGCCGCGCAGCGCCACGATATGGCGCACGCCGGCCGCCCAATAGTCATCGGCGATCACGTCAAGCTCGGCAGCTGTCGCATTCACGCAGGTGAGATGGGCGGCAGCCGGCACCGGGGTGTCCTGCGCGATGCGCGCCACCGTGGCATGGGTGCGTTCCCGCGTGGATCCACCGGCGCCATAGGTCACCGAAAAAAAGCGCGGCTGCAGCGGCACCAGCGTTTCCACCGCCTGCCACAGGCTTTCCTGCATGGCCGGCGTCTTGGGCGGGAAAAACTCAAAGCTCACCTGCAGATCCCCGGGCAGATCGGCAAACAGCGGGCCGTTCAGGGCGCGCGCCGCCTCGGCCATCTGGCTCAATGTCAACATCGGTGCAGTCGCGGTCATGGCCGCTTTTCTCCCAACCACAGGGTCACTCCCAATTGTCCCGGCGCCTCGGCCGGCAATTGCCGGGCCACCTGGCCCGTGCAGCCCGCCGCATCCAGCCAGCCCAGCACGGCGGCGTCGGCAAAGCCCAGGCGCATGTGCCGGCGCTCCTCGCGCAGCACATCGCGATCATGCGGCATCAGATCCACCACCAGCAGCCGGCCGCCAGGGCGCAGCACCCGCGCCGCTTCCGACAGCACGGCCGCCGGATCATCGGCGAAATGCAGCACCTGGTGCAGCACAATCGTATCGGCCGCCGCGGTTGGCAGCGGCAGCGCATACATGTCTCCCACCTGCACGCGGGCGCGGGCCAGGCCCGCAGCCTCCAGCCGGTTGCGCGCGATGCGCAGCATTTCGGGTGACCGGTCCAGTCCCAGGGCCGTGCCGGCCTGGCCGCCCAGCAATTCGATCATCCGCCCGGTGCCGGTGCCCACATCGATAAGATCGCCCAGCCGGGCTTCGGGGCCACCCAGGGCGGCCACGATCGCCGCCTCCACGCCAGCCTCGCGGCTGTAGAGCGCGCGCTCCTGCTCCCATTCGGCGGCATGGTCGTTGAACCAGCTCTGCACCGCCGCCCGCCGCTCGGCACGCACCACGGCCAGCCGGTCACGGTCGCTGGCGCCGGGATCATCCGCTGCAAGTGCATCGATCGCCGCCAGCACCGGGGTCGTCACCGCCGCCGGGCCCAGCCGCACAAACACCCAGGCGCCTTCCTTGACCCGCTCCACCAACCCGGCCTCAGCCAGGATGCGCAGATGGCGGGACACACGCGGCTGGCTCTGCTGAAGCACGCGGGCAATCTCGCCCACGGCCAGATCAAGCCCGCGCACCAGCAGCAGGATGCGCAGCCGGCTGGGATCACCCAGAGCACGGAAGATGGCGAGAAGGCTCTCCATTGCCATTGCCATATAAAGTTCCCTTTATATCCGTCAAGCGACTTGGCGTCGCGATTGCACCGCCGCCGCGCCCGTGCCAATCAGGGCCATGATCCGCTCGGTCTCATGCGTGCTCATGCTGCTGCTGGCCGGCTGCGTCACCACCGGCAGCACCGATCTTTCGCGGGCCGAGGCTGACCCGTGGGAGAAATCCAACCGCCGCATCTTTGCCTTCAACAAACGGCTGGATCGCTGGGTGGTGAAGCCGGTGGCCAGCGGTTATCGCGCGGTGGTGCCCAAACCGGCGCGCACCGCGGTTGCCAATGCCTATGGCAATTATGGCGAGCCGGCCAATTTCGCCAACAGCCTGTTGCAGGGCAAGATTGCCCAGGCCTTCCGCACGCTTGATCGCTTCATCCTGAACACCACGCTGGGCGTGGCCGGCGTGGCCGATGTCGCCACCGATCTCGGCCGCCCGCGCGAGCCGGAGGATTTCGGCCAGACGCTGGCGCGCTGGGGGGTGAAATCCGGCCCCTATCTGGTGCTGCCGCTGTTCGGCCCCTCCACCCTGCGCGATGGCCTGATGACGCCGGTGGATTTCTTCGTCGATCCGGCCGATTTCACCCGCAACGCCTGGCTTTCGCCCGGCTGGGACGTGCGGATCGGCATGTCGGCCGGGCGCATCGTCAATTTCCGCAACACGCTGATCGAAACCGGGGCCGACAAATTGCTGGCCGACAGCCTGGATGATTATGCCCTTGCCCGGTCGGCCTATCTGCAGCGGCGGCGCCTGCAGTTGCTGGATGGCAATCTGCCGGCCGAAGCCGATCCCTTTGCCGATCCGGCCGAGGAACCGCCTAAGCCCTGATGGCGCTGCCCATGACCAGCGGGGTCAACCGCTTGAGCGCGCCAAAGGCCCGCTCCTCCTCCTGAACCGGCATCGGATCGAGCCGGAACCCGGCTGCCGCCACCAGGTGGGCCGTCGGCCGGTTGAGGTTGCAGCCCACGCCCACCACCCGCTGCACCGGGTTCAGCCGCTGCTGCCAACGCTGCCGCTGCGGATCGTCCGACAGCACATGCTCCATGAACAGAAAGGCCCCGCCGGACCGCAGCACCCGCCGCACCTCGGCCAGCACCTGGCCAACATCCTGCACCGAACACAGGGTGAGGCAGCAGACCACCGTATCAAAGCTGGCAGCGGCAAATGGCAGTTGTTCGCCCGCACCGGGCACCGATCGGATCGGCACCGGCGCGGCGGCCAGATGCGCGGCCGCGCGCCGGTTCATGCCGTCGGAGGGCTCCACCACCGTCAGGCTGGTCACCGTGGCCGGGTCATAGAAGGGCAGGGTTGCCCCCGAACCGAAGCCGATCTCCAGCACCTCGCCGCTGGCGCCGCCCACGAGCGCTTGCCGCCGCCGCATGATGTTGGGGTGGCCCAAAGCCTTGTCGAGCAGCCAGGGGAAGATGGTTTCGGAATAAAGGCCCATGGCGCGGATGGTGCCATGGGCTTGGCGCGGCGGCCAGTGCTGGTTATCGTCAGGACATGCGCTGGTTGCTGCCCCTTTTGCTGATGCTCTCGGCCTGCTCGAAGGAAACCGAAGCGCCGGCCGGCAATCAGCAGGCGGTGATCGACAAGGCCGATGCCGATGTGCAGGCGGCAGAGGCCGAGGCGGCAAAGCCTTGACCCTGGGCCTGGTTGGCGTCCGGCGGGAGAAGCAGGGCATGCGTGGCATCGCCGCGCGGTGAGACGAATCAAAAAGGGGCGGCTGTCAGGCCGCCCCTTGTCGTTCGTTGGCCGGATTTCGATGAGGCTGGCGGCAGCGTCGGCTGCCGCCAGCCAACCGGATCAGAAATCCATGCCGCCCATGCCGCCCATGCCACCCGGCATGCCGCCGCCAGCCGGCTTCTCGTCAGCCGGCATGTCGGTGATGGCCGCTTCGGTGGTGATCAGCAGCGAGGCGACCGAAGCCGCATCCTGCAGCGCGGTGCGCACGACCTTGGTCGGATCGATCACGCCGGCCTTGACCAGATTCTCATAGATTTCGGTCTGGGCGTTGAAGCCGATGGTCGTGTCGTTGCCTTCCAGCAGCTTGCCAGCCACCACGCCGCCATCATGGCCGGCGTTGGCCGCGATCTGCCGCACCGGGGCGGTGATCGCGCGGCGAACGATGTCGATGCCGCGGGTCTGGTCTTCGTTGGCGCCCTTCAGGCCTTCCAGGGCCTTGGTGGCATAGAGCAGCGCGGTGCCACCGCCCGGCACAATGCCTTCTTCCACCGCGGCGCGGGTGGCGTGCAGCGCATCATCAACGCGGTCCTTGCGCTCCTTCACCTCGACTTCGGTGCTGCCACCAACCTTGATCACGGCCACGCCGCCGGCCAGCTTGGCCAGCCGCTCCTGCAGCTTCTCGCGGTCATAATCGCTGGTGGTCACTTCGATCTGGGCGCGGATCTGTTCCACACGGCCCTTGATCGCTTCGGCCGAACCTTCGCCATCAACGATGGTGGTGTTGTCCTTGTCGATGGTGACGCGCTTGGCCTTGCCCAGCATCGGCAGGGTGACGTTTTCCAGCTTGATGCCCAGGTCTTCGCTGATCATCTCACCGGCGGTCAGGATCGCGATGTCTTCCAGCATGGCCTTGCGGCGATCGCCGAAGCCCGGCGCCTTGACCGCGGCCACCTTCAGGCCACCGCGCAGCTTGTTGACCACCAGGGTGGCCAGCGCTTCGCCTTCCACGTCTTCGGCGATGATCAGCAGCGGACGGCCCGACTGCACCACCGCTTCCAGCACCGGCAGCATCGCCTGCAGGTTGGAGAGCTTCTTTTCGTGGATCAGGATGTAGGGGTTATCGAGCTCCACCTGCATCTTTTCGGCGTTGGTGATGAAATAGGGGCTCAGATAGCCACGGTCGAACTGCATGCCTTCGACCACGTCCAGCTCGCTGTCCATGCCCTTGGCTTCTTCGACGGTGATCACGCCTTCCTTGCCGACCTTTTCCATGGCCTTGGCGATCATGTCACCGATTTCGCTCTCGCCATTGGCCGAGATGGTGCCGACCTGGGCGATTTCCGACGAGCCGGCCACCGGCTTGGAGCGGCCCTTCAGGTCTTCCACCACCTTCGAGACGGCCAGATCGATGCCGCGCTTCAGGTCCATCGGGTTCATGCCGGCCGCGACCGACTTCATGCCTTCGCGCACGATGGCCTGGGCCAGCACGGTGGCGGTGGTGGTGCCGTCACCGGCGGCGTCGTTGGTCTTCGAAGCGACTTCGCGCACCATCTGGGCGCCCAGATTCTCGAACTTGTCCTTCAGTTCGATTTCCTTGGCCACCGACACACCGTCCTTGGTGATGCGCGGCGCGCCGAAGCTCTTTTCGATGACGACGTTGCGGCCCTTGGGACCCAGCGTCACCTTCACGGCATCGGCGAGGATATCAACGCCGCGGATGATGCGCTCACGCGCATCGCGGCCAAACTTCACGTCCTTGGCAGCCATGTTCCTTGCTCCCTTGAATCCAGTGGTTTCTCAAGCAGTCCCGGCGGTGTGGATCAGCCCACGATGCCCAGGATGTCGCTTTCCTTCATGATCAGCAGGTCTTCACCGTTCAGCTTGACTTCGGTGCCCGACCACTTGCCGAACAGGATGCGATCGCCAGCCTTCACCTCCAGCGGGGTGACAGTGCCGTTGTCAGCGCGCGCACCGGTGCCCACGGCCACCACTTCGCCTTCCTGCGGCTTTTCCTTGGCGGTGTCGGGGATGATGATGCCGCCGGCGGTCTTTTCCTCGGCAGCGACGCGGCGCACCAGCACGCGGTCATGAAGCGGACGGAATGCCATTGCTTTGCCTCTTCCTGATGGATGAATTTCGATGCTGTTGGCACTCAACATGGGTGAGTGCCAGCAGTGAGGGCCATATGGGTGCCCGCATCCGGCCCGTCAAGGCGGCAGCGCGGCGGGTGCGGCAAATTTTTTCGCCACCCACTGCCCCCGCGTCGGTTGCTGGACAGGCCATGCCCGGCTTGTCACAACATGGTCATGCTGTTCAGCCCTTCCGTGTCGCGTGCCCTGGCGGCTGCGCTGTGCCTGGCCCTGGTGTCGTGCGGCGGCGGTGGCGGTGGTGGCCCGGTGGCGGTGGCGCCAACCCCCACCCCATCCCCCACCCCCACGCCAACCCCCGGGGCCACCTGTTCCCTGCGCGATCGGCAATTGTGGGCCGAGGCCCAGTTGCGCGAATGGTATCTGTTCCCCGCCGATCTGCCGGCCAGCCTTGATCCGGCGCCCTATGCCACGGTGCAGGCCTATATCGATGCGCTCACCGCCACGGCGCGCGCCGCCGGGCGTGACCGGTTCTTCACCGCCATCACCTCGATTGCCGAGGAGAATGCCTTTTTCGCCCAAGGGCAAACCGCAGCCTTCGGCATCCGCATCAATTATGACAACGCCGCCCGCCGCGCGCAGGTGATCGACGCCTTTGAATCTGGTCCGGCCTTTGCCGCCGGCCTTGATCGCAGCGCCGAACTGCTGGCCATCGGTGACAGCCCGGCCAGCCTGGTGAGCGTGACCGATCTGTTTGCCCGCGGCGGCAGCGCCGCCGTGTCAGACGCGCTGGGGCCGAGCGATGCCGGCATCACCCGCACCATCCAGTTTCGCCTGCGCGGCGAAACCCGCACCGCCACCATCACCAAGACCATCTTCAACATCCCGCCGGTTTCGGAACGATTTGGCACGCAGCTGATCGATGACGGGGCCGGCGGGCGGATCGGCTATGTCAATCTGCGCAGTTTCATCTCCACGGCGGAAACCCCGCTGCGCGCCGCGTTCGCCCGGTTCCGCAGCGAGGGCGTGTCGCGGGTGATCATCGATGTGCGCTACAATGGCGGCGGGCTGGTGCGGATCGCCGAACTGATGGGCGATCTGATGGGCCGCAACCGCCAGGCCAGCGAGGTGTTCAGCTTCACCACCTTTCGCGCCAGCAAATCGGCAGAGAATGAAACCCGCCTGTTCCGCAGCGCGCCCGAAAGCATCGCGCCCACCGGCCTTGCCTTCATCACCACCAGCGCCTCGGCTTCGGCCAGCGAACTGGTGGCCAATGCCATGCTGCCCTACACCCGCGGCGCCATCAGCCTGGTGGGGGCCAACACCAGCGGCAAGCCGGTGGGGCAGATCGCAATTGACCGGACCGCCTGCGACGACCGGCTGCGCATCGTGGCCTTCGCCACCGAGAATGCCGACCGGCAGGGCGATTATTTCAACGGCCTGGCCCCCGTGTTTGCCGCCCGCGGCGGGCGCACCTGTGCGGCCAGCGATGATTTCAGCCAGCCGATGGGCAGCGCCGCCGAAGCCTCCACCGGCCGTGCAGTCGCGACCCTGAAGGGCGAAGGCTGCGCAGCCATCGCCGGCACCGCCGGCACGCTGGCCGAACAATCCGTCGCGCTGCGCGGCCTGCTGAGCCCGGCCCATCCCACGGTGGCGCAGCGGGAGGTGCCGGGCCTTTATTGAGCGGTCACAGCTTCAGCAGTTGCTTGCCGAAATTCTTGCCTTCGAACAGGCGGCGCAGCGTGGCGGGGCAATTTTCAAAGCCGTGCGCCACGTCCTCCGCCGTTTTCAGCTTGCCCGCCGCCATCAGCCTGGCCAGCTCCGCCACGCCCTCGCCATAGCGTTTGGCGAAATCGAGCACGATGAAGCCTTCCATGCGCCCGCGCATCACGGTGAGGTTCATGTAATTGCGCAAGCCCGGCGAGCGGTCCTCCGCCGTGTCATTATAGCTGGAAATGCCGCCGCACAGCACCACCCGGGCGTTGAGCGCCAGATTGGCCAGCGCTGCATCGAGGATTTCACCGCCGACATTTTCAAACACCACATTCACCCCCTTGGGCGCATGCTGGCGGATCTGGCGGGCCACGCCACCGGCGCGATAATCGATGCAGGCATCGGCGCCGGCGGTTTCAACCACCCAGCGGCATTTTTCTGGCCCGCCGGCAATGCCGATCACCGTGCAGCCCAGCGCCTTGCCCACCTGCACCACCACGCTGCCAGTGGCGCCCGCCGCGCCCGAAACCAGGATCGTGTCCCCCGGCTTGGGCTGGCCGATCTCGGTCAGGCCAAACCATGCGGTCAGTCCAGTGGTGCCAAACACGCCCAGCGCCTGTTCCGGCGTCACCCCGGCGCGCAGCTTCGTCACCGGGCCGGTTTCGGTCATGCCGTCGCTCAGGGCATGTTCCTGCCAGCCGAACGTGCCCTGCACCATATCCCCCACCGCGAATTTGGGGTGGCGACTTTCGATCACCTCACCGATGCCGCCGGCGCGCACCACGCCGCCGATCGGCACCGCCGGCAAATAGGTATCGCCGCCCAGCCAGCCGCGCTGGGTGGGATCAAAGGAAAAATGCGTCAGCTTCACCAGGAACTGGCCATCGCCCACCTCCGGCAGCGGCAGAGTGACCAGATCGAAATCCGTGTCCTGCACAGGGCCGTTCGGGCGCGACTTCAGCAGCCAGCGGCGGGTTGTTGCCATGATCCTTCTCCCCTTGGTTCGTTCTTGCGCGCCAGCATGCCCAGCCGATGCGGCGCCGGCAAGCCCATGCTCAGCCGGCCGGGCTGATCAGGCGGAACAGATCAGGCCGGGCATAATGGCCGGCGGGATCAAAATCGAAGCGAGCGCGCACCACGTCGGCCAGGTCAACCTCAGTCAGCAGCAGGCCCTCCCCGCCGCGCAACGGGCCGGCCAGCATGTCGCCCAGCGGCGAGACAATCAGGCTGCCGCCACCGATCATCGGCGCGTCAGCGGCCCGGTCGCGCAGGCTGATGTCATCACCCAGCGCCGTTGTCGCCGGCCCCTGCCACTGGCAGGCCGAAACCAGAAAGCAGCGGCTTTCCAAGGCGATATGGCGCATGGTGATTTCCCATTGCGGCCGTTCATCCACAGTGGGTGCCGCCCACAGGCTGATACCCTTTTCATACAGGGCCGCCCGAAACAGCGGCATATAGTTTTCCCAGCAGATCACCGGGCCGATGCGGCCGATCGGGCTTTCAAATGTCTGCACATCCTGTGGCCCGCCCTGCCCCCACACCAACCGCTCGGCTGCGGTTGGCATCAGCTTGCGGCGATGGCTGCCCAGGCGCCCATCGGGCGTCAGATGCAGGGCCGCGCAGTGCAACGTCGCCCCATCACGAATGATCGCGCCGGCCACGATCGTGGCGCCAAGCTCGGCGGCCAATTGGCCCAGGGCTGCCACCTCCGGCCCATCCAGCGCGATGGCCTGTTCCCAATAGCGGCGGAAGGCGTCGCGGCCAGCCTGCGTGCGATAGCCCAGCCGCACGCCGAAATCGGCGCCCTTGGGATAGCCGCCCAGCAGGGCTTCGGGCAGCACCAGCAGATCGGGCCGCGCTTCGGCCAGCCGGTCACGCCAGCCCAGCAGTTCGGCCAGCGTCTCGGCCGTGGTGGCGCGGCTGCCCAATTGCAATGCGGCCAGCCGTGCCATGCCTGTGGTGATGCTCATGCTGCCTCCAATCGGGCCATGGCCCAGGCCGCCGCTTCGGCGACCACCGGGTCGGGATCATCCAGATGCGCGCGCACTGCCGGGATCAGTGCGGCATCGCTGCTGTTGCCGGCGGCATAGAGGCAATTGCGCAAAAATCGCTTCACCCCGATGCGCTTGATGGCCGATCCCGAAAACAGCGCCCGGAACGACGCATCATCCAGCGCCAGCAACGCGGCCAGCTTCGGCGCGGTCAATTCGGCGCGCGGCAGGAAGGCCGGCTCCTCGGTGGCGCTCGCAAAGCGGTTCCACGGGCAGACCGACAGGCAATCATCACAGCCATAGATGCGGTTGGCCATCGGCTGGCGGAACGCTTCGGGGATCGGCCCGGCATGTTCGATCGTCAGATAGGCCAGGCAGCGCCGGGCATCCAGGCGATAAGGCGCAGGAAATGCCTGGGTTGGGCAGGCCGCCTGGCACCGGGTGCAGGAACCGCAGCGATCAGCGTGCGCCGGATCGGCCGGCAATTCCAGCGTGGTATAGATCGCCCCCAGAAACAGCCAGCTGCCATGCCGCCTTGAGACGAGATTGCTGTGCTTGCCCTGCCAGCCCAGCCCGGCGGCCGCCGCCAGCGGCTTTTCCATCACTGGCGCGGTGTCCACAAACACCTTCACCCCCGCCCCTGGCACCGCAGCCACCAGCCAGCGCGCCAGCGCCTTCAGCCGCTTCTTGATCAGATCATGATAATCGCGGTTCCAGGCATAAACCGAAATCACGCCGGTATCGCCCACGCCTGCCAGCCGCAGCGGATCAAGCGGCGGGGCATAGCTGGTGCCGAGCATGATGACGCTCTTCACCTCTGGCCACAGGCCCTGCGGAGACGCGCGCTCGCCAGCGCGGCTTGCCATCCAGATCATGTCCCCATGGCAGCCTTCGGCCAGCCAGGCGCGCAGCCGTTCGCCGGCCTCGGGCACCGCATCGGCGGCGCAAACGCCCACATCGGCAAAGCCCAGCGCCCGTGCCTGGGCCTTGAGCGCCGGGATCAGTGCAGGCTGGCCAGCCACGCCACCACCATGGCTGCCACCTGTTGTTCCAGATCGCCCCAGAACAGCCAGTGCGGTGCGCCGGGCAGTTCGTGATAATCCACCGTGCCACCATTGCCGGCATTCAGGTTGCGCGCCGTGGCCCTGGCGATGCCGGGCGGGGTGATACGGTCATCGGTGCCCACCAGCACCAGCGCCGGCCGGGTGAGCCGGGCATAATCCACCCGCGTGCTGTGGCCGAACAGCGGCGGCAGCGCCATTTCGGCCAGCACATGGCCCGAATCCCACACCAGTGCCGCGATTTCGGCCCTGGCCACATCGTCGGGCACGCCGTTGAAGATGCCCCACAGCGCCCCTTCGGCATCACACAGGGTCGGTTCTTCCCACCATCCCCATTTCAGCACGACATTCTTCAGCGTGCGCAAGGGATCAAGGCTGAGGCTCTGGCTGTTGGCCGCCGCCGCCGGCGACAGCAGCACCAGCCCGGCATGATCGATGCGCGCGGCCAGCAGTTGGGCCAGCAGGCTGCCCATCGAATGGCCCAGAATGATCGGCGGCGCCGGCAGCTTCAGCGCCTCGGCCTCAAGCTGATCAACATAGGCACGCACGGGCAGCTGGCGCAGGCCCGGCGCCGGCGGCAGGCTGACGGGCCGGTCATGAAACAACAGGCAGGGGGCATGGGTGGCGTGACCGGCGGCTTCCAGCGCCACGCGCACCCGATCAAACGTGGCCGGGGTGGACCACATGCCATGGATGAGGAGGATCGGCGGCTTCAGCACACCACCCCGGTGGACGCCAGCACCCCAAGCGTGACGATGTCATTGGCGCTGGCGTTCATCGGCACGATCTGCACCGGCAGGTTCATGTTGACCAGCATCGGGCCCACCACGCGCAGATTGGCCACTTCCTTGATCAGCTTGGCCGCGATGTTGGCGCTGTGCAGGCCGGGCATGATCAGCACATTGGCCGGGCCCGACAGGCGATTGAACGGATATTGCGCCCGCATCGCCGGATTGAGCGCCACGTCGGCCGACATTTCGCCTTCATATTCAAAGCCCACCTGGCGCTGATCGAGCAAGGCCACCGCACCGCGCACGTTATCGACAAATTCGCCGCGCGGGTTGCCGAAATTCGAATAGCTGACAAAGGCCACCCGCGGTTCCTGGCCCAGCCGGCGGGCAACCGCCGCCGTTTCGATGGCGATGCTGGCCAGCGTCTCGGCCTTGGGGCGCTCTGTCACCGTGGTGTCGGCGATGAAGATGGTCTGCTGCTTGCCCACCAGCATGTGGATGCCGAACGGCCGCTGCCCCGGCACCGGATCAATCACCTGGCGCACCTGGCGATAGGTGGTGGCGAAATTGCGGGTCACACCGGTCAGCATCAGATCGGCTTCGCCCAGGGCCACCAGCAGGGCACCAAACACGTTGCGTTCATGGTTGACCATGCGCTGCACGTCGCGGTGCAGCATGCCGCGGCGCTGCAACCGGCTGTAGAGATGATCGACCATGCGCGGCACCAGCGGCGAGATGGCGCTGTTGTGGATCTCGAAACTGTCGAGATCGGTCTCGCCCAGCCGGGCCAAGCCCTCACGCACCGGCTCCTCGCGGCCCACCAGCACCGGGGTGCCATAGCCGGCGTTCTTCCAGTTCACCGCGGCGCGCAGCACCACTTCCTGTTCGGCTTCGGCAAACACCGCCCGGCGCGGCCGGCTGCGGGCACTTTCGATCGCCCCCTGCAGGATCGAGGTGGTGGGATTGAGCCGCCCGCGCAGTTCGTGGCGATAGGCATCCTCGTCAAAGAACGGCTTCTTCGCCACGCCCGATGCCATGGCCGCCTTGGCCACCGCGGTCGGCACATGCTCGATCAGGCGGGGATCGAACGGTGCCGGGATGATATATTCCGGGCCAAACACGCGCGCCTTGCCGCCATAGGCGGCGGCCACCTCATCAGGCACCGGCATGCGGGCCAGGCTGGCGATGGCATTGGCGGCGGCCAGCTTCATCTCCTCGTTGATCGCGGTGGCCCGCACATCCAGCGCACCCCGGAACAGATAGGGGAAGCACAGAACATTGTTGACCTGGTTGGGATAATCGCTGCGCCCGGTGGCCACGATGGCATCCTGGCGCACCTTGTGCACCTCTTCCGGGGTGATTTCCGGATCAGGGTTGGCCATGGCAAAGATGATCGGGTTGGCCGCCATGCTGGCCACCATCTCCGGCGTCACCGCGCCCTTCTGGGAAAGGCCCATGAACACATCGGCGCCCACGATCGCTTCTTCCAGGCTGCGCGCCGGGGTATCGGCGGCATGGGCCGATTTCCACTGGTTCATGCCCTTCTCGCGGCCCTTGTAGATCACGCCCGACGTGTCACACATGATGACATTCTTGACGCCATACAGCTTGATCAGTTCGGTACAGGCGATGGCCGCAGCCCCGGCACCATTCACCACCAGCTTCACATCCTCCGGCTTGCGGCCGGTCAGATGCATGGCGTTGATCAGCCCGGCGGCGGCCACGATGGCAGTGCCATGCTGATCATCGTGAAAGACCGGGATGTTCATCCGCTCCTTCAGGGTCGTCTCGATGATGAAGCATTCCGGCGCCTTGATATCCTCGAGGTTGATGCCGCCAAAGCTGGGTTCCAGCAGCTCGATCGCGGCAATGAAGCGATCAACATCTTCGGTCGCCACTTCCAGATCGATCGAATCGATGTCGGCAAAGCGCTTGAACAGCACCGCCTTGCCCTCCATCACCGGCTTGGAGGCCAGCGCACCCAGATTGCCCAGGCCCAGGATGGCGGTGCCGTTGGAGATGACGGCCACCAGATTGCCCTTGATGGTGTAATCATAGGCACTGTCAGGGTCGGCGGCGATCGCGCGTACCGGGGCGGCCACGCCGGGCGAATAGGCCAGGCTCAGGTCTCGCTGGGTCGCCATCGGCTTGGAGGCGACAATGTCGATCTTCCCGGCCTTGCCGGTGCGATGGTAGATCAGCGCCTCGCGATCGCCGAAATCATTGTCGGTGGTCTTGCTCATGCCTGCACGCTTTCCCCGGATACCGTCTGCAGGGATAGAAGTGTGGCAGCATTGGGGCAAGAGCTTTGCGGCCCCTTCCCGCCGCGCGCCCCGCACGCTATCCCCGGCCGGTGACCGCCGCTTCCCCCATGATTGCCCAATATCTGGCCCTGAAGGCCGAGGCCGGCGATGCCCTGCTGTTCTTCCGCATGGGCGACTTTTACGAACTGTTCTTTGACGATGCCGCGCTGGCCGCCGCCGCGCTGGATATCGCGCTGACGCGGCGCGGCGAACATCAGGGTGAGCCGATCCCGATGTGCGGCGTTCCGGCCCATTCCCACGAGAATTATCTGGCCCGGCTGATCCGCGCCGGCCACCGGGTCGCGATTGCCGAGCAGGTGGAAGACCCGGCCGAAGCCCGCAAGCGCGGCAGCAAGGCCGTGGTGGCCCGCGCCATCACCCGCATTGTCACGCCCGGCACCGTGACCGAGGCCGGCCTGCTGGAGCCCAAGCGCGCCAACTGGCTGGCGGCCCTGGCCGGCGAGGGCGAGCACTGGGCTCTGGCCTGGCTCGATCTTTCAACCGGTGCCTTCCACACCCGCGCCGGCCCTCTGGCCGAAATCAAGGCCGAACGCGCCCGGCTGGCGCCGGCGGAAACGCTGGTGCCCGAAGGGAGCGCGCTACCCTTCACGCCGCGCCCGGCGGCCGATTTTGCCCCTGCCCGCGCCGAAGCGGCGCTGAAATCACGCTTTGGCGTTGCGACGCTGGATGGCTGGGGGCAGTTCAGCCGGGCCGAACTGGCGGCGGCCGGCGCGTGCCTGGCGTATGTGGCCGAAACCGCCCGGGCCGCCGCCCCCCTGCTGTTGCCGCCCCGCCAGGAACGGCCCGGTTCCACCATGGCCATCGATGCCGCCACCCGCGCCAGCCTCGAACTTTCGCGCAGCCACAGCCGCCACAGCCTGGAAGCCGCCATCGACCGCTGC
This sequence comes from Sphingomonadales bacterium, assembly GCA_027483465.1. Taxonomy (GTDB): domain Bacteria; phylum Pseudomonadota; class Alphaproteobacteria; order Sphingomonadales; family Sphingomonadaceae; genus Sandarakinorhabdus. The sequence goes on from JAIXUQ010000108.1 coordinate 111,619, forward strand.
GTCACTGCCGCGGGCTCGCGCCTGCTCGCCGCCGATCTGTCCGCCCCGCTCACCGATGTTGCCGCCATCACCCAGCGGCTTGATCTGGTTGGCTGGTTCATCGCCGATCCCTTGGGCCGCGCCGCCACCCGCGAGGCGCTGTCGGCCCTGCCCGATCTGGCGCGCGCCCTGGCCCGGATCAGCATCGGCCGCTGGTCCCCGCGCGATCTGGGCCAGGTGGCGGCCGGCCTCGCCGGGGCCCTGGCGCTGCGCCGCGCGCTGGCCGGCCGGGCGGCGGCGGCGCCGCTGCTGGCGCAACTGCTGGGCCAGATCGGCACCGGCGGCATCGGCGCGCTGGTGGAACAGCTGGCGCGTGCGCTGGTTGATGAACCGCCGATCGAATTGCCCGGCGCCATCCGCCCCGGCCATGATGCCGCGCTGGATGATCTGCGCGAAACCGCGCGCGATGGCCGCAGCGCCATTGTCGCGCTGGAAACCCGGCTGAAATCGGAAACCGGCATCACCGCCCTGAAAATCCGCCACAACAATGTGCTGGGCTATCATATCGAAGTGCCGGCAGCCCGGGCCGATCCGCTGCTGCGGGCCGAAAGCGGCTTCATCCACCGGCAGACGATGGCCGGCGCCGTGCGCTTTTCCAGCCCGGAACTGGCCAGCCTGGCCGCCCGCATCCTCACCGCCGCCGATCACGCGCTGGCGGCCGAGGCGGCGCATCTGGAGGAATTGCGCGCCGCCGTGCTGGCCCATGCCCAGGCCATCACCGAAACCGCCGCCGCGCTGGCGCGCATCGATGTCGCCGCCGGCCTTGGCGAACTGGCAGCTGCGGAAAACTGGTGCCGGCCCAGCGTGGATGCCACCACCGCCTTCCACATCGCCGGCGGCCGCCATCCGGTGGTGGAACTGGCCACGCGCCGGCAGGGCAACCGCTTCACGCCCAATGATTGCGATCTGTCGGCCGATGCGCGCGTCTGGCTGGTCACCGGCCCCAACATGGCGGGCAAATCCACCTTCCTGCGCCAGAACGCCCTGATCGCCGTGCTGGCCCAGGCCGGCAGCCACGTGCCTGCAGCCTCGGCCCATATCGGCGTGGTCGATCGGCTCTACAGCCGGGTGGGCGCCGCCGATGATCTGGCCGAGGGCCGCTCCACCTTCATGGTGGAGATGGTGGAGACCGCCGCCATCCTGTCGGGCGCCACCGACCGGTCGCTGGTGATCCTGGATGAGGTTGGCCGCGGCACCTCCACCTATGATGGCCTCGCCATCGCCTGGGCGGTGCTGGAGGCGGTGCATGATGATCTGCGCTGCCGCTGCCTGTTTGCCACCCATTATCACGAACTCGTGCCCTTGACGGCGAAGCTCGCCAGCCTGGCCAGCGTGACGGTGAAGGTGCGCGAATGGAAAGGGGATCTGGTGTTCCTGCACCAGGTCGCCCCCGGCGCGGCCGACAAGAGCTATGGCCTCGCCGTTGCCCGTCTCGCCGGCATCCCCGCCCCGGTGCTGGCGCGCGCGCGGGCGATCCTGGCCCGGCTGGAGGCGCGGCGCGAGCAGACCGGCGGGATCGCCGCCGGCATTGACTCACTGCCGCTCTTCGCCGCCCCCGCCGCCGCCGCCACCCCTGACCAGCTGCGCGAAAAGCTCGCCGCCATCGATCCCGACAACATCACCCCGCGTGAGGCGCTTGATCTTCTGGCCGAACTGAAGGCGCTCGCCGCACCCAACTGAACAAGACAGCGCCGGCCCGCGCCCGATCAACGGCGGCATTGCAAGGTCCAGGCCCGCCGCGGCTTGTCCACCTCCAGTTCGTGGCAGCCGGCGGCCAACAGCAGGGATGGCGGCAGGCGCAACTCGCGTTCGAGGCCGGCTATGCCGGGCAGGTCCGGCCAGGGCACAAAGCGCGACCAGCGGCGTTCGTCCGCGAAGCGCTGCAATGCCGGCTGCTGCTCCACCAGCACCCGGCTGAACTGCAAGGGCCCCACCACCAGCGGGGTCGCCAGTTGCAGGGGCCGGGCGGCGCGCGGCCGCTGATCGGCGTTGCGCCAGCGCTGCACCGGGCCGGCATAGGCCCCGCCATGCAGGCGCATCAGATCCTGGCCCAGCGCCAGCGAGACGATGGGTTCGGCCACGTCGGGCGCCAGTTCCAGGCCAACGAACAGCGTGTCGATGCCGGGCACCGCCGTCACGCCCATCACCGCCTGATCATGGGAACGGTCGCCAATGGTCAGCACCAGCGGCGTTGCCGTTCCATTTGCCGGCGGCGGCCCCAGTTGCAGGCACAGATGGGCATCAGGCAGGGTGGCCAGCGCGATCCGGCCGTGGTGCGGCAGATTGTTGAGCGGCACCGGCCCCGCGCGCCCCCTCAGGGCCAGCGATGTCGACACCGCCTGCGCTTTTCCGCCAGCGCTGGTCAGTTGCACGTCCATGCTGGCCAGCATGCCGCCGCCTTCGGTGTCAAAAAAGCCGACGCCCGCCTGAGCGGCAAGCGCGTCGGGCAAGGTCATCGCAGCCAATTCGCCAAGTTGCGCGCCGGGATTGGCGCGCCGCAGCGCATCGGCCAGTTGTCCGCGCCGCTGCTGATCCCTCTGTGTTGCGATCATCCGCGCCGTCATCATCTGATCATGCACCCAGCCGTTCAGCATCAGCCCTTCGCGCCCGGCCTCCCCCGGCACCAGTTCCAGCGGGCGATCATCAAGCTGCACCGTCACAGGCTCGCCCAGCGCCAGCCGCAGCGGCGGCGACGCCGGCAGCACCGGTTCGATCAATGGGCCGTCTGGCCGCGTCACCGGCACCGCTGCGGTCTGCGCCGTGGCTTGCCACCCGGCCTGTTCGGGGGGCGCACAGCTCAGGCGAAACCGCCGCTCCAGCTTGTCGATCAGCAGGCTGGTGCAGCCGGCGGCTTCCAATTGGGTGCGCGACAGGACGATGTAACGCGCCACCCGCCGTTGCTTGAGGATGCGCCCCGGCACTTGCATCACCTCGGGGTCCTCCTCGGCATCCAGCGGTGTCATCTGCCCGCGCGCCAGGCTCATGGTGGCATCGCGCGGCCCGCCCTGCCGCACCGCCACGGCATCGATGCGGATGGCCCCGATCATCAGCGGCCGTGCCAGCTGCAGCCGCCGCACCGGCCGGCGCACACCCAGAAGGATCTCCTCCTGCCAGCTTTCCCCCACGAACTGCCCGCCCAGCGTGGCGGCGAGATCGGCACCGGTGGCCGCCGTCACCAGCGGCAGCGCCCGGCGCATCCGCACATCAACCCCCACGGCAACATATTGCTTTCCCACGCTGGAGATGCCGTAGGCGGCCCGATCGATCCCGCCCACCAGCGGCAGGTTGATCACCTCGGCTGCCGGCCCGGTGGCCGGCACCGGCCATTCCACCCGCACCCGCCAGTGCGGCAGCGCAAACGGCCCGATGGTGCCGGCCAGCGGCAGCCGCTGTTCACCGGGAAACCAATAGAACTCCCGGCGCAGCAGCGGGCCGCCCTGGGCCAGCCAACCCTTGCCATGGCGGCCGCGCAGCACCACGCGGCCGCCAATCACCAGATCGGCGCTGTTGTCCAGCGGCGCGGCCGAAAGCCCGATGCGCAACACGCTTTCATCATTCAGGGTGACATGATCAACCGTGCCGGTCGTCAGCGCCAACGCCACCGACAGGCCATTGACATAGGCCATCACCGGCTGATCGGCGGCCAGCACCAGGGGGGCCGGCTCATCGGCTGCCGGCTGCGCCGCGGCCGGGGTGGCCGCGGCAAGCGCGCCTAGGGCTGCTGCCCACATCATTACCGCAACGCGCCACCGCATCTGCCACCGCCTGATCATTACGCTGATGTAATGTCTTTATGGGGGCGGGCCCGGGCCTGTGCAAGGCCTGTGGACGGAGCCGGCCTGTTCATCGGCAGGTCAGTGTCAACCTGTCATGCCCTTGTCATCAATCGCTCCGCGTTCCTGTGCAGGATGTTGCCATGCCGATCCCCCTTCGCCTGCTGCTGCCGATGCTGGGCCTGGCGGGCGCCGCCAGCGCCCAACCGCAAGCCATGCCAATGCCGGTGCCGCCGCCCGACCTGCCGGCAGAGGCGGCGCCGGTGATCGCGGCGCCGCCGCAGCCGGGCACCATGGCCGCCAGCCCCGAGGCCGCCGCCGATCCGCAGGCGGCCCGCCAGGCCCAGTTGGACGCGCAGCCGGGAGACCGGTTCGGCTTTCGCGATGTGGACGACGTGAGCGCCTTTCAGCCGCTGCTGGCGCCGCATGGCCGCTGGGTGGAAAGCCGCTGGGGTACCGCCTTCCGGCCCGACGTCGCCAGTGATTGGCGGCCGTATCAGAACGGCGAATGGGCGCCCGGCCGCTTCTGGCGCAGCGCCGATCCCTGGGGCTGGGCCACCGATCATTACGGCCGCTGGGGCCATGATGACCGGCTGGGCTGGGTGTGGGTGCCGGGCAGCCAGTGGGCACCAAGCTGGACCGCGTGGCGGGATGATGACGAGGTGGTGGGCTGGGCGCCGGTTCCACCGCAGGTCAGCTATCGCTGGGATGCCGGCTTTGGCAATGACTGGCGCTGGAATGACTGGAACAGCTGGTATGCGCCGGGCTGGGTGTGGGTGCCGCGCAGCCAGGTCCATGCCGGCTTCTATGGCGCCCGTGCCCTGCCCTGGCACGACGGCCGCCGCTATTGGCGCGGCAGCCGCTGGACCGGCTGGAACGGCTGGGGCGGCGGCCTTGGCTGGAACGACTGGAACCGGCGCGGCGGCATCAGCATCGGGATCGGGACGGGCTGGAACAATTGGGGGTGGAACAGCTGGTATCGGCCCTGGGCGTGGAACAGTGGTTGGAACAGTTGGGGTTGGAACAATTGGGGTTGGAACAACTGGGGCTGGAACAACGGGTGGAACAATTGGGGTTGGAACCGGCCCGGCTGGAATGGACGCCGTTGGAATGATCGGGGCTGGAATGATCGGGGCCGCGATGACCGGCGCTGGGATCGCGATCCGCGCCGGGGCGCGCCGGGCAGCGTGGGTGATTATATCGGCCGTGGCCTGAATGGCACATCGCCACCGACGCGCGAAGACCGCCGCGGCGAGGGACGCAGCAATGACTGGCGGGGCAATGACTGGCGCCGCAATGATGGCGCCCGCAATGATGGCGCCCGCAATGATTGGGGTGGCCCCCGGGGTGATCGCGGCGACGGCTTCCGCCGCGAGGTGGCACCCGCCCGGCCGCCATCGCCTGGCGGTGACTGGCAGGGCGGCGTTTCCGGCCGCATCGGCCGGGCCATGGCCCCGCCCGATGGCGGCCGCCGCAACCCCGATGGCGAGCGGCGCGACCGCCGGCCCTGACCGGCTCAATCGCCGGGCACCGCCGCCCAATGGGCAAAGGCCCGCGCCTGCAGGGCCGCCACATAGGCGCGCGCGTCCGGGTCGGTCCAGTTGGCCGGGGCATCACGGCGGCCCACCCACCAGCCCTGGCCGGGCAGCCGGTCCGCCTCGCGCACCACCAGCACCGCCAGTTCCGGCCGGCCTGCCGCCTGCCCGGCGGCATCGATGGCATCCAGCAGGCGGCACAGGCTGCGCATGCGCGGCCGGCTGAAGCGGTGGCCCAACGCCAGCAGCGCCTCGGAATAGGACAGATCACGCCCGGCCCGCGCCGCTGCAATCAGCAGCGCCTCCACATCAGGCAGGTCGGCCGCGCTCACCATGGCCGCCACCCTGGCCCATCAGCCGATGCCGCGCAACGAGACGATGGGTGACAGCGCCCCCGCCCCCTGCTAACGCCACCGGCATGACAGTGTATCTGCACGAAGGCGATCTGCCCGCCGATGTATTGGCCCCCGGCCCGGTGGCGGTGGACAGCGAGACCATGGGCCTCAACCCGCATCGTGACCGGCTGTGCCTGATCCAGATCAGCGATGGCCAGGGCGACGAGCATCTGGTGCGCTTTGCCGCCGGGGATTATGCAGCCCCCAATCTCAAGGCCGTGCTCGCCGACCCGGCCCGGCTGAAACTGATGCATTTCGCCCGTTTCGATGTGGCGGTGATCCGCCATTATCTGGGCGTGTGGGCCACGCCGGTGTTCTGCACCAAGATCGCTTCGAAACTGGTGCGCACCTACACGGATCGCCACGGGCTGAAGGATCTGCTGCGCGAAACGTTGGGCGTGGAAATTTCCAAGCAGCAGCAATCAAGCGACTGGGGCGCCGCCATCCTGTCTGACGCGCAGAAGGATTATGCCGCCAGCGATGTGCGCTATCTGCATCGGGCCCATGATGTGCTGGTGGAACGGCTGGCCCGGGAAGGGCGCACCGCCATCGCCCAGGCCTGTTTCGATTTTCTGCCCGCCAGGGCCGAACTTGATCTGGTCGGCTGGGACGAGACCGACATTTTCGCCCATATGTGAGGGAAGGCCCGGCCATGGCCACGCGCCCTTCCGGCCCAGATCGCAGCCTGTCACCCCGGCAGCGGGCCGCCCTGCCCGGCAGCCGCCACGAAACGCTGATGCGGCAGCTGAAATGGCTGCTGCCGGCACTGGCCGGGGTGCTGGCCCTCACCCTGCTGCTGTGGCCGCTGCTGGCCGCCCAGGAATTTTCCTTCCTGCTGGCCAAGGATCAGGTGGCGCTGGCGCCGGAGCGGCTCAAGGTCTCGCGCGCCGAATATCGCGGCACCACGGCGGCCGGCGAAGCCTTTTCCATCATCGCCGGCACCGCCCTGCAACGCTCCAGCGCCGATCCTGTGGTGGAATTGACCGGGCTTGCCGCCAGCATCGATGATCGCGATGGCCCGTCGCGCGTCACCGCCCCCAGCGGCCGCTATTTCATCGACGAAGACCGGCTGGAGGTGTCAGGCCCCGTCCGCTTGCGCTCCGATGGCGGCTACCGCCTCGATGCCGCCACCGTGCAGGTGGACATGAAGCGCCGCGCCATCAGTTCCGACGCGCCGGTGGCCGGCCAATTGCCGATCGGCCGGTTCAGCGCCGATCAGATGAGCGGCGATCTGGCCGGCAAGCGCATCAGCCTGGTGGGCAAAGTCCACTTGCGGATCAACCGGCAAAGCGGCACAGGGGGCGCATGATCCGCGCGTTCCACGGCCTGTTGTTGCTGGCGATGCTGCCATCGGCCGCCTTCGCCCAGGGTTTTGACAGCCGTGCGCCGGTGGATATCGATGCCGCCCGCATGGATTTGTCGGATGATGACCGGGAGGCGGTGTTTTCCGGCGCCGTGGTCATCCGCCAGGGCAATCTCACGCTCAACGCCGATCGCGTGCGGGTCAGCTATGCCAAGGATGGCGCCGGCAACCCGCAGGTGCAGCGCATCGATGCGCTGGGCAATGTCCGCATCGCGCAGGACACGATGCGCGCCACTGCCCGCACCGGCTATTATGATATCAACAGCCGGCTGATCACCCTGCAGGGCGCCGTGAAGATGAACCGTTCCGGCAATCAGTTGCAGGGCGAACGGGTGGTGTGGAACCTCAACAGCCGCACCTCCAGCTTTGATGCCCGCACCCCCGCCAACCCCGGCGGGCGCGTTTCCGGCCGGTTCACCGTGCCGCAGCCCAAGCCGAATTGACCGCGCGGACCGCGGCGCGCACCGCATCGGGCTGTTCCAGCGGCAGAAAATGGCTGGTGCCGGCCAGCCGCCGCGCCTCCAGGCAGGCCGGGTGCGCCGCAAAGGCCGCCAGTTCGGCATCCCGCACGGTGGAGTCCTGCTCGCCTGCCAGCAGGATGAACGGGCAATTGAGGCCGGCCAGCGCCGGCTCGATGCGGGGCGACACGGCCCGGAACGTGGCCGCTTCATACGCCGGCGCGCAGGCCAGCGCCACGCCATCCGCCGCGGCCACCAGCCCGCCATCCAGATAGGCCGCCAGCGCCGCATCGGGCCAGGTCTTGAACACGCCGCGGCCATGATAGGCGGCGTGCGCCTCGGCCCGGCTGGCGAAGGCCCCGCGCCGCCGCGCCGCCTGATCGGCCATTGGATTGGGGATCGCCGCGCCCGCCCGCACCATGGCCGCCACGTCAAATGGCAGCATGGCCGGATCGATCAGCACCAGCCCGGCCACGCGATCCGGCCGAGCCGCCGCCGCCAGCAACGAAACAGCCGCCCCCATCGAATGGCCGGCCAGCAGCCAGGGCGCGCCGGCATCGATCACATCCAGCAGCCGCAGCAGATCATCGGCAAACTGGTCCCAACTGGTCAGCGCCGCCGGATCATTGGGCAGGCCGGTGAAGCCATGGCCGCGCGCATCGCTGGCGCTGATGGCGAATTCGCTGGCGAGCGGCGCCAGCAGATCGGCATAGAGCGCGGCGTTCATGCCGGTGGCATGGGCAAAATGCAGGCGCTGGCCCGTGCCTTTCTGCAGTGCCGAAACCGGCCCGGCCGGTGTGGTGATGCTGATCCGCTCCATCCCCGCCTGATAGCAGGCAGGGCTGTTTCAGCCAGTGCGCTGATTTGCCAGCCAGCGCGCCAGCACGGCGGCGTTGCGCGCCAGCAGCGCCGGATCACGCTGGGCCGGCGCGGTCATGATTGCGCCATCCAGCACCGTGTCGATCGGGCTGGGGCTGCGCGCCGCTGGCAGCGCGGCACACAGCGCGCGGATGCTGGCCCGCGCCAGCGCCGCATTGGCCTGCATCACCGCCATGATGTCGGTGACGGCCACATCGGCGCCATCGTGCCAGCAATCCCGATCCGTCACCATCGCCAGCAGGGCGTAGGGCAGTTCGGCCTCGCGCGCCAGTTTCGCTTCCGGCATCGCCGTCATCCCCACCAGATCACAGCCCCAGGCGCGGTGCAGCCGGCTTTCGGCACGGGTGGAAAAGGCCGGGCCCTGCATGGCCAGATAGGTGCCGCCGCGATGCAGCCGGCCACCGGCAGCCTGCACGGCATCGCCGGCCAGCGCCGAAAGCCGCGGGCAGGTGGGATCGGCCAGCGGCACATGCGCCACCAGGCCGGGGCCAAAGAAGCTGCCCGGCCGGTCGTGGGTGCGATCGATGAACTGGTCCACCACCACGAAATCGCCCGGCGCCATGGCCGCGTTCAGCGATCCCACCGCCGAAATCGCCAGCAGATCGGTGCAGCCCAGCCGTTTCAGCACATCGATATTCGCCCGCATGTTCAATGCATCGGGCGGGATGCGGTGGCCCCGGCCATGGCGCGGCAGAAAACGCAGCTCAACCGCGCCGATACGCCCGGCCAGCACCGCATCCGATGGCGCGCCCCACGGGCTGTCCACCGTGATCCAGCGCGCATCCTCCAGCCCATCAATGGCATAGAGGCCGGAACCGCCGATGATGCCGATGGTCCAGCTCATTGGCTGCTGCGCCGCGCATCGATCGGCCAGCGCTCCAGCCGCCCATCCTCATCGGCCACGAACAGGGCATCGTGCAGGGCGATGGTGGGATCGACATGGCCGGGCTGCAACCAGACGAGGCCGCCCTCCGCTGCCCCGCCGGGCGGGATGATCGCGCCATGCTCGTCTCCGGCCGGGCGATACTGGCTGCCGGCCGGCACCAGCACGCGCGGCGGCGGGCCATTGGGGTGCAGCGCCTTGTGCCCGGCATCGCAGGTGACATGGCTGGCATGGCGCGCCGAAACCACGCTGGCGGCCAGAAACAGCGCCGGCTGGAACGGCAGATCGCCCAGATCGCCATATTCCACGTCCATCAGGGCATAGCTGCCGGCCTGCAATTCGGTGTACACGCCGGCCGCCAGGTCCATCGCCGCCGTGCCGGTGCCGCCGCCGGTGATCTGGCCGGGGTTCAGCCCGGCCCGGCGCAGATCGGCCAGCAGCCCCCGCAACTGATCGGTCCAGGCGGCATGCGCCGCCGCCCGCTCGGCCGGCAGCAGATGCTGATGATGCCCGCAATAGGCCTGGATGCCGGCCCAATTGAGGCCGGGCAGGCCCTTGATCACCGCCACCAGCGCGGCCGCATCGCCCGGCGCCACGCCAGCGCGGCCCATGCCGGGATCAACATCCACAAAGGCATCGATCACCACGCCAGCCGCCACCGCCGCCGCACTGGCCGCCGCCGCCTGGGCCGGGCTGTCCATTACCCCCGCCACCCGCGTTGCCCCCGCCAGCGCCGCCAGCCGCGGCCAGCCCCAGGGCGGCACCGGCGCCGTCACCAGCACATCGGCGATGCCGCCGGCCACATAGGCTTCCGCCTCCCCCACCGTCTGGCAGCACAAACCCACCGCGCCGCCAGCCACCTGCGCCCGCCCCAGCCGGCTGCACTTGTGCATCTTGCCGTGGGCCCGCAGCCGCACGCCACCCGCATCACAGGCGGCCTGCATCGCGGCCAGATTGGCCATCAGGGCGGTGCGGCGCACCACCAGCGCCGGGGTGAGGGGCGGCTGCACGCGGGCAAGGAAGGCAGTGAGTGACTCCATTGCGACGTCTTGCCGCGACCGCCGCTTTGAGTCAAAGAGCGCGCCGAACAGGGTCCGCGGGTTACGGAGTCTCCATGTCTGATCAACCAGTCGTCATCATCACGGGTGCCTCATCCGGCGTGGGCCTGTGGGCGGCCAAGTCGCTGGCGCAGCGGGGCTGGCTGGTCATCATGGCTTGCCGTGATCTGGCCAAGGCCGAAGCGGCCGCCAGCGAACTGGCCATCCCGGCCGCCAACCGCCGGATCATGCACATCGATCTGGGCGACCAGGCCAGCGTGCGCCGCTTTGCCGATGAATTCCACGCGCTGGGCCTGCCATTGGATGCGCTGCTCTTGAATGCCGCCGTCTATCTGCCCCGGCTCGAAGCGCCGATGCGCAGCCCGGAAGGCTATGAAATCAGTGTTGCAACCAATTATTTCGGCCATTTCCTGCTCGCCCATCTGCTGATCGGCGATCTGAAACAGGCCAACGGCCGGCCCAAGGGGAAGCTTGAGGCCAGCCCCTCGCGCCTGATCACGCTGGGCACGGTGACGGCCAACAGCGAGGAATTCGGCGGCAAGATCCCGATCCCCGCCCCGGCCGACCTGGGGGACCTCTCCGGCCTCGCCAGCGGCTTCAAGGCGCCCATCGCCATGATCGACGGCAAGCCGTTCAAGCCCGGCAAGGCCTACAAGGATTCAAAGCTCGCCTGCATGATCATGAGCCGCGAATTCCACAAACGCTGGGCCGGCAGCGGCGTCGTCTTCAACACGCTCTACCCCGGCTGCGTGGCCGACACGCCGCTGTTCCGCCACACCCCGCCGGCCTTCCAGAAGATTTTCCCCTGGTTCCAGAAGAACATCACCAAGGGCTATGTCTCCCAGGCCCTGGCCGGCGAACGCACCGCGCAAGTGGTCGCCGAACCCGCCTTCGCCAGCCAATCCGGCGTCCACTGGAGCTGGGGCAACCGCCAGAAGGAAGGCCGCATGCCGTTTGCGCAGCCTTTGTCGACGCGCGGTACCAACGAAGCGCGCAATGAGCGGCTGTGGGATCTGACGATGAAGGCGGTGGGGCTAGCGTAAGGTTCCAAGGAAGAAAAAGGGGCCTCCGGCGGGCAGGGCCTGAGGCCCTGCACCCACTTTCGTTTTCAAGTGTGCGGGTTTGGAAGGGCGTCCGGTTGCGGTCCAATAGCGCTAATCGCGAGAAGCAGCTAATCTTGAGCGATGACCATCAATGTTCCTGAAATCGAACAAGCGCGGGCGAGGATTGTCGACACCGCACAAGAAATGCTCGCAGGCCGGATATCATACATCGAAGGGACGCGCGCGATTTGTGGAATGTTGAATGCCGCAGGCTTGGACCATCTCCAGGACCCGTTCGTCGGCTTCACTGCAATTGATTGCGAAACGGACGGCGTGCCTATCGGCGATGTCCGGGAGCGCTGGCATCCAGAGGCCAGGCTAAAGCTGGCAGCTGACTGGGAAAGCGCAGAAATCTACGCCAAGTCGATCGGGGAGCGCACCTGCAGAGCCGCAATTGCATGGCTCGATGCAAACCCGCTTGTCGGCCGCTGACAACCCTAAAGACGCCGTTCAGTTTCGTCCAAAAACAAAGGGTTGCAGGGACTGCGTCCCTGCCCGCCGGGGGCCTCTGCCTTCACCCCTCCTTCGTCTCGCCTTTCCCCGGCACCAGGCCATAGCGCGCCACCAGTTTCCACACATGCGGCGGGATCATGTTCTTCATCATGCCCGGCGCTTCGCGGCGCAGATGGAGGATGGTCTCGATGGCCTTCATCTCAAGCCGGGTGCGGGCGAATTCCTTGCCCCTGGGTCCGACCAACGGCATCAACTTGCCCACCAGCGGCCGGATGAACTTGGGCATCTTGCGCAGCGGCAGGCCGCCGGCAGCGCGCTCGGTGTTGGCCATGAAGCCCTTCACCGGGCCGGCGCGCTTGCTGCCATCGGGCTTCCCGTTGTCGTCCGGCTCCGACAGCAAGACTTCTTCCCCAAGCAAATCAAGCAGTTCGGCGCCGCGATCGTTGCGGATCAGCAGCCACTGGTCTCCGGTGCCGCCCATGTAGCCCACAGTGATATCGGCCAGGCTGTTGGTGTAATCGACGCAGGTGCGGCAGGTGAGCGGGAAGAAATCCGGCCGCAGATCGGCGAGCGGCAGCATCAGGAATGGAATGTCCTTGCGGCGACCGTCGTCAAACCGCAGTTCGACATGATAATCCGCCTTGAATTCCAGATAGGTGATGGTCTCCGGCCGGTCCGACAGCAGCGACAGGAATTCGTGGAAATTCTCGGTCGTGGTGTTGTCGCTGCACGGCGTGCCGATCACGTAGAGCCGCTCAAACCCCAGCTTGGCCTCCAGCCGCCTCAGCGCGTGGATCTGGCAGGGAATGCCAATGATTCCAATGCGCTTGAAGCCGGCAGCGCGCGCCGGTTCCAGCAGCGCCAGCAGCGGCGCATAGCCCATGCGCATGCCGCGCACCTGTGCCATCGCCTCGGGCTTCGTCACCATCACCGGGCGCGGGCGCCACTTGTCAGCCTCGTCGGGCGCCATGGTCAGGATCGCCTCCACCGCGCCGGTTTCGAGCAGGCGCTGGCCCAGCCGGCTGGTGATCCCGGTCCACTGCGCGCCGGCAAGTGGTTGTTTCAGGCGGGCTTTTGCCATGCGCTGGAACGGGCCGAAGAAGAGTTCGTCAGGCCGGTTCTCATCGCGGGCGCGGCCGTGGACCTGGGCCTCCATCGCGGCATAGTCGGGCTTGATGAACTGGCAGGCGGTGCCGCAATCATTGGGGGTGCTGCTGCGCGAGACGCCGCAATCGGTGCACAGGCCGCGCGGCGCCGCCGGCGCAAAGTCTGGCGCAATGATGCCATTATTTTCAATCACTTGATTGCCCCGATCCGCTGTAGCACCCCTGCCTGTGCTGCTGTTAGCCGCAACGCCATCACATCCGCAAGGGTGCGGCATAGCCGGTCAATTCCAGATAGCCGCGCCCGCCCGGCACCGTCACGGCGCCTTCCCAATAGAGCGGGCCGCCGCCCGTGCGGCTGTCAAGCTCCTGATCGGGCATCAGGGGTTTGATCTCAATGCGTTGCCACTGGTTGTTCAGCCGGTATCGCACCTGTGGCCCCACCGGCCAGCGCGCGCCGCTGCGCGGGCTGCGCCACCAGCCGGCGGCCCGCCAATCCACCTCATCCGGTTGGAAAACAACGGTTTTTCCCCTGGCATCGCGGTGGCTGCCCCCGGCCCACACCGCCTGGCCCTGGCGATCGCGCACCCGGAACAACGTCAGGGCGCCGCCGTCATCCAGATTGAGGCCCAGCCAATCCCAGCCCACCGCGCGCGGATTGAGCAGGGTGGAGGACCATTCCCGATCCAGCCAGGCCGTGCCCGCCACCGGCTTGCCGGCGCGCGCGCCGCTGATGCGCAATTGTGGCCAGCTGTAATAATGGCTTGCTTCTGAAGGGCTTGGGCCCTTCTGGCTATAGCCGCCGCGCCCTTGCAGCAACAGCGGCTGGGTGGGCGTGAAGGCCAGATCCAGCGCCTCGCCGGCCACCACGACATGGGCGTGCAGCCGGCCATCGCGGCCGCGCCACAGCCGCCAATCGTCCACCGCCACGTCCAGATCGCCTTCCCTCGCCTGGGCCAGGCCAAAGCCCGAACGGGCGATGCGGGTGGCATGGCGCAGCCGCCCGGTGGCCGGATCGGCGATGGCGGCATGCGCGAAAATCACCTGTTCGGTGGCAAATCGCGAGCCACTGGTGCCGGCACGCGGGACCCGGGTGCGGAAAAAGGTGATCTGGGTGCCACTTGCCGGGGCGCTGGTGACGGCTGCCGGGCGCAGCCAACCGGTGACATACCACCATTCGGTGCGGAAGGCCGGATGCGCGCCATGATCGGCCGGAAACCGCAAGGCCACGCCGGGGCGCACCGGCGCGAAGTCCGCCGCCAGCAGCAGCGGCGCCAGCAGCATGAGGGCGCGCCGCCGCATCACCAATCCGCCCGCACCGCCAGCAGCGGCCCCTGCCCCAGCGCCCGCCGGCCGGCCACCACGGCGGTGCCGGCAGCGCAGGCCACCAGCGCGGCAGCCAGCCCGGCCAGCAGCGGCCAGGGCAGCGCCAGATCCATCGTCCAGTGAAAACTCTGCGGGTTCACCACCGCCACCAGCACCAGCGCCAGCCCCAGGCCCAGCGCCACGCCGGCCACCGCGCCCACCAGCCCCAGCCCGGCGCCTTCCAGCGCCAGCATCCACAGCAATTGCCGCCGCCCCACGCCGATATGGCGCAGCATGCCGAATTCGCGCAGCCGCGCCAGCACCTGGGCGGAAAAACTGGTGGCCACGCCCACCAGCCCGATGATGATGGCGATGGCTTCCAGCGCATAGGTCACGGCAAAGCTGCGATCGAAAATCTGCAGCGCCACCCGCCGCATCTCGCCGGGGCGGCCAAACTGGGCCTGGCCGGCCACCGCCGGCGGCAGCGCCGCGGCCAGCGCCGCCTCCACCCGGCCGGCATCGGCACCCGGCGCCAGATCAAAGGCGGCATCGGTGATCGTCTGATCGCCGGTGAGGCGGCGATAATCGGCCAGCGGCAGGATGATGGCGCCAAATTGCCGGGCATAATCGCGCCACACCCCGGCCACATGCAGGCGCTGCGGCCGGCCGGCGATGGCCAGCGTGCGCACCTCCCCCACCTGCCAGCCATAAAGCCAGGCCATCGGTTCGGAAATCAGCGCCGGGGTGGTGCCGGCCGGGGCGGGTGCTGTGGTGCGGCGCAGCAGCGGCACCGCGGCATGGCCGCCCTGCGCCATCAGGCTCACCGCCGGCTGGCCGGCCGCCAGGCGCAGGCTGAGCACCCGCTGCGGGCGCATCCCGGCCAGCCCCGGCACCGCCGCCAGCCGCGCCTGATCGGCCGGCGCCAGCCCGCCGGCCTCGGCCGCCTCCAGATGCAGATAGAGATCGGATGGCAGCACGGCGACCAGCCAATCATCCACGCTCTGCCGGAAACTGGCCACCATCACCGCCATCGCCACCATCAGCGCGGTGGAGGCGACAATGCCCGACAGCGCCAGGCTGGCCGCCTGCGGCGCGCCCCACAGCCGGCGGATGGCAAGATCGAGCGGCAGCCAGGCGCTGCCGATGCGCGCCAGCGGAGCCAGCAATGCCCGCGCCAGTGCCGGCATCAGCGCCACGCCGCCGGCCAACAGCAGCGCCATGCCGGCATAGGCCAGGATCGGCAGCCCGGCCAGCGGCGGCGCCATGGCCAGCCCGGTGCCGGCCGCCAGCAGCGCCAGCCCCGGCCAGGCGCGCGGGCGGCGGCCGGGATCAAGCCCGTCGCCCAGACCTTTGAGCGCCAGCGCCGGCGGCACCCGCGCCGCGGCCAGCGCCGGCACCAAGCTGCCGGCCAGCGCGGTCACCAGCCCCAGCCCGGCAAACGCCAGCGCCGCCAGCGGCGGGAAGGCCAGCCGCGCCTGCGCCCCGGCGAAATAGCCGCCGCCCAGATCGCCGCCAAAACGGTTCACCGCCAGATCGGCCAGCGCATGGCCCAGCACCAGGCCGATGGCGGCCCCGGCCAGCCCCAGGATCAGCCCTTCGATCAGCAATTGGCCCACCAGCCCACGCCGGGGCAGGCCCAGCACCGCCAGCAGCGCGAACTGTGGCCGCCGCCGCGCCACGCTGAGCGATTGGGCTGACCACACCAGAAAGCCGCCGGTGAGCAGCGCCACCAGCGCCAGCATGCCCAGATTGACGCGATAGGCCCGGCTGAGCGCGTCGGCGCGGCTGGCCTCTCCATCCGGCGTGGCGAGCAGCGCATCGGGCGGCAGCAGCGCGCCAATGCGGGCGCTGACCGCGGCCGTATCGGCACCTTCGGCCAGTTTCAGATCGATGCGCTGCACCCGGCCCCATTGGCCCAGCCGGTCCTGCGCCTCGGCAATGTCGATCACCGCCAGCCGCGCTTCGGTGCCGCTGCCGGCCAGCCGGCCGGCGATGATCAGATCATGGCCGCGCCCGGCGGCGGTGAAGCGGAAATGCGCGCCCGGTTTCAGGCCGGTGGCGCCGAGCAGCGCCGGCGAGAGCCAGATGCGGCCCTGCAGCCAGCCCGGCGCCGTGCCCACACCGGAAAGCCCGGCGGCGCTGATGCCGATCAGGCCCGGTGTCACCCGCATGGCGCGCAGGAAATCGGTGCCGATCAGGGTGAAGCGCCCGCCGGCCGCCGGCGGCGATCCCGGCCGCGCCAGCGCGCCCCAACTGGCCGCCACCTCCACCACCGGAGAGGCCGCCGCGATGCCGGGCAGCCGCGCCAGGCGCGGATAGAGCATCTCGTCCATGCCGGTGGCGGCCACGGCGCGCACCGAAAGATCGGCCCGGCCCTGCACGCTGGCCATGGCGCGGCCGAAACTGCCCAGCGCCGCGCTGTTCACCAGATGCACGGCAAAGCCCAGCGCCACGCCCACGGCAATCGCCAGCACGGCCAGCGCCATGCGCAGCGGCTGCGCCCGCCATTCGCCCGCCAGCAGCCAGCCGGTGGCCACGGAAACCACGCCCGCCATTCAGGCCGCGCGGCGGGTGAGCCCGGCAGCCGAGAGACACAGGGTGGCGTGGGCCGCGGCCGCCACCGCCTCGCTGTGGGTGACGATCAGCACGGCGCTGCCGGCCGCCCCGGCGCTGGCAAGCAGCAGATCAAGGATGCGCCGCGCGGTTTCGGGATCCAGATTGCCGGTGGGTTCATCGGCCAGCACCAGCGGCGGGCGGTGCACCAGCGCCCGGGCGATGGCCACGCGCTGCAATTCCCCGCCCGACAGCACGGCCGGATGATCGCCGCCGCGCCCGCCCAGCCCCACTTGGTCCAGCATCGCCTGGGCCGCCGCCAGCGCCGGGGCCTGCGCCATGCCGGCCAGCACCAGCGGCAGCGCCACGTTGCGGGCCAGATCAAGATGCGGCAGCACGTGGAAGGCCTGAAACACGAAGCCGATGGCGCGGCAGCGCAGCGCCGTCACCGCCGCTTCGTCCAGCCCGGCCAGCGCGGCGCCGCCGATCATCACCGTGCCGGCATCGGGCTGATCCAGCCCGGCCAGGATATTGAGCAAGGTGGATTTGCCCACGCCCGATTCGCCGGTGATCGCCACGACATCGCCGGGCATCAGCGCCAGATCAACGCCGGCAAACAATTGCCGCCGCTGCCCGCCGGCGGTGCTCACCGATTTGGCCAGCCCCTGCGCACGCAGCACCGGCGCCGCCGTGGCGGCTGCGGGCGCAGCGATGGGCTGGGACATGTCGGGATGCATGGCCGCCCTGATAGGCGCTCGCGGCGGACTTGGCAGCAGGGTGTGGCACCATGGCGCGCGCGGCAGGCGCGCGCGCAGGCGGGTTCAGGCCTGCTTGGCAAACAGATTGGCGGGGTGGCGCATCGCCTTGAATTCCAGCGCATTGCCGGCCGGATCAAACAGGAAGAAGGTGCCCTGCTCACCGGGCTTGCCGGCAAAGCGCACATGCGGTTCCAGTTCAAAGGCGATGCCGGCGGCGGTGATGCGCGCGGCCAGCGCTTCCCAGCCGGCCCAATCCAGCACCAGGCCGAAATGCGGCACCGGCACCTGGTCTCCGTCAACCGGGTTGCGGTGGATGGCGCTTTTGGGGGCCCGGTGCACCACCAGCTGGTGGCCGTGAAAATCGAAATCGATCCAGGTCTCGCTCGACCGGCCTTCGGAGCAGCCCAGCACGGTGCCATAGAAATGGCGGGCGGCGGCCAGATCATCAACCGGGATGGCAAGGTGGAACGGGTGCATCAGCGCATATCCTGTAGGTGATCGCCGCTGGCGCCGTGCAGCGCCGAAAGCGCGGCGGCCCGCGCCAGCAGCTGGCGGCTGGCCACGGCGATGGCGTGGCCTTGCGATCCGGTCAAGGGATGATCGGCGGGCAGCGGCAGCGGATCATCCACCACCAACGGGCGCAGGTGGCGCGGCTGGCCCTGGTGATCGGCGTGCAGCAGCCAGTTCATCAGCGCCAGCAGCCGCGCCGTGACGCCCAGCGATTCGATGCCAACGGCCAGCGCGGCATCGGGCGGCAGCGCGGCGCGCCACGCCCGGCACGGCCCGTCAAACCAGCCGCGCGCCGCCTCTCCCACCGCCAGGCAATCGCGGAACAGCGCATCCAGCTGCGGGCGCAGGCTGGCGGCGCCTGGTCTTGAAAGCGGGCGGACCATGCCCAGATAGGCGTTGCCGACGGGGCCAGGAGGCACGGCGGCAGACCCCGGCCCGGATTGGGCGGGACCTGAGGCATCTTTGCTTGAAGAGGAATGTGCCATGCGTGGATTTGATATTTCGCCGTTGCTGCGTTCGTCCATCGGATTCGAAAATCTGAACCGGTTGGTCGAATATGCCGGGCGGCTCGACACCGGGGACGCGTTTCCCCCCTACAACATCGAAAAGCTGGGCGATGGCGCCTACCGCATCCAGATGGCGGTGGCCGGCTTTGCCCGCGGCGAGCTTGACATCACGGTGCAGGAACACACGCTGATCGTGAGCGGCCAGACCGCGCCGGAAACCGAAGGCAAGGAGCGGCAGTATCTGCACCGCGGCATCGCCAAGCGCGCCTTTGAGCGGCGCTTCCAGCTGGCCGACACCATCAAGGTGACCGGCGCCAGCTTTGAAAACGGCCTGCTCAACATCGAACTGGTGCGCGAAATCCCCGAGCACAAGAAGCCGCGCAAGGTGGACATCGGGCTGGGCCTGGATGCGCTGCCGGCGGCCGGCGAGGCGCGGCTGGCGGCGGAGTGATCAGAGCATTTTCCGACCCGGCTGGATCGGCGGCACGGAGCGGAATTTGGTTTGTGGCAAGGAGCGAGGAGGGCGCGATGCGCTGTGCATCGCAACTGACGAGCGACGCTGCCACGGGCCAAAGTCCGCCCGCCCCGCAGGGGTCGCCGGCACGGCGATGACGCCGATTTGGCCTGGTCGGGAAATGCTCTAGGCGCGCAGCACCTTCCGGCGCTCGACCTTGAAGCGTTTCAGCTCCTCGGCGGGCGCCGGCCAATCCGGATCGGCCCGGGCGGCGGCGGCAAAATCCTCCATCGCCGCCTTCAGATTGCCGGCCACCTCATGGGCCTGGGCCCGCGCGAAATAGGCGCGGGCCGGGCTTTTCGGGCCGATTTCCAGGCCGTGGGTGATCAGCGCCACGGCTTCGCTGGCGCGGCCTTCCACCCGCGACAGCGCAACGCCCTTGGCAATCCAGGCTTCGGCAAAACCGGGCGCGGCGCGGATGGCCAGATCGAAATCGGCCAGCGCACGCTCCACCTGCCCGGCCTTCAGCCGCGCGGCGCCGCGGTTCATCAGCATCGCCAGCCGCACCGGTGGCGGCAGCCCGGCCGCGCCGATGGCGCGATCGCAGCGCGCCAGTTGCCGCCGGCTGGGGCGGGCGGCATCGGCGGCCTCCCGGCAGGGGCGGGCGATTTCGGGCTCGGCGGCCGGCGCTGGCGGCGGTTCGGCGGCCGCCAGCAGCAGCAGCGCCGCGATCATGCGATGATGTCGGGGATCAGCTGGTCTTCGAGCAGGCTGATCTCGTCCTTCAGGCGCAATTTGCGCTTCTTGAAGCGTTGCAGCTGGATCATGTCGGGCAGCGGCATCAGGCGCAGCGCCTCGATGGCGGCATCCAGATCGCGATGCTCCATCCTCAGATATTCGATGCGGGCGCGGATTTCCGCTTCGTCCACGGGGGCAGGGCTCCGGATAGCGGCCGAACTTGCCTGACCGGGTTAGCCAGAAATGCCGGCCTGCTCAAGAGGGCGGCCGGGGAAGCCGGCAAATCCTGCCGAATTGGCGGTGAATTGCCGGCAACAGGCATGGACAGCGGGGCCAAGCCATGATGCAATCACCGATCCCGAAGCGGCCCAAGCCCGGGCCGCTGCGCTGTGCAAAGGGAGTGACTTGATGCCCAACAGCCACCGCGACACGCTGGCCGCCCGCCACGCCCGGCTGGATGCCAAGCTGGGTGCCGAACTGAAACGGCCCGTGCCCGATGCCACCCTGCTGCGGCAATTGAAGGCCGAAAAGCTGAAGTTGAAGGACGAATTGTCCCGCCTGCATTGAGGGAGACGCCACGCGCCAGCCGGCCGGCCCGAACGAGGCCCGCCGGCGGCGCCAACGCCGCCCCTATTCGTCGCGGCTGATCTTCTCGTCGCGCTCGTGGCGTTCCTGCGCATCGATTGTCATGGTGGCGATCGGGCGCGCTTCCAACCGGGCCAGGCTGATCGGTTCGCCGCTGATCTCGCACCAGCCATAATCGCCGGTCTCGATCCGGCGCAGCGCGGCATCAATCTTGGAAATCAGCTTGCGCTGGCGATCGCGGGTGCGCAGTTCGATGCCCCAATCGGTTTCGCTGGCGGCACGGTCGGTCAGGTCAGGCTCGCGCAGCGGCTCGGCCTTCAGCGCCTCAAGGGTGCTTTCCGATTCCTTCAGGATCTCGTCTTTCCAGGCGAGCAGCTTGCGCCGGAAATAGGCCAACTGGCGCGGATTCATGAATTCTTCATCGGCCGATGGCCGGTAATCCGGTGGCAGGTCATCGCCTGGCGCAGGCACGATCAACGGCCCTTCGCTGTTGTTTCCTGGCCCCGAAAACGCTCCGTGAGATTCGCTCTTCATCGCCAGCTTCCCATCAACCGGGCTGGCTTGCCCCCCAAGGCGGGTGGCAGTGCCAAACCCGAACCCAACGACGGACCAGACCCCTCCGGACCGCCACTCTCCCAGAGCGCCCCATATACGCTGGCCGCCCCGGCAGCAAGCGCGATCGGGGAGATGGCCAAGAATTCAGCCCTTGATGCCGTCAAGCCGCGCCTGGAGCGCGGCCAGCTGTGCCTTCAGTTGCGCCAGTTCATCGGTGCTGGGGGCCGGCTGCGGCGCCGGCTGGGCAGGCGGCGGCGGCGCGGCCGGCTCCCCCATGCGGAACCGCCCGCCGGTCATCATCTCGGTGGCGGCCTGGAACATGGCCAGATTCTGCTTGGCCAGTTGTTCAAACGGCTTCATCGCGGCATCACGGAACTTGGCGTGATTTTCGGCAAAGGCCGCCATCGAGGCTTCGAGATAATGCGGCACCATCGCCTGCATCGAATCGCCATACATGGCGATGATCTGGCGCAGGAACGACACCGGCAGCATGGTCTGGCCGCCGGCTTCGCCCTCCATCACGATCTGGGTGAGCACGGCGCGGGTGATATCCTCGCCGGTGCGGGCATCAAACACCTGGAAATCGCGGCCGTCGCGGGTCATTTCCGCCAGATGCTCAAGGGTGATATAGCTTGACGTTTCGGTGTTGTAGAGACGACGGTTGGCGTATTTCTTGATGACCGTGGGCCCCTTGCCGGCCCTGCCATCGGGAGAGGATGATGCAGCCATGAAAACTCCCGGATCAAACGCTGGCACAACCGCTAGCACGGCCTGCTGTTGCGGTGCAATGCCGCAGGTGCAGCAGCGGCCGGCCTGATGCGGGCGCGCGGGCCCCACCCGTTGCCGCTGTTCCTGGCCACGGTGCAGGCGGTGTGCGGCGTTGACCGGGCGCGGCTGGCGCGGGTGCTGGCCGGGCTGGCCCGCTATCAGCAGGCGCCGCCGCCACCGCCGCGCGCGCCGCTGCCCGAAGTGGCGCGGGTGGGCGGCGTGGCGCTGCGGGCGGCCGCGCCGGCCGGGCGGCCGCTGCTGCTGGTGCCCTCGCTGATCAATTCGCCCGATGTGCTCGATCTGGGGCCGGGGCAGAGCCTGGTGGCGCATCTGGCCGGCGCCGGCTTTCGCCCGCTGCTGATCGATTGGGGGCCGCAACCCGAAGCGCTGGGGCTGGCCGGGCTGGTGGCGGAACGGCTGGTGCCGCTGGCCCGGCAGTTGGGCGGGGCGGTGCCGGTGCTGGGCTATTGCCTGGGCGGCACGCTGGCGCTGGCGGCGGCGCGCCATGGCATTGCCAGCCGGGTGGCGCTGCTGGCCGCGCCGTGGCGCTTTGGCGGCTATGGCGATCAGGGCCGCGCCGCGCTGGCACAATGGTGGGCCGGGGCCGCGCCGCTGGCCCGGCCGCTGGGCGCGGTGCCGATGGATCTGGTGCAGCCGGCGTTCTGGGCGCTCGATCCGGCCGGGCTGGTGGCCAAATATGAGCGGCTGGCCGATGCCGCGCCCGAAGCCATCGCCGGCTTTGCCCGGCTGGAGGATTGGGCCAACGGCGGCGCGCCGATCAGCCTGGCGGCCGCCGCCGATCTGGCCGCCCTGTTTGCCGGCGGGGCCGACGGGCTGGGCGATGGCCCCCTGCCCGCCTTGCCCGTGCTGGATGTGGTGGCGCTCGCTGATCGCATCGTGCCGGCCGCCGCCGCGCTCAGCCGCCCCGGCGATCCCGGCCGGCTGGACATTGCCGGCGGCCATGTCGGCATGGTGGTGGGCCGCCGGGCGCAGCCGCTGCTGTGGGAACCGCTGGCCGCCTGGCTGGCCGATTAGCCGCAAGTGCCATGGTGCAGCGCGGCGAACCGGCCTAGGATTTCGCGGTTCGACTCGATCCAGCAACCGGACAAAAAGGGACCCAACCCATGAGCAACATCGTCATCACCGCCGCCCGCCGCACCCCGGTGGGCAGTTTTCTGGGCAGTTTTGCCGGCACCCCGGCGCATCTGCTCGGCCAGGCGGCGATCGCGGCGGCGCTGGCCGATGCCGGCGTGGCGGCCGACGAGGTGAGCGAGGTGATCCTGGGCCAGGTGCTCACCGCCGGTCATGGCCAGAACCCGGCGCGGCAGGCGGCGCTGGCTGCCGGCATCGCGCTGGAGGCCCCGGCCTATGGCGTGAACCAGGTGTGCGGCTCCGGCCTGCGCGCGGTCGCCATGGGGGCCCAGGCCATCGCCAATGGAGACAGTGCGATCGTGGTGGCCGGCGGCCAGGAATCGATGAGCCTGGCCATGCACGCCCAGGCGCTGCGCGCCGGCCAGAAGATGGGCCATCTGGAATTGGTCGACACGATGATCAAGGATGGCCTGTGGGATGCCTTCAACGGCTATCACATGGGCATCACCGCGGAAAATGTCGCGGAAATGTACCAGATCAGCCGCGCCGCCCAGGATGAATTCGCCGTGGCCAGCCAGAACAAGGCCAGTGCGGCGCGCACCGCCGGGCGCTTTGCCGCCGAAATCGCGCCCGTCACCGTGAAGGGCCGCAAGGGCGACACCATCATCGATACGGATGAATATATCCGCGACGGTGTCACGCTGGAGAGCGTCTCGGGCCTGAAGGGCGCGTTCAAGAAGGATGGCACCGTCACCGCCGCCAATGCCAGCGGCCTCAACGATGGCGCTGCCGCGCTGGTGCTGATGAGCGAGGCCGAGGCCGCCCGCCGCGGCGCGCCGGTGCTGGCCCGCATCGCCGGCTTTGCCAGCGTGGGCGTGGACCCGAAGATCATGGGCATCGGCCCGGTGCCGGCCAGCCGCAAGGCGCTGGCCAAGGCGGGCTGGAGCGTGGCTGATCTGGATCTGGTCGAAGCCAACGAGGCGTTTGCGGCGCAGGCGCTGGCGGTGGGCCAGGAACTGGGGCTTGATCCCGACAAGCTGAATGTCAACGGCGGTGCCATCGCCATCGGCCACCCGATCGGCGCATCGGGCGCGCGCGTGCTGGTGACGTTGCTGCACGAAATGGGCCGGCGCGAGGCGAAAAAGGGCCTGGCCACGCTGTGCATCGGCGGCGGCATGGGCATCGCGCTGGCGGTGGAGCGCGCCTGAAGCCACCAGCCTCCACAACGAAAAAGGGCGGCCGATCGGCCGCCCTTTCCCATTGTGGCCCGCCGATCAGAAGCGGAAGCCGACCATCACGCTGAAGGTGCGCGGATCGCCATAGTAAACAGTCTGGATATTGCCGACCGAGCTGAATTCCTGGCCATCGGTGCGGTACAGCCGGTCAAACATGTTCTTCACGCCGCCCTGGGCATACCAGCGGCCGCTGCCGGCGTCATAGCGCACCAGCGCATTGGCCAGCCAATAGCCCGGCTCGGTCAGGCCGGGGCGGTTGTCAACGCTCAGGAAATGCTTGCCGACATGGCGGGCATCCACGCCCAGCGTGATGGCGCCATCGCCCACCGGGATACGGTAATCGGTGGCGAGCGTGAGGGTGACGGGCGGGGCAAAGGCCGGCTGGCAGGTGACCTGATTGCCGGTGGGGTTGCAGCTGAAGCTTTGCGGCGGCACCCGGCGGCCATCGTTGAACACATCATATTGCGCATCCAGATAGCCGAAGCTGCCGCGCAGGGTCCAATATTTGGTCGGCTTGGCGGTGGCTTCCAGTTCGATGCCCCAGATCGTCAGCTTGCCGGCGTTGAGCACCGGGAACACGCCGGTGGAGCCCACCGTGCCGCCGCCGACACGCGCCTGGAAATCCTTGAAATCGCTGTAAAACACCGTGCCCGACAGGAAGATCTTGCCATCGGCGAAGCTGCCCTTGGCGCCGCCTTCATAGGTCCACACGGTTTCGGGGTTGAAGCGTGTGACGAGGCTGGGGGCGCCGTTCACCACCAGCGTCAGGTCGTTGGCGCTGTTGGCGCGGCCGTTGAAGCCGCCCGATTTGAAGCCGCGGCTGGCCGAGGCATAGAGGAGACTGTCAGTGCCCGGCTTGTAGGACAGGGTGAAGCTGGGCGTCCACGCACCATATTCGGCCTTGTTGTCGAGGTTGAACGGCGCCGGCAGATTGTCGGGGAAGCGGAAGCTGATGCCATTGAGGCCAGCGAAGGAGGACTGGGTGGTGGTGAAGCGGTTGTAGCTGCGCTCCTCGAAGGTGTAGCGCAGGCCGGCGGTGAAGCTGAGGCTGTCGGTGAACTTGTAGCTGGCCTGGCCGAAGGCGGCATAGCTTTTCGTCACCTGCGCATCGTTGATCAGGCGGGTGAAGCTGACGGGGCCGCCGAGGAAGGTGAACAGATCATCGGCATAGGCCTCCTGCCGCGAACGCACCCGCTCGTTGAGGTAGAACAGGCCGAACACGCCGGAGAAGCGGTCACCCGACCATTTCAGCTGCATTTCCTGGCTGAACTGGCGCTGGTCGATGCCGACGAACACGTCGCCCAGCTCGGCCTGGGCGGCATCGATGTCGATGAAGAAATCCGGATCAAGCTTGCGCCAGCTGGTGATGCTGGTCAGGGTGATCGCGTCTGACAGGGTCCAGTTGGCGGTGAGGTTGAGGCCCCAATGGTCAAGCTTCTGGCCTTCGTTGCCGCGGAAGCTGGTGGAGGCCTTGAAATCATAGCGGCCATAGGGCTCGGGCTGCACCAGCGTCGTCACCCCGGCCGGGAACAGGCTGGTCTGCAGCAGCGGCGCGGTGGGATAGCCCAGGGTGAGGGCGTTGCGCTGGCGGTTGTAATCGCCCGACATCAGGATTTCGAGATTGTCGGTGGCCTGGGCGCGCAGGATGGAGCGGAAGGTCAGACTGTCCCGGTCGTTGTATTTGCGGCCGGTGCGCGGATCGGTGACCAGGCCGTCGCGCTTGTCCCACTGGCCGGCCAGGCTGAGCGCCACCCGGTCTCCGGCCAGCGGCGAGGAGACATAGCCGTTGAGGATCCACTGGTTGTAGCTGCCATATTGCAGCGAGGCCTCACCCTTGGTGTCGGTGAAGCTGGGCTTGCGGCTGACGATGGAGATGGCGCCGCCGGTGGTGTTCTTGCCATAGAGCGTGCCCTGCGGCCCGCGCAGCACCTCGATCCGCTCCACATCGAACAGATTGAGCAGGGCGCCCTGGATGCGGCTGAGATAGACGCCATCGACATAGATGCCGACGGCGGGATCAAAGGTTTGCAGCGCATCGGGCTGGCCGATGCCGCGGATGAAGATATTGGCGCTGGCCGCCGAGCCACGGCCCTGCACCAGATTGAGATTGGGCGCGGCGGCCTGCAGGCCCGACAGATCAACCGCCTGATATTTTTGCAGATCAGCCTGGGAAAAGGCGGTGACCGCCACCGGCACGTCGATCAGCTTTTCCTCGCGGCGGCGGGCGGAGACGACGATTTCGGCCTGCTCCACGCCCTCATCGGCCACGGCGGGCGCAGTTTGTGCGGCGGCCGGCACCGCGGCCAGCAGGCTGGCGCCGGCCAGCAGGGCAAAACGGGTGCGGGTGGTCTCGATCATGTCTGTCTCCCCAGCGTGGCCGGCCGCGATGGTGACCGGGCTTGTTTTGGCTTGGGCGTTGGAATACTGAAACCTGAACCAGGTTTCAACTCTGGAACGCAACCGCCCGGCACACGGGGCGCGCAAAGGGGCAGGATTTGGCCGAGGATGTGACATTGCCGCCACAGACCGTGGAATCACCGGCCGGCGACAAGACTCCGCGCACGGCGCGGGGCCAGCGCACGGTGCGCGCCATCCTGGATGCGGCGGCGGCCGAATTTGGCGAGCGCGGCTATCACGAGGGCAGCATCGCCCGCATCGCCCAGCGCGCCGGCGTGGCGATCGGCAGTTTCTACACCTGGTTTGACAGCAAGGAGGCGGTGTTCCGCGCGCTGGTGGCCGACATGAGCCGCCAGGTGCGCGAGCATGTGGTGCCGCACATTCTGGCCGCGCCTGACCGGCTGGCCGGCGAGCGCGCCGGGCTGGCGGCGTTCCTGGAGTTCGTGCGCACCCACAAGGCGCTGTACCGCATCATCGATGAAAGCGCCTTCGTGGCCGAAGACGCCTATCGCGCCCATTATGTGAGCGTGGCCGAAGGCTATGCCAGCAGCCTGGAGCAGGCGTTCGGGCGCGGCGAGGTTTCCGATGGCGACTGGCAGGTGCGGGCCTGGGCCATCATGGGCATGAACGTGTTTCTGGGGCTGAAATTCGGCGTGTGGGACGAAGGCCGTTCATCGGCCGACATCGCGGCGGCAGCCCATGCGCTGATCAGTGCAGGGTTGGCGCCGCGCTAGGCCCCGGCGTTGGCAGTTGCGGCCGGTCGGCCCGGTCCACCAGCCAGGCCAGCGCGATGGCGATGGCAAAGCCCAGCAGGGCCAGCAGGCCCAGGCCGGCCGGCGTCGGCGGATCACCGGGGATGGCATTGACCGCGCCCAGCACCAACAGGCCGATGAACCAGCCAATGGCGGGCCGTGCCGCCTGCCCGGCCCGCACCCGCCGCGCCACCCACCAGGCCACGGCCAGGCCGAGCAGGCCCACCTCCAGCAGCATTTCCAGCGCCGGCAAATTCCACAGCGACAGGCCCAATTTCACCGCGCTGCCGGGCCACAGCGCCAGATCGGGGCGGTGGACCACGAGATCGGCCACCCAGTGCGAGAAAATGGCCACCCCGAGCCAGATTGCCGTCACCCCGTGCCAGCGGGCGGCCACCAACGCCCCGGCAACTGACCACAAAACCGCCGCCAGCAGGCTGTGGGTATAGGGCATGTGGACCAGTTCGAGCGGCGATCCGGGCAGGCCGGGCACCACCCGCACCTGCTCAACCCCGGCGATGATCAGGCCGGCCCAGGCGATGTCCACCAGCTGGGCCGCACCCACACAGGCCCAGAACGGCAGTTGCGGCCGCGCCGCCTTCACCGCCACCGATGCCGCGAAATGGCCGATGAACATCAGCGCTTCCCCCCGAACGGCCAATCGGTGACGCCGCCGGCCCACAGCGCCCACCAGATGATCAGCGGCTGGGCCAGAAGGCGCGGGCCATGATAGCCCCATCCCAAGATTTGCCCATTGATTGCAATGCCTTCCACGGCATGTTTGATATTGGCCGGGAACACGCACAGCGCATAGGTGGCCAGCCCCCAGGCCGCCGCCACGCGCAGGCGGGGGATCAACAGGCCGATGGCACCGGCGATTTCGGCAACCCCGGTGGCCAGCACCACGGCGCGCGGGAACGGCACCCAATCGGGCATGATTGGCAGGAAACCATCGGGGCTTTTCAGATGGATAACCCCCACAGCGGCGTAGGCCAGCGCCAGCACCAGCCGGGCAATGCGGCGGGCGTTACCGCCCATCCGCATCGCGCGCCAGGGCCGTGGCCAGATCCTTGTCCCGCGCCAGGCTGCTGTCCCCCATGGTTTGGAGCATCAGCACCACCCCGAACTGGCGCACCCGATCGGCCATGAACAGGGTGCCGGCCGCGCCGCCCCAGCCATAGGCATCGGCGGTGCCACCGCCCCAGGCCGACGTGGCGCCGCCGGCACGGGTATCAAACAGCGTCACGCGGCCGCCGGCGCCAAAGCCATGGTTGCCATCGAAATAGACTCCGGCCGGCATCAGATTGCTGGTGGCCAGCCGGGCGGTGCCGCGCGGCAGGATGGTGCGGCCTTCAAATTCGCCTTCGTTCAGAACCATTTGGGTGAACTTTGCGTAATCGCGCGCCGAACTCACCAGCCCGCCACCGCCCGAGAGCAGCTTGGGCCGGGTGGTGAAGCCATCCCGTTCCAGTTTCGAAATCGGGATCGGCTTTTCCAGCCGGGTGGTGGTGCCGGGTGCGGTCCACAGATAATTGGCGGCCAGCCGCGCCCTGTCCTGCGCCCAGAAGCCGGTATCGGCCATGCCAAGCGGGCCGAACAACTGCTGCTGCAACAGCTTGTCAAAGGTCATGCTGGTCAGCCGTTCCAGCAGCGCGCCGGCCACATCGAGGCCAACCGAATATTTCCACGCCGTGCCGGGATCGAGCGCCAGCGGCAGGCCGGCCAGATTGTTGGCCATCACCTGCAGATCGGGCAGCGCGCCCTCGCCCGGCTGCAGGAAGGCCGGCACGCTGCCGGGCTGGATGCCCAGCCGCTTGTATTCCCGCTCCAGCGGGCCGTTGCCGTTGATCGAATAGGTGAAACCGGCGGTGTGAGTAAGCAGGTGGCGCACCGTGATCGGCCGGGCGGCGGGGCGCGATTCCAGCCCCTTGGCCGGATCGGTCAACACCTGCATGGCGCGGAATTCCGGCATGATCTCGGCTATCGGCTGATCCAGCCGCAATTCGCCGGTGGCGATGCGCTGCATGATCGCCATGGCGGTGATGGGCTTTGACATGGAATAGACGCGCCACAGCGTGTCGGGCGTGGCCTTGGTGGTGCCGCCGAATTCGGTCACGCCGGCCGAAACAAACACCGGCTTGTGGCGGCCCGGCTCCACCAGCGCGACCACGGCGCCCGGCACCTTGCCCTGCGCCACATAGGCATCGATCAGCGATTGCACCGCATCATGGCGCAGCGGCGCCAGCGGCTTCAGCGGCAATTGCGCCGCGGCGCGGCCGCCGGCCCCCGCGCCAACGGCGGCCAGGGCAATGGCCTGCAACAGGCGGCGGCGGTCAATGGCGTTCATGGTCAATCCCCCTTCATCAGGCCCCGTTGATCAGGCGTCTGGCCTGGGCCCGGGCTTCCGGTGTCACGTCCGCGCCCGACAGCATGCGGGCAATTTCTTCCTGCCGGGCCCCGTGGTCAAGCAGGGCCAGGCTGGTGCGGGCAGCAGCGCCGTCGCTGGCCTTTTCGATGCGCCAATGGCTGTGGCCGCGCGCCGCCACCTGCGGGCTGTGGGTGACGACCAGCACCTGCGCCGCCCCGGCCAGCCGGGCCAGCCGCTCGCCAATGGCCGAGGCCACCGCCCCGCCCACGCCGCGGTCAATCTCGTCAAAGATCATGGTGCCGGCGCTGCCGGTGCTGGCCAACGCCACCTTCAGTGCCAGGATGAAGCGCGACAATTCCCCGCCCGATGCGATCTTCATCAGCGGCGCGAAATCGGCGCCGGGGTTGGTGGCGATCTCGAACTCGGCCCGCTCCTGCCCGTCGGGGCCCCATTCGGCCGGCGGCAGCGGCGTCAGCGCAGTGCGGAAGCGGGCGGCATCCAGCTTGAGCGGCGCCAGCTCGCCGGCCACCGCCGCGTCCAGCCGGGCCGCAGCGCCGCCACGCGCGGCCGAAAGCGCCGCGGCCGCGGCCCGATAGGCGGTGGCGGCGGCGGCCACCTTGGCATCCAGCGCCGCCAGCCCGGCCTCGCCCGCCACCAATGCCGTGGCGCGCGCCGCCAGGGTTTCGGCCAGCGCCGGCAGGGCATCGGCCTCCACCTTGTGCTTGCGGGCCATGGCGCGCAATTCGAACAGCCGCGCTTCCACCTGCTCAAGCCGCGCCGGATCGGCTTCCAGCGCGCTGGTGGCCGCGGCCAGCCTTGTTTCGGCCTCGCCCGCCTCCACCAGTGCCCGGTCCAGCGCGGCCAGCGCATCGGCCAGCAGCGCATGTTCGGCGCTGATCCGGTCAAGCCGGCGGGCGGCCTGGGCCAGGGTGGCGCTGCCGCTGGCCAATTGCCCGGCCACCGCGGCCAGATCATCAGCGATGCGCGCGCCCTTCTGCATGGCGGCGCGGGCCAGCGCCAGTTCGGCCTCCTCGCCCGGTTGGGCGGCCAAAGCCTGCAATTCGGCCACGGCATGATCCAGCCATTCGCGGTCACGCTGGTCAGCGGCCAGCCGATCCCGCGCGGCATCGGCGGCGGCCTGCGCGGCTTGCCAGGCCGTCCACGCCTGCCGGCAGGCAGCCAGCGGCTGGGCCAGACCGCCGAACTGATCGAGCAGCGCCCGGTGCCCGCGCGGGCTGAGCAGGCCGCGCTCATCGTGCTGGCCATGGATTTCCACCAGGCTGCCGCCCAGTTCGCGCAGCAGCGTGGCCGATACCGGCTGGTCATTCACAAAGGCGCGGCTGCCGCCATCGGCCTTCAACTGGCGGCGCAGGATGATGGTGCCATCGCATTCCAGCCCCTGATCGGCCAGCAGCGCGCGGGCGGGATGATCGGCCGCCACGGCAAATTCGGCCACCACCCGCGCGGTATCGCAGCCGGCCCGCACCAGCCCGGCATCGGCGCGATTGCCCAGCACCAGGCCCAGCGCATCCAGCAGGATGGACTTGCCAGCCCCGGTTTCCCCGGTCAGCACGACCAGCCCCGGCGCCAGTTCAAGCGCCAGCGCCTCGATCAGCACGATATTCTGGATGGCAAGCCCGGTCAGCACCCGGCCTTGTTAGCCGATTGCGGCAAGGCCAAGCGAGTGCAATTTCGCGGGGCGGTGATCAGACGGCGCAATCGGCCCGGCGGCGGCGCCCCGGCGGCACCAATGATGCTTGCATCGCCGGCAAAAACGAATATAGGGCCGTGCTTCTTCCGTTGTTCCGGGATGATCAGGCCCGGCCATGCTGCATGGCTGAAGTGCACGCTGGCTGCGATCGTTCAGGTCCCCGGAATTTCGCTGAACCACAAAGTTTCTCACAGGTGCCCCATGGCCGTTCCCAAGCGCAAGACCTCGCCTTCCCGCCGCAACATGCGCCGCAGCCACCACGCGCTCACCGCCACCCAGTTCCAGGAATGCCCGAACTGTGGTGAGCTGAAGCTGCCTCACAATGTGTGCGGCGCCTGCGGTTTCTACAACGGCCGCGA
The DNA here is from genome assembly GCA_027483465.1 of Sphingomonadales bacterium. Taxonomy (GTDB): domain Bacteria; phylum Pseudomonadota; class Alphaproteobacteria; order Sphingomonadales; family Sphingomonadaceae; genus Sandarakinorhabdus. The sequence goes on from JAIXUQ010000108.1 coordinate 143,307, forward strand.
AGTCTTCACCGTCGAAGCCTGATTCCTGGCGAACGCCGGCTTGGCCCGCCAGTCATGACCAGCACGCCTCACGCCAGCCCGGTGATCGCGCTCGATGTGATGAGCGGCGAATCGGGTGTGGCGGAGGCCGTGGCCGCCGCCGATATCGCGGCCGAACGCTATCCCCGCCTGCAGTTCCTGCTGTTTGGCCAGGAAGCCGCCATCGCCCCGGAACTGGCGCGCCATCCCCGTCTGGCCGGCCGTGCCCGCATCATCAACTGCGATGATGTCGTGTCGATGCGCGACAAGCCCAGCCAGGCCCTGCGGCGGGCGCGCACCACCTCGATGGGCATGGCCATCGATGCGGTAAAGCAGGGCGAGGCCCATGCCGCCGTTTCGGCCGGCAACACCGGTGCGCTGATGGCGATGGCGCTGTTTGCGCTGCGCACCATGAAGGGGATCGACCGGCCGGCGCTGGCGGCGATCCTGCCCACGCTGAAATCCGAATCGGTGATGCTCGATCTGGGCGCCAACACCGAATGCGATGCCACCAATCTGGTGCAGTTCGCCGTGATGGGCGCGGCCTTTGCCCGCACCGTGCTCGGCCTCGATCAGCCGCGCCTGGGCCTGCTCAACATCGGCGAGGAAGAGCTGAAGGGCACGGATGAAATCCGCCAGGCCGCCGCCATCCTGCGCGAGGCGCGGTTGCCGATGCAGTTCCTGGGCTTTGTGGAAGGCGACAAGATCGGCACCGGCGACGTGGATGTGGTGGTGACCGATGGCTTTTCCGGCAATATCGCGCTCAAGACCGCCGAAGGCACCAGCCGGCTCGTCACCGGCCTGCTCGGCAATGCCTTCCGCTCCTCGATCTGGGGCAAGCTGGGCTATTTCTTCGCCCGCAGCGCCCTGCAATCGCTGCGCAACCATCTGGATCCCAATGCCCATAATGGCGCGGTGTTCCTGGGCCTCAATGGCCTGGTGGTGAAAAGCCATGGCAGCGCCAACGCGCATGGGCTGGCCAATGCCATCGGGGTGGCGCATGATCTGGTGCGCGACGATGTTGGCCGCCGCATCAGCGCCGATCTTTCTGGCATCAACATGGGCCAAGCCAGCGCCCCGGAACCCGACGCTGCATGACCAGCCCCTCCCCCTGTCGCCGTTCCGTGATCACCGGCACCGGCAGCTATCTGCCGCAGACGGTGCTGAGCAACGATGATCTGGCCGCCCGGCTCGACACGTCGGATGAATGGATCATCGAACGCACCGGCATCCGCCGCCGCCACATCGCGGCGCCGGGCGAATTCACCTCCGATCTGGGCAGCGAAGCGGCCCGGCGGGCGCTGGCCGCAGCCGGCTGCACCCCGGCCGATATCGATCTGATCGTGGTGGCCACCGCCACCCCGGATCAGACATTTCCGGCCGTGGCCACCGTGATCCAGCACAAATTGGGCATGACCAACGGGGTGGCCTTTGATGTGGCGGCGGTCTGCTCCGGCTTTCTCTATGCCCTCACCGTGGCCGATGCGCTGCTCACCACAGGTGCCCACAATCGCGCGCTGGTGATCGGCGCCGAAACCTTCTCGCGCCTGCTCGATTGGGAAGACCGCACCACCGCCGTGCTGTTTGGCGATGGCGCCGGCGCCATCGTGCTGGAGGCCCAGAGCCAGCCCGGCGGCAACCGGGATCGCGGCGTGCTGGCAACCCGGCTGCACAGCGATGGCCGCTACAATGATCTGCTCCATGTGGATGGCGGGCCCGGCTCCACCGGCACCACTGGCCATCTGCGCATGAAGGGCAAGGAGGTGTTCCGCCACGCCGTTGTCAATCTTTCCAGCGTGATGGGCGAAGTGCTTGATCTGGCGGGATTGGTGCCGGCCGATGTGGCCTGGGTGGTGCCGCACCAAGCCAATCTGCGCATCCTGGAAGCCACCGCCCGCAAGCTGGGGCTTGATCCCGGCCAGGTGGTGGTGACGGTTGATGCCCACGCCAACACGTCGGCCGCATCGGTGCCGCTGGCGCTGGACACGGCAGTGCGTGACGGGCGCATCCAGCCCGGCGATCTCCTGCTGCTGGAAGCGATGGGCGGCGGTTTCACCTGGGGCGCAGCGGCGGTGCGTTGGTGAATTTTTTGTGAAATTTTCCCGGTGGCGAATCGGTGAAAGTCGCGTAGAATCAATAACGCTTGGCCGATTGTCGATTATGGGGGATGGATCGGCGCAGTGCTGACGTTGGGGGAGAGTAGATGGCAAGCAAGGCAAATGCCGGCAGTGTCACGCGGGCCGATCTGGCCGATGCTGTCCATCGCCAGATCGGATTGTCGCGCACCGAATCGGCCCAGTTGGTGGAAAGCGTGCTGGATCGGATTTCCGATGCATTGATCGCCGGCGCCAATGTGAAGATTTCCAGCTTTGGCAGCTTCGTGCTGCGCAAGAAGGGCTTGCGCGTTGGCCGCAACCCCAAGACCGGGGTGGAAGTGCCGATCGAGCCGCGCACCGTGCTCACCTTCCGGCCCAGCCAGTTGCTGCGTGAAGCCATCAACCGCGGTTGATGGGTGACCGGCACCGTGGCGGGCAAGGCTGAAAGCGCATTTCGCACCATATCCGAAGCCGCCGAGGAGATTGGCGTGCCTGCCCATGTGCTGCGCTTTTGGGAAACCCGATTCCCGGCCTTGCAGCCAATGAAGCGCGCCGGCGGCCGGCGTTACTATCGGCCGGCCGATCTGGAATTGCTGCGGCGGATCAAGACCTTGCTGCAGGATCAGGGCATGACGATCCGTGGCGCCCAATTGGCGCTGGCCGAACCGGCGGCACCGGCGCGGCCGCCTGCGGCCATGGCCGCCCCGGCGGGGATTGACCGGCAGGCGCTGCTGGCCATCCGCAACCGGCTCGCCGCCGCGCTGCTGGCCTGATAGCGATGCGCACCATCGCCCTGTTCAGCGCCAAGGGCGGGGTGGGCAAATCCAGTCTGGCCGCCAGCCTGGCCCATGCTGCCGCCACGCGCGGCGGGCGGCGCACCCTGTTGTGGGATCTGGATCCGCAAGGCGCATCCAGCTGGCTGCTGGGTGTGGAGCCCAAGGCCGGCGCCAAGGCCCGCAAGAGCCTGGCCGCCGCCACCCTGGCTGATCTCATCCAGCCATCGGCCTTTGCCCAGCTCGATGTGCTGGCGGCAGATCGCAGCTTGCGGCGGCTGGAAGCCGATCTGGCCGGCGAAGACAGCGAGAAGCGGTTGCGCCGGGCGCTGAAGCCGCTGGAGGACCGTTACGACCGGGTGATCCTGGATTGCCCGCCAGGCCTGACCGAACTGGCTGACCAGATGTTCCGCGCCGCCGATCTGATTGTGGTGCCGGCCATTCCCTCACCCTTGTCGGGCCGGGCGCTGGCGCAGCTGGAAGCCCATCTTTCCAGCGAGATGAAGGCACCGCCGCCGCTGCTGCCGGTGTTTTCCATGGCCGATCGCCGCAAGGCGCTGCACAAGGCCGCGCTGGCCGAACATCCGGATTGGCCGGTGATCCCCTATGCCAGCGCCGTGGAGGCCATGGCTGCCACGCGCCAGCCGGTGGCCAGCGGCGCGGCCGCCCAGGCCATTGCCGCGCTGTGGACGGCGGTGGAGCGGCGGCTGCTGGCCTGACCGCTCCACCGGGGCATCACACGGTCAGGCTCATCCCGCGATAGATGCGGCTGCGATAGCGGCTGTCCTCGGCATCGGGCAACGGCGCGCCGGCCAGCAGCACGGCGCGGGCAAAGCGGCGCACCTCTTCCAGATGCTCGGCCTCGCTGCGCGGCTCTTCCGAACGCACGCGGCGGGTCAGGTTGATCTGGTTCACTGCCACTTCGTGCACCAGCCGCTCGTTTTCCACCGCGATGGTGGCGGTGAAGGCGTGCAGCGTCGTCTTTACGAAATTGGCCAGCGCAAAGGCGCCCTTGGCACCTTCGCCCATCGGCACATCGGGCGAGACCAGCACCAGCTGGCAATGATCGAACAGCGAGACCTTGCGCGCGATGCGGAAGTGATGGGTGAGGTTATGCTCCACCACCTCGGCAAAGCCGGCGCCATCCAGCGGCTCGTCGCCATCGAACAGCTTGTCGGGCAGCGGAGCGAGCGGTGTCGAGACGATGGTGGTCGGGTGGCTCCACTTGGCCAGCGCCTGATCCATGGCGGTTTCGATGTCGCCTGCGATCACCAGCGTTTCCACCCGGTCTGCGCCCTGGCTCACATGGCCGCGGATCGCATCGGCGCCGGCGGCAGTCGCCGTGATCAGCACCACACGCGCCACGTCGGTATCCAGGAAGCCCTGGGCGGCGGCACCGAGATAATCTGCGAGATGCTCACCCACCAGCCACACGGTCTTGCCGCCCATCTGGGCCAGACGTTCGGCCTTGGGGCTGCCGAACAATTCGCGCTCGGTGTGGCTGCGCTCCACGTTCAGGCCGCCCGAGGGCATGAAGGTTTCGCCCGACACGGCGCGATCGGCCAGGAAAAACACGGTGGCCTGCGCCACTTCGGTTTCGGTCGGCATCTTGCCCAGGTGAAGCTGGCTGAGCACACCGCCGCGCACCTTGGCGGCCTCACGGCCAATCTGGGCCACCGGCAGCCACGGCACGTCATCGGGCGGCACGCGGAGCAGCCAATCCTGCTCGTTGCGGGTCTGCCAATCGGTGCCGATCAGCCAGCCGCCCAGCCGCAGGCGCTTCAACAGCTTGGCGGCGAGCGGCGGGGTGAGAATGAAACGGTCCCAGCAGCAGCGTTCATCGCCTTCGCGGGCGCAGGCCAGCGCCAGGTCGCGCAGCGGCTGCGGGTTGGCCTTGTCATGGCTCAGTTGCACACTGTCGTTGCGCGCCAGCTTGGCCAGCACCTGCGCCACCGCAGCGCCGCCACGCACCGATTTGATCACGGCAGCATGCACCGCGTTCAGCCGCTTGTTTTCCAGGATCAGGCGGCCGCGCCGGTCAAACAGGCCGGGCTTGCCGCCCAGGCCGGCCAGCCGGTCACCGTCCACCGGGCCGGGCGCGATGGCGTTGATCTGGATCTGCGGACCCAGATGCCGGGCCATCGATTCCACCATGGCGCGCTGGCCGGATTTGGAAACGGCATAATCGGTGCGGTTCGGGTAGGACACGGCGAGGAACTTCTCGCCACCGAAATAGCTTGAAACATTGAGGATATAGCCGCTGCCCTGCTTGCGCATCAGCGGCACCACCATCTGCATCAGGGCATAGTTGGAGATCAGGTTGGCGAACTGGGTGTGGCGGAACGCGCCCACGTCCATGTCCACCGCCATTTCCTCGGCGCCCGAAATGCCTGCATTGTTGATCAGATAATCGATGCGGCCAAAGGCCTTCAGCGTTTCATCCACCGCCCGCTTCAGGCTGGCCATGTCAGCCACGTCGATGCCGGCCAGCGTGCGCACGCGGCGCTCCACCCCGGCAAAGCCGATGTCCTGCAATTCGCCGACGATGCGCTCACGCGCGGCATCCAACTCGCTCTCGCGGCGGGCCACCATCATCACCTTGGCGCCGGCCAGCGCGAGCAGCCGCGCCAGTGCGCCGCCGATGCCGGCCGAACCGCCGGTGATCAGCGCCACCTTGCCCAGATGCAGCCCGGTGATGTTTTCGGCCGTGCCCACCAGCGCCCGGCGGGCACCGGTCGCCTTGGCGATGCTCTTGGGCAGATAGAGGTTGATCGGATCAACCTGCCGGTCGCTCAGGAGCAGACGGGCGGCATGGCCGGCAGCGAAGTCACGATTCTCCACCTCGGCATTGCCATAGCGGACAATCTGGTTGCCCCAGATCGCGCGCGGGATCTTGCCTTGCGCGTGCGCCACGCGGGCTTCATCACGCCACACGCGCAGCAGCTCCTCGATGGCGGCGCGCTCCACATCGGCCCACAGATTGCCGGCGCCATCATCGCCGTTGGTGAGGAACACCACGCGCGGATCGGCGGCAAGATCGCCGCAGCGCTGCCAATAACGGTCAAGCGTGCGGGCCAGCGCGATGGCGCCTTCCAGCTCATCGTCGACAAAGCGTTCGACATGGGCATCCGTCGCCTCGCCCAGCGCGCCGGTGAAATAGCCGGGGCCGCGCGTGGGCAGGATCACCGCGCCGTCGATGGCGCCGCCGGCGGAAAATTCTGCCAGCGCTTCGTCCATGGCGACATGATCATGGCGCGCGAAGCGCACCGCCGTCACGCCGGCGGGCAGCCGGCCTTCCGCGTCGTCCAGCGCCGATTGGGCGTGATAGCCCAGCAGCACGCGGGCACCCTGCGCGGCAAACAGGCCGGCGATGGCAAGGCCATCATCAAGCTGGTTGCCGGCCGCCACCAGGATGTTGCGGCCATCGCCATCGATGGCGCGCATGTCGGGACGGTGCAGGAATTCCGATGCGGATTCCTGCGGCACCGCCATGCCGTGGGTCACTTCGAAATCATGGGCGGCAAAGGCAGCGCTCTCATCGGAACCCATGAACACGCAGGCATTGGCAATGTCGGCCGGGGTGGGGAAGGTCTTGGCCTTCGCCTCGCCGCCGACACTGCGCTCCAGCGCCATAAGATCAAAGAAATGATTGGCCGTGCTGCCCGGCGCGTCACCCTTCAGCCCGTCCATGGCGGCAAAAACGGTGCGGATGCGTTCCGAGGCGATCGGGCCGGGATAGAGCGTGTTGACCCGGATGCCGCGCCCGCCGAGTTCGCGCGCCAGCCGCTTGGACAAGATGTTCAGCGCCGCCTTGGGCACCGTGTAGGCCGCGCGGCCGAAATAATCGGTGCGGCTGAAAATGGTCGAAACATTGATGATGCTGGCGCCCTCGCCCATGGCCGGCGCAGCGGCCCGCACCAGGTTCCACGCCACCACCATGATGTTGCGGGCGGCATCGCCCACCGTTTCATTGTCGGGGGTGCCGGCCAGTTCGTCGGCGTTGAGCGGCAGCGCGCCCAGCACCTGCTTGGGCCCGGCCGAACCGGCATTGTTCACCAGGATGTCGATGCGGCCATGGCGGGCGACCACCTCGGCAATGCCGGCGCGCACCGATTCGATGTTGGCGCCATCCATGGTCACGATGCTGGCCCCGGCAATCATTTCGGCCCCGCCCAGATCGGCCACCGCGGCCTCCAGGGCGGCGGTGGTGCGGGCCGCGTCGCGGCCGCTCATCACCACGATGGCGCCTTCGGCCAGATAGCGGCGCACGATGCTGCCACCCAGATTGCCGGCCGCCCCGGTGATCAGTGCCACCTTGCCGGCCAGCCGGCCGGGGCGATCGCCCTGCGGAGCGGGCACGGGCTCGCCGCCCTTGGTCTTCGACATCGCGTTCATTCCCCCTGCCCTTCGCTGCTGCCGCCCAGGGAGGCCCAGGCTTCGTAGAGTTCATCCTTGCCGCGCAGGCCCATGGCCGGCAGCGCGTGGTTGACGATATAGGTCGCGCCGGTGTGGCGGTTGTCCCACATGCTCTGGTGGGCTTCCGGCAGGCCTTCCCATGGCACCACGGTCGGTTCGGTCACGTCCAGGATGCCGGCGGCGATCATGTCGTTCATGCGGGTGACTTCATAGGCGTTGCACAGGTGGGTGCCGCGGATTTCGGCCATCGGCATGATGATGCGGCGCTGGCGCGTCCACACCTGCGGGGCGTAGAAGTTATAGCGTTGCCCGGCCATGTCCTCGCAATAGACCACCCGGCCGGTGAACGGCTTCACCAGCGCCGTCGTCACGCCCAGCGTGTCCTGGCCCGCACGTTCCAGCACGATATCGGGATTGCCGCGCGGATTGTCCGGGCTGCGCAACAGCTTGCCCACCGCGTTGCCAAAGGGCTTCAGCGTCTTGTCCTGGAACTGGCGCACCGCCTCGCGGAAGGTTTCGATATCCTCGCGTGCCACCGGCAGGCGCGGCATCGTGTCGGGCCAATCGAAATTGGCGCCTTCCCGCCGCTTGATGCCTTCCAGGCTGACGACGCCGGCCACCGCATCCTCAAAACCCAGGCTGAGGATGAACTCGCGCTGGCCATCGGTGTTGGTCACCACCACGATCCGGCAGCCCAGCCCGCGCGCCGCCTCGATCATCTCCAGCCCGGTCTCGTCGGCCAGTGCCTTGCTGCCGGGGCCATAGAAGATCAGCACGGCCTCACCGCCACGCGCGCCGGCCCTGGCCAGCATGGTGACCGGATCGGAACCGCCCTTCTTGCCCATGAAGCTGAGGTGATAACCCGACGAGGCACCATAAAAGGCCAGCACCCCGCCATCGCCCAGCAACTGGAAGCTGCGCGGGAAGGCGGTTTCGCCCGCATGGCTGACAGCATAATCGGCCAGCTTGCCGCCGTTCAGCGCCTTGTATTCCGCCACCAGCGCCTCGCCGGCGGCTTCCCACGCCGCCCAATCAGCCTTGGAGCCATCGGGCACCGGCGTGAACAGCGCCTTGAAGCGCGGATCGGTGCGATCGAGCGCGCCCACCGCACCCTTCCCCTTCACGAACTCGGCACGCGCCGGGCTGGAGACCAGGCCGGTCACGGCAAGGCCACTGGCCTTGGCCGATTTCAGCGCATCCAGGCCGGTGCCGGTGGCCGAACCTTCGATGAAGATGGTCTTGCCGCCCACGATTTCCAGCGTGGTGTAAAGGCAGCGCCAGATGGTGCCGAGGTTGAGGATGTAGGACCCGGCCTGTTCCAGCGTGAGGTCGCCCGGAACCGGATGCAACTGCGGTGCCTGCACGGTGAGGAACTGGGCATGGCTGCCCGATTTGGTTTCATAGCCCTGGATGGCGAAATCGGCATACATCGGATCACGCCCGGCCTGGGGGCTGAGCAGATCGGAGGTGCCGGAATAGACCGCCACCATGTCCCCCACCTTCAACCGCCCCTGCGCGCGCACTTCGCTGCCCAGCGCCGCGACCAGTGCGAGGCCACCCGAACCGGTGAGCTGCACATCCTCCTCGTGATTGTCGAACGGGGAGACGGGGATGCCGGTCAACGCCCAGATATCGTTGAAGTTCACTTCCGAGCTGAGCAGATAGACCAGCGCCTCGTTCGGCTCCGGTTGTGGCGTCGGCACGATCAGCTGTTTCTCGTGCGTGGCCGGCGGGCCGAACTGCGGCGCGCCCGTATCGGGGTTGCGCGCGATGCCGAAGCCATATTGATGGCCCGGAATCGGCGTGACACCGGGGAAGAAGGGCGCGCCCACCGGCAGCAGGTCTCCAGCCGCTTCCAGCCGCTTGGCCCTGGCGGCAAACTCCGCCTCGACATGCACGCCATTGCGGCGCACCGGCAGCGGCGGCGCCTTCTTGTCCATGAACAGGCGGATGCCGGTCTTGCCGCCGTCGGGATCGACCACGGCCTGCGCAAACAGCTCGGCTTCGCGGGCGAGGCCAGCGTTCATCCCCTGCGTCCAGCCGGTGCGGATGGCATCGATCGCCCGCTCGCCGGCCTTGCCGCGCCCGGCCCAGTCCAGCTGCTTGAGGATGCGCTGCACGAATGGATCGGCCAGCGCGTGATCCAGATCGACATGGCCTTCATGCTGCCAGGCGCTCTTGGCGGCCTTGCGCCGCTCGGCCCAGGCACGGCCGAGATGGCTGGTATCGCCCAGGCGGACAAATTCGCGCACCGCGGCATGGGCCAGGCTGAGCGCATCGGTGGAGCCATCGGCAATGGCATCGATGGCGCCCATCTCCAGCGCATCGGCGGCCTCCACGCTGCGGCCGCCCAGAATCAGGTCGAGCGCATCGAGCATGCCGTCCGGCCCGCGCCGATCGGTGAGCAGGCGCGGCAGGCGCTGGGTGCCGCCATAGCCCGGCAGCAGGCGCAGGCGGATTTCCGGCTGGCCAAAGCGGGCATGGGATTCGGCTACGCGATAATGGCAGGCCAGCGCAAACTCCATGCCGCCGCCCAGCGCCACGCCCTGGATGGCCGCCACGCAGGGCTTGCCCATCTGCTCGATCTTGCCAAACGCCAGTTGGGCGTTGGCCGGCAGCACGCGCGCTTCCTCCAGCGTGTGGATTTCCTCCAGGAACTGGCGGATATCGGCCCCGGCGACGAAGCTGGCGGTGCCATCGCCGGTGAACACCACGGCCGCCACGTCATCGCGGCGCGACAGATGCTCCACCACGATCACCAGTTCGTCGATGGCGCGCTCGTTCAGCGCGTTCACCGGCGGGTTGGTGATGAACACGGTCGCGACCTTCTTGCCGGGCGCCACCATGTTGTACTGGATGCGGAAATAGCGATAGCGATCAAAGATATCCTGGTCTTCCGACAGGCGCTGCTTGCGCTCCCAGGCGGTGATGGCGCGCTTCAGTTCGTCCAGGCTCTCCGGATTCTTCAGCGTGGTGACATCGCCCAGCGGGGTTCCTTCCACCAGCGCGCGCACCATGCGGCGCATATATTTGCCGCTGCGGGTTTCCGGGAACTGGCTGACCGTGATGAAATCGCCCGGCACCGCCACGGCGCCCTTTTCGCTGCGCACCAGATCGGCCAACCGGCGTTCGTCGTCGCGGGTGATGATCTGGCCCGGCGCCGGCGTGATGAAGGCCAGCGGGGTCAGCCCCTTTTCGCGGTGCGGGGCGCCCACCACCAGCACATTGCCCACCGGGCTTTCCGGGTTCAGCGCCTTGTCACGCAGGATGGCGCCTTCAATCTCCTCGGTGCCCATGCGGTGGCCCGAGACGTTGATCACATCGTCCGACCGGCCATGCAGCGAGAAACCGTCATCATCACCCTGCACGGCGAAATCGCCCTGGGTATAGGCCCACACGCCCTGCCAGCGGCCCCAATAACCATCGCGCCAACGGCCTGCATCGCCGGCCCAGCCGCCGACCACGCGGCCATCTTCCACGCGGAAATTCTCGGCATCGCCCCACACGGTGCGCGCCAGATAGGGATAGGGCGCGGCGATGATGATCTCGCCCTTTTCGCCCTGCCCGGCCTTGCGCCAGGTCACGCCGTCACTGCCCGCACGGGTCAGCAGCACGCGTGCCGCCTTGTCGCCGGCCTCATCCTCCACCCACACATCGCCGACGATCCACGGCAGCGGGAAGGTGCGGGCATCGGCAGCAAGCGGGAAATCGGCATTGCCATAGAAATGCGTCCAGGCGATGCCGCCATGCTCGGTCGCCCAATAGCTGTTGATATATTGCGGCGTGATATGATCCATGCCGAAGGCCTGCACCGGCGGCGAGCAGGGCTCAGCGCAGAAGGTGGCGACCCTGAGCTTCGACAGGTCGTAGGCCTGGATATCCTTCAGGTTTTGCGGATCGGTCATCACCGCCTTCAGGAAGGTCACGCCCGCCTTGAAGATGGTGACGCCGTGATTCTCGATCATCGCGGCAAAGCGGCCGGCGTGCGGGAAGACCGGCGAGCCTTCGGCCAGCACGGTGGTGACGCGGCTGAGCAGCGCGGCAGCGATCATGTAGCTCTGGCCGGTGATCCAGCCCGGATCGGCAACCACGAAGATCGTGTCGCCGGGGCGGGCATCAAAGGCGACCTTCATCGTTTCCATGATGCCGCTGGCATAGCCGCCATGCACATGGACAACGCCCTTGGGCTTGCCGGTGGACCCGGAGGTGTAGATGAAGAACAGCGGATATTCGGCGTCCACCGGCAGCGGCTTCGATGCTTTCCACAGCGCCGCCACGAAGGCCTCGTCATCCAGCGCATTGAGCGCCGCTTCGTCGGCCAGGCCGGCGGCGGCCAAAATGTCGGCCAGGGCTGCGTTGGTCAGTTCGTGGCTCCACACGTCGCGATCACGCCAGACCAGATCCGGCACATGGGTGTGGTTGGCGACGATCACCGCCTCCACCCGCGGCGGGGTGCTGACCAGCGCCTCGGCAATGGCGATGCGGATGCGCGCCGATTGCGCAGCATCCACCAGCCCTTCCTTGCCCAGTTCGGCCAGCGCCCGGCCCAGGCCGCGCATCACGTCGCCGCGCTCCACCGTCACCTCGCCCTTCAGCGCGGTGGCGACGATGCCAGCCATGGCGGTGCGGGTGTTGTCGGCCAGACCAAGGTCCGCGCCCTCCAGCCGCTCCGCCAGCAGGCGCAGCGCGACGGCCACCGGCACATAATTGTCCAACGCCGGATCGGTATAGGCCGTCTTGAACGGCACGATCTGGGCGTTGCGATAGCCGCCATCAGCGGTGATGACGATGCGGGCGCCGGCATCATGGATACGGTCCGACAGGGTCTTGTCGGAAAAACCGCCAAACACCGGCGTGTAGATCACGCCGATGCGCTTGGCCCCCTCGCTCCAATAGAGCTGGGCGGGCACGTTGGGCATGTTGAGCGCGATGCGATCCCCGGCCTTCAGCCCCAGCTTCCTGAGCGCAACCGCGCACTTGGCCGCTTCCAGCAGCAATTGGCGGCGGGAGACGGTGACGCAATCCACCGGCGCACCGCGGCCATTGTTGGCAGCCAGATCCCAGCGGTCACCCTCAAAGATGAAGGCCGCCTCGGCGCCATGGCCGGCCAGCACATGCCGGTCGAGCTCGTTGAAGGCCGCATTGGTGCGCCCGCCTTCGAACCAGCGGAAATTGGGCGCATCATCAGCGTTGAAGGCGCGGCTCCACGGCGCGAAATCGCCGCCCAGATCAGCGCTCACCGGGACGGCGGTCTCGGCATCCCATCCGGCCCAGCGGCCGTCGCCAACATGGCTCAGCCAGGCCGCGCGGCCGTCAACCGTCACCAGCCAGTGCAGGTTGCGCGCGGCAATCCGGCCATGAAACCCGCCCGGATCAGCCAGCACGGCCTCGCGCATCGACTGCCAATCGGCCCGGGTCACCACCGGGTTGACCTGGGGCCGGGGCACGGGGGAACGCAGTGGAGCGGCGGGATCGTACATGGCTCTGCCCTTTTGCCAACCGCTAGGAAAAACCGCCCAACGGACAGGAAAAATGAATGAGGCCCGGCCTTAGGGAAATATTATGTCCCAGCCAACATAAATCGGGACATTTTCAAACCGTGCGACAGTTTGCCCACCCTGTGGGCAACCGGTCGCGCACGCGCCCCGTTCAAAAGGCGTTCTTGCGCATCACCACCACGCCGACAGTGCGGATCATGATGTAGAAATCGAGCAGGATCGACCAGTTCTCGATATAGTAAAGATCATGCTCGAAACGCTTGATCAGCTTTTCCTCGGTGTCGGTCTCGCCGCGCCAGCCGCACACCTGCGCCCAGCCGGTGAGGCCCGGTTTCACCTTGTGGCGGGCGGCATAGCTTTGCACCACATCGGAAAACAGCCGGCCGCCGGCGCGGGTGGAGGGCGCATGCGGGCGCGGCCCCACCAGTGACATGTCGCCCAGCAGCACGTTGAACAGCTGCGGCAGCTCATCCAGGCTGGTGCTGCGCAGGATCCGGCCCACCCGCGTCACCCGGGGATCATCGCGGGTGGCCTGCTTGATGTTCTTGTACTCCAGCCGGTTGTGATACATCGACCGGAACTTGAAACAATTGAACGTGCGGTTGTTGAAGCCCTCGCGCGGTTGGCGGAACAGCACCGGGCCGGGCGAGTCGAGCTTGATGGCCAGCGCGACAAGCAGCATGATCGGCCAGATGACGGCGAGGATGGCCACCGTCAGCAGCTTGTCCTCGAGATTCTTCATCACCGCGGCCATGCCGCTGATCGGCCGGTCAAACAGCGTCATCACCGGTACATCGCCCAGGATCACCACCGGCCGGCGTGCATAGGTGAAGGCCACAAGATCCGGCGCCAACCGCACCTTCACCGGGGTCAGCGCCAGGCGGGTGACCACCTCCTGCAAGCGTCGTTCCGCCGCCCAGGGCAGCGCCACCACCACCTGGTCGATCAGGCCATCACGGATCATTTCGATCAGCGACGTGAGATTGCCCAGCACCGGCACGCCGGCCACATCCACCGGCAACCGCTCGGGCGAGCGATCATCGAACATGCCCACCAGGCTGATGGTCAGCCGGTCGTGCGACTGGACATATTGGGCAAAGCGCAGCGCCTGCTGGCCAGTACCGAAGATGGCGACGCGCTCGTTGAAGGTGCCGCGGGTTTTCAGACGGCGGACGCCGATGATGCCGATGGCGCGGGCCACGCACAATGAAACACCGCCAAGCCCGAGCCAGCTGAGCGCCCAGGCGCGGGAAATGCCTTCGGATTCCTTCAGCAGATAGCCCAACGTGACCAGAAACAGCGCCGAGAGAATCCAGGCCACCGATACCCGGTTCCAGCCCTTGCGCACCGAGAATTGCGCATCAAGATCATAGGCACCCACGCTTTCACCGAGCAGGGCAAAGGCCGTGGCCCCAAGCAGGACAACCCGGCCATAGAGCGCCGGGCCTTGCCCCAGATCCCAAAGGCCGCTGTAGGTCAGCAGGAAGCCGCAGCCGGCCACCACCATGAATTCCACCACACGACCGAGCGTGACCGCCATGCCGAGCGGCACCCCCTTCCGGCTGGCGGCGGCATCCTGCACCGGGTGCGGCAAGAGAGGACGTTCCGAGTTCATTCAGTCAGAAATCTTCATGGCAGGAAAATCAGCAATTGGCTCCAATCCAGCAGGAATCTGCGTGGATTCGGCCGGCTGGGCTGGTATAGGGGCGGGCGCGAGGGAGATGGCTGAATGGAAACGCCCTATGATTGGCTGACGGTGATGGCCTTTGCTGGCCTGATCGTGCTGTTCCTTCAGCGCAGCCAAGGCGAACCGCGCGACCATCTCTGGCAATATATGGTGGCCTCCATCGGCTGTGCGGTCACCAATTATGTTGGCAACGAAGCCATGAAGTCCGGCACGCTTGCCCTCCATGCCGGCGCAATATTGCTGTTCATTGGCACGCTTGGTTTCATCTGGCGCGTGCTCAAGCCCTTCGATCAAAACTGACGTCCGTTGCCGGGCGGACCCGGCGAGGAGGGTGGCGCCAATCATGCGGCCTGCACCCCGGTCCGGGCAGCGAGCCGCCGGCCGATCAAGGCCGGCAACCCGGCCGGCTTGACCCCGGCCACCAGCGTACGGGCAAAATCGGACAGATTGGCCAACACCTCCGGCGACGGTTCGGCCGGGACGCTCATGCGCACCAATATGCCATCGGCAATATAGCCATCCCATTGCTGGTGCAGCTTGACGATGCGCTGTTCGGTGCCGCTGGTGGGCAGATCATCACCGATCCGGGTCCAATAAACGATGGTTTCCACCCGCGATTCGCTGCGCGCCACAAGGTCCCGCACCGGCAGGCGCAGTGCCGAATTGACCGCGAGTTCGCCGGATCGGACATTCTCGATCGAATAGCCCACGGCCGAATAGCAGACTTCGGGCCGGTGCAACTGCAACGAATCATTCTGGATCTTGCCATAGGCCATGACCAGGAAAATCGGCATGGCCGAATCGGCTTCATAGAGACGGGCAAGCTGGTCCCCATAAAGGCGTTCGGCCAAAGAGCCTTTGGCGGGCTTCGGCAGCACGATTTCGGCCGAGGGCACGACGCGCCAGGGGCCAAGCTGCTCGGGCACAATGTCCGCCAGCTTCAACCCATCGGGCATCAACACCAGGCGGCCACGCGGAGTCATCGCATAAGCGCCCACGGCGCCAGCCACCATTGCGCCGCCCATCAAGATGTCACGCCGGGAGGGTCCGCTGCTCATGCCGGGCGGCTCCGTTGGGCGAGGCTGTTGCGCAGCGGCGTCAGAATCCAGTCCAGCATGAAGATGAACAGCAGTGCCGATACAAACGTGACCATACCGGCAAAATTGTGGAGATATCCCTGCGCCCAGGCGTTGCCGAGATAATAGGTGATCAGCACCAGAGCCGCCACGCGCACGCAATTGGCAGCAATGGCGATCGGAATGACCATGGCCAGCAGCAGCATCGAATAGACGGCGTTCGAGCCACGAAGCAGATAGACATAGAAGAGCCCGATGGCCGAGAGGCTCACCAGCGAATTGAGGCCGGCACAGGCATCCTCAACCAGCAATTGGTAGGGACCGACATAGAGGGTGACGCCCAGCCGGCCGATCGGATAATCAAGCTGCGCCAGCCCGCCGGTGACCAGCCACGACACGAATTCCTTGAGCGGCAGCGTGATCTGATCGAGCACCCAGCCCGGCAACGGCACGACAAAGCCCAGGTAGAAAATGGGGAACCACAGCAGCCGCAGCACCGCCAAACCCCAATATTGCTGGATCACGCCCACCATCGCAAGCAGCAGGGCCGCGGCCTCGATGCTGATGAACTCAAAGGCGCGCCCCCCCACATAGAGCAGCAGGGCCGCCCCGAGCAGCACGGCGGTGAGCAGCGGATGACCAGGCCGGCGCAGCCGGACGATATCGTCCCAGCGCCTGAGCAACAGCCAGATGCCGGTGACCAACACGATCACGCCGTGCACGCCGGACTCTTCCTGCCACGGCCCCTGGGCCAGGCTGGCCAACGTGGGAAGCGCCAGCGCCGCCATGCCCAGCGCCAACGGCCAGGACGAGCGGAGAAAGCTCCGCCAGTCCGGCCCATGGCGGCCAGCGCTGACCAGGGCGACCTCAGAAGTCATTCAGCACGGCACCCACAACGGCACATCGCGAGGCTGCCAGCTGTTCGACCAGCACGTTCACATCCTTGTAATAGCTCTGGTTGGTCCGGCCAACGATGAGCGCATAAGCGGCCGCACCGGCAATATTGAGCGCATCGGCGCTGGTGTTGGCGGCAGGCGTATCGAACAGCACCAGATCATATTCGCGCAGCAGCGTGTTCACGCCGTCGCGGAAGCGATTGCCCGACAGCAGTTCTTGCGGGCGGCTGGTGGGCGGGCCCGCCGTGATCACCGCCAGACCAGGCATCACATTGGCGTTGACCACCCGCTCCGGTCGCGCCACCTGCAGACCCAGAAAGCTGGACAGGCCGGGCGCGTTGGGATCGAGACCGAAAATCTGATCCTGGCGCGGGCTGCGCATATTGGCATCAACAAGCAGAATCTTGTAGCCGACCTGCGCCAGCGCCACCGCCAGATTGGCGGTGACATAAGAGCAGCCCTGGCCATCGGCGGTGGCCACCACCGCCAGACCGCGACGGCCATTCTTCACGTGCTGGGCAATGATCTGGGTGCGCAGCATGCGGATGGATTCCGCCCTCACCGAACCCGGATCAGAGATCACCACCAGCTCATCGGAGGTGGGCCGCCGCACGACATTCTGCAGCGCCATGGCGTTGACGAGCTGTTCGCGGGCGCGATCCAGCTCGTCCACCGTGATATAGCCGATTTCAAGGGCTGCCTGATCAAAGTCCAGGCCACGTTCGGCGGCATGGGCTTCGACATGCTGGGCCTGGTCCTGGGTCAGATAGCCCAGCCGGGTGAGCACATCGCGGATCGGGGCATCATACCGATCCTGCCCCGCCACGCGAACCCGCTCCACCACGCTGGTCTCGACGTCCTCGAAGGGCACTTCCTGTTCTTCATTGTCCATTGCGAAATCCTTGTGCCGGCGTGCCGGCCCGGCCACAGCCGGGCTGGGCCGAGATCCTATTGGGCAGGCTGGAATTGATCGGCACCGGCGCTGCGGCGGACGAGCAGCCGCTTGAGCAGACGGCGCCATTCAGGCTGCTGGTGATCGGCAATGACCGCCAGCACCGGCACCCGCGCGGCAAAGGCCAGATCCTCGGCCCCGCGCACCCGGCGGTTGAGCAGTTCCACGAGCAGCGCGGTGAGCACCCCGGCGGCCAGACCGATGCCCAGCGCCAACGCCAGGATCAGCGGCCAATTCGGGAAGGTGGGATCGGGGCTAACAATGGCATCGCCCAGCACCACCAGGCCGGAATCGGCCACGTTGGATTCCAGCTGGAGCTCGCCCGTGCGCTTGGCGGCCTGCTCATACTGCTGCCGGCGCAAGCTCACCTCGCCGGTCAGCTGACCCAGCTTGTCCAGCTTTTCCTTCATGGCAAACACCTTGGCGCGTTGTGCCTCATATTCGGACTCGAGCTGCGCCAGTCCGCCACGCGAGGCGCCCAGCTGGGCGGCACCGGCCGAACGCGCGACCGCCTGTTCCCGGGCCAACTGCCGTTCCAACTGGGTGCGCCGGGCCAGCATGGCCAGATAGGTCGGGTGCTGCGTGCCAAGCCGCTCCGAGGACTGCTCGATCAAGTCGTTCAGGGTGGCCAGCTGCACCTTCAACTGATCGACAACCGAGCTGCTGGTCGATTGCCGAACCGCTTCGAACGTCTGGATGCCGGCATTGGAACGAGCTTCGGTCAAGGCCGCCTGAAGGCTGGCAAGCTTCACGGTTTCCGCCTCACCATTGGCGGTCATGACGATGCCATTTTCCTGTTCGAACTTGGTCTTCAGCGCCTCTGCCGCTTCCAGTGCGCGCAGCGCCCGGGTTGCCTGCTCGCGATACCATTCGGCCGTGCGACCGGCGCTGTCGGTGCGGAATTTCAGGCTGTTCTCGATATAGGCATCACGCAGCGCGTTCACCGTGCGCCGGGCCACTTCGGGCACCCCGGCTTCGTAGGTGATCTCCATGATGTTGGAGTTCTCGATCTGGGTCACCTGCACATTGTTGACGATGCGATCGGCCAGCCAACGGCGGAAATCGCCATACCCGCCGGTTTCCGCCTGCCAGGTGGCCAGCAGGTTGGCGTTCGACGTGAGGCCAAGCCGGTCGACCGCTTCACCGGCAACGCGATAATCCTTGATCAGCTCCAACTGGGTGCGGATGAACATCTTGATGCCGGACGCATTGAGCACCGTGCCGGTGACCGGATCGGGCTTGAAATTGTCCATCAGCACGCGGGCGGTGGCCGGGTAGCGCGGCGGCAACAGGCTGCCCACCCCCACACCCACGGTGAGCGCCAGCAAGACCGCCAGCGCCAGCAGCAGCCGCCGTGCCACCAGAATGCGGATCAGTTGGATCAAGCTCATAGACACCACCCGGCCAGGCCGGCTCCCTCAATCGTCAGCATCGGTCCGGTCAAGCACGGGCCTGATCAGAACAGACGTTCCTTGATGATGATAACATCACCATTTTGCACTTTTTGCGACGGGTCGGCGTCAACTTCCTTGCCGTTGCCCCGCACCAGCCCAACCTTGTCGGCCTTGCCCGATTGGGTGACGCCGCCCGCCAGCCCGATCGCCTGGCGGATCGTCATCCCAGGCAGGATGGCCTTCATGCCCGGTCCATTGATCTGGCCGTAGATGAAAAATGTTTCAGCCGTTGGAACAAACAACGTATCGCCGGGCACCAGCAACGGATCATCGGCGGTGCCGCCGCGCACCAGCTTTTCCACCTCAAGCTTCTGCTCCGGCTGGCCGGCGCGACGCAGATAGACAAAATTGGCCCCGTCCGGACGCACCCAGCCCGCCTTCAGCAGCATTTCCAGAACATGATACGGGCGGTCGAGCGCAAAGATGCCGGGCGTGGAGACATTTCCGGCGACATTGACCGTGCGCGAAACATAGGAGCCGATCTCGACGTTGACGAGCGGCTGCTTCAGGAATCCGCCGCTTGTCAGTTTCTCCGTGATCAGCCGCGCCAGGGAGATGTTGGTTTCGCCTTGGGCTTTCACCACGCCGATCAGCGGCATGACGATGGTGCCATCGGCCTTCACCCGGGTGGTGACGTTGAATTCGGTCTGGCCATAGACCACGACCTGAACGGCATCATCGGGGCCGAGCACGTAGCCGGGGCTGGCGGTCTGGGCCGCCAGCGGGGCAGCAGCCAGGCTGGCACACAGCAGAAGGGGCAGGATTTTCTTCATGACAGCACCTATTTCTTGCCGAGTTGGAAACCGAGATTGAGGCCCACACCGGTCGATTCGAAGCTGAATGTGGCCGGGTTGGATATTCTGCGGTTGTGCGAAACTTCCAGTGCCAGCGACAAACGCTGGCCGATTCGGGTGCCAATGGTGGCAAAGTACCGGCTGAACCGGTCTTCCAGGCGCGGCAGCGGTTCCAGCGGCGTGACAACCGTGCTGCGGAAGCGGGCATCCAGCTTGTCCCAGCCGGCTGACAATGTGGTGTTGCGGCCCACGCGCAATTGGGCGCTGAGCAACAAAGTGTCGACCACGCTGAACTGGGCACCAACGAAGTTGTTGACCCGGATCGAACGGCTGGCCCGGGCATTGAGGGTCAGCCGCGGCGTTGGCCGGAACAGCAAGCCGGCATCATAGCCGCCGCCACTGAAGCTGCTGCGGGTGGCCGGCTGAACGATGCCATCGATGATGACCTGGGCCGAATCGACACGCGGGCCGGTGTCGAGATAGGAGCCGCCGGCACTGATGGTCAGCCGGCTGCCGAACGATCGGGTCCAACCGAGCCGGACACTGCGCTGGAGCAACCCGTCCTCGACATTGCCCGTGGGGGTAACCACAAAGCGGCCGGTGAACGTGACATCGGAAATCGCGCCGTCAAGCGAGAGCGTGCCAATCAGCGGTCGGCTGAAGGCAAGGCCGGCATTGTAGGACCAACGCTCCGAATCAAACGCTGCGGTGTTGCTGCCGCGAACCAGGCCGGTGTCGCCGAAGCCGATCCCGCCGGAAACCTGCAGGGCAGCGCCGAACTTGCAGACGGCCCTGGCTTCAGCCTGGGTGTTGCGCTGTTGCAGCGCGCCAAAGGCAGCCACATCGGTGCTCAGGATCAGGTTGCGCGCATAACTGCCGCCCGCATCGACCGAACAGCGTGCCAATTGCGCCGCGACGCCAGCACCATAGCGCTGCCGGTCAGCCTCTCGCAGGAAGCTGTTTCCAATGATGATGTCCCGGCCGTAGGTGCCGGTGGCGTAAAGTCCGACCCGGCCGGCGCCCAGGCCATAACTGACGGTTGCGGTCGGACGCAGCCGCAGGCCGTCATCCCTCAGCGGCCGGCGGGAGAGATTGTCCTCGTAGCGGCTGGACATGCTGGCATCGAGCTGGAAACCGCGCCCCGGGTAGCCGTTGAGCCCGGCGACGTTGCTGCCACCAGCCGCCAGATCGTCATTGTCATCGATGGTGGGCACCGGCTCGTTGGGCACCAGGCCAGGCAGACGCTGCGCCGCCGCCGGCATCGCGACCCCGGCCATCAAGAGCAGGAGACTGGCCCGGCGGGCACGACCTGGCCGAGGCGCAGCCCCATGCGGCAACGATTTCCAGTTCATGATCAGACGCCACCCCCTCTGCCGGCACTTCGCGCAATAACGGCAAATCACAGCCAAAAGTTGCACGAAAACGCCATTACCTGTGCGGGCCCTGCTACACGCAGCGCGGCTTGCCGGCAACCGTGTCGCCGGCCGGGCCAACGCAGAATCACGCCATCTCGCCGCCGGCGGGCGAATTCCCTCTCGCCACTGCAACATTCTCGTGGCAGAGGCGAGCGCAATCGCGGCGCATCTTGTGCCGTAACTGCCGGTGACTGCTGCTGTTGACTGCCGCTGGCTGGTGCCGTGGCGACTATAGTGTGGGGACACGATGATCTGGAAACGCAAATCGCTGACCGGTGTGGACACGCCCGTGATGAGCGGGGAAAATTCGGCCGACACAAGCCAGAGCAGCATGAGGGCGGTCGAAGCCTTCGCACCGGGCCCCAGTTTTTCCGGTACCGCCATTGATGACGGGCGCTGGCGCAGCCAGCCGGCCGAACCCGGCCCGATGCTGCCGCGCTTCATCGCCAGCGCGGCCGACGACGTGGAATCGCAGGATGCTGACCGGTTGTCTCGACGGCGTCTGGCCTTGCGCGATGCGCTGGCCGCGTCGCAGCCGGTGGTGTCGCGCGAATCGTTCGCGGGGCGCCATGATCCGATGGGCCGCCTGATCAACGCGATCGAGGAACAGCGGGTTCACGTCGTGATCTACGGCGAGCGCGGGATTGGCAAGACCAGCCTGTCGCACGTCTTTGCCGAGACTGCGCGCGAGGCCCGTTACCATGTGATCTACGCCAGCTGCGGCATGGCGGCCAATTTCCCCGACATGTTCCGGTCAATCCTCACCCGGATCCCGCGCATCTATCACAACTCGGTGCTGCCGAATTCCGCCGAAGCCGAGGCCGGCGACAACTTCGATGTCATGCTGCCCGAAGGCGAATTCGGCGCCCGCCAGCTGGCCGATGTGCTCACTGGCGTGGTCGGCACCCGCGTGCTGATCATCCTCGACGAATATGACCGGGTGATCGATGTGAATTTCCGCCGCGAGGTGGCCGAACTGATCAAGAACCTGTCGGACCGGGCCGCGCGCGTGCAGCTGATCATCACTGGCGTGGCGCTCAACCTCGATGAACTGATCGGTTATGCGCCCTCGATTCGCCGCAACATCACCGGCCTGCCGATGACGGCCATGTCGCGCGCGGAGATCCGCGAATTGCTGCGCATGGGCGAGCGCGCGGCCGATATCGTGTTCAACGATGATGCCGTGAGCACCATTGCCCAGATGAGCGGCGGTTCGCCCTATCTTGTGCGCCTGCTGGGCCACCAGGCCGGGCTGCTTGCGCTGGACGAGCGGCGCGACATTGTGGTGGAGGGCGATGCCCGGCGCTCGGTCGATCTGGTCATTCGCGACTGGCAGGCGAGCTTGCCGCGCCGCGTTCAGTCCAACCTGTCGCGCGAGGAAACCAAGGCGCACTGGCAGTTGCTTGTTGCCGCCGCCAAGGCCGGAAGTTCGGCCGATGGCTGGTTCACGGTTGATGACGTCTATGCCGAGATGGGCGGCGCCCATTCGCAGCTGGCCATCGAGCGGGATCTGAAGCTGTTCGTCAACACCGTCGATCTGCTCGAACGCCGCGAGGGCCCGGGCGATCCGCATTTCCGTTTTGGCTATCCGGGTGTGGCTGCCCTGCTGATGATGTCGGCCGCGATGGCGCATCTCGTCGCCTGAGCGGCGGCTGGGATGGGCGCCGGCTGCGTGGCCGATAGGGGGGAAACAATGGCACTTGCCGTGCAGGAAAAGCGCAAGCTTATCTGGTTGCGCCCGCATGCTGCGCCGTGCGCCGCCCCGTTTGCCGCAATCGGGCGGCTGGCATGATCACCAGCCCGCCAGCAATGGTCGCCGATCCGGTGGTGAGCGTGGTGATCCCGCATTTCAACATGCCGGAGGCGCTGGCCCGCTGCCTGGATTCGGTGGTGAGCCAGCAGCTTGACGGCGGCGCCGAGATCATCGTTGTGGACAATGGCTCGCGCGCGCTGCCCGAGGCGGTGGTGGCGCGCTATCCGGGCGTGCGCCTGCTTTCGGAAACCACGCCCGGCCCCGGCCCGGCGCGCAACACCGGCGTTGCCGCGGCACGCGCGCCCATCCTGGCCTTTATCGACGCCGATTGCCGGGCCGAACAGGGATGGTTGCAAGCGGCGGTGGACTGTGTGCGCGCCGGCGGCAACCGGGCTGTCGTGGGCGGCGATGTCCGCATCGACTTTGTCAACCCGGCCTGCCTGACGCCGCTTGAATCCTATGAGGCCGTTTTCGCCTATCGCCAGAAACTCTATATCCAGCAGCAGGGCTTTTCCGGCACCGGCAACCTGGCCATGCACCGCGATGTCCATGCCACGGTTGGCCCATTTGCCGGCATCGGTGTTGCCGAAGACCGGGATTGGGGCCAGCGCGCCAGCGCCGCCGGCTATCGCCCGCTCTATTGCGAGGCGATGCGCATCTATCATCCGGCCCGCACCGACATGGCTGAACTTTGGCGCAAGTGGCAACGCCATATCGCCCACGACTGGGCGAGCCACCGCGCCAGCGGCCGCTCGTTGTTCCCCTGGATCGTGAAGGCCGGACTGATGCCGGCCTCGGTGGTGGTGGACGGGCTGCGCATGCTGGGCAGCAGCCGGATCGATGGGTTTGCCAACCGGGCGCGTGGCCTTGGCGTGCTGGCGCGCACCCGGCTGATGCGGGCGGCCGAAATGCTGCGCGTGATCAGTGCTCACGACGAGGATGCCAGCACCCATTGGCAGAAGGGCGCGCAATGAACGCCAGCCCTGCCCGCGCCAGCATGTTCAGGCCTGACCGCCGCATTTCGGCCGGCCCGGGCGCCGTGCTGGGTGTGGTGATCGTCAACTTCCGCGGCGCCGACGACACGATCGAGTGCCTGGAAAGCCTGTTGCGCGCGCCCGAACCCATGCGGGTTGTGGTGGTTGAGAATGGCTCGGGCGATGGATCGGCCGAAAAACTGCGGGCATGGGCGGCAGGCGATTACCAGCCGGCAGCGGAAATGCCGGCGATGGCGGCGTTTTCCAATCCGCCGCTGCCAAAACCGGTGCGGATGGTGGAACTGGACGCCGAGCGTCTGCCCGCATCGCCGGGTGCGCTGGCACCGCTCACCCTGATCCGTTCGGCCAGCAACCTGGGCTTTGCCGGCGGGAACAACCTGGGCCTGCGCTATTTGCTCAGTGATCGCCGGCTCAGCTATTTCTGGCTGCTCAACAACGACACGGTGGTGGCACCGGAGGCACCTGGCAGCCTGGTACGCCGCATGGCCGCCACGCCGCAGATTGGCATGTGCGGCACAATTGTCCGTCACTATTGGGTGCCAGACCGCATCCAGGCGCTGAACGGTTCCGCGTTCCGGCCGCTCACCGGCAATGGCATTGCCCTCTATGGCGAGGAATTGGCCACAACCAGCTTTTCCCCGCAGGAGGTGGCCGATGCCACCGATTTCGTGTTGGGGGCCAGTCTGGCCGTCAGCCGGCCCTTCATTGCCGATGTCGGGCTGATGGCAGAGGATTATTTCCTGTATTACGAGGAGATCGACTGGTCGCTGCGCAACCGCAAGCGCGGCGTCGATGCCTATGTCACCGCCTTTGCCCATGGCGCCACGGTTTTTCACAAGGCCGGCCGCTCAATCGGATCGGCCAGCAGCCTCAGCAGCCGCAGCGCCTTCTCGGATTACTGGATGGCCAGATCACGACTGAAGTTCACCCGGCGTTTCTTCCCCGGGCTGCTGCCGCTGCACTGGCTGCTGTGCTGGGCCCAGGTGGCGCGCCGGTTGTGGCGGCGCCAACTGGAAAATGCCAAAGCCATCGCCCGCGCCGCGCTCGGCCAGCCTTATTGAGACGCTTGCCGCAGTGCGCCCGCCCCAGCCGGATCGCAACAAGACGTCGCCTTGCCCGTTGATGGAAAGACCCGCGTGAAGACATTGCACATCGGCCTGCTCTGGCACGTCGCCCGCGCCACCAACCTGGGCGTGGGCGCATTGACTGCCGGCAATCTGGCCCTGGCGCGCACCGCACTGGCCCGGGCCGGAGTGAGCGGCCGCTTCACCATCATCGGCCCGCGTGATCCCGGCCCGCTGTCCGTCCCCGATCAGGATCTGGCGCACAAAGATATTTCCGGCCGCTACATGATCAATCCGTCTGGATTCATGGCCGACGTCCGCGCCTGTGACATCATGCTGGACATCAGCGGCGGTGACAGCTTCACCGATATCTACCCCGACAAGCGCTTTGCCTATATGGCCGCCACCAAGATCCTGCCCATATTGGCTGGCACGCCGCTAGTGCTGAGCCCGCAGACGATCGGGCCGTTCAGCCGCCAGCCGCACAGCGCCATCGCCGGCTGGATCTGCCGCAATGCCCGTGCCGTGTTCACCCGCGATGCCCTGTCGATCACCGCCATGGCCACGCTGGCCCCGGGCGTGGCCGCCACCCAGGTGGTGGACGTTGCTTTCGCCCTGCCCTTCACGCAGCGGGCCAAGACGCCGGGGCGGGTGCAGATCGGCCTCAATGTCTCGGGCCTGCTGATGAACGGCGGCTATGCCGGCGGCAATCAATATGGCCTGGGCTTTGATTATGCCGATCTCACCCACCGGCTGATCGCGGCGCTGCTGGCGCGGGGTGATTGCGATATCCACATGGTGCCGCATGTGATCGCGCCGCACATCCCCACCGATGATGATGCCGCTGCTGCCGATGCGCTGGTGGCCCGCTATCCGGCCATCAGGCGGCACGCTGATTTCACTTCGGCCAGTGATGCCAAAAGCTTCATTTCCGGGCTGGATTTCCTGGTGGGCGCGCGCATGCACGCCACCATCGGCGCCTTTTCCAGCGGTGTGCCGGTGGTGCCCGTCAGCTACAGCCGCAAGTTCGAGGGGCTGTTCGGCGCGCTGGGCTATGATTGGCTGGTGCGCCGCGACATGACCACCGATGCCGCGCTGGAGCGCATCCTGACAGCGCTTGACCAGCGTGATGCCATGGCGGCCGACATCGCGGCGGCGCGGCCGCTGATCGATGCCGGCCTGGAAGCCTATATCCAACGCATGGCCGCAATCTTTGCCGAAGTGGCGCGTTGAACGCAGCGCGCCGGGCAGCGGCATTGACCATGGCCGGCCGGCGCGGCAAGAGAGGCAACCGCGGCGTCCGGCAGCCGTAACAGGAAGACAATGGAGACCAACATGCCCCTGCTGAAGCCGATCCTGTTCATCACCGCCGCCAGTCTGGCACTCGCGGCCTGTGGCGACAAGGGCAGCAAGCCCGAAGGCCAGGTTGTCGCCACGATCGACGGGCAAGAGGTCACCATCAACGAAGTGGGCCTGGAAGCCAACAGCCTGGGCGTACAGGCCGGCACGGTGGCGCCCAAACTGGTGGAGGCGGTTGCCCTGTCGCGCGTGCTGGAGCGCAAGATGCTGGCCGCCGAAGCCAAACGCCGCAAGCTGGACCAGTCCCCACAATTCGTGCTGGCCAAATCGCGCGCAGACGAAAATCTGCTGGTGCAGGCGTTGCAGGCCGAAGTGGCCGGCAAGGTGACTGAAACCCCGCGCGAACAGGCGCAGAAATTCATCACCGAAAACCCGATCATCTTTGGCGATCGCCGCGTGCTCATCCTGGATCAGATCCAGTTCCTGCAAACCCCCGCGCTGGCCAAGTTGCCGATCGGCGATGCCAAGACGATGCAGGCCGTGGAACGGGTGCTGCTGGATGCCAATATCGAATACCGCCGCGCGCCGCAGCAGGTGGACACGCTGCTGCTCGACCCGCGGCTGAGCAAGGAAGTGGTGCGGCTGGCCGGTGGCCCCAATGGCGAACCCTTCATGTTCACCGACCAGCCGGCCGGCGCCCCGTCGCCGATCGTCTACATCAACGTCGTGAGCGAGCAGCGCATCGAACCCTTCGTGGGTGAACGGGCGATTTCCTATGCCCAGCAACTGCTGCAGCGGCAGGAAATGTCCAAGCGTCTGCAGGCCGAACTCAACCGCCTGCGCGAACAGACCAAGGGCAAGATTGTCTATGGCGCCGGTTATGACACGCCGGAAAATGTCGCCAAGAAGCTGGAGGCTGCAGCCGCCGCCTCTGCCAAGGACAAGGCCAGCCAGGACGCCCGCGCCAAGGCCGGTGCGGCAAAGCCGGCGGCCGCTGCCCCGGCCGCCGCCAAATAGGCCACGCCAGCAGCGCGAGCGGGTGCCGTGCGCGCCTGCTCGCGCTGCGCCGGCTGCCTGCGCCACCAAACAGGGATAACCGCATGACCGCCAAACGCCGTGGCATCATTCTGGCTGGAGGCTCCGGCACCCGCCTCTATCCCCTCACCCGGCCAGTCTCCAAGCAGTTGATGCCGGTGTATGACAAGCCGATGATCTATTATCCGCTGTCAGTGCTGATGCTGGCCGGCGTGGTGGACGTGCTGATCATCACCACCCCGGGCGATGCCGCGGCCTTCCAGGGCTTGCTTGGCGATGGCAGCCAGTGGGGCATGAACATCCACTATGCCCAGCAGCCGCGCCCGGAAGGGTTGGCGCAGGCCTATCACATCGGCGCGGATTTCGTGGGCAATGATCCCAGCGTGCTGATCCTGGGTGACAATATCTTCCATGGCCATGGCCTGCCCGAACTGCTGGCCAGCGCCAGCAGCCGCAGCGATGGCGCCACCGTGTTCGGCTATTATGTCAATGATCCGACCGCCTATGGCGTGGTGTCCTTCGGGGCGGATGGCCGGGCCGAAACCATCGAGGAAAAGCCGGCCCAGCCGCGCAGCAACTATGCCGTCACCGGCCTCTATTTCTATGATGGCAATGCCGTGGCGCTTGCGCGTGACCTGAAGCCCAGCCCGCGCGGCGAGCTGGAGATCACCGATCTCAACCGCCGCTATCTTGAAGCGGGCAAGTTGCATGTGGAGTTGATGGGCCGTGGTTTTGCCTGGCTCGATACCGGCACCCACGGCTCGCTGCTCGATGCTGCGCTTTATGTGCGCATCGTTGAGGAACGGCAGGGCCTGAAAATCTGCTGCCCCGAAGAAATCGCCTGGCGGCGCGGCCTGATCGATGATGCGCAACTGGCCCGCATTGCGGAACCGCTGCGCAAATCCGGCTATGGCGAATATCTGCTGGGCCAGTTGAAGGCCGGCCGATGAACGTCATCGATACCCCGCTGCCCGGCGTGAAGCTGATCGAGCCCAGGGTGTTCGGCGATGCGCGCGGCTTTTTCCTCGAAAGCTGGAACGCCAGCGCCTTTGCCGTGGCTGGCCTTGATCTGGCCTTCGTGCAGGATAACCACAGCCGCTCGGCACGGGGCGTGCTGCGCGGGCTGCATTATCAGCTGGCCAATCCGCAGGGCAAATTGGTGCGGGTGACACAAGGCGCGGTGTTTGATGTGGCGGTGGATATCCGCCGCTCCTCGCCGCATTTCGGGCAGTGGGTCGGCTATGAGTTGTCGGCCGAAAGTCACCGCATGCTGTGGGTGCCGCCGGGCTTTGCCCATGGCTTTCTGGTGCTCTCGGAAACCGCCGATTTCCTCTACAAATGCACCAGCCTCTATGATCCGCCCAGCGATCGCGGCATCCGCTGGAATGATCCGGCCATCGGCATCACCTGGCCGGGCCTCAGCGGCGATCCCCTGCTGTCGGCCAAGGATGCCATCGCGCCCCTGCTCGCCGATGCGGAGGTGTTCCCATGAAGGTGCTGGTGGCTGGCAGCGGCGGGCAATTGGGGCGGGCCCTGGCGGCAACCGCGCCGGCCGGCGTCACCCTCATCGCCCCGCCGGAAGCCGATTTCGATATCGCCAATCCTGATGTCGTGGCCAGGGTGGTGGCCGCGGCCCAGCCGGATCTGCTGGTCAACGCGGCGGCCTGGACCGCAGTTGACAAGGCGGAGGCCGAAGAGGACGCCGCGCTGCTGATCAACGCCACCGCCGTGGGTCTTCTCGCCGCCGCCGCCGCCGCCGCCGGCGCGCGCTTCGTGCAGATTTCCACCGATTATGTGTTCGATGGCCGGGGCCACACACCCTATGCGCCGCACACGCCGCCGGCCCCGGCCAGCGCCTATGGCCGCACCAAGCTGGCCGGCGAACAGGCGGCGGCGGCCCATCATCCTGCGGCGTTGATCATCCGCACCGCCTGGGTGTATGCGGCGGCGGGCAACAATTTCGTGCGCACCATGCTGCGCCTGATGGCAGAGCGCGACGAGGTGCGCGTGGTTGCCGACCAGATCGGCACCCCAACCCACGCCGCCAGCCTGGCTCGCGCCATCTGGGCGCTGGATGGGCAATTCGGCCTTTATCACTGGACGGATGCCGGCGTGGCGAGCTGGTATGATTTTGCCGTCGCCATCCAGGAAGAGGCACTGGCGCTGGGCCTGCTCGACCGTCAGGTGCCGATCATCCCCATTGCCACCGCCGATTATCCCACCCCGGCCCAGCGCCCGGCCTACAGCGTGCTTGACAAGGCATCGAGCTGGGCACTCACCGGCCCGGCCCGCCACTGGCGCCACGAACTGATCGCTTGCCTGAAAGACATGCGCGCATGACCCATCTGCTCGTCACCGGTGGCGCCGGCTTCATCGGGGCCAATTTCGTGCATTACTGGCGCCGCCATCATCCGGGCGATGCCATCACCGTGCTCGATGCCCTCACCTATGCCGGCAACCGCGCCAATCTGGATGGGGTCAACAGCGTCGATTTCGTTCATGGCGACATCCGCGACACGGCGCTGGTGGAAGGGCTGCTGAAAGGCGGCATCGACACGATCGTGCATTTCGCCGCCGAAAGCCATGTTGACCGCTCGATCCACGGCCCGGCTGCCTTCGTCGATACCAATGTGATCGGCACGCTGTCGCTGCTCACGGCGGCGCGTGCCGCCTGGCTGGCCGACGGTGGGCGTCCGCACCGCTTCCACCATGTCTCCACCGATGAGGTCTATGGCACGCTTGGTCCCGATGATCCGGCCTTCAGCGAAACCACGGCCTATGCGCCCAACAGCCCCTATTCGGCCAGCAAGGCGGCCAGCGACCATCTGGTGCGCGCCTGGCACCACACCTATGGCCTGGCTGTCACCACCAGCAATTGTTCAAACAATTACGGGCCTTACCAGTTCCCGGAAAAGCTGATTCCGCTGTTCCTGATCAATGCCCTGCACGGCCGGCCGCTGCCCATCTATGGCGATGGCATGCAGATCCGCGATTGGCTGCACGTGGAGGATCATTGCCGCGGGATCGAGGCCTGCCTGCTGAAGGGCAAGGTGGGCGAAACCTACAATATCGGCGGCGGCGCCGAACTGCCCAACCTCACCGTGATCGAAACCCTGTGCGCGGCGGTGGATGCCGCCTTTGCCGCCGATCCGGGCCTTGCTGCCCGCTTCCCCGATGCGCCGGCGGCCAGGGGCCAGCCAACCGCCAGCCTCAAGACCTTTGTCACCGATCGGCCCGGCCATGATCGCCGCTATGCCATTGATGAAACCAAGGCCCGTGCCGAGTTGGGTTATGCCCCGGCGCGCACCTTCGAACAGGGTTTTGCCGAAACGCTGCACTGGTATCTGGCCAACGAAGGCTGGTGGCGTGCTGTGATGGATGGCAGCTATCGCGACTGGGTGGCCACCAACTACACGCGCTGATCCGGTTTTGCTTGGCCCGCCGGGAGCCGGTTGATAGACCAAGGGCCATGCGCCCCCCGCTCCCCCGCTTGCGCTTCAGCATGATCCGCGAGCTGCTGGCCAGCCAGGCCAGCGGCGGCCAGGTGCTGATGATGGCGGCCGCCGCCGCGATGTTTGTCGCCAACAGCGTGTTGTCGGAGCAATATTTCACGTTGCTGCATCTGCACATTGGGCCGATGGGCCTGCTGCACTGGATCAACGATGGCCTGATGGCAGTGTTTTTCCTGCTGGTGGGCTGCGAGATCAAGCGCGAGTTTGTTGATGGCGAGATGGCCAACTGGCCGCGTCGCATCCTGCCCGGCGTGGCGGCAGCGGCCGGCATGGCGGTGCCGGCACTGGTCTATCTGCTGATCAATCGCGCTGTGCCGGCCAATGCCGGCGGCTGGGCAGTGCCCACCGCCACCGATATCGCCTTTGCACTGGGGGTGATGGCCCTGCTGGGGGATCGGGTGCCGGCCAGCCTCAAGCTGCTGCTCACCGCCATCGCCGTGATTGATGATCTGGGCGCCATTGTGGTGATCGCCGCTGTCTACACCAAGGGGCTTAATCTGGCGGCCCTGGCCGCGGCCGCTGCGATCACGGCGGCGCTGGCACTGCTCGGCTGGCGGCGGGTGCAGTCAGTGTGGCCCTATCTGCTGCTGGGCGCCGGCCTGTGGGTGGCCATCCATGCCAGCGGCATCCATGCCACGCTGGCCGGGGTGATCACCGCCCTTGCCCTGCCGATCCGCACCACGCCCGGCACACCGGAAGACCGGGAGAGCCCGCTGCTGCGGGTGGAGCATGCGCTGGCGCCCTTGGTAGGCTTCATCATCGTGCCGCTGTTCGGCTTTGCCAATGCCGGCGTGGATCTGCGCGGGCTGTCGCTGGACGAAGCGCTTGATCCGCTGGTGCTGGGCATCGCGTTGGGCCTGGCCGTGGGCAAGCAGCTTGGCATTTTCGGCGCGATCATGGGCCTGGTGCGGCTGAAGATCGTGGACATGCCGGCGCATGCCAGTGCCCGCCAGTTGTGGGGCATGAGCCTTTTGTGCGGGATCGGCTTCACGATGAGCCTGTTCATCGCGGCGCTGGCCTTTGGCGCAGGCAGCGATCAGGAAGCCGCGGCAAAACTGGGCATCATTGCCGGCAGCCTGCTCGCCGCACTCGCCGGCCTCATCGTGCTGCGCCGTTAACCCAGATTGGCGCGCAGCATCCAGGCGGTCTTTTCATGCACCTGCATGCGCTGGGTGAGGAGATCGGCCGTCGGTTCATCATGCGCGGCATCGGCAAGCGGGAAGACGGCGCGGGCGGTGCGCACCACCGCCAATTGGTCTTCGGCCAGGATGCGCACCATCTCGTCGGCCTTGGGCGTGCCCTCGGCCTCCTTGATCGATGAGAGTGCGGCAAAGGCCGAATAGCTCCCCGGCGCCGGCTCGCCCAGCGCGCGGATGCGCTCGGCGATCAGGTCCACCGCCAGGGCCAGTTCGTTATACTGGGTTTCAAACATCAGGTGCAGCGAATTGAACTGCGGCCCGGTCACGTTCCAGTGGAAATTGTGGGTCTTCAGATAGAGCGTATAGGTATCGGCGAGCAGCCGCGCCAGGCCATCGGCGATCGCCTTGCGCTGGCCATCGGCCATGCCCAGATTGATCTCGCCATCCTTCTGTTTCTTCTTGGCCATCGCCGGTCTCCTGCTGATGGGCCAAGTCTATGGCTGGCGGGCCGATGGCGTCCAGCCAGATTTTCCGATGGACGCCATCGCGATTTCCCTCAACGGCACACCAACCGGCCGCGATCGATGCTGTTGCCGATGGCAGCGCCAGCGGCCCCGCCGATGATGCTGCCCAGCGTGCGCGAACCGCCGGGCGCCAGCACATTGCCCAGCACGCCGCCGGCAATGCCGCCCACGATCAGGCCGGTGGTGCCATCGCTGCGCCGGCAATAATAGCGGTTGTCATAGCCGCGCCACACCGGATCATTCCAGCCCAGCTGCACCGGGCGATAACTGCCCTGGCGATAGAAATGCTCGGCATGCCAGCCCGGCCGGTTCCAGCCATCGCGGTGCCAGCCCCAATCCGGGTTCCAGCCGGAGCGATGGAGATCATTGCGGTCCCGGATGAATTCGCGTTCGGCGCGGCGCACGTCGCGCCGTTCCTCGCGAATGTCGTCGCGGTCCCCGCGCCACTGCGCCCGCTCCAGATCGCGGCGTTCATCCTGCAAGCGTTCCCAGCTGCGCTGCACCTCGCGCGGGCTGGCCCGGCGACGGTCGCGCCAGTCATCATCGTCGTGCGCCAGCGCCGGGCCGGCCAGGGCCAGGCTGCCCAGCAGCATCAGGGAGATTCGCGTCATCATGGCCACACGCCTTTCGTGCCTGCTTCCGGCAATGCCCCGCCGCCCCTTCTGGTCCGGCGCTTCACCATGGCATTGCCCAACCTGCTGGTGACGGGCACATCTGTGCCATGCCGCAGGTGTGAACAATCTGAACAACATTGTTATCACCCGTTCAGCTTCATGGATTTGCAACATGCCGCGGGCAAGGGAGGGGGCATGATGATGAACCGCCGCCATTTCGGATCCCTGTTTGCCGCCGTGGCCTTTGCCGGGCTGGCGGCGCGCGCCACCGCAGCCAGCCAATCGGGGCAGACCAGCCTGATCATTGGCCATGGCGCCCTGGTGCCGGATGCCGGCGGGCTGCTCGATCTGGCGCCCGGCTTTGCCTATCGCGTGATCGATCAGGCCGGCACCCGGATGGACGATGGCCTGCCCACGCCCGACCGCTTTGATGGCATGGGTGCCTTCCGGCTTGACCGGGATCGCACCATCCTGGTGCGCAACCATGAATTGCAGGCGCGTCACGGCGCCAACGGGGCCTTCCCGGCCGGCGGCGGCGCCGATCTGCCGGCGTTTGACCGGGTGGGCGGCACACCGCTGCCCGGCGGCACCACCAGCCTGATCTATAATCACCGCAGCGGCCAGGTGGAGCGGCGGCACCTGAGCCTGGCCGGCACCATCCGCAATTGCTCCGGCGGCGTCACGCCGTGGGGCAGCTGGCTCACCTGTGAGGAGGATGTCAGCCGCAGCGGCCAGGGCGGGCTGGGCCGCGACCATGGCTGGGTGTTTGAAGTGCCGGCCAGCGCGCGCGGCCTGGTGGCGCCGCTGCCGCTCACCGCGCTCGGCCGGTTCAATCACGAAGCAGCGGCGGTCGATCCGGCCACCGGCATCGTCTATCTCACCGAAGACCGGGCTGACAGCCTGATCTATCGCCTGCTGCCGGCGCGGCGCGGCGACCTCAAGGCCGGTGGCCGATTGCAGGCGCTGGCGCTGGTGAGCGGGCTGGCTGACACGCGCAATTTCGACAGCGCGGCGCTGCCGCTGGGCGCGCCGCAGGCGGTGCGCTGGATCGATCTGGATGGGGTCGATTCGGCCAATGATGATCTGCGCCTGCGCGGCGCGGCGCGGGGGGCGGCGCTGTTTGCCCGCGGCGAAGGCATCGTGATGGGCGCCGGCGTGCTCTACATCATGTGCACCAGCGGCGGCCGCGCCAAACTGGGCCAGGTGATGCGCTATCGCCCCTCCCCCCACGAAGGCAGCGCGCGTGAGAGCGAGGCGCCCGGCCGGCTCGACCTGTTTGTCGAATCACCCCGCGCCGATGTGCTGAACTTCGGGGACAATATCACCGTGGGCCCGCGCGGCCATCTGGTGGTGTGCGAAGACCAATATACCGAAGTGCAGGACAATCATCTGCGTGGCATCACGCCCGAAGGCCATGTTTATGCCATCGGCCGGCTGCGCGCCCAAACCGAACTGGCCGGCGCCTGTTTCAGCGCCGATGGCGGCACCCTGTTCGTCAATGTCTATGCCCCCGGCAAGACGCTGGCGATCACCGGGCCGTGGGGCGAGGTCAACCGCCAGTTGCTCAGCTGAGATCGGCGAGCGGCGTCTTGGCCTCCCGCCCCGGCACCTCGCGCACGAAGCGGGGCACCAGATAGCCGGGCAACAGGCCGCGCAATCCGGCCTCGATCCGCCGCGCCTCGGCCTCGCCCACATCGAAATGGGCCGCACCCGCCACCGGATCGGTGAGATGCATATAGTAAGGCAGCACGCCGGCCGCGAACAGCCGCCGGCAGTGGGCCGCGATGGTGGCGGCATCATTGTTTACGCCGGCCAGCAGCACGGACTGGTTAAACAGGGTGATGCCGGCCGCGCGCAGCCGGCCAAGCGCCGCGGCGACCTCGGCCGAAATCTCGTTGGCATGGTTGCTGTGCGCCACGATCACCACCCGCAGGCGGGTGCCGGCCAGCAGCGCCAGCAACGCCGGCGTCACCCGATCGGGAATGGTGGTGAGGGTGCGGCTGTGCAGGCGCAGCGTGGTGACATGGCCAATGGCGGCAATGGCCGTCACCAGCGCCGCCAGCCGTGCATCGGGCAGCGACAGCGGATCCCCGCCCGACAGGATCACCTCGTCGATCAGCGAATCAGCGGCGATGGCCGCCAGCGCTTCGGCCTCGCGGCTGCGGGTGAGCATCGTCTCGCCATAATCCTGATGGCGGCGGAAACAATAACGGCAGTGGATGGCGCAGGCGCCCGATGCGATCAGCAGGGCGCGGCTGCGATATTTGCGCAACAGGCCGGGGGCGGCGCGATAATCGGCCTCTGCCAACGGATCGGTCAGCCGGCCAGGCTGGGGCGCCGCTTCCTCGCCGCGCGCCAGAACTTGCCGCAACAGCGGATCATGGCGGTCGCCGGGCCGGATCAGCGACAGGAAATGCGGCGGCACCGACAGGGGAAATTCCGGCGCGGCGATCACCCCGGCCGGAAAATCCGCCGCGCTCAGCCCCACGGCGGCGAGCAGATCGGCGCTGCTGATCCGCGCCGCGCGCTGCTGGGCCTGCCAGTCTGTCCAGATATGCGGCGGGTGCGCGTTCATCGTCGGGGCCTTGCAACAAGAAACCCCGCAGCCGGTGCTGCGGGGTCTTGGAGGAGGATGGTGGGCGCGACAGGGATTGAACCTGTGACCCCTGCCGTGTGAAAGCAGTGCTCTACCGCTGAGCTACGCGCCCACTTTTCTCGCGTCGGGAGCGGCCGATTAGGCGGTTTGCGCCGCGCTGTAAAGCCCCGATGCGCCAGAAATCGCCATCAATGCCGCACTGCCGGTTCGGCCGCCACCACCGCCGGCGGCTGCACCGCCTTCTCGTCGGCCTCGGTCCATTCAATCGGCACGAGCGGCTGGGTGAGGGCCAGCGCCAGCACCTCATCCACATGCGCCACCGGCACGATCTTCAGGCCTTGCTTCACATTGTCGGGGATCTCGGCCAGGTCCTTTTCGTTCTCGGCCGGGATCAGCACCGTGGTGATGCCGCCGCGCAGCGCCGCCAGCAATTTTTCCTTCAGGCCGCCAATCGGCAGAACGCGGCCGCGAAGGGTGACCTCACCCGTCATCGCCACATCGCGACGCACCGCAACCCCGGTCAGGGTGGAGATGATGGCCGTCACCATCGCGATCCCGGCCGACGGGCCATCCTTGGGCGTGGCGCCTTCCGGCACGTGCACATGGATGTCCTTCTTGTCGAACAGGCCGGGCTGGATGCCATAATGGGTGGCGCGGGCCCGCACAAAGCTGAGCGCCGCCGAAATCGATTCGGTCATGACGCTGCCCAGCTTGCCGGTGGTCTTGATATTGCCCTTGCCCGGCGCCGTCACCGCTTCGATGGTCAGCAGATCGCCGCCCACTTCCGTCCAGGCCAGCCCGGTCACCGCGCCGATCTGGTCCTCGCTGTCGGCAAGGCCGAACCGATATTTGCGCACCCCGGCAAAATCCGCGAGATTATCCGCGCAGACCGTCACGCTGCTGTCCTTGCCCTCCAGGATGCGGCGCAGCGCCTTGCGGGCCAGCTTGGCAATCTCGCGCTCCAGTTTGCGCACGCCGGCTTCACGGGTGTAATAGCGGATCAGGTCGCGGATGGCGTCCTCGGTCACCGCGAACTCGGTCTTTTTCAGACCATGCGCCTCATATTGCTTCTCGATCAGGTGGCGCTGGGCGATCTCGACCTTCTCGTCCTCGGTATAGCCCGACAGCGCGATGATCTCCATGCGGTCCAGCAGCGGCTGGGGCATGTTGTAGCTGTTGGCGGTGGTGACGAACATCACGTCCGACAGATCATAATCCACTTCCAGATAATGATCGTTGAAGGCCTTGTTCTGTTCGGGGTCCAGCACCTCCAGCAGCGCCGAGGCTGGATCGCCGCGGAAATCCTGGCCCAGCTTGTCGATCTCATCCAGCAGGAACAGTGGGTTGGAGGTGCCGGCCTTCTTGAGATTCTGGATCACCTTGCCCGGCATCGACCCGATATAGGTGCGCCGGTGGCCGCGGATTTCGGCCTCGTCGCGCACCCCGCCCAGGCTGTGGCGGATGAATTCCCGCCCCGTCGCCTTGGCGATGCTGCGGCCCAGGCTGGTCTTGCCCACGCCGGGTGGGCCCACCAGGCACAGGATCGGGCCCTTCAGCTTGGAGGTGCGCGCCTGCACGGCCAGATACTCGATGATCCGGTCCTTCACCTTTTCCAGGCCATAATGATCGGCGTCCAGCACCGTCTGCGCGGCGACGATGTCCTTCTTGATCTTGGATTTCTTGCCCCACGGCAGGCCCAGCAGCGTGTCGAGATAGTTGCGCACCACCGTGGCCTCGGCCGACTGCGGCGCCATGGCGCGGAATTTCTTCAATTCCGCCAGGGCCTTTTCGCGCGCTTCCTTCGACAATTTGGTCTTCTTGATCCGCTCCTCAAACTCGGCGGCCTCGTCCTTGTCTTCCTCCTCGCCCAGCTCGCGCTGAATGGCCTTCATCTGCTCATTCAGATAATATTCGCGCTGGGTCTTCTCCATCTGCTTCTTCACGCGGTTGCGGATCTTTTTCTCCACCTGCAACACGCCCAGTTCGCCTTCCATGAAGGCGAAAATCTTCTCCAGCCGCGCCGCCACATCGGGTTCGGCCAGCAGGCCCTGCTTGTCGGCGATCTTCAGGCCCAGATTGGCCGCCACCGTGTCGGCAAAGCGCGCCGGCTCTTCGATCGCGGCGATCTGGTTGGCGATTTCCGAGGCGACCTTGCGGTTCAGCTTCACATATTGCTCGAACTGCTTCTGGGCCGAGCGCAACAGCGCGCCCACCTCATTCTCGTCGCGCACCACATCCTCGCGCGGGGCAACGGCCGCCACCAGGTGCGGGCCGCTGCTGTCCAGCCCGGTCAGCGTGGCGCGGCCCTGGCCCTCCACCAGCACCTTCACCGTGCCGTCGGGCAGC
Source organism: Sphingomonadales bacterium (assembly GCA_027483465.1). Classification (GTDB taxonomy): domain Bacteria; phylum Pseudomonadota; class Alphaproteobacteria; order Sphingomonadales; family Sphingomonadaceae; genus Sandarakinorhabdus. The sequence goes on from JAIXUQ010000108.1 coordinate 181,259, forward strand.
TTGAGCAGCTGCAGCACGGTGGCGATGGTGCCGACATCATAAAGCTCATCGGCGCCGGGATCTTCGTCACCGGGGTTCTTCTGGCTCAGCAGGAAGACGGTCTTGCCGTCCTGCATGGCGGCTTCCAGTGCGCTCACCGATTTTTCGCGGCCCACAAACAGCGGCACAATCATCTGCGGAAACACCACGATATCGCGCAGCGGCAACACGGGCAGGGTCTGGTTCGTCATGGTCACTCCACTGGGGCGGCACGCCGCCACCCCGCATCACCACCCGATATGGGAAACGCGTGGCCCGGCTGCAATGGCAGAATCAGCGCAGGCCTCCCCACAATGATGCAAGAGCCATGCCGGCCGCACCAGTGGCTGCGGCCGGTGCCGATGCCGCATGGCACCAGCCATCAATCCCGCACCGCGCCTGCGGCAATCAGGGCGGCAATGGCGGCATCATCATAGCCCAGGGCGGCAAGCAACTGCCGGCTGTGCTGGCCCAGATGCGGTGCCGGGCCGGGTGGCGGCAGCGCCGCCGCGCCAAAGCGGGCCGGCGCCCGCGCCTGCCGCACCCGGCCAGTCGCATCGTCATGCGCCACATTGATGCAGATGCCATTGTGCTGCACCTGGGCATCGTCAGGCACATCCTCCAGCGCCACCACCGGGCCGCCCACAGCGCCGTGGGCCACAAAGCCAGCCATCAGTTCGGCCCGCGTGCGCCGCGCCATTTCGGCGGAAACCTGCGGCGCCCATTCGCGCTGATGCTTGATGCGCCCGGCGGTGGAGGCAAAGCGCGGATCATCGGCCAGATCATCGCGGCCCAGGCTGCGGGTGAGCGCCACGAACTCGGCGGTTTGCAGGGCACCGATCGCCACCTGGCCATCGGCCGCCTTCCACAGCCGCATCTGGGCGCCATATTCCGGCCAGCGTTCGGGCGGATCATCCAGAAAGGCGTTGTTGTACATGCCATCGGGCCAGTTGAAGGCGATTGCAGCGTCCAGCATCGCCACCTCCACCCGTTCACCGCCGGCATCCGGCCCGCCCTGTTCCCGCCGCAACAGGGCCGCGGTGATCGCCTGCGCCGCGGTCAGCGCCGTCACCTTGTCGGCCACCAGGTGGCGCACCAGGCCGGGCGTCCCCTCCTTGTCCACCTGCGAGGCGGCAATGCCCGAAACCGCCTGGATCACCGGATCATACACGCGCACATTCTGATACGGGCCATCGGGGCCAAAGCCGGTGATGCTGCAATAGACGATGCGCGGATTGAGCGCGCGGATATGGTCCCAACCCAGGCCCAGCCGCGCCATCACGCCGGGGCGGAAATTCTCGATCAGCACATCGGCGGTGGCGATCAGCCGTTCCAGCACCGCCACGCCCTCGGCCGATTTCAGATCAAGGCACAGGCCCTGCTTGCCGCGGTTGACGGCAATGAACATCGACGACAGATCGCCCTTTTTCGGCCCCAGCGTGCGCACCGGATCGCCGCCGGGGCTTTCCACCTTGATCACCTCGGCACCCTGGTCGGCCAGCATAGTTGCCGCCATCGGGCCGGAAACGATCTGCGAGCAATCAACGATGCGATAGCCTGCCAGCGGTCCGCTCATCACCCGGCCCCTCAATCGTGGATATTGATGTCGCGCGTGTCTTTCAGGAACAGCAGCATCACGACGAGGCCAACCACCACCACCGCAATCGTGTACCACAGGCCCGCAAAGACATCGCCCGTCTTGACCACGATATACTGCGAGACCACTGGCAGAAACCCGCCGAAATAGCCGGTGCCGATATGGTAGGGCACCGACATCGAGGTGTAGCGCACCCGCGCCGGGAACATTTCCACCAGCAGCGCGGCGATCGGTGCATAGGTCCAGCCGCTGAGCAGGCCGATGGCCATCACCGCCAGCAGCAATTGCCAGGCGACGATGCGATCGGGATCGGCCTTTTCCGGCCAGCCGGCGGCGTTGAGCGCGGCACCCCACTTGTCCTTGTCAAAGCCTTCCAGATGCGCGCCGGCCACATTCAGCGCCAGCACCCCGGTATCGCGCTTTTCATAGGACACGCCGCGCTTGGTCAGCCATTCCAGCGCCTTGCCGCACTCGGCCTCCTGCTTGAGGAAGATATTATACTGGCAAGCCGGCAGATCGACCGTCACCGGCGCATTGGCAATGGCTTCCGACAGCGCCGGGTTGGCGCCCTTGGCCATCAGGGTGAAGATCGGGAACAGCGCCACCAGCGTGAGCGCAAAGCCGGCGCTGAGCACCTGCTTTCGGCCAAACCGGTCAGACAGGCCGCCGAAATAGATATAGGCCGGTGCCGACACCGCCACCCCCACCGCCAGATAGAGCAGGGCCTGGGTTTCGGGCAGGCGCGCCGTGTTCTGCAGGAAATAGAGCGTGCCGAACTGGCTGGTGTAGAAAATCACCGTGAAGCCGGCCGACACCGCCAGCGCCACCAGCAACCGCCCCTTGTTGCCCGGTGCCGACAGCGCATCCCTGAACGGATTGGCCGATGTGGTGCCCGATGCCTTCATCTTCTGGAACACCGGGCTTTCCGACAATTTCATCCGCACCCAGATCGAAATGCCCAGCAGCAACAGCGAGACGATGAACGGAACGCGCCAGCCCCAGGCGGCAAATTCGGCTTCCGGAATGATCGCCTTGGTGGCCAGCACCACCGCCAGCGTGAGCATGAAGCCGCCAGCCGCCGCCGCCTGGATCCAGCTCGTATAGGCGCCGCGTTTGCCCTTGGGCGCATGCTCGGCCACATAAATCGCCGCCCCGCCATATTCGCCGCCCAGCGCCAGCCCCTGCAGTGTGCGCAGGGTGAGCAGCAGGATCGGCGCCACGATGCCAGCTTGTTCGAATGTGGGCAGCAGGCCGATGCAGGCGGTGGCGCCGCCCATCATGGCGATGGTGATCAGGAATGTGTATTTGCGCCCCACCCGATCCCCGAACCAGCCGAACACGAGGGCGCCAAGGGGCCGGAAGAAAAAGCCGATGGCAAAGGCAAACAGGCTGAACAGCAATTCGGTGGTGGGGTTGCCGGTGGCAAAGAACAGCTTGCCGAGCAGGCTGGCGAGGATGCCGTAGAGGAAAAAATCATACCATTCGAACACGGTGCCCAGGCTGGATGCCACAATCACCAGCCGATCCCGCTTCGGGTCGATCACATCGTCGATGGTCTCGTCTGAACCGCTCAAGCCCCGGCCTCCCCGCCTGTTCCCTTGCCTTTCCGCATAGCGGAAGCGGCGGGCGTTGCAATGGGGTGCCGCGGCGGGCAAGGCTGACGGCCATGCGACATGACGCGATCATCATCGGCGGTGGCCACAACGGGCTGGTGACGGCCTTCTATCTGGCGAAGGCCGGCCTGAAGGTGCACATCTGCGAGGCGCGCGATGTGGTGGGCGGGGCCTGCGTCACCGAGGAATTCGCGCCGGGTTTCCGCAATTCCACCGCCAGCTACACCGTCTCGCTGCTGCAGGAAAAGGTCGCGGCCGAGATGCGGCTGGCCGATCATGGCCTCAGGGTGGTGCTGCGCCCCCTCAACAACTTCCTGCCGCTCGACGGCGATTATCTCAAGGTCGGCGCCGGCCAGACGCAGGCCGAGGTGGCCCGCTTCTCGCCAAAAGACGCCGCCGCCCTGCCCGCCTATGACGCACGGCTGGAGGTGTTGGCCGACCAGATGCGCCGCCTCGCGCTGAAAACCCCGCCTGGGCGTGGGCTGAAGGGCATGGCCGCGCTCGCCGCGCAGGGCTGGCCGCTGCTGGGGCTGGATGCCGGGGAGCAGCGCGATCTCTTCGCCCTGTTCACCCGTTCGGCACGCGAATTTCTTGATGGCTGGTTTGAATCGACGCCGATCAAGGCGGTGCTGGGCTTTGATTCCATCGTCGGCCATTTCGCCAGCCCCGACACGCCGGGCAGCGCCTATGTCCTCCTCCACCATGTCTTCGGCCAGGCGTGTGGCATCAAGGGCGCCTGGGGCCATGCCATCGGCGGCATGGGCGCCATCACCCAGGCCATGGCCAGGGCCTGTGCCGCCACCGGTGCTTCGATCGGGCTGGAAGAGCGTGTGGCGCGGGTGAACGTGGTGGGCGGCAAGGCGGTTGGCGTCACCCTGTGCGATGGCCGCACGCTCGAAGCCCCGGTCATCGCCAGCAACGCCGGCCCCGCCCTGTTGTTCCGCCAACTGGTTGACCGCGCCGATCTGCCGGCCGATTTCGCCCACGCGATGGATGGCTATGCCGCCGGCTCCGGCACCTTCCGCATGAATGTCGCCTTGTCGGAACTGCCGCGCTTCTCGGTCCTGCCTGAACCCGGCCCCCACCATGGCGCCGGAATCATCATCGCCCCCAGCCTGGATTATATGGACCGCGCCTTCACCGATGCCAAAACCCACGGCTGGTCGCGCCAACCCATCGTCGAAATGCTCATTCCGTCGACGCTTGACGACACGCTGGCCCCGCCCGGCGCCCATGTCGCCAGCCTGTTTTGCCAGCAATTCGCCCCCACCCTGCCCAATGGCCAAAGCTGGGACGACGTGCGCGGGACCGTCGCCGATCTGATCATCGACACCGTCACCGCCCACGCCCCCAATTTCAAGGCCAGCATCCTTGCCCGCCAGATCCATTCGCCGCTCGATCTCGAACGCAAGTTCGGCCTGATCGGCGGGGACATTTTCCACGGCCGCATCAGCCTTGATCAGCTTTGGGCCGCCCGCCCCGTGCTCGGCCATGGCGACCACCGCATGCCGATCAAGGGCCTTTATCTGTGCGGCAGCGGCGCCCACCCGGGCGGCGGCGTGACCGGTGCGCCGGGCCACAACGCGGCGCGGGAGATCCTGGCCGACCGGCCGGTTTACGCCCGCCTGCGGCTGTAGAGCAGCACCGGCACCCCCGCCGCCACCAGCGCGATGCACCACAAATTGGGTTCCAGCCCGGCAGCATAGAGCGCGAACAGCGAATAGAGCACGCCCAGCACCCCCACCAGCCGCAACCAGCCCTTGAGCAGCTTCACGGCCGCCACAGCGACCGCCAGATAGCCCACCAACATGGCCGAGGTGGCCACCAGGATGGTGAATTCGAACAGGCCCGACAGGCTGCGATCGATGTTCAGCAGCACCAGCCCCGCCGGCAGCAGGCCCGACAGGATCAGCCCTGCCGCCGGCGCCCCGGCCCGGTTGAGCACGGCGAAGCGCGCCGGAAACTGCCCGGCCAGCGCCAGCGCGCGCGGCAGTTCAGCCACTGTCAGCGTCAGGCCGTTGACCGTGCCCAGCGCCGAGATCGCGGCAAACACGCCGATCAGCGCCGCCGGCCGGCTGCCCACGAAGGGCGCGGCGAAATCGGCGAAGGGCGCATTGCTGCCGGCCAGGGCATCGGCCGGCACCAGCGCGATCATCGCCGCCGAAATCGCCATGTAAAGAATGCCGGCCAACAGCGGCCCCAACAGCGTGGCGAGCGGCACGATGATATGCGCGCGCCGGATCTTGTCGGCCGGCACGGTGGCGCTTTCAAACGCCAGAAACGCCCACATGGTGAGCGTGACCGAGGTGATCACCCCATCGGCCTGCATCGGCGCCGGCGGGTTGACCACCGCCGCGCCGCCCTTGTCGATCAGCAGCCAGCCGGCAATGCCCAGCACCGCCAGCAGCGGCAGCAGCTTGAGGAAGGTGGTGGCCAGTTGCACGAAGCTGGCTGCCGGCGCACCCGCCAGGTTGATCAGCGTCACCAGCGCCAGCACCGCCGCTGCCGCCACGGCGCTCAACAGCGGGTCCTGCCCCAGGCCGGGCCACAGCACGGTGAAATTGGAGACGACCGCCACCGCCAGCGCGGCATTGCCCACCCACACGCCGATCCAGTAACTCCACGCCGCGATGAAGCTGCTGCGCGGGCCAAAGGCGGTTTCCACATAGGCATGCGGCCCGCAGGTGCCGGGCATCTGGCGGCTCAGCGCGGCATAGCACCCCGCCAGCGCCAGTGTGCCGGCCAGCGCGATCATCCAGCCGCCCATCGCTGACCAGCCATAAGGCGCCAGCGTGGCCGGCAGCAGGAACACGCCCGAGCCGACCATGTTGCCCACCACCAGGGCCAGGGCGGCCATCAGGCCCAGTTCGCGCTTGCTGTCTGCCATCATTCCCCCGGCATCTTGCTGCCTGCTGGCTGCCGGCCCGTCAATGCATAGCTATTCACCCCTGCCAATTTCGGGCCGCCGCGCCTAAATTGCCGTCATGACGATTCTCCACCCCACACTCGCCCGCGTGACTGACCGCATCATCGAGAAGAGCCGCGCCAGCCGCCGCCGCTATCTTGATCTCATCGCTGCCGAGCGGGATGCCGGCATGGGCCGGCCGCGCCTGTCCTGCTCGAATCTTGCCCATGGCTTTGCCGCGGCGCTGGAGGATCAGCAGACGATCAAGGCCGGCGGCCGCGTGAATATCGGCATTGTCACCGCGTTCAACGACATGCTTTCGGCTCACCAACCCTATGGCCAATACCCGCCGCAATTGAAGCTGTTCGCCCGCGAGGCCGGGGCCACCGCCCAGGTGGCCGGCGGCGTGCCGGCGATGTGCGATGGTGTCACCCAGGGCCAGGTCGGCATGGAACTGTCGCTGTTCAGCCGCGATGCCATCGCGCTGGGCACTGCTGTCGCCCTCTCCCACGGCATGTTCGAAGCCGTCGCGCTGCTGGGCATTTGCGACAAGATCGTGCCCGGCATGTTGATCGGCGCCCTGCGCTTTGGCCATCTGCCCACGCTGTTCGTGCCGGCCGGGCCGATGCCATCGGGCCTGCCCAACAAGGAAAAGCAGCGCATCCGGCAATTGGCGGCCGAGGGCAAGGCCAGCCGGCAGGAACTGCTCGATGCCGAAAGCGCCTCCTACCACAGCCCCGGCACCTGCACCTTCTATGGCACCGCCAATTCCAACCAGATGATGATGGAGGTGATGGGCCTGCATGTGCCCGGTGCGGCCTTTGCCAACCCCGGATCGGGCCTGCGCAATGCGCTGAACCGCGCCGCCATGCACCGGCTGGCGGCCATCGCCATCGGCCAGCCCGAAGAACGCCCGCTGGGGCAGTGCGTGGATGAACGCGCCATCGTCAATGCCGCGGTGGGCCTGCTGGCCACCGGTGGCTCCACCAACCATGCCATCCACCTGCCGGCCATCGCGCGCGCCGCCGGCGTGATCATCGATTGGCAGGATTTCGATGAACTGTCGGCGGCGGTGCCGCTGATCGCCCGCGTCTATCCGGGGGGTGCGGCCGACGTGAACCAGTTCCATGCCGCCGGCGGCATGGCCTTCACCATCCGCACCCTGATCGATGCCGGCCTGCTGCACGGCGATATCCCCACTGCGGGCGGCACCAGCTTGGCCGATTATGCCCGTGATCCGCAGATGGTGGATGGCGAACTTGCCTGGGTTGACGTGCCGGCCAGCCGCGACGAGACGATCCTGCGCCCCGTCGCCAACCCGTTCCGACCCGATGGGGGCATGCGGCTGGTCACCGGCAATCTGGGCCGCGCCATCTTCAAGACCAGCGCGGTTGATGAAGAGCGCTGGACGATCGAGGCTCCTGCCCGCGTGTTCGAGGATCAGGATGCGGTGCAGGCGGCCTTCAAGGCCGGCGAATTGAACCGCGATGTCGTCGTCGTCGTGCGCGGCCAGGGTCCGCAGGCCAATGGCATGCCCGAACTGCACAAGCTCACCCCGCCGCTGGGCGTGCTGCAGGATCGCGGGTTCAAGGTGGCGCTGGTCACCGATGGCCGCATGTCGGGCGCCTCGGGCAAGGTGCCGGCGGCCATCCATCTGTGCCCCGAAGCATCAAGCGGCGGCCCGATCGCGCGGCTGTGTGATGGCGACGTGATCCGCCTGTGCGCCCGCACCGGCCGGCTTGACGCGCTGGTGGACGAAGCCGAATTCGCCGCCCGGCCGGCCCATGCGATCCCGGCGTCGCCGGCCGGCACGGCGCGGGAATTGTTCGCCTTCTTCCGCACCGGCAGCGACGATGCCGAAGCCGGCGCCTCGGCCATGCTCAAGGCCGCCGGGCTCTGAAACGCAGGCGGCCGGGGTGTCGCCACCCCGGCCGCCGCTCAGCAACAATGGCTGATGCTTACTTGGCCTGGGCCAGATAGGCGGCCATGCGCTTGGTGGCCAGCGGGGAGAGCTTCACCGCCTTGGCCGCCGCCAGATTGGCCGACGGGCCGTTGCCCACCTGCACCAGCGCCACCATGCCCATGGAGAAGTGCGGCAGGCACTTGATGCCATACAGGCCGGGCTTGCCCGCCTTCAGCACGAAATCCTTGCCCATCTGGCCCTTCTGTTCGGCTTCACCGGCCGGCAGCAGGCCCGGGATGGTCTGGGCGTTGTGACCGGGGTTGGTGGCGACGAACTTGATCGTGTCCCCCGGGGCGGCCTTGATGAAGCCCGGTTCGAACACCATCGCGCCTTCCTTGCCCTTGTTGAGCATCTGGACGGTGATTTCCTTGGCAGCAACAGGCGCGGCCACCATCATGGCAACCACTGCAAAGCCCAGAAACTTCATATGTTCCTCCTCAAGCGCCGGCCAATAAGCCACGCCGCCCCCGATGGCGGCCGTGCTGCCAGCGAATCTTCAGTGCAGCGGCCGATAAAAGCGCTGGCGGCCAGGCTCAAGCATGGCGCATTGCCACAGCCTGCGGCGGGTCAAAGGCTGGCGATGATCCCCACCGCCGGATCGATGCGCCCACCCACCAGATCGGCCCAGGCCGCCGCCACGGCATTAGGGCCGCGCACATGGGCGATGCGCAGCCAGCCCAGCGTGCCGGCAAAGCCGCGCCACGCCGCCTGCAGCCGTTCATCAAAACCGGCCGGCCCCCATTCGGCCACCCGGCCCTGCGCCACGGTGGGTGCGAAGAACAGTTCGGGCGCCGGCCCCGGCAGCGCGCTGACATTGCCTTCCTGCCAATGCGTGTCGCCCACCACATGGCTTTCCTTCAGCCGCGCGCCCAACTGGCTGTGCACCGCCAGCCGCACGGCGCCATTGCCGGAAAAATCGACAAAGGCGATGGCATCGCCGGTGATCGCGGCCACCTCGTCATAGCCCAGCACCTGATCAAAATAGCCGGTGGCGGCACAGAAATCGCGATTGCCCGGCGAGGTGAGGCCCACCACCCGCTGGCGGCCGCGCGCCGCTTGCGCCACCCCCAGCGCCGTTTTGGACGAAGCGGACGACAGCAGCAGCGTGTCCACCGGCCGCGGCGCCAGCATCACATCGATCAGGAAGGCGGTGGCATAGAGCGGGCGGAACAGGCACTGCAAATCCTCGCTGCCCCATTCGTCCCCCGCCGGGGTGTAACGGTTGTAGAAGGGCGGCAACCCGGCACGGTGGGCGGCGCCATCGGTGAAGCCCGAAGCGCCCACCGCCACCGGCTGCAGCAGCGCGGCGCCGGCCATCGGCCAATAGCCGAAATAGCGCGCGCCTGTGGCGACGCCATCCGCACGGCTGTCCTCCACCCGGCCAAAACCCCACACCGGCACGATGCCAAAGCCATCCGGGCCGGGGAAGAAATTCCAATAGGCGAAATCCTCGCCATGCACGGCATAGGTGACATTGTTGGCAGTGAGCGCGAAACGCTCGACGATGATGCGGGCCTGGCCCGGCGCGGCGGTGCCGGCATCGGCCAGCGCCATGGTTTCGTCCAGGGCCCCCTTGCGAACGGCGATCAGGGTCATGCGCTTTCCTCCCTCCAGATGGCGACACCGGCCGGCGGCAGTGGATTGCTGCCGATCAGCGGGGAGACTGGCAGATCAATCGCGGCGGGGCCATAGTTGAACAGGAAACGCAGACCGCCCAGCCGCTCCAGCCGCACATCCGAGCCCAGATCCTGCACGGGCAGGCCAGCGGCACAAGCCAGATCGGTGATGATGCGGACCAGCAGGCCATCATCGACCCGGCCAGCCAGATAATGGCACCTGTCGTGGGCAAACCACAGCCCGCGGCCATCATCCAGACGGGCGCGCACGTGAACGCCGCTGCCGGCCTCCACATCCTCCATCCAGCCCGTCACCGTGCCGGCATTGCCGGCTGTCAGGCTGATGCCCGGCGGCAGGCTTTCCACCTGCGCCACCGTGATGGGGATCAGCGCCTTCAGGCCATCGGGCGGCAGCGACGGCGGAATGGCGAAATCGCGCGTCTTGCTGCCGGTGCGCGGGCCGGCCAGCACCTGAGCACCGCTTGCCGCCAGCCGCTGCGCCAGCGCGGCGTCCACCACCACCTGTACCGGCAGCAGCACAAGGGCATAACCGGCCAGATCGGCATCGGGCGGCACCACGTCCACGCTCAGGCCCAGCCGCCGGGCCGCGCTGTGCCACTGCATCGCGGTGGCCAGCGCATCCTGATCGCGGCCCTGCGGCTGGCTCTGCACGGCCCACACGCTGTCATAATCCAGGATCAGCGCCACATCGGCCCGCACGCGCGCCGGCAGCGGCCCAAGCGCCGCCAGACCGGCGACCAGCGCCTCCACTTCGGCCCAGGCGGCGGCCGGCTGATTGTCGGGCCGGTTCAGGCCGGCGTGCATCGCCTCCTGGCCGGTGGGCGCCTGCCGCCAGCGGAACCAGCTCATCCGCTCGGCGCCGTGCGCCACCGCCTCCCAGCCCCACAACGCCACCGCGCCCTTCGCCGGCGCCGGGTTCCATGCCGCCCAGTTCACCGGGCCGGGCTGCTGCTCGATCACCCACCAGCGCCCGCGGCCGCAGGCGCGATACAGGCTGTGGTGAAAGGCGGTGAGATCGGGGTGACCGGTGCGCAGATAGCGCGCCTTTTCCGCCGGGGTGAACGGCCCCTGCCCCAGAAAGCCGATGGGATAGGAATCCCACGTCGCCACATCCAGTTGGCGGCCCACCGCATAATGATCAAATTCGGTGAACAGGCCCATGAAATTGTGGACGATGTCGCGCCCCGGCGAGGCGGCTCGCAAGATCGCCACCTGCGCCGCGTTGAACCGCTCCACCATGGCGGAGGAATAGCGCTGCCAGTCCAGCCGGTGCGCCGGGTGGCTTTCGGTCACGGTGCCGAACGGCGGGTCCACCGCATCGAAATGGCGATAGTCCTGCGCCCAGAAGGCCAGCCCCCAGGCGGCGTTGAGGGTCGCCACATCGCCATAACGTTCGGCCAGCCAGCGCCGGAAGCCGGCCCTTGCCGCATCCGATGTGCTGACCACCGTGTCGTGGCAGCCATATTCATTGTCGGTCTGCCAGGCCACCACCGCCGGATGGCGGCCATAGCGTTCGGCCACCAGCGCGGTGATGCGTTTGGCCTGTTCCAGATAGAGGTCGCTGGAAAAGCAATAATGCCGGCGCGAGCCAAAGCCGCGCACCTGCCCGTCGCGCCCGCGCGGCAGGATTTCGGGATGGGCATCCACCAGCCATTTCGGCGGCGTGGCGGTGGGCGTGCCCATCACCACCTGGAGGCCGGCGCCGTGGGCCAGATCAACCGCACGGTCCAGCCAGTCCCATGTCAGCCGGCCCGGTTCCGGCTCGATCCGGCTCCAGGCGAATTCGCCGATGCGCACGAAGCTGAGGCCCAGCCCCGCCATCCGCGCCACATCGCTGGCCCACAGCTGCTCGGGCCATTGTTCGGGATACCAGCAGACGCCCAGTTTCATCGGCGCTGCCTGCCACGATCACGCATCGGCGAACAGCGCCTTTCGCGGCCCCAGATAACCGAACAGATAGGCCGCAACCTTGCGCATCTGGATTTCCTCCGATCCCTCGGTGATGCGATAGCGGCGGTGGTGGCGGAAGATATGCTCGAACGGCTTGTGCCGGCTGTAACCAATCCCGCCGTGCACTTGCATCGCCCGGTCGGCGGCCTCGCACACCAGCCGGTTCGCCCAGTAGTTGCACATCGATATCTTGTCGGAAAGTTGCCGCTCGATCGCCTCGTGGGGCAGATTGTCCATCTCCCACGCCGTCTTGTAGATCAGCAGGCGCAGCATCTCGCACTGGGTGGCCAGTTCCACCAGCGGAAACTGGATGGCCTGGTTCTTCGACAATGCCTCGCCAAAGGGCTTGCGCTGCCGCGCATAGCGCACGCTTTCCTCCACGCAGAAGGTGGCGGCGCCCAGTGATGAGGCGGCCTGACGGATGCGGTTCTGGTGAACAAAGCTCTGCGCCAGCGCCAGCCCGCCATCGGGCGGGCCAAGCAGGGTGGATTCGGACACCCACACATTGGTGAAACTGACACGCGGGTGATCGGTGGGCATGTTGAATGTCCACAGATATTCCTCGATCTTCAGGCCCGGCGTGGTGGTGGGCACCAGAAAGCAGGAGATGCCGCGCGCCGCACCATCGGCGCCGCTGGTGCGGGCGAAGGTGGCGCAATGGGTCGCCACGTGCATGCCCGTGGTCCACATCTTCTCGCCATTGATCAGCCAGCCGGCCACGCCATCGCGGGTTTCCGGCACGGCGCGGGTTTCCATGTGGGTGGCATCCGATCCGTGGTTGGGCTCGGTCAGGCCAAAGGCGGTGATGCGTTGCCGCGCAAAGCCGCCCAGGATGAACTCCTCCTTCTGCGCTTCGGTGCCAAAGGTTTCAAACATGGCCACGAAGGGGAAATTGCCGACAATGCTGTGCTCGTTCTGCAGATCATTGTGTAGGCCCAGGCCCTTGGCGGCAAAATGATCGCGGATCACCGCCATCCACAAATTGCTGCCATCCTTGCCGCCATATTTCTTCGGCGCCGAAAAGCGCCAGTGGCCGGCCTTGTCGGCCCGGATCGTCGCCTCGCGCAGCAGCAATTCCCATTCGCGGCGCGGCAGGCCGCCATGCTCGAAATCGGTGCGCGCCCATTCGCGGCGGTGATCGAAAAAGCGGATATTGTCGTCCTGCTGTTCCAGCGGCTTGATTTCCGTTGCGATGAAGGCGTCAAGCTCGGCCAGATAGGCCTTCAAATCGGCGGGCAGTGCGAAATCCATCGGCTCATCCTCCCTTTATGCCAACCACTGTGGGCCGCGCCGCCGCCAGGCAAAACTGGCGGATTGGGGGAGGCACCCCTGTCCTACAGGGCCATGTCCGGATTATCCTCGCGCTCATGGCATTCTCCTTGTCTTCCACCACGCCTGGTACCCGCTCCATCCCTGCCGCCGACCATCAGCCGACGGTCAAAACCGTCACGAATCGACAAAACTGTCAAAACCCAGGCCCGTCGGCATGCCCCCTTGCACCCGGCCGCAGCCTCGGCAACGATAGGGCCAGGGGGACCATGCCATGACCATCGCCACCAACCGCCGCAGCCTTGTGACCGCCGCGCTGGCCAGCCCGCTGTGGGCGGCCTGGGCCGCCCGGGCCGTCGCGCAGGAACGCGATGCCGATACGATCCTGTTCAACGGCCGGCTTATCACCATGGACGATGCCCGCCCCACCGCCAGCGCCATGGCGATCAAGGCCGGGCGCATCATGGCGGTGGGCGACGACGCGGTGCGCGGGCTGGCCGGCAAGGGCACACGGCTGGTGGACCTGAAAGGCGCCTGCGTGGTGCCGGGCTTCATCGATTGCCACAACCACCCGATCGGCGAGGTGCTGCTGTACGAGGTGCTGGTCGGCAACCCGTTCGAGGTTGAATTCGTCACCATCCAGTCGATCATCGACAAGCTCAGGGCGCGCGCGGCACAGACCCCGCCCGGCCATTGGGTGGATGGCTATTTCCACGACGACACCAAGCTGAAGGACGGCCGCCAGTTGACGGTGGATGATCTGGACAAGGTTTCCACCAGCCATCCGGTGATGGTGCACCATCGCGGCGGCCACACCGTGTTTGTCAACAGCCGGGCGCTGGCGCTGGCTGGCATCACGCGGGAAACCGCCGATCCGCCGGGCGGCACCTTTGACCGGCTGCCCGATGGCCAGCTGAGCGGCCGCATCACCGACAATGCCATCGGCATCGTGGCCCGCATCGGCCAGCGGCCGGTGATCGATGCCGCCGAAAAGGCCCGGCGGGCGCGGGCCGGCATGGCGCATATCTCGGCCGCCTTCAGCCGTTATGGCCTCACCACCGTGCACCACCAGGGCGGTGATCTGGCCGCCATCCAGGATGTGCGCGCCGCAGGTGGGCTCACCCACCGGGTGAGCTATGAGGCGCGCGGAGCATTTCTGGATCACATGGTGGAGAGCGGGCTGAAAACCGGCTTTGGCGATGACTGGATCCGACTGGGCGCCACCGCCGAACACACCGCCGATGGCAGTTTTTCCGAACGCACCATGGCGCTTTCCACCCCCTATGCCGGGCGCACCCCGCCCTATTATGGCAATGTGACGGAACCGCAGGATGTGCTGGATGCCTGGGTGGAAAAGATGGTGCGGGCCGGCATCCAGCCCAACATCCATGCCAATGGCGATGTGGCGATCGACATGGCACTGACCGCCTTTGAACGGGCGCAGGCCAAGGTGCCGGTCAAGGATCTGCGGCCCAAGATCACCCATTGCACGCTGGTCAACCCCGCGCTGTTGCGGCGCATCGCGGCGCTGGGGGCAGTGCCGGCGCCGTTCACCAGCTACGCCTATTACAACAGCGACAAGTTCGGTTTCTATGGGGCAGACCGGATGGCCAATGCCATGGCCTTCCGCAGCTTTCTGGATGCCGGCATCAAGGTGTGCGCCGGCAGCGATTTCTTCCCCGGCCCGTTCGCACCGCTGATGGGCATCCAGGGCATGGTCACCCGAACGGGGTGGAACGGGGAGACCTGGGGCGCCAACCAGCGGGTTTCGGTGCTGGAGGCGATCCGCATCAACAGCCTGAACGGTGCCTGGGCCGCCCGCGAGGAAACCGCCAAAGGCAGCCTGACCGCCGGCAAGCTGGCCGATTATGTCGTGCTGGCACAAGACCCGACCCGCATCGCTCCCGACCGGATCAAGGACATCAGCATCCTTGAAACGGTGGTGGACGGCCGCACCATGTTCAAGGCCTGAGCCCACCCGCCATGCCCGAATTGATCATCCGCCCTGCCCGTCCCGACGAGATTTCAGCGCTCAATGCCCTGATCACCGCATCGGCCCGCGTGCTGAGCCAGGGCTTTTACACCCCGGCCGAGACCGAAGCCGCCATCACCCATGTGTTTGGCGTGGACAGCGAACTGGTGTCGGACGGCACCTATCTGGTGGTGGAGACAGCCGATGGCACGCTGATGGGCTGTGGCGGCTGGAGCCGGCGGGCCACCCTGTTTGGCGGCGACGGCTTTGCGGCACGGGCATCGGGCCTGCTTGATCCGGCCCGCGATGCCGCGAAGATCCGCGCCTTTTTCGTGGCGCCCGCCGCGGCCCGGAAGGGCGTGGGCGCGGCGCTGCTGGCGGCCTGCGAGGCGGCGGCCCGCGCCGCCGGCTTCACCCGCACCGAATTGATGGCCACCCTGCCTGGCGTGCCGTTCTATGCTGCCAACGGCTATCATCCGGGCGACGCGATTGCGCATGATTGCGGCGGCGTGGCGGTGGGCTTTGTGCCGATGCGCAAGCAATTATCGGGCGAATAGAGCTGGTTTCTGCGCAAAACTGTTGCGCAAAAGCCACGCAGGAACCGCTGTAACTTCTCTGCAACAGCCCTGCGTCCAAATGGACCCGTGCGCAAATGGCGTATGTGAGCCAAGCCGGCATTGCGCTTGAGGACGGTTGCCGGCGTGGGGTGTGGATTGCTGCATCGCACCAACCGGCACCGGCCATCATGGCCGGGTGCATATTCGGGATTGTGGGGAAACGATCCACTGCAATTCCGGCCACGGGCGCAGGAAGACCACACGGTCAGTGAGGGCTGGCACTGTCCGGGGTTCGCGAGAGCAACAGACGTTCTCAACCAGGGGAAGAAAATGACAGGAATCTGCGAAAAGGCCCAACGGGTCGAACTGAAACTGGCAACGTCGCTGCTGGCGTTGGCGCTGGCCAGTGTTGCCGCGCCGGCCCTTGCCGCCGAAGACCAGCCGGCTGCCGCCGCTGCTGAAGAGAAAGAGGAAGCCACCATCGTGGTGACCGGCACCCGCCGGACCGACCGCACCGTGCTGGAAAGCGCCGTGCCGGTGGACGTGTTCTCGGCCGATGATTTCAAGGCGCAGCCGGCGCCACAGCTGCAAACCATCCTGCAGACGCTGGTGCCGTCGTTCAACCAGCAGCGCAACCTCCTGGGCGATGCCTCGGCCTTCGTGCGCCCGCCGACGCTGCGCGGCCTGCCGGCTGACCAGATCCTTGTCCTCATCAACAACAAGCGCATGCACCGTTCGGCGCTGGTGCAGGTGGCCGCCGGCGCCCTGAACGCCGGTGCGCAGGGCGCTGACCTGTCGCAGATTTCCTCGCCGGCACTGGGCGGCCTGGAAGTGCTGCGTGATGGCGCTGCCGCGCAATATGGCTCCGACGCCATCGCCGGCGTGATCAACCTGAAGCTGCGCCGCGACACCGGTCTTGAAGTGACGGCCCGCTATGGCCAGACCTATGAAGGCGACGGCCAGGACACGCAGATCACGGCCTTTTACGGCACCAAGCTGGGCGATGATGGCGGTTTCTTCAACATCACCGGCGAATTCATCGACCAGAATATCTGGGACCGTTCGGTGGCGCGTCCGTCGATCGCGCCGCTGCGGGCACAGAACATCATCGTTGATCCCAACCTGCCCACCGGCAACCGCCTGGGCGGCCCGGAAAACCGCGCCTATCGTGCCGTGTTCAACATGGAACTGCCGGCGGGCGAGAGCACCTTCTACGCCTTCGGCAACTATGGCTGGCAGCGTCAGGGCAACGACTTCAACTTCCGTTCGCCGATCGCCGTCACCCATGATCCGATCCCCGGCCGCCCCGGCACCGCCACCACCGGCCGCTCGGTCAACCCGGTGTTCCTGACCCGGTTGGGCTTTGAAGCCAACGGCACGCCGTTCTGGGATGCCAATGGCGCCACCTTCAACATCAACGATGATGCCCGTTTCCCCACCTTCCGCAACGGCTTCGTGCCGTTCTTCGAAGCCACCAACGAGGATCTTGGCCTCGTTGGCGGCCTGAAGGGCGCGTTTGGCAAGGTGAATTACGACGTCTCGCTGATGTACGGCACCAACCAGATCCGTTACTTCATGAGCGACACGATCAACGCCTCGCTTGGCCCGGCGACGCCCACCAATTTCTACATGGGCAAGTTCGTGCAGAAGGAATTCAACTTCAACGCGGACTTCACCACCCAGTTTGAAGTCGGCTTTGCCAAGCCGCTGTTCGTCGCCTGGGGTGTGGAAGTGCGCCGCGAAGCCTTTGAAGTGGGACTGGGTGACCGCGCTTCGTGGGAAGTCGGCCCCTATGCCTCGCAGCGGCTCTATCAGTGCACGCTGGCCGGTGCGCCGGTGGCCTGCTCCACGCCGGGTGCATCGGCACCGGTGTTCAACCGCATTGCCACGGCGCTGCCGGGCTCCAACGGCTTCCAGGGCTTTGGCCCGGCCTCGGTGGTTGAAGGCGGCCGCAACAACTATTCGGCCTATGTCGATTTTGAAGCGACGCCGGTTGAAGGCCTCGATGTGGGCATCGCTGCCCGCTACGATTACTTCAACGACTTCGGTGACACGTTCAACGGCAAGATCAGCGCCCGTTATGCCTTCAACTCGGCCCTCGCCATCCGTGGCGCCGCGTCCACCGGCTTCCGCGCGCCGACCCCTGGCCAGCAGTTCACCCAGAACCTGACGACGGGTTTCCCCTTCGGTTCGACCGTGCCGCTGGGCATCGCCACCGTGCGCCCCGACAGCCCGATTGGCCAATTCTATCTGGCCAAGCCGCTGAGCCCGGAAAAGTCGACCAGCTTCTCTGGCGGCGCCGTGGTGACGCCGGGCGGTGGCTTCACCATCACGCTTGATTACTACAACGTGAAGGTGGACGACCGCATCGGCATCACCGGCAACATCAACCCGTCGGCCGATCTGGCCTTCCTGCTGGCGCAGGGCATCCCGGAAGCGGCGGAACTGGGCGCGGTGCGTTACTTCACCAACGCCTTTGACACCCGCACCCAGGGTGTTGACGTGGTCATCACCCACAAGGCCGACACCGGCTGGGGCCGGTTCAACACCAGCCTGGCAGTGAACTACAACAAGACCAAGGTGACCGACCGCGTGACCATCAATGGCACGCTGGCCAACGGCCGGGTGCTCAGCAACTTCCGTCCGGTGGACGATGTGCGCGTGGGCAATATCGAGCGTTCCAACCCCAATTGGCGCGCCGTGCTGACCGAAACCTATCAGAACGGCATCTTCGACGCGACGGCCCGCCTGAACTACTATGGCGAGTTCACCAGCTTCTTCGATCCGATCACCACCGGGATCGGCGCGACGCCGGGCGTGACCGCGGCGCAGGCAGCGGCGCTCTATCCGACGCCTTGGCCCAAGACCTTCGGGGCGCAGGTGGCCTTTGACCTTGAAGTCGGCCTGACCTTCAAGGAAAACTACCGCATCGCGCTGGGTGCGCAGAACCTGTTCAACACCTATCCGGCTCGGGAAACCCGCAACGTCTTCCCGCAGACGGGCGGCGCCGCCAACGGCTCGCTCTATGCGGATACCGCGCCGATCGGCCAGATGGGCGGCTTCTGGTATCTGCGCGCTTCGGCCCGTTTCTAAGCCGGAGCACGGCAATAAGGCTTGCCAACAGCGGGCGGCAGGGCAATCCTGCCGCCCGTTCGTTTTTCACACCACCAAAAGGGGGACCCCAGATGAAGACCATCGCTCTTGCCGCCACCCTGCTCGGCCTCGCACTCGCCGCGCCCGCCGCCGCCCAGAATGTCCAGAAACTGGGCACGCCGGGTGGCCGCATCTTGACCACCGCCGTTGTCAAGCCGGGCGCCACCACGGTCTATCTGTCGGGCAATCTGGCCTCGCCGATCGATCCGGCCAAGCCGACCGAATTTGGCGACACCAAGACCCAGACGATCAGCATCCTCAAGAAGATCAAGGCGCTGCTGCAGGCCCAGGGCATGGACATGAAGGACATCGTGCGCATGGATGCCTATCTCACCGCCGCGCCGGGCATGGATGGCAAGATGGACTTCGCCGGCTTCAACGCCGGCTTTGCCGAATTCTTCGGCACCGCCGAAAACCCCACCACCACCACCCGCACCACCATGCAGGTCGCCGCGCTGGCCGGCCCGAACTTCACCGTGGAGCTGACGGTGATCGCCGCCAAATAAGCGGCGTTCCGGTTGCACAGGGGGGCCGTCGCAGCGATGCGGCGGCCCTCAATCGTTACAGCAACACCCGTTCCGGCTGCGGCACATCGGCCAGCACCGTGTCCCGATCGATGCGCATCAGCGGCTTGATATGGCCATCGCGCAGATCATAGACCCAGCCGTGCAGGGTAAGCGGCCGGCCGCCGGCAAAGGCAGACTGCACCGGCCCGGTGCGCGCCAGATGCACCAACTGGTCGCGCACATTCACCTCGACCATGCGGTTCACCCGCGCCTCCCCGGCCGGCAGCGCCATGATCTCATGCTCGTGATCGGCCAGCACCTGGCGGGCATGCTCCAGCCAGTGGGCGATCGGCGCATCGGCGCCGCCATCCAGCGCCGCCTGGATGCCGCCACAGCCATAATGGCCGCAGATCACCACGTGCGGCACCTCCAGCACATGGATGGCATAATGCAGCACCGCCATAAGGTTGCGATCATCCGGATAGACAAGATTGGCGATGTTGCGATGCACGAACAGGCCGCCGGGCACCGCCTGGGTCATCTGATCGGGGGCGACCCGGCTGTCGGAACAGCCGATCCACAGGAACACCGGGCGCTGCCAATTGATGTTGCGGTTGAAGAATTCAGGGTTCTCGGCCAGCATTTCGGTGGCCCAGGCCCGGTTGGAGAGCAACAGTTGATCAACTTCCTGCATGGGGGGAGCAGCTTTCAGGTGGCACGGGCACGGGTGACGGGGGCATGAATGCGGGCGGCGCTGCGCTGGCCATGATCGGCGCGCACCCTGATGATGATTGAGCGATATTCGGCGGCACGCACAAAGCCGTTGATCACCTCGATGCAATCAAGATCGACATAGGCCGTCGCCGACAGATCGATCAGCAGTTCGACCCCATCCGGCACCTGCGCCAGCGCCGCCTGCAGGGCCGGCTTGTGCATGAAATAGAGGTTGCGCCGGGCCCGCACCATCACCTTGCCGCCATATTCGACGTAGGTGATGATATTGCCGGTGGACCGCCAGATCACGAAGGCAAAGCCGATCAACAGCCCGATGCCGATCCCGATCAGCAGATCGGTGAACAGGATGGCCAGCACGGTGACGACGAAGGGGATGAACTGGCTCATCCCCTCGCGCCAGCGCTGCACGAACAAGGCCGGCTTGGCCAGCTTGTAGCCGGTGGCGATCAGCACCGCCGCCAGTGCGGAAAGCGGAATGAGATTGAGCAGACCGGGCACCAGTGCCAGCCCCAGCAACAGCCACAGGCCGTGCAACATGGTGGACAGCCGCGAATCCGCGCCGCCTTCGACATTGGCCGACGAGCGCACGATCACCGAGGTGACCGGCAGACCGCCCAACAGGCCGGAGACCATGTTGCCCAGCCCCTGCGCCATCAGCTCGCGATTCTTGTCAGTTACCCGGCGCTTGGGATCAATTTCGTCCACCGCCTTCACGCTGAGCAGCGATTCCAGGCTGGCAACGATGGCCAGCGTGAGCGCCACCGTCCACACCTTGGGATTGGCAACCGCCGCCCAATCAGGCAGCCGCACCTGGTCCACCAGCGCCAGCGGTGTCGCCGCCACCGGCACCTGCACGAGATGGCTGGGGGCAATGGCGAGGCCCGGCAGATACTGCTGGAAGGCGGCATTGGCACCCACGCCAAACAGCACCACGACCAACGGCCCCGGCAGCAGCCGCAGGGGGCCCTGTTTCGGCCGCGCCTTGTCCCACCAGCACAGGAAGAGGAGGCTGATCGCGGCGATGATCGCCGCGCCCCACAGGAAATCATTGGTGAGCATGTGGTTGAGGGCGGTGAGCGTGTTGTCACCATCGGGCTGGAAAAAGCCGAAATCGCCCTCGGGGTCGCCGTCATAGCCAACGGCATGCGGCAATTGCTTGAGGATGAGGATCAGGCCGATGGCGGCCAGCATGCCGGTGATCACCGCGCCGGGCACGAATTCGGCGATGGCACCGCCGCGGCTGGCGGCAAACAGCAGTTGCAACACACCGGCCAAGCACACGCTGAGCAGAAACGCCTCGAAACTGGGCAGGCTGGTGATCGCAGCAAGCACGATGGTAGTGAGGCCGGCAGCCGGCCCGGCCACCGACAGGGACGAGCGGCTGGCCGCACCCACCACCAGCCCGCCCACAATGCCGGCCACCAGGCCCGACATCAGCGGCGCGCCAGAGGCCAGGGCGACACCCAAGCACAGCGGCAGCGCCACCAGTGCCACCACGATCGAGGCTGGCACATCCTGGCGCCAGCTCGCCAGCAGGTTGGAGCGGTCGTTCATCCCATCTTGTCTCCCACCCGCAGGAGGACGCACGGCCGCGGTGCTGGCAAGTAGGTATGTTTACGGAGGACAGGCCCGATTGGCGGCTTGCGCGGCACCGTCGCTTCGGCCATGCAAAGCCGCATGAACGCCATGCCGCCCCTGCAAGCCGTCATCGTGCCGGTCACGCCGCTGCAGCAGAATTGCACCCTGCTGTGGTGCACCAAGACGATGCGCGGCGCCTTCACTGATCCGGGCGGCGATCTTGATCGTTTGCTGCAAGTGGCAGCCGATCATGGCGTCACCATCGAGAAACTGCTCGTCACCCACGGCCACATCGATCATTGCGGGCTGACGGGCGTGCTGGCCGAGCGGCTGGGTGTGCCGATCGAGGGGCCGCACCCCGATGACAAGTTCTGGATCGACATGAACCCGGCGCAGGGCGCCGCCTATGGGGTGCCGGGTGCCACCGCCTTCACCCCCGATCGCTGGCTGTTCGATGGCGATCAGGTAACGGTGGGTGAACTGGTGCTGGACGTCTATCACTGCCCCGGCCACACGCCGGGCCATGTCGTGTTCCACCATGCTCCATCCCGGTTGGCGATCGTGGGGGACGTGCTGTTCGAAGGCAGCATCGGCCGCACCGATTTTCCGCGCGGCAATTACAATGATCTGATCACCGCCATCACCACCAAGCTGTGGCCGCTGGGCAATGACACGCAGTTCGTGCCCGGCCACGGCCGGATGAGCAGCTTTGGCCGCGAGCGGCAGACCAACCCCTTCGTGGGCGACCGGATGTTGGGCTAAACGAAGTCGTGCGGGGCTGGCGCCGGCACCAGGCCGATCCACAGCGCCCACAGGCTGAGGCCCAGGATGATCAGCCAACTGAGCAGGGCACCGACGGCACGGAAGCCATTGGGTGCCGGCCGGCTCATGCCGATGGCATGGGCGATGCGGGCCAGCACCAGCACGCCGCCGATGCCCCACAGCCAGAAATTGCCATGGCCGGTGGTCAGTTCGATGCCCGCCATCAGGATCAGTGTCAGCGGCACATGCTCGGTGAAATTGCCATGGGCGCGGATGCGTTCCAGCATCTGGGCATCGCCACCATCGCCGATAATGATCTTGCCCGACATGCGGCGGCCCACCACGCGCAGGGTCAAGGCCATGAATACCAAGCCCAGCAGGCCGGCGGTGATCAGCGTTGCCGGGATCGGCATCAACCGGCCTTTTTCGGCGCGTCGGGCACCCAGCGCTCCACCAGCCGATAGCTGCGGTCATACCATTTGGAGCCGGGATAATTGTTGCCAAGCACGGCGGCAGCCTTCACCGCCTCCTCTGGCACGCCCATCGACAGATAGGCCTCCACCAGCCGGTGCAAGGCCTCGGGCGCATGGCTGGTGGTGTCATATTTCTCGATCACGGTGCGGAACCGGGTGATCGCGGCGATATAGAGGCCCTGGGACTGATAGAAGCGGCCGATTTCCATTTCCTTGCCGGCCAGATGGTCCCGCGCCAGGTCGATCTTCAGCCGGGCATCGGCGGCATAATCGGTGTTGGGATAGCGGCGCACCAATTCGCCCAGCGCGTCCAGCGCCTGCTGGGTGACCTTCTGGTCCTTCCCCACCGCCATGATCTGGTTGTAGTGGCTCAGCGCCACCATGTAATAGGCATAGGGCGCCTCGCGGCTGCCGGGGTGGAGCGACAGGAACCGCTGCGCCGCGCCAATGGACTCGGCATATTCGCCGGCCACGAAATAGCTGAAGCTGCTCATCAACTGGGCCCGGCGGGCCCACACGCTATAGGGGTGCTGGCGCTCCACCTCGTCAAACTGGGCTGCGGCCAGGCGATATTGGCGCCGGTCCAGCGTGGACTTGGCCGCCGAATAGAGGGTTTCCACATCCTGCGCGATATAGCGCTGGTCCTTCTTGCCCTTGCCGCGGCCGGCGGCGCAGCCAGACAGCACGGCCAGCGCAACCAGAGACAGCACGGCGGGACGGGTGAAGCGGGACATGGCAGACCCCTAGCAGGACGAAGCGCCGCGTGGAAGTGGCGCCGCCCCGATGAAGCCGGGCTGAACCGGGAGCTTCACAGGTCCTGCGGGCGGCGGCGGATCACCAGATTGCGGATCTCGGTCATGTCCTCCATGGCAAAGCGCACGCCCTCGCGGCCGAGGCCACTGTCCTTCACCCCGCCATAGGGCATGTTGTCGACGCGATAGCTCGGCACGTCATTGATCACCACCCCGCCAACATCGAGATGATCCCAGGCCTTGAGCATCTGGAACAGATCGCGGGTGAAGATGCCGGCCTGCAAGCCGAACTTGCTGTCGTTGACGATGGCCAGCGCCTCTTCGAACGTGCTGAAG
This sequence comes from Sphingomonadales bacterium, assembly GCA_027483465.1. Taxonomy (GTDB): domain Bacteria; phylum Pseudomonadota; class Alphaproteobacteria; order Sphingomonadales; family Sphingomonadaceae; genus Sandarakinorhabdus. Next base: position 205,035 of record JAIXUQ010000108.1, read on the forward strand.
CGCGTGAAGAAGGCCACCGGTCCAAACGCCTCCTCGGTGTTCAGCTTTGCCGATGTCGGCACATTTTCCAGCAGTGTGGCCGCCAGCATCGCGCCATCGCGCTGGCCGCCGCAGAGCAGGGTGGCGCCGCCGGCCACGGCCTCCTGAATCCAGCCATCCAGCCGGGCGGCTTCCTTCACATCAATCATCGGCCCCACGAATGTGGCCTCCTCGCGCGGATCTCCGGCGATCAATTTCGCCGTACGCTCGACCAGCTTGGCCTTGAACGCTTCGTACACTTCACCATGCACCAGGATGCGCTGCACGCCGATGCAGCTTTGACCCGATTGGTAGAAGGCGCCGAACACTGTCCGGTCGGCCGCATCGTCAAGATCGGCATCAGGCATGATGATCACCGCGGCATTGCCGCCCAGTTCCAGCACCACCTTCTTCTTGCCGGCCCGCGCCTTGAGATCCCAGCCCACATCGGGCGACCCGGTGAAGCTGAGCAGCTTCAACCGGTCATCGGTGGTGAACAGATCGGCCCCGTCGCGGCTGGCCGGCAGGATCGAGAAGGCGCCAGCGGGCAGGTTGGTTTCGGCCAGCACCTCGCCGATGATAATGGCGCCCAGCGGCGTGCGGCTGGCCGGCTTCATCACGAACGGGCAGCCCACCGCAATCGCCGGCGCGATCTTGTGGGCAGCCAGGTTCAACGGGAAATTGAACGGGCTGATGAAGCTGCACGGCCCGATCGGCACGCGTTTCCACATGCCCTGATAGCCACGCGCCCGGGCCGAAATGTCGAGCGGTTGGACCTCGCCGGTCATCCGCACGCTTTCTTCGGCCGCGATACGGAACGTGTCGATCAGGCGGCCCACCTCGCCGCGCGCATCGCGGATCGGTTTGCCGGCCTCGATGCACAGGGCGTGGGCCAGTTCCTCGAACCGCTCGGTGAAGCGGTTGACGCAATGGGCCAGCACGGCCTGGCGTTCATAGCTTGGCATCGCCGCCATCGGCGCGGCGGCGACCACGGCGGCAGCAATCGCCCGATCGATCATCGCCGCATCGGCCTGCGCCACACGCGTGGCTGGCTGGCCGCTGAACTTGTCGGTCACCACCAGATCGGCGTTGGGTTGCTCCGGCCGGTTGGCCAGATACAGCGGGTAAACGTCCCTCAAGGCCATGGCCCTCACTCCCCCCGGTTGCGGCCGCTCGGGCCTCAGATGGTCAGCACGATCTTGCCCAGCGCCTTGCGCTCCATCATCCAGCGAATGGCTTCTGGCCCTTCATCCAGGCTGAAATGGCGCGACACGTGCGGCTTCAGCTTGCCAGCCGCATACCATTCCAGCAACTCGGCCATATTCTCCTGGTGCAATTTCGGTTCGGCCTGGGTGAAGGCGCCCCAGAACACGCCGACGATGCTCGCGCCCTTGATCAGCGGCAGGTTGAGCGGCAGCGCCGGGATCTTGCCGGCGGCAAAGCCGATCACCAGATAGCGGCCGTTCCAGGCAATGCTGCGGAAGGCTGGTTCGGCATAACGGTCGCCCACCGGATCATAGATGACATCGGCGCCGCGTCCGCCGGTCAATGCCTTCACCCGCTCTTTCAGGTCTTCGGTGGCATAGTTGATGACCGCATCGGCGCCAAACGCCTTGCACAATTCCAGCTTCTCATCCGAACTGGCCGCCGCGATCACCTTCGCGCCCATCACCTTGCCCAGTTCCACCGCGGTCAGGCCCACACCGCCGGCCGCGCCCAGCACCAGCAGCGTCTCACCCGGCTTGAGCGCGCCGCGCTGTTTCAGGGCATGATGGCTGGTGCCATAGGTCATGGTGAAGCCGGCCGCGATGTCGAACGGCATGCCGGGCAGCATTTTCACCACCTGCGCGCGGTTGGCGATCACGGCTTCGGCCATGGCGCCGTGCCCGGTCATGGCGATCACCTGATCGCCCACCGCCAAATCGCTGATGCCCTCGCCCACGGCGCTGACCACGCCGGCACATTCGCCGCCCGGGCTGAACGGCAGCGCCGGTTTGAACTGATAGAGATTCTGGATGATCAGCGTGTCAGGGAAATTCACCCCCACCGCCTTCACGTTGATCCGCACCTGGCCCTTGCCCGGTTCCGGCAGCGCGATATCGCGCACCACCAGCGCTTCAGGTGGTCCATGTTCCACGCACAACACGGCTTTCATCGCTCAGTCTCCCCGCAATCTGCTTTGGCCGGCAGCATAGCGGCGGCGCTTCATGCCGCCAATCCTGCCACTATTGCCGCGCCCAGCAGGCGGAATTCGGCCTCGCGCGGGGAGCCCTGCCGCCACACCAGCGCCAGCGTGCGCGCCGCGCTGCCGCTCAGCGGCCGCGCGATCAGCCGGGTGTGGGCGATGATGCCGGCATCCAGCGCCAGCTTGGGCATCAGCGTCTGCCCCAGGCCGCCGGCCACCATTTCCACCAAAGTCACCAGGCTGGTGCCGCGATGGCCGGGATCGGCGCGCAATTCGGGGCGGCCACAGGCCGAAAGCGCCTGATCCTTCAGGCAATGGCCGTCCTCCAGCAGCAGCAACTGGTTTGCATCGATCGAATCGGGCGCCACTGATGGCGGCGGATCGGGCAGATCGCCGGGGGCAAACACCAGGAAGAACGGGTCTTCGGCCAGCGGCAGCACTGTCAGGCCCGGCGTGTCCCACGGCAGCGCCAGCAACACCGCATCCAGCATGCCGCGCGCCAGCGCCTCCGTTGCCGGGCCGCTCATCTCCTCGCGCAGATAGAGCTTGAGATCGGGATATTCCGCCCGCACCTGCGCGGCCACGCGCGGCAGCAGAAAGGGCGCGATGGTGGGGATCACCCCCAGCCTGAGCGGTCCGGCCAGCGGCTTGTCGCCGCCCACCGTCAGCCCCACCAGTTCATCCGCCTCGCGCAGCACGCCATAGGCCTTGGCCACCACGCGTTCGCCCATCGGGGTGAAGCGCACCACCCGGCGGTTGCGTTCGACCAGCCGCACACCCAGCAGAGATTCCAGTTCGGCCAAGCCAGCCGACAGGGTGGACTGGGTGACGAAGCAAGCCTCCGCCGCCCGGCCGAAATGGCCGTGGATGTGCAGCGCCGTCAGATACTGCAACTGCTTCAGGGTGGGCTGAAAGGCCGTCATCGACAGATTCGATTTGTCACACCGATATTATCGATTGGATTTCTATCTCCACTGCCGCCATTGCACAACCCGCCAGCCGTGCTGGCCCAGTTTTCAACCCCCAAGCAAGGACTCCACCCATGGCTCTGACCGTTGGCGATACCGTTCCCTCCTTCGATCTTCCGGTGCAGCAGGGCGTTGCCGCGCTGCCGGCCGGCGAAACGCTGGACATCACCAAGGCCTTCCCCGGCAAGTGGAAGATCCTGTTTTACTGGCCCAAGGATTTCACCTTCGTCTGCCCGACCGAGATCATCGGCTATGGCGAACTGAAGGGCGATTTCGAAGACCGTGACGCCGTGCTGATCGGCGCTTCGACCGACACCGATTTCGTGCACTTTGCCTGGCGCAAGTCGGACGATCGTCTGGCCGCCTGCGATTTCCCCTGGCTGGCCGATAACAGCAAGCTGCTGGCCGATGCGCTGGGCATCATCGTGCCGGGTGCCGGCGTGCCGCTGCGCGCCACCTTCATCATCGATCCGGAAAATGTGATCCAGCACATCACCGTGAACGGCCTGAACGTCGGTCGCAACCCGGCCGAAACGCTGCGCATCCTCGATGCGCTGCAGACCGATGAACTCTGCCCGTGCAACTGGCAGGGCGGCGAAGAAACGCTGAAGCCCGCCGCGTGATGGCGCGTGGGCAGCGCGCAAGCGCTGCCCACAGACCCATCAAGGACCCGCCCGGCGCCAGCCGCGGCGTTGCCGCGGTTCCCTTGCCGGCCTTGCCCCTTCCCCTGCTTCCGGAATCAAACCCTCGCCCCCGCAGGCAGAGGGGAAAGGAACTCCCATGCTGTTTTCCGAACTCGCCAAGACCCTGCCCGATTATGCCAAGGATCTGCGTCTCAACGTCTCCAGCCTCCTCACCGAGCAGTTGCTGAGCGACCAGCAGAAGTGGGGCACCATCGTCGCCGTGGCCCATGCCTGTGCGCACAAGCCGCTGATCGATGCGGCCGAAGCGGAAGCCGCCGCCAAGCTGAGCCCCGAAGCCCTGAACGCCGCCAAGGCCGCCGCCAGCATCATGGCGATGAACAACATCTATTACCGTTTCACTTACATGGCGTCGCGGCCGGATTACAAGACGATGCCGGCCAAGCTGCGCATGAATGTGATCGGTGCGCCCGGCATCGAGAAGGCCGATTTCGAACTGTACAGTCTGGCCGTTTCGGCCGTGAACGGCTGCGGCATGTGCATCGATGCCCACGACAAGGTGCTGGCCCAGCATGGCGTTGCTGCCGACAAGATCCAGGCCGCCGTGCGCATTGCCGCTGTCGTGCATGCCGTAGCGCGCACCTTGCAGGCGCTTTGAGGATTCCGCCGCCCGGCGGCGGTTTGTAACCTGTTGTGTTGCGTGCATGAAAGGTCAGTCATCCGGATGCGGGTGACTGGCCTTTTGGCGGAAAATGCATTAAGTCCGGCTCAAATCGCCAGCCAACCTCAAGGCTGCGGAGACTGACCATGGGTTTGATCGCCTATCTCGACAGTGTGAAGCGCCGCGATCCGGCACCGCGCAGTCGCTTGGAAATCCTCACCTATCCGGGCGTGTGGGCGCTGGGCTTCCACCGCATTGCCCATGCCCTGTTCCGCGGGCGCTTCTTTTTCCTGGCGCGGCTGGTCAACCACATCAGCCGTTTCTTCACCGCGATCGACATTCACCCCGGCGCCCGCATCGGTCGTGATTTCTTCATTGATCATGGCTTCGTGGTGATCGGCGAAACCGCCGAAATCGGGGATAATGTCACCATCTACCAATGTGTCACGCTGGGCGGCACCGATCCGGCCGGCGGCATCGGCGGCAAGCGCCACCCCACCATCCTGGATGGCGCGATCATCGGTTCGGGCGCGCAGGTGCTGGGCCCGATAACCGTGGGCGCCAATGCCCGCATCGGCGCCAATGCCGTTGTCACCCGCGATGTGGCGGAAGGGGCGACCATGGTCGGCATCCCGGCCAAGCCGGTGATGATGGCGGCCGAGGATTATGTGAAGCCGTTCCTGCCCTATGGCACGCCGTGCGCGCAGAAATTCGATCCGGAAACGCAGAAGCTGGAACTGCTGCGCTGCGAGATCGACGTGCTCAAGAGCAGGCTGGACGAATTGACGCGGGGCGAGGCACGCAGCAAGGCCGGTTGACCGGCTGGCAAGGGCGGGCCACAGTTGCGCGGTGAGCAATGTCATCCCGTTCGCCACGGCGGCCAGCCCGCGCCCGACGCAGGTCGCCTTCACCCGGCCCGAGCTTGATCGCATCATGTCGCTTTACGGCCGCATGGTCGCGGCTGGGTTGTGGCGCGATTATGGGCTGGAGATGGGCGCCCGCTGCGCCAGTTTCTCGGCCTTTCGCCGCAGTGCCGAAAACCCCGAAGTGCGGCTGGTGAAGGACCCGGCCCTGCGCGGCCGCCAGGGGGAATGGATCCTCTATGGGGAGGGCGGCGCCATCCTCAAGCGCGGGCACGAACTGGTCAATGTGCTGGCCGTGCTGGAGCGGCGATTGCTGAAGGCCGTGGAAAGCTGAAGGGAGGCGGCGGCCGCCTCCCTTCCAGACCTGCCTTCAGCGCCCGCCAGCCAGTGCCGTCTGCGCCTGGGCGCTGCCATTTTCCGGAACCAGTTCGCCGGTGCGGTCGCTGATTTCGGCGAACCGCTCGGCCACGCTTTCAGCGGTCATCTCGTCGGCCGAAAGATGGATGCCGCGGGTCAGCGTCACATAGGCGCGCTCGATGCCGCCGCCGCCGGCGTTGAGGATGACGTTGGTCGGCGCGCCTTCCGAAACCAGATAGACGCTGGCCGGCACCACGGTTTCCGGGCCCATTTTCTCCAGCATCGCCGGCGGCATCAGATCCTCGGTCATGCGGGTGGCGGCCAACGGCGCGATGGTGTTGACGTGAACGTTATACTTGGCGCCTTCCAGTGCCAGCGTCTTCATCAGGCCCACCAGGCCCAGCTTGGCCGCGCCATAATTGGCCTGGCCGAAATTGCCATAAAGGCCGGTGGAGCTGGTGGTCATCAGGATGCGGCCATAGGCCTGCTCGCGCATCAGTTCCCACACCGCCTTGGTGCAGTTCACGCTGCCCATCAGGTGGACATCCAGCACCAGGCGGAAATCCTCCACGCTCATCTTGGCGAAGGTCTTGTCACGCAGGATGCCGGCGTTGTTGATCAGGATATCGATGCGGCCCCAGCGCTCCTTCACATTGGCCACCATCTTTTCCACGGCTGCCATGTCGGTCACGCTGGCGCCATTGGCCATCGCCTCGCCGCCCATCGCGGTGATCTCGTCAACCACCGCCTGCGCGGCTGAAAGCGACGCCCCGGAACCATCACGGGCACCGCCCAGATCATTCACCACCACCTTGGCACCGCGCCGGGCCAGATCCAGCGCATAGGCGCGGCCCAGACCGCCGCCCGCCCCGGTGACAATGGCAACACGACCTTCAAACGAAATCGACATCTCGGTGCTTCCCCCAAACAGGTTGAATCAGCGCAACGCCGCCGTTTAGCCAAGCGGACGCGGCGTGCAAAGCCAAATACGGATCAACAGCCGCCTTGGCTGAACGAACGTCAGGGTTGCGGGCGCGGCTCCCCTTGTCCGCCGCGGACGGCATACGACGACGCGAAATCGCGGGCACACAAAGGAGGCAGCCGCGCGATCGCGGCCCGTCTCAACGCCCGGAAGCCCTTGCCCGCCGTCTGGTCAGGCTGCTCAAGGCCTGCCGCCGGTCAGGCCGCCTGGGCTTCCGCGGTGGCATCCAGCGAATAGCCGGCGGAGCGCACGGTGCGGATCAGATCGGGCAGTTCCTCGCCGCCGGGCCCGGCGTTCACCGCCTTGCGCAGCCGGCGGATATGCACGTCGACAGTGCGCTGCTCCACATAGACATCGCGGCCCCACACCGCATCCAGCAGCTGTTCGCGGCTGAAGACGCGGCCCGGATGCTCCAGGAAATGGCGCAGCAGGCGGAATTCGGTGGGGCCCAGTTGCACGGTGCGGCCGTCGCGCGTCACCCGGTGAGCGGTGGTGTCCATGGCGATGCCGGCAAATTCCAGTTGGCCGCCCTGCAGCGCCGGGCGCAGCCGGCGCAGCACGGCGCGGATGCGGGCGATCAGTTCGCGCGGGCTGAACGGCTTGGTCATGTAATCATCGGCGCCGGTTTCCAGGCCGCGGATGCGATCGGCCTCGTCCCCGCGCGCGGTGAGCATCACGATCGGCAGATTGGCGGTGGCCGGGGCCCGGCGCAGGCGGCGGCACACCTCGATGCCCGACAGGTTGGCGATCATCCAGTCGAGGATGACCAGATCGGGCTTCTCCTCCTCGGCCAGGGTCAGCGCCTCCTCACCGTCGCCGGTGCGGACCACATCAAAGCCTTCCTTTTCCAGATTGTAGGTGACCAGCTCGATCAGGCTGGCATCGTCTTCGACCAGAAGGATCTTGGCGCGCATGGGTCACTCTCCCGCTGTCACTGGGGGCTGTAGATGGTCGAGGTGAAATCATTCTTCGGCCGCTCGGCCGGGCGCTGGCCGGTGGCGGTGAAATGCACCATCTCGGCCACCGACGTGGCATGGTCGCCGATCCGCTCCAAATTCTTGGCGACAAACAACAGATGGGTGGACGGCGTGATATAGTGCGGATTTTCCATCATGAAGGTGAGCAGCGAGCGGAACAGTGCGTTGTAATATTCGTCCACCTGCTGGTCGCGGCTGAGGATCGCCAGGGCCTTGGCGGCATCGCGATCGACAAAGGCATCCAGCGTGTCGCGGATGATCTCGATCACGGCGCGGGCCATTTCCGGGATGATCACCGCCGGCGCGATCGGCTGGGCCTGGGCCACCACCACGGCGCGCTTGGCGATATTCTTGGCATAGTCGCCGATACGCTCCATCACCCCGGCGATCTTCAGCGCCGCCACGATCTCGCGCAGATCATCGGCCAGTGGCGCGCGCAGGGCGATGATGCGCACCGCCAGCGCCTCGGCCTCGGCCTCCAGCGCATCAAGCCGCTTGTCATTCTCCACCACCACCGCGGCGGCTTCCAGATTGCGGCCCACCAGCGCGTCCACCGCATCGGCGATCTGGCTTTCGCACAGGCCGCCCATGCGGGTGATCACCGCGCGCAGGCTGGCAATATCCTCATCGAAGCTCTTGACCGTGTGGGCGGAAAATTCGGCCATGGAATCAGCCTTTCAAAACGGGGTCAGCCATAGCGGCCGGTGATATAATCCTTGGTGCGGGTCTCCCGCGGATTGGTGAAGATGGCCGAAGTGTCATCATACTCCACCAATGTGCCCAGGTGAAAGAAGGCGGTCTTCTGGCTCACGCGGGCCGCCTGCTGCATGTTGTGGGTGACGATGACGATGGCATAACGGCCGCGCAGCTCGTCGATCAGCTCCTCGATGCGGGCGGTGGCGATCGGATCGAGCGCCGAGCAGGGCTCGTCCATCAGGATCACCTCCGGGTCCACCGCGATGGCGCGGGCGATGCACAGGCGCTGCTGCTGCCCGCCCGACATGGCGGTGCCGCTTTCGCCCAGCCGGTCCTTCACCTCATCCCACAGGCCGGCGCGGCGCAGGGCGCTTTCCACGATATTGTCCATATCGGCCTTGGCGCGGGCCAGGCCATGGATGCGCGGACCATAGGCGACATTCTCATAGATGGACTTGGGGAAGGGATTGGGTTTCTGGAACACCATCCCCACCCGCGCGCGCAACTGCACCACGTCCATGGCCGGCGCATAAATGTCCTGCGCGTCCAGTTCGATGCGGCCTTCCACGCGGGCGCCATCCACCGTGTCGTTCATCCGGTTGAGGCAACGCAGGAAGGTGGACTTGCCGCAGCCCGACGGGCCGATGAAGGCGGTGACATGCTCGCTGGTCACATCGATGGAAACATTCCTGATGGCCTGTTTCTGGCCATAGAAGACATTCACATCGCGCGCCGTCATCTTGGGCACGCTGTTGTGGCCGATGGCCGGCTTCTGGGCAGGGTTCTGGTTCACCAGCGCCTCTCGAAACGGTTGCGGAGATAGATGGCCAGGCTGTTCATGGCGATAAGGATCACCAGCAGCACCAGGATGGCCGCCGAGGTTTTCTCGACAAAGCCGCGCTGCACATCGTCCGACCACAGGAACACCTGCATCGGCAACACGGTGGCCGGCGCGCTGAGGCCCTGCGGCACATCGGTGACAAAGGCCCGCATGCCGATCAGCAGCAGCGGCGCGGTTTCGCCCAGCGCACGCGCGATGCCGATGATGGTGCCGGTCATGATGCCGGGCAATGCCAGCGGCAGCACATGCTGGAACACCACCTGGATCGGCGAGGCGCCGATGCCCAGCGCGGCATCGCGGATGGAGGGCGGCACCGCCTTGATGGCCACACGTGCGGCGATCACGATCACCGGCATGATCATCAGCGCCAGCGTGATTCCGCCCACCAGCGGCGATGAGCGCGGCAGACCGGCGATGTTGAGGAAGAAGGCAAGGCCCAACAGGCCGAAGATGATCGAGGGCACCGCTGCCAGATTGTTGATCGACAATTCGATCACATCGGCCAGCCGGCCCCTGGGCGCGAACTCCTCCAGCCACACGGCCGAAAGCACGCCCAACGGGAAGGCGATGATGATGGTGATGAACAGGGTGAACAGCGAGCCCAGCGCGGCACCGCCAATGCCGGCCAGTTCGGGCTCGGTGCTGTCGGCATTGCCCAGAAAGGCGCTGTTGAACCCGGTGCGCAACCGGCCCTCGCGCTCCAGCCAGCGCCAGGCGGCAACTTCGCGATCGCTCACGCCACGGCTGTCGGCCGGGGCCTCCAGATCAAATTTGCCCTTGGCAAGCAGATCGATGGTGGAGCGCACCGGCACCCACAGGCTGACCCGCTGGCCCAAGAGGCCGGGATCGGCCAGCAGGCGTTCGCGCAGGGCCAGCCACGCCGCGTCCGACAAGGTGCCCGAAGCCGGGCCCAGCCCGCGCGCCGCCTCGTTCAGCAGCGCCACATAATCGGCCCGCGCCAGCATGGCCTTGCCATCCGGCCCGGCCACCGCGGCCGGATCAACCCCCAGCGTGGCCGGGGTGAAGGTCACCTCCAGCCGGGCCTCGGTGCGCAGAAAACCGCTCCAGCCGTCGCGCACGATGGTGAACAGCAGGAAAGCCAGGAAGCCGGCGGCCACCACCAGCGCGGTGGCACCCAGCCGGCGGAAGTTGCGCTCCGCCCGGTAACGCGCGGCGATGCGGGCCTGCATCGCCGGCGATGCCCAGTCGGTGGGCCGGCGCTCAATCGCGCTCATTCATAGGCCTCCCGATAGCGTTTCACCACGGCCAGCGCATAGATGTTGAGCACAAGGGTCATCCCGAACAGCACCAGGCCCAGCGCGAAGGCCGAAAGCGTCTTGGCGCTGTCAAACTCCTGATCCCCGGTGAGCAGCGCGACGATCTGGGTGGTGACCGTGGTGACGCTGCTGAACGGATTGGCGGTGAGATTGGCGGCCAGGCCGGCGGCCATCACCACGATCATCGTCTCGCCGATGGCGCGGCTCACCGCCAGCAGCACCCCGCCGATGATGCCGGGCAGCGCCGCCGGCACCATCACCTTCTTCACGGTCTCGCTCATGGTCGCGCCCATCGCCAGGCTGCCGTCGCGCATCGCCCGCGGCACCGCCGCCAGCGCATCATCGGCCATCGACGAAACGAAGGGAATGATCATCACGCCCATCACCAGGCCGGCGGCCAGCGCACTGTCGGCCGAGGCATCGGCCATGCCCAGCGCCACCGCCACTTGGCGCACCACCGGCGCCACGCTGAGGGCGGCGAAAAAGCCGTAGACCACGGTGGGCACCCCAGCGAGCAGCTCCAGCACCGGTTTCAGCCAGCGGCGCAGGCGCGGCGCGGCATATTGGGTGAGATAGATGGCCGACATCAGGCCCAGCGGGATCGCCACCGCCATGGCAATGATCGCGCCGATGAAGATCGTGCCCCAGAACAACGGCACCGCGCCAAAGGCCCCGGTGGAGCCGACTTGATCGGCGCGCAGCGCGGTCTGCGGGCTCCAGGCCAGGCCGGTGAGGAATTCCACCGGCGAGACCATGCGGAAGAAGCGGATCGATTCAAAGATCAGCGACAGCACGATGCCAAAGGTGGTCAGGATGGCCACCACCGATGCCAGCAGCAACAGGATGCGCACCTGCATTTCCACCCGGTTGCGGGCGCGGAAATCCGGGCGGATGCGGCTGTATCCCCACAGGCCGCCCAGGCAGAGCAGCGCCACCGCCAACGCCCCGGCCAGCAGATCCAGATTGGTCTTGGTGGCGGCATAGCGCGGTGCCAGCACCGGGGCGAGCGGGTTGAACGCCTGCGGCAGATCACCAGCCACGAGCCCGCGCACCTCGTTCATCAGCGCCGCCCGGTCCGGCCCCGGCGCCGGCTGGCTGGCGGCATCCAGCGTGGCCAGCACGCGGCCTTCGATCACACCTTCGCCGGCCAGGCCCCAGCCGGCCAGCACGATCAGTGCCGGTGCCAGCGCCAGCACCGCCACATAAGCCCCGTGGTACACCGGCCGTGAATGCACCGCACCGATGCGTCCACCGGCCGCCAGCGTGAGCCTGGTGGCCCGCGCCCGGCCCGCCAGATAGGCCAGGCCCGCCAGCGCCAGCACCAGCGCAAGGGCGATCAGCAGCTTCATCAGATGCCCGCCTCGTCAAGCACGGTCAGATTGCGGGCCACCGCCTCGCCGGCGCGCCGCACCGGTTCGGGCGCGGCCACCAGCCCCTTGCGGGCCAGATAGCCGCTGCGCCCCCAGGTTGATTCCCGCGCATATTCGGCCAGGAATTCGCGCATGCCGCGCACCGCGGGCACATGCTGCACCTTCACATACAGATAGAGCGGGCGCGACGCCGGGAAACGGCCGGCGGCGATATTGTCATAGCTGGCCGGGATGCCGCCCAGCGGCACATCCTTCACCTTGTCGCTGTTTTCCTCGACAAAACTGTAACCGAACACCCCCAGCGCCTGCGGATTGGCGGCAATCTTCTGCACGATCAGATTGTCATTCTCGCCGCCCTCGACGAAGGCACCATCCTCGCGCACCTTCTCGCAAATCTGCTTGTGGGCAGCCTCGTCGCGCGCCTTCAGCGCCTGCATCGCCGGCTCGCTGTCGCAACCTTTCAGCATGTAAAGCTCGTTGAAACTGTCACGCGTGCCGCTGGTGGGCGGCGGGCCGATCACCTCGATGCGGATGGCGGGCAGCGCCGGGTTCACATCGGCCCAGGTGCGCGCCCGATTGGGGCCCCGGCCAAAGGGATTGGCGGCCAGCGCCAGATAGATGTCGCGTTCGGTGAGCGAGGGGAAATCGGCCTCGCGGCTCTGGGCAATCACCAGCCCGTCGATGCCCACCTGCAATTCGATCAGGCCCTTCACGCCATGTTTGGCGCAATCCTCCAGTTCACTGCGCTTGATCCGGCGCGAGGCATTGGCGGCATCGGGGAACTGCGCGCCCAGCCCGGCGCACATCAGCTTGATGCCGCCGCCGGTGCCGGTCGATTCGACGATCGGCGCCGGGAATTCGGGCCATTTGCGCTTGAACTGTTCGGCCACCGCGGTGGTGAAGGGATAGACGGTGGAGGAGCCGACGATGCGGATCTGCGTGCGGCTGCCCCCTGAGCAGGCCGCCACCAGCGCCGCTGCCGCTGCCAGCGCCGTCAGGCCCAAGCCCACCCGCGCCGCCCGGCTGTCCCGCGATCCCTCCTGCTGCAAGTCCAACCTCTTGGTGACGGCGGGCCGAATCGTCCGCGCCGGATATTGCCCCGTGGCACCGCCCTAACGGCGGCCGATGTGGCCCTTATGACGCTTTGGTGACACTTATGTGACGCGGTCGGCGATGATGGCTTCAGCCCGGGGCAGCCGGCAGGGTGAAGCTGACCACCGTGCCCTCCCCCTGGCGGCTGTCGATCTCCAGCCGGCCACGATGCCGCTCCACGATATGCTTGACGATGGCCAGCCCCAGCCCGGTGCCGCCCATGGTGCGGCTGCGCTGCGAATCCACCCGGTAGAAACGCTCAGTCAGCCGCGGCAGATGCTCGGGGGCGATGCCTTCGCCAATGTCGCGCACGCTGATGCGCACATGATCGCCGCCGGCCACCAGGCTCACGCTGATCGGCGTGCCGCTGCGGCCATATTTCAGCGCATTGGATACCAGATTGTGCAGCACCTGCAGCACCTGGTCGCGATCGGCGATCACCGGGGGCAGGCCGGCCGGCTCATCAATCACCAGCTGGCGCTGGTCCGCCTCCAGCCGCATGGCGAGGGTGCGCGCCACCTCGCTGGCGATGCCGGCCAGGTTCAGCGGCTGGTTGGGCCGGATGAACTTGTCCAGTTCGATGCGCGACAGGCTCATCAGATCATCGATCAACCGGCGCATGCGGTCCGCCTCCTGGGCCATGATGCCCAGAAAGCGCTGGCGCGCCGGCTCATCCTCGGCCGCCGGGCCCTGCAATGTCTCGATGAAGCCGGTGAGCGTGGCCAGCGGCGTGCGCAATTCGTGGCTGGCATTGGCGACGAAATCCACCCGCATCCGCTCGGTCGCCTTGGCCTGGGTCACATCATCCAGCAGCACGATGCAGCGCCCCTCGGCATCGGCCAGCGCGCGCAGGCGGAAACTGCGGTTGCCCTGCCCCAGCCCGCCGCCACCCAGGCCGGTGATCTCGCGCTCGTCCGAGGCGCCATCAGCCATCACCTGCTCCACGGCATCCAGCAGGGCGGGATGGCGCACGGTCAGGCGGATATCGCTGCCCACGATGCGCCGGCCCAGCAGGCTGCACGCCGCGCTGTTGGCCGCCTCCACCCAGGTGCCGCGCAGAATCAGCACCGGGCCGTTCAAGCTTTCGATGTGCAGCAGATCGGTGCGCGGCGCGCTGCTCTTGGCCGGCACTGGTTCATCCAGCGGCGGCGCCGGCGGCGGCGCGGGCTCTGGCGCCGTCACCCGCCCCAGCACATAGCCCAGCAGCATCACCGCCAGCACAAGCAGGGCGATTTCAATCGAGGTCATGCCAGGCCCAGGCGGGCCAGTGCCGGCACCAGTTCATCGTAATGATCGATCAGCGCATCGGCACCCAGGCCGGCCACCGGCACATCGCTGTAGCCAAAGCTGACCAGCAGCAGCGGCAGGCCGGCATTGCGCGCGGCCCCGGCATCGGTGGCCGAATCCCCCACGAAGGCCGCACGCGCGGCATCGCCGGCGCAAGCCGCCAATGTGGCCTGCACATGGGCGGCATCGGGCTTGGCCGCCGGGGCCAGATCGGCGCCGATCACCGCGGCAAAGCGCCCGGTCCAGCCCAGCGCCGCCACCAGCGCGCGGGCCAGCCCGGTGGGCTTGTTGGTGCAGATGGCCAGCCGGCAGCCGCGCTGCGCCAGCGCATCAAGCGCGCGCTCCACCCCGTCAAACGGGCGCGATGCATCGGCGATATGCTCGGCATAATGTTGCAGGAACAAAGGCATCGCCGGCTCGACCAGATCCGGCCGGGCGTCCCCAGTGTCCATCAGACCGCGGCTGATCAGCGCCCGCGCACCATGGCCCACCAGATGGCGGACCCGATCCACCGGCAGGGTGGCGCGGCCCAGGCTGGCCAGCACATGGTTCATCGCACCGGCCAGATCGGGCGCGGTGTCCACCAGCGTGCCGTCAAGATCGAACAAGATGGTGGAAGCCGCTGTCACCCCGCCGGCCGTGCCTGAAAAATGTTGCAGTTGGGTGACATGGTTGCGCCCGGTTCCGCCACTTTTCAAGTCTGTGGCGCTGTGGCAAGGCGCGGGTCGTGACAAGCACCGCCACGCCCTTTGCCGCCATCATCCTTGCCGCCGGCATGGGCACGCGCATGAAATCGGGTCGGCACAAGGTGTTGCACCCGATCGCCGGCAAGCCGATGCTCCGCCACCTGATGGACAGCCTGGCCGAACTGGGCCCGGCGCGCACGGTGGTGGTGGCCGGCGCCCTGCTGGAGCAGGTGGCCGCGGAAGTGGCGGGCCGGGCCGAGGTGGCGGTGCAGCAGCCGCAGCTTGGCACCGGCCATGCCGTGCAGCAGGCGCAAGCGCCGCTGGCGGGTTTCGACGGCAGGGTCCTCATCCTCTACGGCGATGCGCCGCTGGTGCCGGCCGCGACCATGCAACGGCTGCTCGATGCGCTCAGCGATGATGTGGCGGTGGCGGTGCTGGGCTTCCGCCCGGCCGATCCAGGTGCCTATGGCCGCATCATCGCCCGCGATGGCAGCATCGCCAAAATGGTGGAGTTCAAGGATGCCAGCCCGGCCGAACGGGCGGAAACCCTGTGCAATTCCGGCCTGATGGCCGTGAACGCGGGCGATCTGTTCGCCCTGCTGGCACGCGTGACCAACGAAAACGCCGCCGGCGAATATTATCTGCCCGACATCGTGGGCCTGGCCATCGCCGATGGCCGCCGCTGCACCGTGATCGAAACCGCGCCCGACGAGGTGGCCGGTGCCAACAGCCGCGCCGAACTGGCCGCGCTGGAGGCGATTTTCCAGCGCCGCCGCCGCGCCGAACTGATGGCCGCCGGCGTTTCGATGCAGGCCCCCGAAACCGTGTTCCTGGCCGCCGACACGGCGATTGCCGCCGATGTGTTCATCGAACCCTTTGTGGTGTTTGGCCCCGGCGTGCGCATCGCGGCTGGCACCATCATTCGCGCCCACAGCCATATCGAAGGGGCCAGCATCGGTCCCGGCTGCGAGATCGGGCCGTTTGCCCGGCTGCGCCCCGGCACCGTGCTGGGCCGGGGTGTGAAGATCGGCAATTTCGTTGAAACCAAGAAGGCCGTGCTGGGCGATGGCGCCAAGGCCAATCATCTTTCCTATCTGGGCGATGCCGATGTGGGGCCGGCGGCCAATATCGGCGCGGGCACCATCACCTGCAATTATGACGGGTTTTTCAAGTACAAGACCAGCATCGGCACCGGCGCCTTCATCGGTTCGAACAGCGCGCTGGTGGCACCGGTCACCATCGGGGACGGCGCCATCGTGGGCGCCGGCAGCACCATCACCGGCGATGTGGGCAGCGATGCGCTGGCAGTGGCGCGCGGCCGGCAGGATGAACGGCCCGGCTGGGCGGCGCGCTTCCGCAGCCTCCAATCGGCCAAGAAAGGCAGCTGAACATGTGCGGCATCATCGGCATCCTGTCTGGCGCACCCGTGGCCGATCGGCTGATCGATGGCCTCCGCCGGCTGGAGTATCGCGGCTATGACAGTGCCGGCATTGCCACCATCCATGACGGGGTGATGGACCGCCGCCGCGCGTCGGGGAAGCTGGCCAACCTGGCCCAGGCCCTGGTGCAGGATCCGCTGCCCGGCAGCATCGGCATCGCGCATACACGCTGGGCCACGCATGGCGCCCCCACCACCGGCAATGCCCACCCGCACGCCACCGAGAATGTGTGCCTGGTGCACAATGGCATCATCGAGAATTTCAAGCCGCTGCGGGCCGAAGTGCTGGCGGCCGGGCGCACGCTGTCCTCGCAAACCGATACCGAGGTGGTGGCGCATCTGCTTGAACTGGCCTTGGCCGGCGGGGCCAGCCCCGATGCGGCGGTGGCCCAGGTGCTCAAGCGGCTGCACGGCGCCTTCAGTTTTGCCATCCTGTTCAAATCCGATCCCGACATTCTTTATGGTGCGCGGCGCGGCTCCCCGTTGGTGGTGGGCCGGGGCGAAGGCGAGATGTTCCTCGGCTCCGACGCGCTGGGCCTGGCGCCCTTCACCAACCGCATCGCCTATCTGGAAGAGGGCGACTGGGCGAAGCTGAGCCGCGATGGCGCCCGCATCTTCGATGCCGATGACCAGCCGGTCGAGCGCAGCTTCATCACCTCATCGGCCAGCGCGGCGGTGATGGAGAAGGGCAATCACCGCCACTATATGGAAAAGGAAATCCACGAGCAGCCGATCGTGGTGGCGCAAACGCTGGGCGCCTATCTTGATCCGCTGGCCGAGACGGTGGCGCTGCCCAGCGCCCTGCCCTTTGATCTGGCCGATGTGAAGCGCGTGCAGATCATCGCTTGCGGCACCGCGCTGCTGGCCGGCCATGTCGCCTCCTACTGGATCGAGCAGTTGGCCCGCGTGCCGGTCGCCATCGAGAACGCATCCGAATATCGCTATCGCGATCCGGTGTACGAGCCGGGCGGCCTTGCCCTGTTCATCAGCCAGTCGGGCGAGACGGCCGACACACTGGCCGCCCTGCGCCACGCCGCGGCCGGCGGCCAGATGGTGGCGGCGGTGGTCAATGTCGACACCTCAACCATGGCCCGCGAAACCCAGTTGCTGCTGCCCACCCACGCCGGGCCGGAAGTGGGCGTTGCCTCCACCAAGGCCTTCACCTGCCAGCTTTCGGTGCTGGCCGCCTTTGCCATCGCGCTGGGCAAGGCCAAGGGCCGGATCGATGCCACCGAAGAGGCGCGGCTGGTTCATCTGCTCACCGAGGTGCCGGCCGCGATGAACGCCGCACTGAAGACCGAGGAGCGCATCGCCGCCCTCGCCCCCACCCTCGCCAAGGCGCGCGACATTCTCTACATCGGGCGCGGTCCGGATTATCCGATGGCGCTGGAAGGCGCACTGAAGCTGAAGGAAATCAGCTATATCCACGCCGAAGGCTATGCCGCGGGCGAGCTCAAGCACGGCCCCATCGCCCTGATTGACGAGCATGTGCCGGTGATCGTGATCGCGCCATCGGGCCCGCGCTTTGAAAAGACCGTGTCCAACATGCAGGAGGTGATGGCGCGCGGTGGCCGCGTCGTGCTGATCTCCGATGCGCCGGGATTGGCCGCCCATGGCCAGGGCACGATGGCCGGCATCAGCCTGCCCGCGGTCGATCCGTTCATCAGCCCGCTGGTCAGCGCCATTCCGGTGCAGCTGCTGGCCTATCATGTTGCCCTGGCCAAGGGCACCGACGTTGACCAGCCGCGCAACCTCGCCAAATCGGTGACGGTGGAATAGCGCGGTGCCCAGCCGGGGGGCGCCCCCGGCCGTCACGCCTCCTGCCGGCCGCCTCAGCGCTTGAGGCGGGCGGCGTAAGTCTTGCGGAACTTGGCCAGCTTGGGCCCCACCACGGCCACGCAATAGCCGTTCTTCGTGCCATTCTTTTCGAAATAGCGTTGATGATAGGCCTCCGCCGGCCACCAGGGCGCATTGGGCTCGATCCGTGTCACGATCGGCGCGTCCCAATTGGCCTGGTTGCGGGCGATGGCGGCTTCGGCTTCCACCGCCTGCACGCCATTCTGCGGGAAGATCGCCGAACGATATTGCGTTCCGACATCGGCCCCCTGGCGGTTCAGCGTGGTGGGATCATGCGTGTGGAAGAAAATGTCCAAAATTTCAGCATAGCTGATCTCGTCGGCGTCAAAGACGATGCGCACCGCCTCGGCATGGCCGGTTTGACCTGAACAAACCGCCTCATAACTGGGATTTGCCGTGGAACCGCCAATATAGCCGGACTCCACCGCCTTCACGCCGCGCAGATCATCGAAGACCGCTTCGGTGCACCAGAAGCACCCACCGGCAATTATTGCAGTTTGCTCTGTCATTATGGCCTCGTTGTAAAGCAAAAATTTACCGTTTGCGGTGAAACATCAACCCAGCATCCCGGGCATAGGCGCGCGGGGCGCAGGTCGGCAAGGGGCGGGGCCGGCCGACAGAACGTCGCAGCGTGGAGCGGCGGGACTTGGGGGTTTTGCGTCACGATGTTTGACGATTTGCAGTTGCTTGTGCGTGCCGTGCGGAATGTGTCAACCCTCACCGATCTGGGCCTCGTCATGACCGACGCGACGCGGCTCCTGGGCTTTGATCATTATGCCGTGGTGCAAACCGGTGCCGCCAGCCCGCTGGGCCGGCTGCAACTCAGCGATTTTCCCGATCAATGGGTCAACCATCTGGCCCTCAGCGGCCTGATTGCCCATGATCCCGTGCTGCTGGCTTGCGAGCGCAGCAGCACGCCCTTTGCCTGGAGCAATCTTTCGGCGCTGGTGCCGATGACGCGGCATCACCATGATTACATGGCCCGCGCCCGCGAGGCCGGCCTTGCCGAGGGCTACACGGTGCCAATTCACATGCCGGGCCATTTGTCGGGCCTTGTCAGCTTTGCGGTGGCCGATCCTGATCGCCTGCCCGGCCGCAGCCTGCCGGGCGCGCATTATCTGGCCAGTTTCGCCTTTGAAGCGGCCCGGCGGCTGGCCCAGGACGGGGCTCAGCGCGCCGCCGAAGGCCCGGCCAACAGCGCCCGCCCCCGCCTCACCCAGCGCCAGATCGATTGCCTGGTGCTGTCGGCGCGCGGCAAATCCAACTGGGTGGCCGGCCAGTTGCTCGGCCTGTCGTCAGGCACGGTGCACAAATATCTGGAAGCCGCCAAGCAGCGCTATGGCGTGTCCAGCCGCACCGAACTGGTGGTGCGCGCCCTGTTCGATGGCCAAATCAGCTTTGCTGATGTGATGGGTGACAGCCGCCCCAGCCACTGATAAGCCTTTGCCCCAAGACGGCGGGCCGGGGCGCAGACACCGGGCACGGCCAAATTTGCGGGGTGGATGGGGATGGCCGAACAGGATGCGCCCGGCACCGGGCCGGCGGGGAAGGTGCCTGCCGTGGGCGGCCCCTATGCCTGGTATGTGCTGGCGCTGCTGGTGCTGGTCTACATCTTCAATTTCATCGACCGGCAGATCCTCTCGATCCTCGCCGAAGACATCAAGCGCGACCTCGGCCTCAGCGATGCCCAACTGGGCTTCCTCTATGGCACCGCCTTTGCCGTCTTCTACGCGCTGTTCGGCGTGCCGATCGGCCGCCTGGCCGACAATTGGGTGCGCACCCGCCTGCTCAGCCTCGGCCTCACCTTGTGGTCGGGGATGACCGCGCTGTCCGGCCTGTCAGGCAGCTTCACGCAATTGTCGCTGGCCCGCGTGGGCGTGGGCGTGGGCGAGGCCACCGCCGGCCCCTCGGCCTATTCGATGATTTCCGATTGGTTCCCCAAGGCGCGGCGCGCCACCGCGCTGTCCATCTATGCCGCCGGCCTCTATCTCGGCGGCGGCGTCTCGCTGCTGATCGGCGCGGTGGTGGTGAAGGGCTGGAATGCCGCCTATCCCGCCGGCGGGCCGCTGGGCCTGGTGGGCTGGCAGGCGGCGTTCATGGCGGTGGGCATCCCCGGCCTGCTGCTGGCGCTGTGGGTCGCCACCCTGATCGAGCCGATCCGCGGCCGCGCCGATGGCCTGCCGCCGCCGCAGCCACTGCCCGGCCGCACCATCATCCGCGCCTTTCTGGCCGACATGGCGAGCGTCCTGCCGCCCTTCACCCTCGTCAACATGGCGCTGCTCGGCCGCCGCGCACTCATGGAGAATATCGCCGCGCTGGCGCTGGTGGCGGGTCTGGTGGCGGCGCTGGTGCATGTCACCGGGGAGATCCCGCAATTCCTGGCGGTCGGCACCGGGCTTTATGCCGTGATCAGTTGGGCACAATCGATCCGCCGGCGCGATCCGCCCACCTGGGAAATGATCTGGGGCACGCCGGCCTTCGTGCTCACCATCCTGGGCTTCGGCTCGATCAGCTTTGTCGGCTATTCGGTCGGCTTCTGGGCGGCGCCCTATGCCATCCGCAGCTTTGTCGAGCC
>JAIXUQ010000007.1 GCA_027483465.1 Sphingomonadales bacterium
CGGCCCCGCGCCAGCTCGATCACCAAGGCAGCACCGGCCGGCGGCAACGCGGCGCCGTGATCATCGACAATCACCGCTTCGGCAAAGCCGGGACAGTCGCTCCCGGTCACTGGTGCCTCTGCGCCCACAGACAGCTTCTTGCGCCACGTGTACAACAGGCCCGTCGACACCTCGTGCCGGCGCGCCACCTCGGTCGGGCACGCCCCTGGCGCGAACGCCTCCGTCAGGATCTGCAACCGCTGCTCATCACTCCACCGCCGCCGCCGCTGCGGCCCCGAAAACACCGTGATCTGGCCCACCAACCGCTCCTAAGCGCGCTCAAAAGAGCCCTCTCAAGAGCGCTCCATCACAGCGCCGACAAGGCGGCCCCGGCCGGATGGATACTGAACATGAGGGCAGCGCCAGCGCAATCGAGCCGCCGAAGTGCCTCATTTATTGGAGAAACTCGATGAGACTGTTCCAATGGCTGACCGATCTGTTCGCAGGATCAAGCGACCCGCCGCGGCCCTCCTTCGACGAGGGCGTCTCAATCAACCCTGGCACTGGGCTCCCCATGACCGGACCGGGAATCGGCGGTGTCGATGTCGGCGGCAATCCCTTCGGTCAGAATCTGGATCGCTGGGACGACCAACACGTCCATCACAGCCATAATCATCATGCGCCTGGGTCGACCGGTAGCGGGTTCGATCCTTGGTAGATGCTCCAGCGCTGATTTGGTGGGTCGAGACACTTGTCCCACTCCGTCGTTCTGAAAGGCCCATCATGACCTACAACCAACGCACCGCGTCTGGCCTGCGCTTCATCGCGCGTCCCAAAACAACCTTGATCGAGCGAATCGTATTCTCAGCTGTGCGCCGTTGGCGCTGGACCGGAATTCTTGCCGCCATTGCTCTTACTGCCGGCTCCCTGACATGCTCGGTCATACTGGCAAGGTGGCTATTCGCCGAAGATCCCGTTCGCTCCGGCTACATCGGCTTTCTGTTTACGATCCCCCTGATAACGTTCTTGCTTTGGCAGGCGGCCACGATCGAGTTGCGTTCCGCACCCACATGGATGATCCGCGCAGCACTGGCCACCGCGACCGACGACGAGCGCGCCTTCCTTTTCGAAAGCCTCCTCCAGCTCGCCATGTCGGAATGGCGTCAGGATCCGATTACATGCGCGGCTCTGTTCGATCTGTTCAGGCAATCGAGGCGCAGCTTTGGCGATTGCGAGAACGGCAAACGGCAGCAGCTGATGGTGGAGCGCGACAGACAGGTGGCCGCGCTGCGAAACTTCGCGAAGAGAGGAGACATCTCATAACAGGACGCGCCCCATCGGCGGCTGACCATTCTGGCGCTTCGCCTTTGGCTGGCGAATGTCTGGCTACGGGTTCTTGGGACATTTCAACACTATTCAGGTCACCCAGCAAGCCGGGTTGTGGTCGGTCGCGGGGCCGAAGCTGTAAAGAACATGGCCGTGTATGGCTCCAACGCCTTTAGGCGATCGACCGTGCGCGCCTGATCAGCGGTCGGTCCAGTGTTCCGAGCGATCGTCCGTGCGTCCGTTTCAGTAACTCTTAGAACCAGGTAGCTGGCGATCGCTTCAAATAGCGCAGGGTCAAAGTCGCGCACACCCTGTGAAGCCAGGCCGAGCGCCAAGCCGTATTTGCGGCACTCCTTCGCTAAGCGAGGAATCAGCTTCAGCTTGGCGGCCCGGTGGGCTTCGTCAAAGATTACAGCGTGGGTCAGGCGGTCCTGTACGCCTCTTCGAAACATGTCCTTATAGATGTTGTAGAGCACGAATCCGGCAAAAGCCCGCTGTAGAATGTCGTTGGTGCTGAGATGGATACGCACCAAGATTGGACGCGCGTCTGCCAGCAGTCCGGAGCTATCGTCGCCGCCGTCAAAGAAACCATAGTCATCAAGCTCCTGAAGTCTGGCCAGTAGGTTCTGGTTTGGCTTCGGGCGAGCGCGCAGAATTTCGAGAAACCTTCTGAATGCAGGTGGTGCGGGTCGCTCTGCGTCGCGGCGGCCCCAACCAAGCTCGTCGTAGCTTTCGCGGATGGCAGCCCGCAGCTCTTCAAGTTGTATCTCGCCCAGATCAGGAAAGATTGAGCCAAAGATGTCACGAAGCGTACCGGCGACGTCGATGTGAGCTGTCGCGCCGGATGCGTCAACGCGCAGCGGATTGAAACCGAGTCCGTCGAAGTCGACAGTGCGGATCGGACCAACAACGGTCGCGAGCTTTTCGTCGATGTCATCGTGGTAAGAGAAGATGATGGGAGCGATGCCAGCATTTGTAAGCTGCTTGCAGATGTTCAGCAGCGCCGTCGTCTTTCCCATCCCAGGAAGACCGACGACCATGAGATGCGGATTCGACCGGATCGACAACTCCCAGTTGACAGGCGCGCCGGCCAGAGACTCTCCGAGGCCAATCTCGACAGTAGATAGCGATGTGCCCGAGTGGCCTTCCTCCGCCATTGGGACGCTTGGTTCTGTGTTCACATCCGCCAATGCCGCATTTGATTGGGTCCCCGCGCTCCGGTCATCTGCCGCAGCATCCTGATTGGCCACTTTGTCCAACGACTTTGGGGGATCAATTGGGCGTGCTTCGCCTTCACTTTCGAGCACAGGCGACGGAGCGCGCAGTTGGCCGTCGCCACCTGAACCACCGTCGATTGAGAATGCTCCGTCGGGCAACATCGAAGGCCCAAACAGCCAGAGCCTCGCCTCGCCGCCGCTCTCTAAGTTGAGTGGCTCCGCGGAACCGGTCCGATGTTCCGGGCAGAAGACGTATCCAACATCCGGTATGTCGACGTCACCGGGTCGGTAGTTTTCTTTTAGCACAAGCTGGTCAGTTTCGCTTGAAAGCCTCGCGCGACCGCGTTCAGTTAAACGATGCCGTGCTGCGCGTTCGATGTAGAAGCGTAGCAGCTTCGCTAGTTGCGAGCGGCGAACTACGCGTTCGAGCGGCGCCAGATCCTCTCCAAAGAACCACTGGTGCCAGCGACGCCTTAGTTCGCCCGTTTGCTCGACCATGTGCGCCAATAGGTCGGGTTGCCTGGCTGTACGCAGATGCTGCCGATGCTTCACCTCAACGAAGCGGAACTCGAGCGGGCCACGGGCCGGTGCGCTCACATGGATGAAGTCTGCGCGCAGGGCAGGCTCGCCGTCAGCCCCAGCCATTGTGACGATGGGCGCATTGCTCGCGATCTCGTCGACCGGAATAAGCAGGCCCTGCTCAAGCCCGAGCCAAGTCTCCATCTGCCCCTGTGCAGCGACGCAATTTGCGTGCATCAGTGCCAACGCAATGAGTTCGCCAGTTCGCGTGCCGCCGTCGGCCAAGCGAATTGCGAGTCTCCCACTCAGCGCCTTTAGGTGCCCCACCAAAAACCGACTATTCCGCTCGCTGCCGCTCAAGCCCATATCGGCCAAGGCCTGATCGACGAGATCGCGCACAGCATCGAGATTCGACGTGGACGTGACGAGCTGCATGGCGGTCAGATCAGAGCGATCGGGCACAGCGTCGATTACAAAACGCTCGTAAGTCTCCGCGTCCCGGCGGGGAGAGTCGAGATAATCGAGCACCGCATTCCGGTCTAAAGTGATGACCCAGTCGCTCTGTGCATGAAGGCGTTCGAGGCGCTGGCGATCCTGCGTCGAGAGGTGCGTCTGCAAGACGGGCCAATCGTCCGCGCTGCCTCCTAGAGCACGCGCAGTGGCTCGTGCAACCGCGCGATCCATCCGACGCAACCGGTCGCCCGCTATCTTTGCTTCGGGCGCAGATTCGCCCACCAGATCGGGCGGGGCGTAGCTGGTCCAGCAGAGCTCCTCGCCATCTGCAATGCGTTCAATCGCGCGTGTAAGGCCCCAACTGTGCAGCGGGCGCGCATCACCGAGGGATGCGGAAGGTACTGCTTCCAGACGCGAAGAGAACATATCAAACGCGAGGCTAAGATGCGTGGCGCCAGATCCCTTTCGTCCACCCTCTACTTCGAAATCAAATTCAGGACGCTTTGCCCATCGGAGCCGCGGGACCAAAACGCCTCCGGGTCGAACCGCCGTTTCGGTCATCCATCTGTCTTGGACGTCGAGCACCTGACCGCCGACCCTACGTCGTTGGCCTATGGTGGTAAGGAACCGGCCCGAGGCGACTGAATTGGGCGCGTGAAACAGGTCGAGCGTAAAGCACAAGGGAGACGTTTCGCCGTCCTCTTCGTCCCAATCCGCCTGCGATCGCAATGCCTTGCCCATCGCGCGCGCTACAGTCTGCCCGTCGCCCGCCCGCCACGCCTGAACACTGAGTACATCGGGACGGGCGTCGCTTGAGCCACCGTAGCAGTCAAGATAATGTCGGATCTCGCGTCCAATGGCGATGGCATTTTCGTCATCAGCAGACGAAGCAACATTGCGTCCGCCGCCTCCTAAACATGCGGAGAGCAGGGCTATGGCTGCCTTTGGCTCAGCCTCCCCCTCTACAGTCATCGCAACTACGTGGAACCCAAGCACGTCGGCGAACAGATAGCCTCGGATGGCATCAGTGCCTGGAAGAGCGAAAGGAAAATAGGTTGAATCGATCGGCTGCGCGGCCTTGATCGCAGCGGATGGTGAAAGTCCTTGTTCGTACCGCGCATGGGCTACAGCTTGATCATAAAGGGCTTGCCAAGCGAACCGTGTAGGATGAAGCGGCGTTACGAGCAGTCCAATGACAGCTCCAGCCTGGTCACGGACTTCGATGGTGCCATGCAGAGCAATCGAAGGGTCTCCAGCTTCAAGCGCCTTCTCCCAAGCGTTGATATAACCGTCGGCGGCAGGCCAGCCATTGGTCAATATGCGTCCCAGGAGGCCCGCAGAACCTACTTCGCTCGCGAGTTTGCGGCACGCTTCGCGCACGCGGTCCAGCAGAGGGTTTTCACCGTCGTCGAGGACAACTAGCTCAAGCTCACCGATTGGCGACCCATCGGCTCGCACCACCTGAACCCAGCGGCTGACCGGCCCGCCTGCGCGCTGCCACGCTTCTTCCATTTGCCGCAGCAGCGATGGACGAAATACTCGAGCGCCGCGCCCGCCGACCTCTCCGTTCCAGTTGATGAAGCCTTTCTTGTCTTCAGCGGGTCGTGACGAAGCGACCAGCTCTTCGAACCGCGATCTGTCCGGCGCACTTATCGCGCCTTCAACGAGGGTCCGCACCAGCTGCCCTGACGCGGCTGACAGATCCTTTGTTGTGGTCCCAAACTCGATTGAGAACTGTTCGCTTAGTATCGGCTCGACATCCTCCAAGCCAATCGCTGATATTTGGACAAGAGCTTCGAATTTCTCATCGCCTTCAAGGTCTTCGAAGCTCTCTATACCGATCGCCACTTGCTGCTGAGGCTTGTCGCGATGTGGGACCGTGAGTTCGACCAGAACATCTTCACCGGCGGTAACTGTGACGCGATAATCAACGGCTCCACCAGGAATATCATCTGGCTCGGTGGTCCAGCGGACAACGAGTTGCGCTCTGTCCTTCATGGCAGCGTTGCGGTCGAGAACGAGACGCGGGATCTGGTCCGCCGCCTCCGGTTTGGTCAGGCCAGACCATTTAAGCAGCGAGTTTTTGCTGTCGCGCCACGGCACCAGTGTGAGGTGTCGCAGGCTTTGGCTGGCAAAGCCAGGTGTCAATGGTCCCAGCCAAAGATCAGGTTCTGTCGCGATCGCGTCTGCTGCCGCTTCAGGACTTTTGCCGGTCAGCGAACGTAGCAGACGTTCAAGCTTGGGTTGCTGGACGGACGCGTCATCAAGGAGCAGAGAGCGAACTCGTTCGGCCACCGACCGGAAGTCGGCAGCGTAGAGAAGTCGGTCGGCGAGGTCTGCTGATAAGTCTAGCTGCGCATTTGTTGGCGTCCCCTCGCATGCCACGGGCCAAAGCCCCAACTTTCCCAGCGCCCGACCTTCGCCCTCGCTGGCGGCAGTCACGGTGAAGTCGAACCGTGACCATGGGGTCAGCCGTCGGCGGCGACCGAGCCGTTCGGCGCGACGCACGGCGGCATCCAGAAACTGCATGCGACCCCAGAATGGCTTGCGCGCAAGCTCAAGCGCCTTGCCAAAAAGTTCAGCCTCGCCAATCTCCCGACCAGCGCTGTAGATGCCGTCCAAACCAGCACCAGCCCGAGAAGGGTCAATGAGAAGCAGTGCCGCTCCGGTCTTGTCCTCGCGCTGCTCAACAGCCTGATCGGCTGTGATCCGCCGGTCACCAACGACATCGACAACGGCCGCAATTGTCCAACCTGGAACAGAGAACTCGTCGTACGCAATCAACGAGTCGACTTGATCTGACGGAAGACATCGTACGAAGGCAACAGTGCCGTCCAATGGCTCGCCCAGCAACTTGCCCAATGCCTCGGCCAACAGCGCGGCGTGTTTGGGACCGATCATGCTAGCTCGCTCCCGCCGGTGAGAAGCTCTTCTGGCATGCCATAGCGCGGTTTCAGCTTTTTCATTCTCTCGGCGTCGTTGACGCCCGTCAGCAAACCAAGGTCGCGAAGGCGCCGTTCCAACACTCGCCGGTTGCTCTGAAGTAGCTCGCTTGGAACTTGCATATTGGGTGGAGAGCGGTCGACAAACAACCCGTGCCGCTCGCGAAGAATGCGAAGAAAATCCGGGTACGAGAGCAGCCTAAGCTTCTTTCCTTTGCCGGTCCGCCGCAGGTGCCGATGGACAAGATATTCGAGCATGGCATTGGTCAGCACGATCGATAGCGCATCGCCGGTCCTCTTCTGACCCTTGCTGCGTGCTCGGTTCAGCGTCACCTTCCGACGTCTCGCGAGCCCGTTCACTTCGTCCGTCATGAGCGCTGAAGTGAGAAAGCTGTTCAGCCGCTCGACCCCGCGATTAGAGGTTATGGTGAAGGACGTGCTGAGCACTTCGGCTAAAAAGCGGCCATGGCTCTCGACCTCGCCTTCTTCGCCGAGCAGATCGAGCAGTCCACCCTCCTCTTGATCTTGGGCCGCCGCCCGCAACTTGCGTGTGATCGAGCGGAAGTGCTTCTCGGCGTCCCGGGCTTCATCGTGCGACCGGTTGAGAAAGCTGCCGAGAAGATTAAGCCAATCCGTCCCATCCGGCATGCTTGCGGGCCTCGATTTGGCCGGAATGTCTGACTCGTGCGTCACAAAGTAATCGATCAGGCGCGCATACATTAGAATGGCAGGCAACCTGTTCAGCGACTGCCGGAGAAGTCCGCTCGATACCTCAGACGCATCGCGAAGCCCGACGTCCGCTCCGTTTGAGCAGTCGACAAACAGCGGGAACGGGGAAGCTGCATCGCGCGCAGGCACCAAGCCATCCGTTCCCCAGCGCGTGAGTATATCTACAGTGGATGTGACAATCGTTGTAAGGCCAATCGCCATAGCGGACTCGAGCATGGTTAGCAGGGCCGACCGCGGACAAGCGCCCTCGTGCGCATAGCAATCGAGGAAGGTCAGCAAGTCCTCGCGTAAGTCGTCGCTAGCCTTGGCAGCGAT
Source organism: Sphingomonadales bacterium (assembly GCA_027483465.1). Classification (GTDB taxonomy): domain Bacteria; phylum Pseudomonadota; class Alphaproteobacteria; order Sphingomonadales; family Sphingomonadaceae; genus Sandarakinorhabdus. Next base: position 7,481 of record JAIXUQ010000007.1, read on the forward strand.
GGGCCGTTGATTGGGGATTGGACCTGGATTGCCCTTACCTACAGCTTTGCTGGGTGCCTCACCGCAGATCTGAGCGAGCCGGATCGTTATGAGCTGATCGAGTGGCAGAGGTAGAGTCTCATCCAGTTCGTCTGAGCGGAGATCGCTTTTGCGCGAGCCGGATGTGATGATCCCAGGCCCCAGCGCTTTAAGGAGCGCGTTGTCCTCGACCCGGGTTCCCACTGGATACTTGCCCGAGCTAGTGAATGGTTCGATATGGGCACCATCCTTCTGATTGCTTAGAAGCGCGGTAATCATCTCCGGGACGCCGCGCAGATTGGCAGCCGAAATCGGCAGATCAATCCACGAAGCTAAATAGTGATTGGCGAAGCACCTTTGCACCTGTTCTTCATGCGACTCAGAATGCCGTCTGTTTTCGAGTGTAGACGTAAGAAGGAAATCGCCGAGAATCGCCTTTTCTGTATCACTCTCAAAACCCTGAAGTGTTGGTTCCTCAGCGAGACGTGCCGCTACCGATCTGATCGTTGGCTGTGATCCTGAGCCGAATGCTTCCGTAAAACGTCCTTTGCCGCGCCGGTGGCCCCAGCGAAACAGGTAGAGGACCATCGGCAAGAGCGCCCCGACTGAGAAGTCCTGAGGGGTGAACGGGAAGACCGGCTGATATGTACTCGTCCAAATCTGCGACGTCATGTGGCCGCCGATGACATCTTCGATGACCTTCTTCGCTCCAGCAGCCATTACACCCTTCCTTCGGTGAGAACGATGATCTGACGGTCGCGATCTTGCTCGACGCTCAATCGATGCACAGTGTCGCCAGCGGCCGGGTTCCAGGCACGGAGTGCGCGCTCGTCCTCTTGGGCCAGTCGACGCGTGAACACGCTGAGGTTCGCAAAGATATCATCTGAGAAGGCGTCCAAAACCTGCACGCCATCAGCGAGTTCCATGAGCAAAGTGTACAGCTCTAATGATACAATCAGCTCTTCTGGTGCCCCATGCAACATGTCGTAACTGAGCACTAGGTAGCGATGCAGCGTCTCCAACCCTTCCACGGATTGGAAGCGCTCGGCAGCGAGACTGAAGCGCGCTAGCGGCTTCTCAACCCAGAATGCGGTCTCTGTCGGTGTTCGCGGTACAATTCTGATAGGCACGATCTCGGCGTTACGATACGCCGGCTCAGGCAACGCCTCTAGTCGGGAAAGGCCGGCGCAAAGCTGAGCCTTCAATTCTTCCTGCGCTTGTGGCGCAAGTAGCGGAAACGATCGAAAATCGGTCGAATGTCGACCGTCACGCAAACTCAGGGCGAACTCGTCACCGCCAATCGCTTGGACCTGGTGCGGCGTCCAAGCAAAATAGGCGCGGCGGCGCGCTTGGCGCAAGTGCAAGGGCTGACCCAATACGTCACGGAAGCGAGGGGCGCCATGAGCAGGATCGGGAGCGCCACGCGCAACTAGATAGCGGTCAACTCTGGCGTTGACATGGAGAGCCGGGTCGAGTCGGGCCAGCTCGCGCAGGAGTTCGCCTTGCCGATTGGGGGATTCGGGATCGAAAGCGTAATCTGCGGGATCATGCAGTTCGAGATCGGGATTACCGTGAATGTCCTCGCAGGAGTGGAGCCCGAATAGCACATAGCTAATCGTCGCTTTCAGCTCGCGTGCGGTGATATGCACCTCGTTCCTCAGGTGTACGGCTTGCAGTGCTTCGGTTAACCGTCCCTTGAGAAGGTTACCGCGAGCTAGGACTGAGGCGTCATCGCTCGCGCCCATCATATCGGCGGAGCGCCGCATAGGGCACCGTTCGCGCGCGGTGCAGGTCCGGCAGGGGCGCCAGATATCCGGTGCCTGTTCGCCACCGACTAGGCGATCAATCATTTTGTCCACGAACTCTGTTGAGATCGTTCCGAGGTCGATTCTCATGCCTCCCACAAGCGACCGATTGTTCAGTTCGACGAGCCGGATATGCTCGGGCAGCTGGTCACTCCCGTCACTGAGCGCATCCATCAGAGCTGCGGTCAACAGTGTCGCCCCGCCTCTGACGCTCTCGGCGTGGTCGATCCATTCCATAAGTCGCCCGTCGTTTACCGCAACAAGGTGTACCAGCGGACTTTTGGGCGGTCCGTCGAGAAAGGGGCCAAAGAGATCGTCGAGTAACTCATTCGCGGAGCGGCCGTTCCAGCTGGCAGCTCCATCGAGATTGATCTTGGAAGGCCGACCAGCCAATTGGCCTTCCCAGACTCGCTGGCTAGATGGTGCCGATGCTCCACCCAGCGAGCTGACTAGATTCTGCAGAAATGCTGTCTTGCCGTCGCCAGCGTTGCCGCAAAGGATTGCCAGGGACACCTTTCCTAAGCGGATGGCTTCAGGCAGTGCGGTATCGAGCTCAGTTCGAACATATGTGTCGAAAGCAAATTTGGTATCAAGGCCACGCGTTTCAGCGTTTCCGAACCGAGAGCCAGGATAGGCGCTTAGAATATCCTTCACCCGATCAATGACATTGGGTCGGAGGATTTCAAGGTCCGGAGGCGTCGGTGCGGCAGTAGCGCCAGATGCCGAAGCCTTTCTGGCGAGCAACCAGTGCAATGCATCTGCGGCGTCACGAAACCGCATCTCAGGGTCTTGCGCCATTGCTTTGTTTAGGAGGGCGGTTAGCGTGGGCCACTTGATCTGCTCTTCGGCTTGCCAAGGCAAACCGGACGGGCCGACCGCTGCAGGCGGCACTCGATCCGTGACTATGTGAAAAAAGGTGGCACCGAGGCTGTAGAGGTCATCACGTGGCAGGGCAGGTTTGCCCTCGCAACGTTCAGGCGATGCATAGAGAGTGGTGCCCGGGGACGCTGGCACATTGCCCGAGGCGCCTGCTAGGTCATAATCAATCAAAACGACGCGGTGCTCGTCGACCAAAACGTTGGAAGGGCTCACATCACCGTGCAGCCATCCCTGAGCATGAAGGACCTGAAGGGCGTCGCACAGATCGCCGAACCAGCGAAGCGCGAGCTCTTCCACGCTATCGTCGCCTGCCTCGTCGGCGAGGAAGTCGAGGTCGCCTCGCCATGCGTCAAGCGGGGAACCTTGGACCCAACGCAGCAGTGCCATCAACTCGGAAGGTCGCCATTCGCTGCTGCATGCTAAGACGTTTGACAACCCGTCATGTTGAGTGAGCGGGCGTAATCGTCGGTAAGCGTCCAATGATGTAGGACCGATCTCTTCATTGAAAACGACCTTGCCGACGTAGGTCCCGATCGGCTCGTCCCCCTTTCCCAACTGTTCGAGCTTGAACGTTTTTCCCGCGCCGCCCTGGCCAAGGACTGACAGAACCCGATAGCGGTCACCCTTCCACTCGGTGATGTAGCCCTCGTCCCATAACGCGGGAGACGGCGTAGTCTCAGTTTGGGGCAAGGCTGCCGCAGGCTCCAAATCGGCAAGTAGATCAACGAACTCTTGGGCGGTTGGACGTACTGAGGGATCGTGCGCGAGACCCATCTCTAGTAGCTCGACCATCTCCTCCGCCTCGGGCGACGCCTCAAGGAGCACCTTGCATAGGCTGAACACGTCTGACGCAGGGGTGGCTGCGGCCAGGCCGCCGCTTGTGACTTCGGGCGCGGCATAATCGCCGATCTCGTCCACCGCATCGCCGCTGACTGTTTGTGCAGGTGCAAGGCGAGCCCAACGCCATCCGGCGAAGAGTGGCGCTCCATCAACTCGCATACGGACGCAGTTGTCGTCGATTGCCCGGTGAATGAGTGGAGGATCGCCGGGCTCTGCTCCCTCGGCAAATTCAGCGAGAGCGGCGAAGGCCCGCCGCGCAAAGTCGAGGCCACGCGCCGAAGACCAGGCTCCCGATCGCACCAATTCGGCCACAGACTGAGCGGAACTGTCCGCGAGGCTAAAGAAATACACCTCGCCAGCGTAATTTGGGAGCGGCTGCCAACTATCTACCAAACTCGGAAGATGGCGCGATTTCTGGAATTTTCGAACTACATCGAACTCGCGTCGGGCGCGCCGCTCTGTACGCTCTGCGGCCTCTCCATCGGGTGCTGCCGACAGGTCGTAGAGGTGCACTGTCACCCGATCACCGTTCCAAGGGTCGCGGGCGGCATAGACCCGAGCGAAGCGTTCATGCTCTGGGGTCAGGAGCTGCAAACCATCAAATCTTCCAATGCGCTTAGGGCGTGCCGGATTGATTGCTGCCTGGCGTGGTGCGAGCATACCAGCTAATCGGCCTGGGTCAGCACGCCCAGGCGCCGTTGCTTCTGCAATCAAGGCGTCAACGTCTTTGAGTGAATATGTTTTTACGCCGAAGGAATGTTGAGCTTGTTTTCCGTTTCGTTTCAGCGACCCTACTTCTCGGGTGAATAGGAAAACAGCTGGAACAAACCCGATATTAGGTTCGGCAGCTTTGAGGCGGCCAGCGACACGCTTTGCCTTAGCAACGATGAGCTCGGCAGCTGCATCCGCATCCAATTGGCGCTTTAGCGCCGAACCGTCCCAGTGCTTGACCTCGATCACGACTGCGCCGCTGGGACCGATCACTACCATGTCGATCTCGTCAGCTTGGCCATGGGGATTCGGGTGAGTGAGGTTGGTTAGGACGTAAGCGGTCCCATCACGTTCGACGCGCCTGATCGCCTGATCTACAGCGTGGAATGCCCTTGCCTCGCTCGCATTAGCGAACGCTCCGCAAGGCAGATGCACGACGCGCACGTCTGGATCCCCCTCAAATTTCTGTGATCATTACCTTTAGTGATGACTCTTGCAACAGCAAGCGATCAGAATGAGTTAGGCAAAGAATATCTCATTGGCGCTTTGGCTCGGCCGCCTATTTTGTCAATCGCCATCGGCGTAGCGGAGCTCCGGACAATGGAGGCTTTGGCGAACACCATGCCAACTCAAGTGATCTGAAAGAACGTCAGATACTGGAAGCCGCGAAACAACCGTGATTATGTCGTTACGGGTCGGTTGCGCTATCCTATGTCGGCAGAAATCGATCCGATCGTCTCGATCTCCGCGATGCGCTGAAACTCGGAAAGATATTCCTGCCGATGATTCGACAGCCAGCGAACCACCCGAGCGTTGCTAAGCAGCTTCGCGACATAACCGCGCGCAAAGGTGAGGTGAAGATTGTCGATCCCGTAGCTGTCTTCGACCGACTTTACCTGCGTCTGGAGAGTGGCGAGCTCCCGCTCCATCCGGGAAATCTGCTGGCTGGTCGGACCCGCTAGATCATTCTTGCGCGCCTTCTTCGCTGGCGCTGCCAACTGATCTTCGGGGGTGGCCGCAAGAAGCGCGCGTGCGAAGATCAGCGAGTAATTGTTCTGGCCGATCATCAGGTCCGCTGCCTCGATCTGGCGCATTGGCGACATGCGGCGCAGCATGTCGAAGACCCGCATCGAGCAATTGGTGTCCTTGAGCATGTCCGCAGTCTCTTCGCAGATGCCGTCTAGCAGGCGGAACCGCGCACGGATTGATCCTACCTCCAGGCCGAGCGCGTCGGCGATAACGGCCTCGATGACACCGCGCTCGATGGCGCGCACGATCATCCGGTGCTCCTGGATCGGCGGCAGGCGATTGACGCGCTTGTTGTAGGTGTAGGTCTCGTCATCATTGGCGACGAGACACTCAACCGTATCGATGCCGAGCTGCTTCAGGACTTCGATCCGCAAATGGCCGTCGAGCAGAAAGTATTGCTCTGCATTCTTCGGGTTGGGGACGACGGCAGGGGCTTCGACCAACCCGATGGCTTTGATCGAGCTCACGATCTGGGCATATTTGCGGCTCTCCCGCACGCCCTCGCGCAATGCTTTAAGGGGTACGATCTGGTCGATGCGCACTGTTACAGTCTGGCGTTCGAAGCCTAGGCGGACACGATTGTCGGCGCCGGGATCTGCGGGCTGGCGTTCTGCTGATGGCCATTCAGTCATCAGTTTCCCCCGCGATCCGCATGGCCAGCGCCCGGGGCATCGTCTCAAGCCCTTCGGCCCTCAGCAGGGTCAGAAACCCGTCGTCCGTGAGCAAATCCTTGATTGCCTCGACAATGAACAGAAGACGGGTTTGGGTGAAATCCGACTTCTTCACGAGCAGACGCTGCTTTTCGGCCTCGCGCTGGTAAACCTGCATCAGGTCGCTGGCGGTCAGCTTGCGGGTGGAGCCCTTCCGCCCAAACTTCCCCGCCGATATAGACTTGCTGCGCCCACGCATGCGGAGGTCGAGGAGCCGACGAACCGAAGCCAGCTTCTTCCCTCTCAGCTTGCCGGTTTCGTAGGCTTCGAGCAGCAGGTTTTGCGCCTCTTCGCTTTCGGCGCGCGAGATCTCCATCGCAAGACTGATCGGGATCAGCCCCGTCTCGACCGCTGACAGCAGCCGTTCCTCGCCGCGCTCGAGCAGGGTCACGATCATGCTGACCCACCCACTGGTGATGCCGATTTTGCGGGAAATCTCGGCTTCGGTGTAACCGCGTTTCCTCAGTGCCCCGATCTCGTTCATGACATCGATCGGACGCTGCACCCGGCGGGCAATGTTCTCCACCAGGCTCATGACGAGGCATTCGCTCTCGCTCGCTTCGATCACGACCGCCGGTATCTCGGTCTGACCCAGCATCTGGAAAGCCTCAAGCCGCCCTTCGCCGCAGACCAGATCGTAGCGCGTGCCGCCCGGACCATCATGCTTGCTGACCGTGATCGGACGCTTGAGGCCGATGGTCTCGATATTGTTGACGATCTCGCGGTGCTGACGCTTGTTGCGCGCCCGGGGGTTGAGCACGGTGATCCGCGAAATCGGGATCATCTCGATGGTCTGGGGACGGGTAACGGTCATCAGGCAGCCTCCGCAACACTGACGGGCGCCGCGATCTCGTAGAAGAAATCGAGGGCGTCGAACCGGTAGGCATCGAGCAGCAGGTCGTTGTCCTCGGCGAGCCGCACCCGTTCGGCCGCAACATCCAGCCTCGGGAAGAGATAGTAGTCGAAGGGCTGCCGGTTGCTGGCGTCCATGCGGACCACGAGGGTGATGTCCGGCATCTTCGAGGTGTCGAAGCGGATCTTCCAGCGCAGCAGTCCCGTCGGCGTGGGCGTGCAACGGACGATGACGACGGACAGGCTGAACTCATCGTTCACGATGACCCGGTCAGTCTCCAGATCCTGCCATGCTTCACTGCCCTGCGCTTTCAGGCCTTCGAGGACTTCGCGAAGAATGTCCGGGTGCAGTCGGCGCAGCGCACGATTGACAGCGAGGTAGCGATAGTCGCGATCCGGCGAATAGCCGACCAGGCTGTAGGCCCGCAGCAAGCTGCCAAACCGCGACGAATAGGCGCTGCTGGAGGGCAGGCCCTCACATTCGTCGATGATGATCCCCGAGAGCAGGCCCTTGCTTTCATAAACCGTGCGCAGCGCGTCGATCATTTCGGCATCTGAGAGCCTGAAGGACCGCGCGCCGATGAGCGCCTGCGCGGCATCGAACAGGTCGCGCTCGACGATGGCTTCGAACGCGCCGGGGCTGCGTATCCACATTTCGGGGTCGTTGCGGACCCGCTTCTTCTTCAGCTTGAACGACTGCCGGTTCCACACATTGTCGCCGACATACTTGCCGTTGATTAGGAGCTGATGGACCGTGCCGCGCGTCCATCGCCGCCCCAGATCGGTGACAATGCCCCGGCTGTTAAGGTCATCGGCGATTTCGCGCTCGCTCAGCCCGTCATGGACGAAAGCGGCGTAGACGCTGCGGACGATGGCGATTTCCTCATCCGGCCCCGGCGTCAAAATCACCCGATCGGTCTGGATGCTCTTGTGCTCGCCTCGCGTGAGCACGCCTTTGGTCGTGCCTGTTTCATCGATCAAGGTCCGGCGAAGCCCGAACCCGGCAGGTCCGCCCTGGCGGTATCCTTTCTCGATCAACCGTCCCTGCCCGGCGAAGACCTTGGTCGACAGCTCCCGGCTGTACTCCCCGGCCATCGCGCGCTTGACGCCTTTCACGATGGTTGAGACCGGGCTGCCGTCATTCTCGAACTGCTCTGCGCAATATTGAACCGCGATCCCGGCGCGCTTGCAGATGTACTCGTAGTAGGCGCTTTCATCCGCGTCCTGGAACCGGCCCCAGCGGCTGATGTCGTATACCAAGACCATAGTGTAGTCGGCGGCACCGGTCTGGACGTCATCGATCAACTGCTTGAGTGCGTCGCGGCCTTCGATCTTCAGCCCGCTTTTGCCCGCATCGGCATAGGTCCGCACGATCTCGATCCCACGTGCCGCGGCATAATGCCGGATCGCATCGGCCTGATTCTCGGTCGAGTATTTCTGGTGATCAGTCGACATGCGAACATACTCGGCCGCGCGCACGAGCCGCGGAGCCTGTTCCCTGCTGTCACTGTCGTCGTAGCCCCAATCCTTCAATTTCCGCCCTTTCGATGACGATGCTGCCGTGGCCAGGGCGACCAACCGCTGCAGCGTGAACCACGGACACTCCGCCATCCCCGCACTTTCACCAGTGTAGGCCGGAGAGGAGCGGAAGATGTTGCCGAAAAAGGGCAAGAAGTTGCCGAAGTGGGAAGGAGTCCTGGCTGGAAGACAGGCCTATGCCGAAACCATCGCCCAGCTATTGGAGCGGGAGCACGGCGAAACGCACCGCGCGGTCAAGCAAGTGATGAAGCTGACTGACGCCAGCGAGCGGACCGTCAAGCACTGGCTATCGGGACAGCACGGTCCCGATACTGTCTTCTTTCTGCGCCTTTTGACGAGCTCACCAGTCATCAGAGCGTTTGTGATCGGGCTTATCGAAAGCTCTCAGGGGGCGGGCCATGATCGGCATGGAGCGGACCAACAAGCTGCTCGCCGATCATCAAAAACGCCCGATACGCAGCCGCCACGGCAGGATCGGCGTCAGAATGACCGCATAAATGACCCTAAAACTGACCCTATAAATGACCCAATAACTGGCGAGATGAACGAGCGGCAGAGCTGGTTTCTCGCCCGAGTCGCAGCGGGCCATCGGTGCCGCGCGGCGGACATTTGTGACCACTGGAAGGTCAGTGCGAAAACTGCGCGACGGGACATCGCAGCGCTCACCGATATGGGCTTGATCCGCTTCACGGGTGCGCGCCGCAATGGACGCTACCGACCGGCCTGAGGATCCGCATAGACCGGGGCGATCGCCGAGCTTGGCAGTAGCGCCCGATCCGATATCCAATCGATGCCAAGCCTATGGTGGACGCCGGGCAATGCAAAAGTGGAGAGGGAGGGGGGTGTCGAACCCAGCAAAGGAGATCGACATGCCTCTCTATCCCATCGATATCGAAAAGCGCCTCAAGGCCCTGCAGCGCCAGGCACGGCACGAGGCGGAAGGCGCGCCCTACGTTATCTATGCCCTTCTCGATCCTGGTGAGCCCGGCCTGCAGTTTGCAGAGGGTCCGTTCAACGGTATCCCGTTCTATGTCGGGCAAAGCTGCGAAATCGAGTGTCGACTGGGTCGGCATTTCCGAAAATCGCAGAAGCTCAACCCGGATTCCCAAATGGTCCATCGGCACATAGCGCGATTGTTCGCGATCGGCAGACTGCCGCGGCTTGCCATTCTCGAGACGGCCCAGACGCGCAGCCAAAGCCTGATGGCTGAATTGCGGTGGGGGCAGCGCCTGATGCGCGACGGGTATGAGCTGGCGAACACCAGCCCGGATATTGGCCGGATCATGGGTGTCGAAGAATTGACTGCCTGGCTGGATTTCCGTCGGTCATCGATGCTCGCCAGCGAGGCAGCACGGGAAGGGATCGTCATTGTTCACACCTGCACATGTGGACATGTGAACAGGTGGATCGACCCGGCGGACTATGTGGCGTGTTGGCCAAAGCGGTTGCGGGTCTCGAAAATCGCCAGTCGAACACAGCAATGCCCCGGCTGCGGCGAGGATTGCGAATGGTGGCTGGATGATCGCGAACTGCTCGCTTCGAGGTTTGGCCCAAGCTACCTGAATACCTGTTCCAGCTTGGCCTTGCGTCGCGCATGATCGGGCATCAGCTTCCCTAGCAGGTGGGCAAACTCCGGCCCGTGATTTGGGTGTGGGAGGTGGCAAAGCTCGTGGGTGATCACATAGTCGATCAGTGGCACCGGCACTTGCACCAGAACATGGTTGAGCACGAGGCTATGCGACGCTGGAACATAGCTTCCCCAGCGACGCTCCATTTCGACGATCTTCAGCTTGGGGCGCTTGAAGTCGGAAACAAATGGCTGAATGCAAGCCGATAATCGTTCGGAGAAGATGCGGTAGCCCTGAAGCTCATACCAGCGCACCAGGCGATTTCGAATCCTGCTCGGTTCATCTGAAGCCACGCCGCCAACAATGATTCGATCGTCCTCGCGGCGGGTGCCTTGTGCCTCCGGATCAACCCGCAATCGGTATTGGCGGCCGAGAAAATAGTGGGTTTCACCAGGGATGTATCGGCGAGGGGGCAAGGGCGGCGTGCGCAAGACAGACTCATCGACCTTGTCGAGGATCCATGAGGCTCGCTTGCGCAGAATGGCTTCGATCTGGCTTGCTTCGGCTGCCTCAGGGGCTGTGACCACAACGCTGCCGTCGGGCTTTACAGAGATTCCCAAGGTCTTTCGCGCAGATCTGCGGAGCGTGTAGTCGAACGCTTCCGTGCCGATCTCCAATCGCCCGGACACTTGGGTCATTGGGCCGCGAGCTTTCTGGCGCGGGCAATGGCCTGATCGAGCATCTCATCGATCAGATCGAAATCGAGCCCGTACTGACCCCTCTTGTTCTTGATCTCATCGATCAGGAAATCATCCATGTCCTGCCGCATCAGCTTTTCGATGTCGGCATCGTTGGTCCAGCCCACGCGGGCGTGCCGACTAATGATGTTCGCGAACTCGAGAGCGATGAGCGACGCAATATCTTCGGTCTGGGCGCCCGAGATTTCACGCATGGACGCGGCAGCCTGCCGATACAGCGCGCTGGTCAAGGGCGTGCCGCGAACCGCTTCGGGCAGGTCACCGCCGCCCTGCCCCTGAGACTCGCGCACGACAGTGGCACGCACTTCCTGCGCCTGGTTGAGGTATTCGGCCTCGCTCAGACGCCCCTCGCGGAAAGCGTCGATGATTTCCTGAACCATGCGCGAGAAGCGGGCATATAGCGCGGGGTCTTCCTCCATTCGCTCGTTGATGGTGCGGGTTGCTGCAGAAAGAATGGTGTCGGCGACTGAGGCTGGGCTTCCGCTCTGCCCTTCGACCACCTGCCGGAAGCTCTGATCGTCGAAGATATCGACGGGGGGAACCACGGACATCAGTTCGCTGGCATCGATATGCTTGTCGAGCAGCGCGCGGATGGCGGCCTGATAGCGGCGATAGTCGTAATCCTCGTCAGCGTCGCCGTACCGAAGGCGGACCGCGCGGCGCAACTCCTCGAAGCGCTTGAGGTCCGCCTTGTAGTTGGCAATGACCCGCTCTTCGGTCTCTTCGATCCATTGCTGGCATGAGAACGCAGTCTGCAGGGTGCGTGCGAACGCACTCAACCTTTCATAGAAGCGCCTGCGGGTCAGCTCCTCGCGCAGGTGAAGCTGATAGGCTTCCATGTCGAACGCATTGCCGATGCCCTTGAACATATCGAGCAGCGCGGCATGCCGGTCTGGCAAAAGCTCTGCCTCATCGTGAAGCGAAAGCATGGCCTGCGCGACGTCACTTTCGTCATAGCCCGCGAACTCGCGATAGCTGGTCAGCGCCTGATCGAGGTTGCCAAGGCTCCCGACATAATCGACAATCCGGCCATGGTCCTTCTCGTGCAGCGGGCGGCCCATTTCGTCTTCTTCGCTTGACGAGAACAACCGGTTCACCCGCGCAATCGCCTGCAACAGCTTATGTTCGCGCAGTTCCTTGGCGAGATAGAGCGTCTGGTTGCGCGGCGCGTCGAAGCCGGTGAGCAGCTTGTCGACCACGATCAGCACATCAACCCCGGTGCCGGCGATGAACGCCCGGATCGTGTCCTTCTCAAAGGTCTTGAGCGGCTGCAACGCCGTCACCTGCTTGAGGTAAGCCTTGACGACATCATCCTCGTCCTCGGCACCCACGGCTTCGTGGCCCTGCCGGTCGTCTTCTTCGGAGATGATGACCGCGCTGGTCACGAGCCCGGTTTCGTCGAGCAGTTTCTTGAGCAGCACCGCTTCCCGCTTGAACGGGGCGACCAGCTGCGCCTTGTACGGCGTGCCACGCAGGTTGCGGTCGAAATCGTTGGCGACGTCCCACGCCACTTCCTGAAGCCAGGGCTTCACCCCCTGAACCACCTGCGCCCGGGCCATGCGCTTCTTGAGATCGGCGCACTGGTCGGCCGAAAGTTCCCGCGTCACGCGGTCGAACCACTTGTCGAGCGGGGCCTGCTGCACCGTCATGTCGACATGGCGACCCTCGTAAAGCAGCCGGACCACCGCCTTGTCCTCAACGGCGCGATCAATCTTGTAGTCGTGGATCAACCCGCCGAACCGGTCGAAGGTGCTCTTTTCCGACTTGAGCAGGGGCGTGCCGGTGAAGCCGATATAAGCGGCACGCGGCAGCACCTTGCGCATCTGTGCGTGCAGGCTGTCGATATCGGTGACGGCCTGACTGCGATGGCTTTCGTCGACCAGCACGAAGATGTCCTGATCGTCGTCCACGAACTGACCGGCAGCGGCGAGGCCTGAACGGAACTTGTGGATCAGCGTTGTGACCACCGCGCGCTTTTCCCGGAGCAGCCGGATCAGCTCCTTGCCTGTCGCGGCCTGTTCGGGCGACTTGCCGGTGTCGCGGAAGGTGCCGGTAAGCTGGTCGTCGAGATCGACGCGGTCGGTTACCAGGATCAGCCGCGCGCGGGGATAGGCACGCTCGATCGCGCCCGCCAGCATCACCATGGTGAGCGACTTGCCAGACCCCTGCGTGTGCCAGATAACACCCCCGGCGCGCTTGCCCGCCTTATCGACCTGCGCCACGCGCTCCAGCGTGCGCTCCACGCCGAAGAACTGCTGGTAGCGGGCGACCTTCTTCACGCCATTATCGAACAGGGTAAAGCCGCGCACGATCTTGAGCAGGCGCTCGGGCGTGCAGAGGCCGATCAGCGTGCGGTCGAGTTCCGTGGGCAGGCGCCCGCCGCTGCCAGCATCCATCAGACGGTCATGGGCGCGGCGGAATGGGCTGAAATCGGTCCAGATCCGCGCCGCCTCTTCCGGGTCGAGCCCGCGGTTGACGCGCATGTGCAACTCACCCTCGCCATAGCCTTCCTCGCGCCAATGTGCCCAGAAGGGGGCGGGGGTGCCGGTGGTGGCATAGCGCGGGGCGCTGTCGTTGGCGGCAATCAGCAGCTGCCCAGGCACGAAAAGCCGTGGGATTTCGCCATCCGGGTTCTGGTTGCGGATCATCTGGCTGACGCCCTCGGCGGTGGCGACGGCGCTCTTCTTCACCTCGATCACCACCAGCGGCACGCCGTTGACGAACAGCACGATGTCGGGCCGCCGGGTATCGTCCCGCCGTTCACGCCGCACTGCGAATTCGCAGGTCATGTGGAAGCGGTTGTTGCTGGGGTTGTCCCAATCGATGAAGCGCAGCTGCCGCCCCTTGGTCTCCCCCTCGATCGTCATGTCGACCGAGGTGCCGAGCCGCAGCATGTCGCTCGCTCTCCCGTTGGCGGTGAGCAGGCCTTCGGAGAGGTTGGCGGCCAAACCCTTCAGTCGGTCCACCGCCTCACGCGCGGCGCTTTCGGTCACAGGATGGCTGCGCCCGCGCTGGCGCACCGTGTTGAGCGCGAGAATGCGTTCGGCCAGCACATCCTCCAGCACAATGCCGTCAAGCCGCCCACGCCGCTCGGCATCCACCTCGGCGCGGGGCATGTAGCGCCAGCCATTGCGCGCGAGCGTCATCACAGCGGCGAGCTGCACACCGCCCATTTCCGAGGTCGTGAAGCGGGGCGCGCTCACTCGTCCACATCCTGCGCGCGGGGATCACCCCCGGCGATGCACTGCCATTCGCCGGGGCGACGCTGGACATAGAGCTGGCCCGAGCCCCAACCTACGGCAACGCCGTCCCTCGAAAAGCATGCGAAGCACATGTTGGCCCAGGCGCCGATCTGTCGGGTGACACCGTCAGGGTCAGACACCGTCGTGCTATCGAGGCGGGTCTCGCCATCGATGAACACCACTTCCTGCGCCAGATCAGCGGAGCACAGGTCGCAGTGCGCAGGCGGATCGACATGCATCGGGTTGGCACCGATCACGCCGACTTCGTCGAGGCAGACCAGCATCTGCGCCAGCAGGGTCGCATGCCGGGCGCGGAACGCCTTGCGATCATCGAAGCTGGCATAGGGGTTCGCCGCCGCGCGCAGTTCGTCCACGAAGGTGCCGAAATCGGTCACGCCGCTACCCCGGTGGCACCGAGAAGCAGTGCGTCGATCCTTTCGGACACGCTCAACTGGCCGGTCAGGAGCCTTTGCATCAAGCCGCGCTTTTGATTGCGGAGTTGGGAAACGATCGCAAGGTTTAAGCCAATCTGTTCTTCGATTGCTTCTAGCGCCGCCGCCACCTTGGCTTGCTCTGGCAGAGAGGGGAGTGGGACCAACAACTTTGCCAGGTCGGGTGCTTGGATATGCACAACCGAATGTCCCTTGCCTGCGGCTGCCTTCTGCTTGGCAATCGGCTCAGAGTTCAGAATGTGGGCGAGGTACGCGGCGTTCTGACCATGGTCGGTGAGCACCACTGTGTCGCTTCCTACTACTGCCTCGTCATGGGCCAGATAAGCGAGAGCCTTCCCGATCTCTTCGGCCGTTTCGCCTGATGCCGCGAAAACGATATCGCCGTAGCGCAGAGGCTTACTCGATCGAGCGCCAGCATTGGACGTTCTCGAGAACAAGGTCCGGGTTGTGTCCCGATATTGGGTGTAGATTTCGGCATACCGCAAGCATGGGACGCCGACCTCGGTAAGATCGGACTTCGGCAACCCTTTGCCCTTCACAAACCTTCCGACGCTACCCAACGCCACCAGTTCAGACACTGGCCGACTGGCATAGTGAAGCGTTAGCCCACGCCTCTGCTTTTCCTTTGCTGCGATAAGCCTTTCGGCAACTGTGATCGCCTCATCCCAAGCATCGAGGACTGCCGCGATCCGTCGCTGTTCGGCTACGTCAGGCCATTGCACCGGAATTTGCAGGAACTCCTTGGGGTATAGACGCAGACGGTCATCCGTCAGCCCATAGGAAAAGGCCCAGAGCAGATAGAGTGCGCGATCCGATTTCAGCCAGTGTGCAGCAAAGCGGGGATCGAGCGTCGGCTTGGCCCGCATGACGACATAGGCGGGGCTCACATTGACCGGCGCGCTGGCGAGACCAAACGCGCCCTGCCACATCCGCATCATGTTGTAGGCGATGTCGCCCGGCTCGACGAGCGAATGCTCTTCGTCCGACAGGCTGGTATCCATCTTCCGGTCCATGTCTTCGCGCAGCACAAGGCCGTCGTTCATGGTAACGGAAGCGAGCGGCAGTCCCGGCGTGCCCTTACGCTTGCTGTGCGTGAAGTAGTAGGAGAGCTTTCGCGTCTGGGGTTCAGACATCGTCCTTCCCCTTGCGCTTGGGCTTCTTCTTCTCCGCCGCGATCCGCTTGGCCGCCTGCGTCGCCTCCAGAAAATGCTGCTCGACCGCGCTGGGGGCGTGGAGTTCGGCACGAACCTTTGAGCGAAACTCAATAGTTCGATCCGTAAAATTCGCGGCCAGTTGAAGCGTGGCGAAGTTTTCGCGGGCAACGTGTAAGGCTTGCTTACAAGTTGGGGTGCGCTGCTGCGGGGATACGTCAGCCAGCATCGCCATCATCCTTGGGCTTGCGGGCAATTGCCTTTTTCTGGGCGCGCTCAATTTGCGGGATGCTCTTTGCCGGCGTCGGCAGATGCTCGGGCATGGTGCCACCGAGGTCCTTGATCGTCCTGCGCACAGCCTTGCCGACCTCAAGATGGGTGGCGTTGGCGCGCTGCTTGCCGCGAATGCCCTCACGCCGCAGCTTCTCTTCCGTCTGGGTCGCGCGGAACAGGTTGGCCGCAAGCTCAGTACTGCCCATATGGTCAAGGATCTTCTGGCTTTTCTTCAGCCCCTTGCGCTGGTGGATGTCCTTCGCACCTTCACCGCCATAAAGCCCACGATAGCCGTGATCCTGAAAGATGGCGTAGTCGAGAGGGGTATCGATGCCAGATTGCTTTGCCGCCGCGCTCAGAGCCTTGTTGTGCTCGGCCATCTCCTGACGCAGCATCACGCGGCGTTCGTCCTCGGTCAGCGCCTGGAAATCCTGCTCGTCGCGCAGTTCCTGCCGCCGGGTCTGCGCTGCGAAATAGGTCTGGCCCATCGCAATGACGGGCTTGGACGGATCGCCGTTCTGGACTGCCAAATAACAGGCATAACGGGATAGACGGACATCGGCGACCTGCCGCTTCGCGCCCGAGCCGATGTCGACCATATCGAGGACATCCTCGAAATGGTCCTCCACGTCCTGCCCGCTGTTGCGGCAAGCTTCCTTGGCGCGTTCGATGACCGGCAAAAAGTGGCGGTATTCCGAGTATTCCAGCACCCGTGCCAGATCGCGCGCTAGCCAGAATTCCTGCTCGCCATCATCAATACGACGGATGGAGTCGAACGTCAGGTTCGCCCGGTTGGTAATGTCCTTGGCCATTAGAGATTCACTCCCAGTTCCTTCAGGAAGCCGTCCATGCGCAGCCTTGTCTCGGCAAGCTGCTTTTCCAGCGCCACAATCTCGGCCTGAACGGCGGCGATGTCGATTTCAGCTTCGGCCTCGAAGGTGTCGACATAGCGGGGGATGTTGAGGTTGTAGCCATTCTCCCGGATCTGGGCGCGCTCCACGAGGGCGGCATACCGCTCCACATCCTCGCGCGCCTGATAGGTGGCTACGATCTTGGCGATATGGCCTTCCTCCAGCTCGTTCTGCTTCTTGCCGGGGGTGAATTCGCGGCTCGCATCGATGAACATGACATCATCAACGCCAGCACGCGCGCCGCCCTTCTCCCGCGAACGGTCGAAGATCACGATGCACACGGGGATGCCGGTGGAGGGGAACAGCTGAGCGGGCAGACCGATGACCGCGTCGAGCAGGTTCTCCTCGATCAGCTTCTGCCGGATCACACCTTCGGCCGCGCCCCGGAACAGCACGCCATGCGGCGCGATCAGCGCAACCTTGCCCTCTCGCGGCCGCGCGCTTTCGATCATGTGGCTGACAAAGGCATAATCCCCGCGCGACTGCGGCGGCAGGCCGCGGTGGTAGCGATGGAAGCGGTCGTTCTTCGCCGTCTCGCTGCCCCACTTCTTGAGGCTGAAGGGCGGGTTGGCGATCACCCGATCAAACCGCATCAGCGCATCTTCGGTCAGGAACTTGGGGTTGGTCAGCGTGTCACCCCATTCGATGCGCGCGCTATCGAGCCCGTGAAGGAACATGTTCATGCGGGCCAGCGCCGAGGTCTGGTTGGTGGCCTCCTGCCCGAACAGCGCGACATTCGCTTCGCTGGCGTGGTGCTTGCCTTCCTTCTCCGCCACATACTCGGCAGCGCGGATCAGCAGCGTGGAAGAACCGCAGGCCGGATCGCAGATACGGTTGCCCGGCTGCGGATCAGCCAGCTTGACTAGCAGCTCGGACACCTTGCGCGGGGTGAAGAACTCGCCCGCCTTCTTGCCTGCATCACTGGCGAAGCGGGAAATCAGGTAGATGTAGGTTTCGCCGATCACGTCTTCGGCGGTGTCCTTGCCCGAGAATCGCGAGGGCGAGAAATCGAGCGCCGGCTTGTGGAAGGTGTCGAACAGATCCTTCACGCGGCGGTTGCGATCGGCCGTTTCGCCAAGATTGTTGCGGCTGTTGAAGTCCACTGCCGTGAGCACGTTCTCCAGCTTCGCAAGGTTCGCATCCTCGATCGCTTCGAGGGCGATGTTGACCAGCTCACCAATGTTCTCGGCGTTACGCTGCGGGTAGAGGTCATGGAAGCTGGTGCCGTCAGGGAGCTGGAAGCGGAAGCGCGAAAGGCGGCGGGCGATCCGCGTTTCGTCACCATCATACTGCTCGGCAGCCTGCTTGCGCTCGTCGGCCCAGATGTCGCTCAGGTACTTCCAGAACAGGAAGACAAGGATGTAGTCCTTGTAGTTGGCGGCATCGATTGTGCCACGGAACGTGTCGCAGGCATCCCATGCGGCCTTGTTGACGTCGGACTGTTTGACGGGGGTCATAGGGTGGCTTCCTTCATGGGCAGGGCAGCGGCCTCGGCCAGACAATGATTGATGAGGGTGGAGCGAAGGCGGGCAAGGTGATCGGCCAGGCGCCGCTCCTCTGCCGCCGCGCGTGCGAGAGAAACAATCGCCAACTGACGTTGCCAGTCGGGAATGGGCACCTGAAGGCTCTTCAACGGGCCTAGCGGCAGGCGCTTGGCTTCGCGGCCTTCCGCCAGAACTGCTTGCGTAGCCGGAAGATTCAGGAAGGTAGCAATATAATGCGGGCTGACGCTCTCAGGATCGGCGAGCCTGATCACGGCCAGATCAAGGGTGGCGAACAATGTCGGGCCATCAAGATCGCTAGGGTCAATCACAGCGGCGTTGTTGGCATTGCCGCGCAATGAGATCACGACATCGCCAATGCGCAAGGCCGCTGAGCTTCCAGAGGGTGGGGCGCCCACTGTGGTAAGCAGCCGTGGAAGGACGCCGCTGCCATCGAGGTCGCCCACCATAACAGCGCGCGAGTCGTCCAAGCCCCTTGCCACGGCGGAACCGCTGAATATGCCGGCGCATTCCTCAAGGCTGATTTTCATCATGGAACGTGTTTCTAGTCAAAAATACGGAAATGTCAATAGAACGCGATTCCATCGTATAATGTGGGTCCAATGAGGGTGCTTCCATGTGCAAGCCGTCGCCAGCAGCTTGGCGGACGGCGGCGCAGTCGCGCCCACACTACGCGAAGGCCCAAATCGTATCGACCCTTGGCCAACAGGAGATCGAGGTGGCCGATTCGGTGGTGGGTGGTCTGATTTTTGAAACCACCCGGTCATGTATTCGATGCCACCTGGGTCGAAATTCATAACCACCCGGGTCGAAATTCAACACCACCTGGGTCTGGATTCATGACCACGCAGAGCGGCGAAGGTGGGATCCGAACGTCAAAAGGCCCCAGAGGTCGCAAAAAGCTGCCAAAACTCAGCACGCGTTTGAGCGAAAGCTTCCAGCTCGTCCTTCGTCGCAATAAACCAGAACCAACACCCACGCTTCGATAACGGAGGTTGGATCTGCATCATGTCTACGACAAGAAAGCCACCATCAGGCAAAAGCATGTTGAGCCCCAAAGAACTGGCAGAGCAGTCAGGATGGCCAGAAGGACGAATTCGTCGCATGATCAAGGCGCGCATGCTGCGCTACGTTCGTGCAGGTGGCCTGATCTTGTTGCCATCGGATGCTATAGTCGAATTTTGTGAGACCTTCGAGGTGCCGCCGTGCCAAGACAATCCATCGGCCCCAGACTCGTCCGCCGGAGCGGTAAGCCCAATTTCTACGTCCGCTACATCGACCCCGCCACTGGCCAGCAGAAGGACGTATCAACAAACACTCGAGACAGCGAAGAAGCGCAGGAGGTCCTCGAGGAATTCCTGAGGGATCGGCGCCTATCGAAGAGCAGCCGGGCTTTGCCACCCTATCGGGTCAAGATCGCAGACGTTCTCGATGCCCATCACGCGCGCCTTTCAAAGACTGGTCGCGGAGACAGGTTCTTCTCGTCGATGCAGCACATTCTCGAGTTCTGGAAGGATGCGTGTCTCGATGCGATTACGCCTGACGCTGTGCTGGACTACGAGAGAACAAACGTCCGGAGCGGCAAGAAGCCCGGTCGATCCCGCGCGACAATCCGCCGTGAGCTGAGTGACCTCAGGGCTGCCGTCAAGGCGGCGGCAGTCAACCACAAGGTGCACGCCATCGTGTTCCCGAAGCTTCCTCGCGACGGAGCACCGCGGAAGCGCTGGCTGAAGCGGCACGAGTTCGATCAGCTGTTCGCCGAGGCAGCCAAGGAGTATCGCGCTGCCGAGCCACTCCAGCTGTTTCTGATGATCGCCTACTACACCGGCGCGCGCAGCGGTGCGATCATGGACCTGCGTTGGTCGAACATCGACTTCGACCGGAACGTGATCGATTACCGTCTGCCCGATCGCGGTGAACTGATCGTCGACCACAAGCCGCGCGCGGTAACGCCGATGGCACCGCCACTGCGAGCCTATCTGTTGCAGCGATACAAAGCCTACGAGAAGGTTCCCGAGTTCGTGTTCCACCAGAAGCTCGACCACACGCGGCGCGTCAATTCGGTCGTGAAGGGCTTTCGTGCCACGGTGGAGCGATGCGGCTTCAAGGATGTCACCCCGCACACGCTTCGCCACACGAGGGTCACAGAGCTACGGAACATGGGGATGCACAGCCACCAGGTCGATGCATTTCTGGCCATGACCGCTGAGACGCAGGATCGGGTCTACACCCACGCTGACCACAGTGATCTTCAGGCATTGGCCTTGCAGATCGCCTGAGGTGATCAGCGCTTTGCGAACGAGCATGCTACGCCCGGACGCTGCGGCTCCCTGTTCCGCAATTGAGCAGTATCGGCTATAGATACGTGATCAGGAGACCGAGATGGCAACCCACACTTCGATGCTGCATGTCCGATTGGATGCTGAACTGAAAGCGCAGGCGATAGAAGCGCTGAGCGCGATGGGCCTGTCGACTTCTGATGCTGTGCGGTTGTTGTTTCACAGGATCGTGGCTGACCAGGCTTTCCCGCTGGAATTGCGGGTGCCGAACGCAAATCGACCTGCTGAGCTGCAGCCTGTAGATAAATGACGCTACCCAGTGGTGGCCAATTGAGATACATAATCGAGTACCGGCAATTCCGGTGCACATGAGTTCACAGAACGTCTGAAAGGTTCCATCAAAAAGCGCGGAAATCCGTCAAAGTTCACAAAACGACGATAAGGAAAATCCTAATGATTCCATATAGATATGGAATCTGGAAGCCCTCCGAAGGCAAAGGCCACAGGTTCGAATCCTGTCGGGTGCGCCAGCCCAATCTGATGCGAAGCGGCGGGACGAAAGGCCGGGTGACCACCGGGTTGCCGGGTGTCGTGCGCACCTGTGCGCAGCCGGGTTCAAGCCCAGGCGGCATACCTTTCATCCGCAGCAGGCGTCATGGCATCAGGGCCCGGCCTGCACGGATTGGACCAGCATTGCCAGGGTGGCAGGCGATGGCAACCAGTGGCCGGCCAGCACGCCGTTCGCGCCAAACAGGCCGTGCACGGCATCGTCGGCCGTGCCGCCATCCCACAGGGACTGCAAGGCGGTCGCCGCCGGATCTGCCAGCGGGCCGGCCTTGTGCTGATTGTCTCCACGGATATGGCGCAGCCACGCGGCCAGCGCCGCCATGATTGCAGGGCAATCGCGGCCCTTCACCCGGTTGGCCTCCAGCGTCGCCAACCAGCGTTGCGGGATCTTCTGGCTGCCGTCCATGGCGATCTGGGCCAGCCTGTGGGCCAGGGCCGGGTTCTCGAACCTTGCAAGCAGCGTGGCGGCATAGGCCTCCAGATCCTGCCCCGGCGCACAGGCCACGCTGGGCGCCGCCTCCTCCCGCATCAGCCGCAGCACCAACGCGCGCAGCGGCGGATCGGCAATCGCCTCGTGCACATGGTCATGCCCGCGCTCCAGCCCCAGATAGGCCAGCGCCGAATGGGCACCGTTCAGCATGCGCAGCTTGGCCTGTTCATACGGCGCCACATCCGCGACCAGTTCGGCGCCCACCGCTGCCCAATCCGGGCGGCCGGCGGCAAAATCATCCTCCACCACCCACTGGCTGAACGGTTCGGTGATCACGGCGCCGGCATCGGCCATGCCGATCAGGGCTGCGGCCATGTCAAGATCGGCCGGCGCGGTGGCGGGCACGATGCGATCCACCATGGTGGATGGAAAGCGGCAGTGCTGCGCCGCCCAATCGGCCGTGGCCGGATCATGGGCCGACAGCCAGGCCAACAGGAGGCGGCGCAGCACCGGGCCGTTGTTGGCGATATTGTCACACGGCAGCAGCGTGATGCCGCTCAGGCCGGCCGCGCGCCGGGCCGCCAGGCCGGCGGCCAGCAGCGGGTAGATGCTGGCATCGGCGGCCTGCGCCTGGTTGAGGCCGCCGTCGGCTGCGCGGCAATAGGCTTTTTCGGTGATGGTGAAGCTGGCGATGCGGGTGGCGGGTGCGGCCACGGCGGCGATCACCGCGGCCGGCGCCTGCGGCGCGACCAGCACGCGGCCGACCGCGCCGATCACCCGTGCGCCGGCGCCACGGCCATCACGTTCGATCAGGCTGTAGAGCCCGTCCTGCGGATTGAGGCGGGTGGCGACATCGGCGGAGCGCATCGACACGCCGGTGATCAGCCAATCGCGGCCGCCCGCATCAAGCGCGCGATCGGTGTACCAGGCCATGTGGGCGCGGTGGAAGGCGCCGATGCCGAAATGGACGATGCCGGTGGCCATCGCCGCCCGGTCATAGCCAAAGCGGTCAACCGCGGCCGGCAGCCGGGGCAGGCTGGCAGCAGCGAGCCTCACAGCTTGTAGGCCTGACGGACCAGCGTGCTGGTCAGATCATGGGCCAGTTCGGCGGCCTCCCAATCCTCCAGCTGGTGCTCGGCAACCAGTTCGGCCAGCACGCCGCAATCGATCCGCCGGGCGACATCGTGACGGGCGGGGATGGAGAGGAAGGCGCGGGTATCGTCGTTGAAGCCCACCGTGTTGTAGAAGCCGGCGGTTTCGGTGGTGGCGCGGCGGAAACGGCGCATGCCTTCCGGGCTGTCGTGGAACCACCAGGCCGGGCCCAGCTTCAGGCAGGGATAATGGCCGGCCAAGGGCGCCAGTTCGCGGGCGTAGGCGCTTTCATCCAGCGTGAACAGGATGATGGACAATGTGGGCGCATTGCCGAACCGGTCGAGCAGCGGCTTGAGCGCGTGGACGAAATCGGTGCGGGTGGGAATGTCGGCACCCTTGTCCCGGCCAAGGCGGGCAAACACGCTGGCATTGTGGTTGCGGAACGATCCGGGATGGATCTGCATCACCAGCCCGTCATCCAGGCTCATCGCCGCCATTTCGGTGAGCATCTGGGCACGGAACAGCTCGGCATCGCCCGTTGTGACCTTGCCGCTGCTCACCCGCTGGAACAGCGCCTCGGCTTCGGCGGCCGACAGGTTCGCCGTCCGCGCGGTGGGGTGGCCATGGTCGCTGCTGGTGGCGCCCACGGCCTTGAAATCCGCGCGGCGCTGCCGGTGGGCGGCCAGATAGCCTGACCAGCTGAAGCAATCCTGCCCGGTCACTTCGGCAAAGCGGGCAAGATTGGCGCGGAAATCCTCGTGATCGGGATCAATCACCGGATCGGGGCGATAGGCGGTGATCACCCGGCCCTGCCAGCGGCCGGCCTGGTTGTCGGCCCGGATGGCCTGGTGGTGGTCCAGCGGGTCGAGCGGGCTTTCGGTGGTGGCGATCACCTCGATCCCGAACCGGTCAAACAGGGCGCGCGGGCGGAACGCATCGGTGGCCAGTTGCGCGGTGATGGCATCGAAATGGCGGTCAGCCGTTTCGGCATCCAGCCGGGTTTCCAGGCCGAACACTTCGGCAAACACCCAATCCAGCCACAGCCGGGAGGGGGTACCGCGAAACAGGTGATAATGGCTGGCAAACAATCGCCAGGCGGCGCGCGGATCGGCAGCGGGATTGCCCACCCCCAGGCGCTCCATCGCGATCCCGTGCGAATACAGCATGCGGAACACATAATGATCCGGCACCAGCAGCAGATCGGTGGCGTTGCCGAACGGGGCATTGCTGGCGAACCAGGCCGGATCGGTGTGGCCATGGGGGCTGATGATCGGCAGGCCGGCCACCTGCGCATACAGGGCCCGGGCGATGGCGCGGGTGGCGGGATCGGCGGGGAACAGCCGGTCAGGATCAAGGCGAAGCGGCTTGGGCATTGATCATCATATCCCGTTGGGTTGCGGTTGCCGGGCGCAGGGCCCGGCCGCCCTTTGTGCGCTCATCCCGCCGTGCCGGCATAACGCCGGCGCTTGGCATCGATCTCGCGGCGGGCGGCGGCAATGGCCTGTTCTTCGGTGGCAAACAGCAGATAATCCAGCACGGCGGCCAGGTGCGCGCGCATGGCGGCGCGGGCGGCGGCCGGATCGCGGGTGCGCAACGCGGCGACGATGGCGGCATGTTCCTCCACCACCGGCTTCACATTGGCGGTGCGCGCCTTGGCGTGCAGCAGGGCGCTTTCCGGCGAATTGGCGCGCAGATTCCACAAGGCCTCGATGGTGTTGAACACCGCCGTGTTGCGGCCGGCGCGCGCGATCGCGAGGTGGAAGGCGCGATCGGCCTGCTCGCTGCCACCCGGCGCCTGGTTTTCCGCGGCGATATCCTGCACCAGCTGGTCCAGCTGCCCCAGTTCCTCGTCGCTGATCTGGCTGGCCGCCAGCGCCGCCGCCTCGCCTTCGAACATCATGCGGGCTTCGGTCAGTTCAAAGGCGGTGATGCCGAAACCGGGAATATCGTCCCGCCCCGGCAGCCGGCGCACATAGGCGCCCGATCCCACGCGCACCTCCACCAGCCCCTGCACTTCCAGCGCGATGATGGCTTCCCGCACGGTTGGCCGGCTGACAGCGTGGGTGAGCGACAATTCGCGCTCGGCCGGCAGGCGATCGCCCACCGCATAGCGGCCGGAGGCGAGCTCACCCATCAGGCGACGGGCCAGATCCTGATAGAGCCGATCCTGATTTTGCGTCTCGTTCATGCCAAACTCCGAAAACCGGCCTGACCAATTGCATTCAACTTGACAGGCCAAAAAGAGATGGTCAAGACTCTACCACGTCGCTCCGCCGCCTGTCAGGGATTGGTTCCATCATGCGTATCGTTTCCGCCAAGGTCATTGTCACCTGCCCCGGCCGCAATTTCGTCACCCTGAAGATCGTCACCGATCAGGGCGTGCATGGCATCGGCGATGCCACGCTGAACGGGCGGGAAAAGTCTGTGGTCGCCTATCTGGAGGATCATGTCATCCCCTGCCTGATCGGCATGGACCCGCAGCGGATCGAGGATATCTGGCAATATCTCTATCGCGGCGCCTATTGGCGGCGCGGGCCGGTGACGATGCGCGCCATCGCGGCGGTGGACATGGCCCTGTGGGACATCAAGGCCAAGCTGGCCGGCATGCCGCTGTACCAGTTGCTCGGCGGCCGCAGCCGCGATGGCGTGATGGTCTATGGCCATGCCAACGGCAGCGACATCGCCGAAACGGTGGATGCGGTGGGCCAGTATATCGACATGGGCTACAAGGCGATCCGCGCCCAGACCGGCGTGCCCGGCATCAAGGACGCCTATGGGGTGGGGCGCGGCAAGCTTTATTACGAGCCGGCCGATGCCGCCCTGCCCTCGGTCACCGGATGGGACACGCGCAAGGCGCTGAACCATGTGCCGAAACTGTTTGAAACATTGCGCGCCACCTATGGCTTTGATCATCACCTGCTGCACGACGGCCACCACCGCTACACCCCGCAGGAGGCTGCCAATCTGGGCAAGATGCTGGAACCCTATCAGCTGTTCTGGCTGGAGGATGTGACCCCGGCGGAAAACCAGGAGGCGTTCAGGCTGGTGCGCCAGCACACGGTGACGCCGCTGGCGGTTGGCGAGATCTTCAACACCATCTGGGACGCCAAGGACCTGATCCAGAACCAGTTGATCGACTATATCCGCTGCACCGTGGTCGGCGCCGGCGGCCTCACCCATCTGCGCCGCATCGCCGATCTGGCCAGCCTGTACCAGGTGCGCACCGGCTGCCATGGCGCCACCGATCTGTCGCCGGTCACCATGGGCTGCGCCCTGCATTTCGACACCTGGGTGCCCAATTTCGGCATCCAGGAATATATGCGCCACACCGAAGCCACCGATGCGGTGTTCCCCCACGATTACCGGTTCGAGGCCGGTTACATGTATTGTGGCGAAACGCCGGGCCATGGCGTGGACATCGACGAGGACCTGGCCGCCCGATATCCCTACAAGCCCGCCTATCTGCCGGTCGCCCGCCTGGAAGACGGCACGATGTGGAACTGGTAAGTGCCCCGCGTCGTCCTGGTTGGCGAAGCCATGCTGGAGCTGCGCCGCATCGGCGATGGCTGGCAGTTGGGCCATGGCGGCGACACACTCAACACGGCGATCCATCTGGCGCGGGCCGGCTTTGACACCGCCTATCTGATGGCGCTGGGCGATGACGGGTTCAGTGCCGGCCTGCGTGCCGATTGGCGCACCGAAGGTCTTGATACCAGCCTGGTTCTCACCCACCCAAGCCGCCAGACTGGCCTGTATGCCATCATAACCGATGTTCGGGGGGAGCGCAGCTTCACCTATTGGCGCGACAGCAGCGCGGCCCGCGCCCTGTTTGATTGCCCCGGCATTGCCGCGGCCGAAGCGCAAGCCGCTGGCGCCGATCTGCTGGCCTTTTCCTTGATCACGCTGGCGATTCTGCCGCCGGAGGGGCGGCAGCGGCTGCTGGCGCTGGCACGCCGGGTGCGCGACCGCGGCGGCCTGGTGGCCTTTGCCGGCCGCCCGTGCCGGCCATGACCTGGCCGGCTGGACGATCATGCGGCCGGGTGCCATCCCGCCGCGTGATTGACGGGCTGGCCCGGCATCACTGGTCGATCACGCCGGCCTGAACCAGATCGGCGGGCGCAGAGGAACGGCCGGCCCACAGCGTGTAGCGGCCGGCCGGCATGTCCCAGCGCTTCGCCTGCTCGTTCCACACGCTCAGGGGATGGTTGCTGGCGGCGGGATCAATGCTGATCGTCGCGGTCCCGGACGCGCCGGGCGCCAGTTCGATGCGCTGAAAGCCGATCAGGCGCCGCGGCGGCTGGGCCGCGCCCACCGCACTGGCCGACGGGGGCAGCGACACGTAAAGCTGCACCACCTCGGCGCCGGCGCGCTTGCCGCGGTTGGTGACACGGGTGGTCACCTGCCAGGTGCCGCGGGCGGCATCCTGCACCAGCTGCGGCCGATCCATGCGGAAGCTGGTGTAGGACAGGCCATGGCCGAACGGGAAGGCCACGCACGGGTTGCGCCCACCCTTCACCGCGCACTGGCCGCTGACATTGGCATCATACCAGCGATAGCCAATGGCCAGACGCTCGGCATAGCTGACCGTTTGCGTCTTGCCATCGGCACCCAGCGTGCCGGGGAATTGGCCGGGCGAGGCGTGATCAAGAAAGCCCTTGCCCACGAAGGGGATGGTCACCGGCAGCTTGCCCGAGGGGTTGACCCTGCCGAACAGCACATCGGCAACGATATTGCCATCCTCCTGGGCCGGGAACCAGGCCTCGACAATGGCCGGGCCCTGCTTGCCCACCAGCGCCGGCGGCAGGGCGACACCCGCATTGTCCTTCAGCACCAGCACCGATTTGGCGGCCATGGGCCGGCCGCTGGTCGAACGCAGCGCCATGATGGCCGCAATCATCGCGCTGGTCTGGCTGTTGCGCGCCGCGTTGGGGCCCGTGGTGGTGGCGATGCGGTTGGACCGGGCGGCATACCAGTCCAGCCCGCTGCCGGCCGCCGCCGGGGCGGCCAGTTTCGTGCCGCCGGCATCGGTGAAGGTGGCGCGATCGGCGCCTTCCTCGGCGATGGTGCCGGCCATCATCACCACCGCATCGGCGGCGCCAGCCGCGGCCAGAACATCGGCAAATGCGGCCGGCTGGCCATCGATGGTCGCCGTCTGATTGGCATCGTCCACCAGCACAAGCTGAACCCGCGCCGCTGCCGACAGGGCATTGCGCAAGCCCTCGATCGGCGAAACCGTATAGGCCGGCACCACATCGGAACTGCCGCCCCCTGCCCCCATCGGTTCGCCGGCAACGGCACCACCGGCCACGGCCTGCCGGGCATAGACCTGGCTGGCCTTGCCAATGAGCAGGACGGACTTGAGATCGGGGGACAGCGGCAAGGCGCCATTGTTCTGGAGCAGCACGGCGCCGCGGCCGCCGATCAGGCGCGCCGCCTTGCCGCCGGCGGCAAAATCGATGTCGGCGCGCGCCAGCGGCCGGTCGAAAATGCCCAGCTTGATCGCCTGGGTATAGCGCCGCTCCAGCGCCCGGTCGATCTGCGCGATGGTCAGTTCGCCCGTGTCCAGCGCGGCGGTCAGCTTGGCGGGCGCCCAATGCAGCGGCATCGGCATTTCATGGTCCATGCCGTTGGCCAGCGTCGCCACCGTGCCCTTCATGGCAAAGAAGTCTGATTGCACATAGCCGGTAAAGCCCCAGTCACCGCGCAGGATATCGGTGAGCAACGCCTTGTTTTCGCAACTGGATTCGCCGTTGACATAGTTGTAGGCGCACATGATCGCGGCAGCCTTGCCATCCTTCACCGCCATTTCGAAGGGCAGCAGATAGAGTTCGCGCAGCGTCTGGCGATCCACATTGGTCTGGATCGTCATGCGGTTGGTTTCCTGCTCGTTGGCGGCATAATGTTTGGGCATGGCGATCAGGCCGCGCGCCTGGATGGCGCGGGTTTCGGCCACCGCCATCACGCCGCTCAGATAGGGGTCCTCACCGAAATATTCGAAGTTGCGGCCCAGGATCGGCAGGCGGGCAAGATTGACGCCCGGCGCCTCGAACACGTGCAGCCCCAACTGGTGCATCTCCGCGGCAATCACCTCGCCATAGAGGGCGGCCATCGCCGGATCAAAGGAGGCGGCGGCCGCCATGGCCGACGGCAGCGCCGTGGCCCGGGCCGAACTGGGATGGGTATAGGCACCGGCCTGGATCGGGCCAAAGCCCAGATCCTGCGCCGGCTCCCGGGCGACATCCAGCGAGACGCAGTCGTTCTGGCCAAGGCCAACCGGGCCATTGGTGATGCGGAAGGTGGGAACGCCCAGCGCGCCGATGCCGCTGACATGGCGGGCGCCAAAGCAGCCGGGCAGATCGGGCAACACCTCGGGGCGGGCACCGGTCAACTGTTGCAGCTTCTGTTCCAGCGACATGCCCGACAGCAGCAGGCGGGCGCGGCGGTTGGCCAGCGCCTCCCGCGCGGCGTCCGTGGCGGCGGCCCCCATTTCGCGCACCAGGGCCGGATCCTTCCATGCCGGTGCATCCTGCGCCGCGGCCGATCCTGCACAGGCGAGGGCCAGCAGGGCAGCGTGCAGGGCCGGGACGGAGCGGGCAGTCGATGTCATCATGATCCTCACCTCAAGACAGGGGGTTTTTCCCTGAGCAGCGCCCACAACACCGCGGCCCCGATCAGATCGAGACCGGCCAGCGCCACAAACAGGGGATTATACCCGAATTGATCGGCGCTCTGGCCGATCAGCAGCGTGAACAACATGCCGCCCACCCAGGCCGCCGTGCCAGCCATGCCGCTGGCCGAACCAACGGCGCGCGCATCGAACACATCGGCGCACAGCGTGATGAGCGCTCCATTGAGCATCTGGTGGGCAAAGCCGCCGATGCAGAACAGCGCGATGGCCATGCCCGGCGACGTGGCCAGGCCGATGCAGGCCGGCCCCAGCATGCACAGGGCGCCCAGCGTCATGGTGATCTTGCGGGATGCCAGCAGGGACGCGCCGCGGCGCATCAGGCGGCCGGGCAGCAGGCCGGCGGCCAGGCTGCCGAAATCGGCGGCCAGAAACGGCAACCAGGCCCACAGCGCGATCGACTTCAGATCGAGATGCCAGACCGCGACCAGATAGAGCGGAATGAAGAAGTTGAAGGTTTGCCACGCCGGTTCGGCCAGAAAGCGCGGCACGGCAATCGCCCAGAAGCCGCGGTTGCGCAGCACGGCCGCCCGCGTTGCCGGCTGGCCATCAGCCCCGGTGCGGGTCTGGCCGGCGATGATCGCGGCCCGTTCCGCATCCGACAATTTCGGGTGATCCTGCGGCGCGCGATAGCCGAACCACCACAGCCCGGCCCAGACAAGGCTGAGCGCGCCGGTGACGATGAAGGCGGATTGCCAGTTCCACGCCAGGATGCAGAAGGCCACCAGCGGCGGCGCGATCATGTTGCCCACGCTGGTGCCCATCTGGAACAGGCTGGTGGCCAGTGGCCGTTCCCCGGCGGGAAACCATTCGGCCACCGTCTTGGTGCCGGCCGGAATGGCCGCCGCCTCGGTGGCGCCCAGCAGGGCCCGGAACGCCGCCAGGCTGATCGTGCCGGTGGCCAGCGCATGGGCCATGTTGGACAAGGCCCAGCCCACGGCAAACAGGAAAAAGCCCAGCCGGGTGCCCAGCGCATCAAGGATCACGCCCGCCACGGTCTGCATCACCGTGTAGCTGGCCTGAAAGGCGAGCACGACCCAGCTGTAATCCTCGGTCGACATCGCAAACGCCTCCTTCAGCGTGGGCGCGGCGACCGAAAGCGTGGACCGGGCGAGGTAATTCAGGATGGTGCCCAGCGTGACCAGGCCAATGATCCACCAGCGCAGCGGCAATCGACGTGGTGACATGGCCTTTGGTCCCTTCCGCCGGGCGCATCCGGCGCCTGCGCTTCCGTCAGGTGCGGCAGGCGCCGGACGGCTCAGAAGCCAACGCTCAGCTTGAGACCGGCATAGCGCCAGGAATCACGCGGCAGGAACTGGTAGACGACATGGGTATCGTTGGTGGCGCTGCCGCCCAACACGCCATAGCCATCCGACATGCTGGCCGCATAATGCAGGTTGAACAGATTGTTGACGAAGGCGACCAGCTTGACCCGGCCGAACTCGGCACCGATGCTGGCATTGACGATGCCATAGGCTTTCTGGACAAGATCGGGATTGCCGAGCAGATCGAAATTGACGCTGCTCTGATGCTGGTAGCTCAGCGTTGCCAGACCCTTCACCTCATCGGTGACCGGGAAATCCGCGGTGGCGGCAAGGCTCCATTTGAACTGCGGCGAGTTGGGCAGACGCGCGCCCGACCGATCCTGGAAGGCACAGGTGGTGCGCGGCGCGGCGGCAGTGGCGGCGGCGGCCGACACGCACGGCGCCACCAGCGCCGAAGCGGTGCCGTTCCACAGCTGGCCGGTCTGGCCCGGAAAGCCCTGGGCCTGCGGGAAGCTGCGCATGATGGCATCGGCATAGGTTGCGCCGCCATCGATCCGCAGCCAATCCAGCGGCTTGGCCGACAGTTCGACCTCGAAGCCACGGGTGCGCAGCTTGCCGACATTGTTCAGCACGAACTGCGGCGCCGGCGGCGTGCCGAGCAGGATGGCCGATTGCGCCTGGAAATTGTCATAATCGGTCTGGAACGCGATGACATTCAGCTGCACCTTGTTGCCCAGGAAACGGCTCTTGATGCCGGCTTCCCAGGCGATCGAGGTTTCCGGCTGCACCGGGCCAACGCCCAGCAGGCCCGGTGCGGTGCCGTTCAGCGCGCCGTTGATGCGGGCGGGGTTGAACCCGGTGGTGATGTCATAGGCGAAGCCCTTGTAGCCGCTGGCGGCGCTGGCATAGAGCAGCACGGCCGGCGCCAGTTCCTGGCCCACCGAGAGCTTCCATGTCACCACCGAGTCGCTGTTCTGGCCGCGGCACTGCGGATTGCCCTTGGCGCACTGGTTTGCGGTGGCGCCGGGAACCAGATTGTCAAACGCCACCGTGATGCGCTCGTGATTGTAGCGCACGCCGCCGCTGATCGTGGTGTTGGTGGGCAGCGTGTAGTCCAGCTGGGCAAACAGCGCGACGCTTTCGCTGACATTGCGGGCACTCCAGTTGGCCACGGCCACCACCGGGCCGCGCAGGAAGGCGCGATCGGTGCGGGCGTTGGAGTAGAAGCCGCCAACAATGTATTTCACCGCCGAATCCGGCCCTGACACCAGGCGCACTTCCTGGGTGAAGTTGCCGGAATGATAGGGGCCGCTCTGGGTGACACCGCCATTCACCGCCCCGGCCGTGAGCGCGCCCAGCACATTCAGATCCGTGCCGTCGAAATCATTCTGGAAATCGAATTTCCAGTCCTGATAGGCGCTGATGGCGATCAGATCGGCAAAGCCCAGATCAAGGGCAAAGCGGGCCTGCACGCTGGCGGTCTCGTTGCGGGTGGCGCCCAGGGCATCCACACGGGCCGTGTAATTGCCTTCGCCCGGCGTGATGCCGCTCAGGCTGGGCAGCAAGGGCAGCGCCGCATTGCCGAACACGCGCGGCGTGCCGGTGCCGCGCACCGCGCGGATGCTGGTGGCGGTGCCATCCTGCATCGCCTTGCTGTAGGCGCCGGTCAGCGTCATCGACAGCGTATCGGTCACCTGGGCCTTCAGCTTGGCGCGCACGCCATAATTCTGCTGGTCGTTCAGCTTGGTGCCGCTGGTGAGGTTGCGCACATTGCCCGGAAAATCATGGAAGAAGCCGGTGACGCGCAGGCCGACACTGTCCGAAAGCGGGGCAGACAGCACGCCTTCCAGCCGCACATCCCCGTCTGTTGCCACCGAAACGCTGGCATTGCCTTCCAAGTCCCGGCCGGGATCCCTGGTGACGATGTTCACCACACCGGCCGAGCTGTTCTTGCCGAACAGGATGCCCTACGGGCCCATCAGCACCTCGATCCGCTCCAGATCGGCCAGATTGTCAAAGGCCTGAGCCTGCTGCACCACCGGCATGTCGTCAATCAGCACGGCAACGCTGGGTTCCACGCCGATCGAGAAGGCAAAGGTGCCGATCCCGCGCAGGATGATCGAGTTGTTGGGCGACGATGTGGTCTGCGTGATCGTCATCGACGGCACGACGCGGGTGAGATCGGAAAAATCGGCCAGGCGGTTGTTGGCGATGGCGTCGGCCGAAAGGGCGGTCACCGAAACCGGCACGGTCTGCAACCGCTGCTCGCGCTTTTGCGCGGTCACGACAATCTCTTCCAGGCCTTCCTCGGCCTCAACCACCGGCGCCGAGGCCGCCTGGGCCAGAGCCTGCGATGCGAACAACAGGCTGGTTCCGGCCAGCAGCAGATGCTTTACCATGACATTCCTCACCAACGACCGGCCTAGCCACTCTACAATGAAATGCCCTTTTTGGTCTGACCAATTATTGTTATATGGAATGACCTGTCAAGCGCTACCGGTAAGCCAGGCTGAATTCATCGGCAGCCGGGTGCCGCAGAGCGCTTCGCCATGGCCCGGCGCGGTTGGCCGGCGCCGAATCGCCTCCTGGCCGAGCCGGATGGCGGCGCCGTGGCCTGTCCCGCCGATGTCGACAACGCCATCGACCGCCGTCACCCCGACCACCAGGCCGGGATGGCGCCTGCAACTTGGGCGTGACGCTGTGGACGCCGTGCCGGCGCTCAGCCAAGCCGGCCGGTGATCACCAGCCCCGCGCTGCCATCCGGCAGCGCCACCCGCGCGGTGGTGACGCCATAGACATCGGCGATCCGTTCCGGGGTGAGCACAGTTTCGGGCGGGCCGGCCGCCACCACCCGGCCGGCGGCCATCAGCACCAGATGATCGGCGATGCGGGCGGCGTGGGCCAGATCGTGCAGCACGATGGCCACGCCGGCGCCGGCCGCGGCGGCAGCGCGCAGGCAGGCCAGCGTGTCCCACTGGTGGGCGGGATCGAGATTGGCCAGCGGCTCATCGGCCAGCAGCCAATGGGGCTGGCCGGCCAGCACCCGGGCCAGCAGCGCCCGCGCCCGCTCCCCGCCTGACAGGCTGTTGACCACCCGGCCGGCCAGGCCGGCCAGATCGGTGGCGGCGATGGCGGCGGCGATGGCGGCGGCATCGGCGGGCGACGGCCCGGCCCAGCCGCGCCGGTGCGGCAGGCGGCCCAGCGCCACCAATGTGGCCACATCAATCTCCCAATTCACCTCGGCCACCTGCGGCAGGAAGCCGATGCGGCGGGCGCGATCAGCCGGCGGCAGCGCCGCCAGGGGGCGCCCATCCAGCATCACCTGCCCGGCTTCGGGGGCGCTGAGGCCAGCCAGACAGGCCAGCAGGCTGGATTTGCCGGCGCCGTTCGGCCCGATGATGGCGGTGACGCGGCCGGGCGGCAGCGCCACGCTGACATCGGCCAGCACCGGCGTGCCGCCCAGCGCCAGCGCAAGATGATCGGCCGCCAGCATCAGGCCAGCCGCCGGCGCAGGCGCAACAGCAGCGCCAGAAAGAAGGGCGCGCCGATCAGCGACATGGCAATGCCCAGCCGCAATTCGGTGACCGTGGGCGCCGCCCGCACCGCCGCATCGGCCACGCACAGCAGCAACGCGCCGGCCAGCGCCGAGGGCAGCAACACCGCCGATGGCCGCCGGCTGGTGAGCGGGCGCACCATGTGCGGCACCATCAGGCCGACAAAGCCGATCACCCCGGCCGCCGCCACCACGGCGCCCACGATGCAGCCCACGCCCAGCACCACCAGCCATTGCAGCCGCAGCGGATCAATGCCGAGCGAACGCGCCGCCGCCTCCCCCAGCGTGAGGGCATCAAGGCCGCGTGCTGCTGCCGCGATCAGGCCGGCCCCCAGCGCGATCAGCGGCGCCGCCACCGCCACATCATTCCAGCTGCGATCGGTGAGCGCGCCCATCAGCCAGGTGATGATCTGCCCGGTGGCAAAGGGCGTGGGCGCCAGGCTGATCACCAGTGCGGTGAGCGCACCGGCCAGGCTGGAGACAACGACGCCGGCCAGGGTGAAGACGATGATCGAGGCGCTTTGCCCGGCGATCAGCGCCAGCAGCGCCATCGCCCCGGCCGCACCGGCCAGCGCCCAGCCCGACAGCACGCCCGGCGTGGCCGAAAAGCCCAGCAGGATGGCCAGCACCGCCCCCAGCGCCGCACCGGCCGACACGCCGAACAGGCCGGGATCGGCCAGCGGATTGCGCAGATAGGCCTGCATCGCCGCCCCCGCCAGCCCCAGCCCGCCGCCCACCAGCAGCGCCAGCAGGGTGCGCGGCAGCCGCAACTGGGCGATGATCGGCCAGCGTTCATCCCCCACCACGAAGGCCGCCGGCGGAATCCACACCTTGCCGGCCAGCAGCGACAGGCCGGCCGCCAGCAGCAGCGCCAGCAACAGCGCAGGGATGAGCCAGCGCTTCATTTGAGTTGCGCCCGCGCCGCGCGCAGTTGCGCCAATGCCGGGATCAGCACCGGCCCGGCACAGCGCAGCAAGCGTTCGGGAAAGGCGGCGCGCTGCATGCGCACCTGTGCCAGCACCGGATGGCCGTTGATGCGGTTGCCGGCGGCGGCGGCCGGATCGCTGAGCAGCAGGCGCGGCGGGCGGGCCACCAGATATTCGATCGGCAGCACATCCCATTGATTGAGGCCATAATCGGCGCTGGCGTTGCGAAAGCCGGCGGCGCGCAGCAGATCATCGGCCAGCGTGCCCGCCCCCGGCACCAGCCCGCCGCCCTGCCAGATCAGCGCCGGCACCGGCGGGCCCGGCCGCCGCGCGGCAGCGACGGCGGCATCGATGCGCGCCGCCAGCGCCGCCCCGCGCGCCGGCTGGCCGGCGGCAGCGGCGATGCCCAGCACCTGCGCCCGGGCTTCGGCCAGGCTGGCCGGCACCGGGAAACTGGCCACCGGCACCCGCAGCCGTGCCAACGCGGCGGCGGTGGCAGGATCGACATGGCCGCCGGCCAGCACCAGATCGGGGCGCAGGGCCACCACCTCCTCGGCCGTGCCGGCGGTGGCCGGCCAGCGCCGGGCCAGCGCCAGCGGGATGGAGGTGGCGGCCGGGTCTTGCGAATAATGGCTGATGGCGGCGATCTGGCCGGGATCGGCCACCGCCACCAGCACGGCATCGATGCACGGATTGATCGAGACGATGCGCGCCGGCCGCGCCGCCGCCGGGCCTGCCAGCGCCAACAGACCCGCCACCAGCCGGGCGGCGCGACCGCCCATCAGATGCGCACCCGCGCGCCGATGTAGCCGGCGCGGCCCGGCTGGCCAAAGCGCAGCGCGGTTTCATAGGCGGCGTTGAACAGATTTTCGATCCGCGCCGTCAGCTCCAGCCGCTTGCCCACCGGCAGGGCAGCGCGCACATCCACCAGCGTGTAGCCGGGCAGCCGGGTGGCGTTGCTGGCATTTTCAAACGACGGCCCGACATTGAGCAGGCTCACCCCGGTTTCCAGCCCGAAGCCCCAGCGATAATCCACCGCCAGGCTGCTGCTGTGTTCGGGCCGGCGCGGCAGCCGGCGGTTGAGATTGGCATTGCCGGGCGTGCGGTTGCGGCTGTCGACATAGGTGTGGCTGGCCTGCAGCGTCAGCCCGTCCACCGGTTTCAGGGTGAGCGCCGCTTCCAGGCCCTCGGCCCGGGCGCGGGCGATATTGTCGTAGGTGCCGAACGGCCGGCCGGTGCAGATGCCGGCCAGCGGCTGCGGGCAGGAGATGAAGATGATCAGATCGCGGCTGTCGCGCTGGAACCAGGTGGCGGCAAGCTGCAGGCGGCCGCCGGCCAGCGCCTGGGTGACGCCGGCATCCCAGCCGCGGGCGCGTTCGGGGCGCAGCAGGCTGTTGCCGAAATTGCTGAGCAGTTGGAACAATGACGGCGCCTTGAAGCCTTCGGCATAGCTGGCGCGCAGCGTGGTGCCGCTGGCGCCCAGCGTGTAGACGCCGCTGGCCGCCAGGCTGGTGGCATCGCCAAAGCGATCATGATCATCACGCCGCACCCCGCCGGTGAGGGTGAGGCCGGCGGCCGGGCTGGCGACCAGATTGGCATAAAGGCTGTACAGCCGCGCCCGCCCGCTGGTGACGGCGCCGCCGTTGCTGCTGGTGGCAAAGCGGGAGATTTCCTGTTCGGCCCCGAACGTGGCTTCCCAGCCATCGGCCAGCGCGGCGATGCCCTGATATTCGATGCGTTCATTGCGGCCCTCGCCGGCAAAGCTGGGCACGCTGCTGGTGGGCACGCTGTTGCGGCGATCGGTATCGGTGATGGCCAGGCCCAGCCGGTTGCGCAACCGGCCGCCAAACAGCGCGGCGTTGATGCCGGTATAGCCGACAATCTCGCGGGTGACGGCGGTTTCGTTCACGTCAGCAAAGGCAAAGCTGGGCGGCGGGAAGCCATCCTGGTTGACCCGCCCGCGCGACAGCCAGCCGCGCGCATCAACCGAGACATCATCGCCCAGCGCCAGGGTGAGATTGGCATTGGCGCCCCAATTCTCATAACCATCCGGCTCCCGCCCGCCGCGCGATTCGGCAAAGGCGGAAATGCCGTCGCTGCGCAGCCAGCCGCCGCCGACACTGGCCGAAAGCGGCCCGGCCTGGCCCGACACATTGGCAACCAGATTGGCGGTGCCGCGATAGCCAACTTCGCCGCGCGCGTTGACGGCGAGGCGTTCGGTGGGCCGGCGGGTGATCATGTTGACCACGCCGGCGATGGCCTGGCTGCCCCACAGCACCGATTGCGAGCCGCGCAGCACCTCGATCCGTTCGATGTTGCCGATCATCAGATTGCCGAAGTTGAAACCGCCGCCGGGGGTGGAGGGATCATTCAGCTTCACCCCGTCGATCAGCGCCACGGTCTGTTCGCTGTCAGCCCCGCGGATGAACACCGAGGCAACGCCGCCCAGGCCGCCGTTGCGGGCGATGGTGACCCCGGGGATGGTGCGCAACACATCGGCGACCGTCTGGCTCTGCCGCCGCTCCAGTTCGGGCAGATCGATGATGCTGATGCTCTGGCCCACCCGCGCCAGCGGCGTGGGCGTGCGGTTGGCGGTGACGACAATGGTGGGATCGGGAAGGGCGGGATCGGCTTCAGCGGCGTGCAGTGGCGCGGCCAGGGTGGCCGCGATGAGGGCGATGGTGCGCATTGGGTGCTCCTGTGGATTGAACAGGAGGCGACGCCCGCCAGCGCGGACAGAAAAAATTGTTGGCCGGCACCGGCATGCGTCACCTCCTCGTCTGTCGTCACGCGGAGGCTCTGCTCCGATCGCGCGGATGGTCCCGTCCGCGAGAAGGATCGACGGCACCGGGCAGGTCTCCTGGCTTCCGGGTCATCACGTTCGCCCTGCCTTCCCAATCCCGGAGGATCAGTGGCGTCGTCGGGCGACCGCTCACCGGTCACAGTTGCGGGCACAGCCCCGGCCTTGGCGGCAAAACCGCCGTTCCGGGTTCCCTTTTCAGCCCCTCGCGGGGCACCTGATGCAGCCCCGCCATGCCAAGCCGGCGGGCATTTGGCAAGGGTGGGAGGCTATAGCGCGAAGGCCGCCAGCGCCGCCGCCGCAATGATGTCACCCTTTTCCTGCACGAAATGGCCGCCATCGGCGATCTCCAGCGGCGGCGGGCAGCCGTGGATGGTGGCGCGCAGGCGGGCCATCACGTCCGGGCCCAGCACCGGATCGGCCATGCCCACCGCCATGAAGGTGGGGCCGCGCCATTCATCCTGCCACCAGCGCGCGGCGGCGCGGGCGGTGGTGACCCCGGCCATGGCGGGCGCGGTCATCACCAGTTCGGGAAAGCGGCGCACCCCGGCCTTGTGGCGGGCATCGGGAAAGGGAGCGGCATAGGCGGCGGCCTCGGCGGCGCTGATATCGGGCTGGGAACGCTGCATCAGGGCGGCAATGTCGAGATCGGGGCGGCTGCGGTTGAAGTCGCGCCAGCGCGCGAAGCCCTCGCTCACCGGTTCGCCCAGCGGGATGGTGGTGTTCATCACCAGCAGGCGGGTGAAGCGTTCGGGCATGGCCGGCGGCAGGGTGAGGCCCAGGATGCCGCCCCAATCCTGGCAGACGAGGCAGACATTGGCGAGATCGAGCGCGGCGACGAAGGCCAGCAGCGTTTCGCGATGAAAATCGAATGTATAGGTCGCCTCGTCCACCGGCTTGTCAGACCGGCCGAAGCCGAACAGATCGGGCGCCACCACCCGGTGACCGGCCGCGACAAACAGCGGGATCATCTTGCGATAAAGATAGCACCAGGTCGGCTGGCCGTGCAGGCACAGGAAGGTGACGGCGGCATCGGCCGGGCCTTCATCGAGATAATGCAGCCTCAGGCCGGCAAAGCCGGGCAGATCATCGCGATATCGCGGCGCAAAGCCAAAGCCGGGCAAGCCGGCAAAGCGGGCATCATCGGTGCGCAGGGCAGGCAGGGCGGGCGGCACGGTCATGGCGGTCCTCGGCTGATGGATCGAAATTAATGTAGCATACGCTACATATCTGCGCCATGATGGCGTGGAGAGGAGTTCGGGCCATGACCATCGCACAGCAGCGCCGCTGGCTGAAGTTCACCGCCATCGGCATCGCCCTGTTCGGGCCGGTCTTCTCGCTGGGCACCATCCCGGCGCTGGCCGAACCGGCGCGCTGGTCGCTGGATCTGCTGGCCTGGCCGCTGGACGGCGCCCAGAATTATGCAGCCGATACCAGCCGCTTCCTCACCGCCATCACCGGCGGCTTCCTGCTTGGCTGGGGCGTGATGGTGTGGCTGCTGGCGACGCGCGTGCATGCCCTCGCCCCCGAACCGGTGCGCCGCACGGTGGTGACCGGCCTGGTCGCCTGGTTCCTGCTCGACAGCGCGGGGTCGATCGCATCGGGCCATGCCGCCAATGCCGGCTTCAACATCATCGTACTGCTGATCCTGGTGGGGCCGCTGTGGTGGCCGGCGCACGAAGGTTGAACATGGCGCTGCCGCTCGATCATCTCACCATCCTGTCCCGCGATCCCGCGGCCAGCGCCGCCTGGTATGGCGTGCTGCTGCCGCTGCTCGGCTTTGTGCCGGTGAAGGATCATATCTGGCGCAACGCCGCCGGGCTGCACCTGCAATTCGGCGCGGCCCGGCCGGAAACCCGGCCCTATGAGCGTTATGGCGCCGGCATGAACCATATCGGCTTTGCCGCGCCCGATGTTGCCTTTGTGGAGCATGTGGCCGCCGCGATGCGCGCCGCCGGCCACGAGGCGCGCCTTCAGCGGTTCGACGGCGGCACCGTGGCGCTGTTCCTGCCCGATCCCGATGGCTTCCGGGTGGAATTGTCGTGGTATCCGCCGGGGGTGCCGCCGGTGGATTGAGGCCGCCTGGCCATAGCATTTGCCTATGCACTCCATGACGGCGGGGGCCTTTGCGGCGCCGCGGGCCGGGCCTATGGGGGGCCATGGCCAGTGCCGATTCCCGCCCGCCCGCGCCGGACCAGCGGCCCGATCCGGCCCCCGCAGCCCCGGATGTCGATCCCGTCTGGCATGCCCGCGCCGATGCGCTGGTGGCGCGGCTGGCGGCGCTGGGCTGCGGCCGGATGGCGCCCGTGGCCGGTCAGCATTTCCCCGATCTGGCCCTGCCCGATTGGCAGGGCCGGCTCACCCGCCTGTCAGACCTGTGCCGCGATGGCCCGATCCTGCTCAGCTTCCACCGCGGCCTGTGGTGCCCGTGGTGCCGGGCCGAGCTTGACAGTTGGCAGGCGGCCCGGCCGGCGCTCAGCCAGTCCGGCTGCCGGCTGGTGGTGGTGACGCCGGAAACCGGCGCCCATGCCGAAGCCATGGCCGCCCGGCTCGGCCCCGGGGCGGTGGTGCTGTGCGATGTCGATTTCGGTGCCAGCGGCGCGCTGGGCCTGGCCTTCTTCATGGGGCAGTCCCTGATCCGGGCCTATGCCGAGGCCGGGCTTGATCTGGCCGCCCATTATGGCGCCATCAGCGGCATCCTGCCGATCCCGGCCAGCTTCGTGATCGAGGTGGGCCTCAGGGTGCGGTTCGCCCATGTCGATCCCGATTTCCGCCGCCGCGCCGATCCGGCAGCGGTGCTCGCCTCATTGCGGGCCTGAGGGCTCCAGCCCCAGCATCCGGTCAAGCGAGAATGCCCCCGGCCCGCGCGCGATGATCGGCAGCAGGATCGCTGCCCAGCTCAGATGGGTGGGCCAGGCATCGGGATAGACGAAGATCTGGATGGTGGCCGTCATGCCCAGCAGGCCCAGTGCGCCCGCCCGCGTGAACAGGCCCAGCGCCAGCAGGATGGGAAAGGCATGTTCGGCATAGGTGGCGGCATGGGCGGCGATGTCGGGCGGCAGCAGCGGCAGCGCATATTCATATTCGAACAAGGTGTAGGTGCTGTCCTTCAGGGTGATCAGCCCTTCCACCTTGGTGCGGCCCGACAGGAAGAAGATGGCGCCGATGCCCAGCCGGCACACCAGCAGCCACAGCGCTTCGGGGATGCGCGCCAGCAGCGCGGCCAGGGCGTGATACAGCGTCATCATCCGTCTCCAATGGCGGGAACCAGGGCGCCGGCGGCGGCCAGCGCCGGCAAATGGGCAAGCTCGGCCGCCGCCAGATGGCCAAGCGGCACCCGCCGGCGCAGCGCCAGCAGCAGCGGCAGCGCGGCGGCCGGCAAGCAGCTGACCACCACCCCCGCCGCCGGCCGGCTGACCAGCGCCAGTTCGCCTTGGCGCGGAAAGCGGCGCGGCCAGCGCGCGCCGGGCTGGTGGGCCTGCCACAGGCTGTTGACCGGAAAGGGCGAGGCCAGCCAGCGGGTGGCCGCCGCCAGCGGCCAGGGCCGATCAGGGTGCAGGCGGCGCGGGCGGCGCGGCGGCGGCGCGGCAAACAGCGCCTCCACCACCAGCCATTCCAGCCGCGCCAGATCGGCCAGCCAGGGCCATGCGGCCAGTTCGGCGGTGCGCGCCACCAGCCGCGGCAGGCCGCGGCCATAAAGGCACAGGCGCGGATCGGCCGGTGGGTGGGCGCGGGCATGGCGGCGGGCCAGCGCGGCAAAGGCGGCATCGCCCAGCGCGGCGCGCAGCACTGGATAATTGCCGGCCAGCGCCGCCGTGGCCGCCGCCAGCGCATTGTTGGCATGGATCGCCACGGCGCGGGCCAGCGCCGCATCGGCCGGCACGCCATGGCCGCACAGCCACGTGGCAAAATCCCCTTCGAACCGGGCCGGGGCGGGCCGCGCTTCAAGCGGCACCGGCGGGCTCCAGCAGGGCGGCGGGCTCCAGCAGGGCGGCGGCTTGGTGCGCTTCGGCCAGCAGATCGGCCAGGGCCGGCAGTTCGCCGTCGCGCTCCACCATGATCGGGCGCGGCCCGATGCGGGCCAGCAGCCGGGCGGCCAGCGCCCACACCGGGGCGGCCACCGGGGCATCATGGCTGTCAATCAACAACGGGCTGCCGGCATCGGCGCGGTGGCCGGCCACATGGATCTCGCCGATCAGATCGCCGGGCAAACAGTCAATCAGCAGGCCCGCATCCAGCCCCAGATTGTGCGCCGAAACATGGATATTGTTGACATCCACCAACAGGCCGCAGCCGCTGGCCAGCGCCAGTTCGGCCAGGAATTCATGCTCGGGCAGATCATGGCCGCCAACATCGGCATAGTGGGACGGGTTTTCGATCAGCAGGCGGCGGCCCAGCCCATCCTGCGCGCGGTGCACATTGGCGATGCACAGCGCCAGCGCGGCGCGGGTGCGTGGGAATGGCAGGAAATCCGGCACATGCCAGCGCCCGCCATCAATCCGCTGCCAGGCGAGATGATCAGACAGCAGCACCGGGCCGATCCGGTCACACAGACGGCGAAGCTGGCCGAGATGGCGGGCCGGCGCCGGGCAGGTGCCGGCCAGCGCCAGGCCAACGCCGTGCAGCGCCACCGGCGAGCGCGCCGCCACGGCCATCAGCGCCTCCAGCCGGGGGCCGCCGGCCACCATGAAATTTTCGGCATGCACCTCAAACCACAGGCCCGGCGGCGGCGCGGGCGGATCGCCGGCCGCCAGCGCCGCCAGATGGGGCAGGCGCAGGCCGATGCCGGCGCCCAGCCCCATGGCCAGACCCTGTGTGATCCTGCCTGTGATCCTGCCGTGCATGGCCGCCGGATCAGGCCGGGGTCAGTGAGCCGGCGCCCTTGGGCGTCTTGATCTTCGTGCAGGTGCCCGCCGGCACCAGCTTCCAGGCGTTTTTCTGATAATCCACCGTCGAGGTGCCGGCACAGCTGGTGCCCGCGCCAGCGGCGCAATCATTCTGCCCGGCCTTGGAGACGCCATAGCATTTTTCCATCTTCGGCTTGTCGGCCGCGCCCGCGGCGCCGGCGGCCAGCGCCGCCAGCACGGCGGCGCCCAGCATCGTCTTGGCTGTCATCATCTGCCTCCACCTGCCGCCTGCCCGCACCGGTTGCGCGGCTGCCCCGGAAAAAACGGAGTGCAAGGGGCAGCCGCGCCGGCACCAGCGGGGGGGAGGCGGATCAACACGGCCGCAGGCACCTGCCCAGCAATTCGCCGGGCGCGGCCGGCCGGTTACAGCCGGCCCATTTGTAACCGGCGGGCAGCGGTGAGCGGACAAGCCCATGCCGGCTGCCATGGGGGCAGCGGCACCGATCGCCGCCAGCCCTGGCGCCCATCATTGGAGATGATCATGCTTGCCACCCGACTCTCGCTTGCCACCGCCGCGGCCGCCATCGCCGTCACCGGTGCCGCCGTCGCCCAGGCCGCGGCCGCCGATGAAAAGGTCGTCCACTGCTATGGCATCAACACCTGCAAGGGCAGCTCTGACTGTGCCACCGCCAAGAGCGCCTGCAAGGGCCAGAACGCCTGCAAGGGCCAGGGCTTCAAGGCCTTGACCGTGAAGGCCTGCAAGGCCGCCGGCGGCCGCC
This sequence comes from Sphingomonadales bacterium, assembly GCA_027483465.1. Taxonomy (GTDB): domain Bacteria; phylum Pseudomonadota; class Alphaproteobacteria; order Sphingomonadales; family Sphingomonadaceae; genus Sandarakinorhabdus. The sequence continues at coordinate 50,944 of JAIXUQ010000007.1, forward strand.
TCACCGAAAAATGAGGCCGATGGGGGCCGGCGCGGTTGTGCTGCCGCCGGCCCCTGTTGCCGGGTATCGCCATGATCCCGCCCTCCTGCCTGTTCGGGCTTGGCCTGCGCCGCCCCCACCATGCCGAATTCCTGGCCGGGCGGGTGAAGGTGGATTTCGTCGAGGTCATCTCGGAGAATTTCATGGTGGATGGCGGCCGGCCGGCGGCGGTGCTGGCCGGCGTGCGCCGCCATTATCCGGTGGCGCTGCACGGCGTGTCGATGAGCCTGGGCACCGCCACCGGCCTCAACCCGGCCTATCTGGCGCGGCTGCGCGCGCTGGCCGATGCCATTGATCCGCTGTTTGTCTCCGATCATCTGGCCTGGACCGGGATTGACGGGGTGAACAGCCATGATCTGCTGCCCCTGCCCTACAGCGAGGAGGCGCTGGCCGTGGTGGCGCGCAACATCGATCAGGCGCAGGCGGCGCTGGGCCGGCCGCTGCTGATCGAAAACCCCTCCACCTATCTGGATTTCCACGCCAGTTGCATGGGGGAAGGCGAATTTCTTGCCGCGCTGGTGGCGCGCACCGGCTGTGGCCTGCTGCTTGATGTCAACAACATCCATGTCTCCGCCCATAATCACGGCCGCGATCCGCTGGCCGAACTGGCCGCCATCCCGTGGCCGGCGGTGCGCCAGCTGCATCTTGCCGGGCCCAGCCGGGGCCATGACGGGCTGTTGATCGACACGCACGACTCGCCGGTGCCGGCGCCGGTGTGGGCGCTCTATGGCGAGGTGCGCCGCCGCGCCGGGCCGGTGGCGGTGATGATCGAGCGTGATGATGACATCCCGCCGCTAACCGATCTGCTGGATGAACTGGCGCTGGCCCGGGCGCCGCTGGCCGCCGCCTGATGAGCGGGCTGGCCGCCTTGCAGCGCCGTTTTCAGGCCGGGTTGATCGCCGGCGATCTGGCCGGCCTGGCCGCCGAGGTGCGCCACAGCGCCGGGCTGGCCGTGCATGTCCACGCCGCCCGCGCCATGCTGGTGGAGGGGCTGGCCGACAATTTCGCCAAGACCCTGCACTGGCTGGGCGGCGATGCCTTCACCGCGCTGGCGCTGGATTATGCCGCCATCACGCCATCGGGCAGTTGGACCCTGGCGGATTATGGCGATGATTTTGCCGAATATCTGCGCCGGCACTGCCCCGATGCACCGGAAGTGGCCGATCTGGCCGCGCTCGATTGGGCGTTGCGCACGGCCTTTGCCGCTACCGATCCGGTGCCGTCTGACTGGGCCAGCGCGCCGGGCGTGGATTGGGAACGGCTGCGCCTGGCGCTGGCCCCCGGTGCCACGCTGATCGCCATGGCCAGCAATGCCGATGCGATCTGGCAGGCCATCCCCGATCGGCCGATCGCGCCGGCCGCCACGCCCGGCGTGGTGCTGGTGTGGCGGCAGCGGCTGGAGCCGCATTTCCGCCGCCTGCCCGCCGCCGAAGCCGGCCTGCTGGCGGCGCTGGCCGACGGCCTGCGCTTTGGCCCGGCCTGCGATGCCAGCGGCGCCACCTCGCAGCAGATCGGCGGCTGGCTGCAAGCCTGGCTCAGCGACGGGCTGGTGGTGCCACGGGCCTGAGCCGCGGCACCATCGCCAGCAGCAGGATCACCAGATTCATCAGGCCAAAGGCGACCAGCGCGCTCCACGCGCCGGCCGGGGCCGCTCCCAGCAGCAGCGCATCATTGCCGCCGGGGATCAGCCGCACGCCCAGCATCATCACCACCCCGCCCAGCAGGCTGCGCGCCGCCGCCGGCCAGCCGCGCCATTTCAGATGCAATTGCCCGCTGATCCAGCCTGATGCCAGGGCTCCGGCCAGCGTGGCGATGCTGGCGCGCACCGCCGCCTCCCCGGCCTGGGGCAGCTGGCGGGCATGGGCAATCAGCACATCGGCCCAGGTCCAGCCCGGCAGCGCCACAAACAACAGGCTGCCGGCCGCGCCCATCGCCGCCATGGTGGCCGCCAGCCGCGCCGCGCCCAGCCCGCCCAGCCGCCGCCACGCCAGCCCCAGCAGCAGCACGCCGCCCAGCACCAGCAGCACGCCGGCGGCATCGGGCCGGGCAAAGCCGCTGGCCGGCGGCTCCACCCGCCAGCCCAGCGCCGCGCCCAGCATGTCCCCGGCCACCAGCCCGGCCGGCAGCGCCAAGAGATGCGCCTCGCCATTGCCCAGCCGCCACAGGGAGCCCACCAGGCAGGCGCCGTTCACCACCGCGCCCACCCCCAGCAGCACGGCACCGGCCAGCAGCGGCGGCGCCAGCGGCACGCTGCCCGGCAGGCTGGCACCGCGCCCCAGCAGCCAGGCCAGCGGCAGGCACAGGGCGGTGGCCGCGCCCAGCGCCACGCCAAAGCCCAGCAACAGCCGGGCATCGCGCGCCTCCACCCAGCGCCGCACCGCCACCACCCCGCAGGTGCCGCCCTGGTGCGCGGCAAAGCCCACGATCGCCGCGGCCAGCAGGCACAACAGCATCAGCATCAGCCCATCCCGTCGCGCTGGGTGATCAGCTTGGCCGCCGCATCAAAGGTGAGATAGCGCCACAGCCAATTCGCCCCCACCACCAGCCGGCTGCGGAACCCCACCAGCCCCCACAGGTGCACGGTGCACCAGAGCAGCCAGGCCGGATGGCCCGACAGGCGCAGCCAGCCCAGATCGGCCACCGCGCGCGAACGGCCGATGGTGGCCATGCTGCCGGCATGGCGATAACGGAAGGGTGGCACGGCGCGGCCGGCGCGGCGGGCGATGATGGCCTTGGCGGCATGAAGGCCCATCTGGCTGGCCGCCGTCGCCACCCCCGGCACCGCGGCGCCATCCGGGCCGGTGGCCGCGGCGGTATCGCCCACCACATAGACGGCCGGATCGTCAGGCAACGCCAGATCGGGGCCCACCCGCACCCGGCCGCTGGCATCGGCCGCCGCCCCCAGCCACAGCGCCGCCGGCGATGCCACCACCCCGGCCGCCCACAGGGTGACACAGGCGGCCAGGCTGTCATCCCCGATCATGATCCGGCCCGGCGCCAGACCGGTCACCCGCGCGTTCAGCCGCACCTCCACCCCCAGCCCGGCCAGCGCCCGCGCCGCCGCGGCCGAAAGCGGCGGCGGCAGCGCCTTGAGCAGGCGGTCGCCGCTGTCCACCAGCACCACGCGCACACAGGCGCGGGTGATGTGGGGAAAATCGCGCTCGGCGCTGTGGCGGGCCAGTTCGGCGATGGCGCCGGCCATCTCCACCCCGGTGGGGCCGCCGCCCACCACCACGAAGGTGAGATGTTCGGCCCGGGTCTCACGCTGTTCGGCGCGCAGCGTTTCGGCGCGTTCCAGCGCCAGCAGCAGATCGCGCCGCACCCGGATGGCATCATCGATCGTCTTGATGCCGGGCGCGTGCGCCGCCCATTCGGGATTGCGGAAATAGGCATGGCGGGCGCCGCTGGCCACGATCAGTTCGGCAAAGGGCAGCGTGCCGCCGCTGGCCAGCCGCACCAGCCGCGCCGGCCGGTCGATGCCCACCACCTCGTCCATCAGCACGCTCACGCTGGGCCGGCCGCGCATGATGGTGCGGATGGGGGCGGCGATATCGGCGGCCGAAAGCCCGGCGGTGGCCACCTGATACAGCAGCGGCTGGAACAGATGATGGTTCTGCCGATCGATCAGCACGGTGGCGATGCCCGCCGCACCCAGCGCGCGCGCCGCCGCCAGGCCGGCAAAGCCGGCGCCGATGATCACCACCGGCAGCTGCTGTTGTGGATGGGCCATGCCGCTGGTTCGCCGGCCGCGCCCGCCGGGTTACCGGGCCTCTGGCGCCGGCGGCGGCTGCCGGTTAATCAGGCCAGCCGATGATGCCGATTGCCCCTGCCCTGGCGGCCGAAACCCGGCGCCTGGCCGCCTATGCCGCGGCCTATGACGATTTGGTGGCGCAATTGGTGGCGCTGGGGGCCGGCCGGCGGGCGCCGCGCGTGGGGCAGCGTTTTCCCGGCTTTGCGTTGCCCGATGCCGCCGGGCGCTTTCACCGGCTGGGCGATCTGCTTGCCCCCGGCCGGCCGCTGGTGATCAGCATCCATCGCGGCCAATGGTGCCCCTGGTGCCGGGTGGAAAGCGCCGGCTGGGCCGATGCCGCCGGCGCGCTGGCCGCCGCCGGGGCGCGGCTGGTGACGATTTCGGCCGAAGTGGCCGGCGGTGCCGCCTGGCTGGCCGAACGCAGCGGCAGCCTGGCGCTGGTGGATGTCGATCTGGGCCTGTGTCTGGCACTGGGGCTGGTGATCAGCCTGCCGCCGGCGCTGGCCGCAGCCTATGCGACAGGCGGTGATGATCTGGCCGCGCTGCTGGGTGGCAGCGGCCGGCTGCTGCCGATCCCGGCCACCTATCTGATCGATGGCGCCGGCGTGGTGCGCTTTGCCTTTGCCGATCCCGATTTCCGCCGCCGCGCCGAACCGGCCGCCGTGCTGGCGACGCTCAGGTCAGGCTGAGGGCGCATCCCAGCGCCGCGCCCGGCTGGCGCGCACGAAACTGTCGGCCGCCAGGCTGCGGCGGCGGCCCTGGATGCCGGCCAGCACGACATCGGCACTGATCGCGGCATCCGCCACCGGCACCGCGCACATCGCCGGATCGCGCGGCGCGGGCATGAAGCCGGTGCCCAGACCGGCCGAGATCAGCCGGCGCAACTGGCCGACATCGCGGGCGGCATGGCGCAGATTGAGGCTGAGGCCCACCACCTCGGCCTGGCGGCGCAAGGCGGCCATGCCTTCGCAGGCGTGATCGATCAACGGTTCGGCCGCCAGATCGGCCAGCGCCACCGCAGCCTGCCCGGCGGCCGGATGATCGCGGCGCACCACCATGCGGTAATCATGGCGGAACAGGCACCATGCCTCGAAGCGTTCGGGCGCGTCGGCCGGGGCCTCGATGATCAGCAGGTCAAGCCCGCCGGCCAGCGCCTGCGCCAGCAGATCGGCGCTGGTGCCGCCCACCACATTCAGTTGCAGGCCCGGCATCGCCGTGCCCAGTTCGGCCAGCACCGCATCCAGCGTGGCGGATTCCACCAGCGAGCACACGCCCAGCACCAGCGGCGCCACCTGGCCCTGGCCAAAGCCGCGCGCCAGCGCCTTGGCATCCTCGGCGGCGCGATAGGTGCGTTCCAGATGCGGCAGCATCAGCCGGCCCAGTTCGGTCAGGTGGGTGCGCGCGCGTTCGCGGCGGAACAGCGGCCCGCCCAGTTCCTCCTCCAGCTTCTGGATGGCGCGGGTGAGCGAGGGCTGGGCGACATGGCATGCCTCGGCCGCGCGCGTGAAGTTGAGCAACCGCGCCGCCGCGAGAAAATAGCGGATCTGATGCATTTCCATGCCTGCGACACTCTATCATTGCCGCACCGCAGCACAAGAGGCGGCCTGCCGCCATAGCCGTTCCGTATCAAACCCATGCACCCTTCATGGCTGGGCGCTGGCGGCGTGCGGCGCAACACTGGCGGCGTGAATGGAGGGCAAGGCCATGACCATCCCCAAGCCGCCGGCCAGCCGGCCGCGCCGCGCCGCACCCCGTGATGCCACCGCCCACTGGGCCGATCTGATGGCGCGCGGCCGCGCCGGAGACCGCCGCGCCTATGACCGGCTGCTGGGCGAAACCGGGGCCTGGCTGGCGCGCTATTTCCGGCGGCGGCTGCCGGCCGCGCATGTTGACGATGCCGTGCAGGACACGCTGATCGCGCTGCACAACCGCCGCCATGATTTCGATTGCGCCCAGCCGCTGCGGCCCTGGCTGGCCACCATGGCCCGCTTCAAGTGGGTGGACCGGCTGCGCCTGATGGAGCGTGACCAGAATGAGCCGGCGCCCGAAAGCAGCATTGCCAGCCACGAGATCGATGTCGTCTCCTGCCATGTCGTGCGCGGCCTGCTCGGCCAGTTGCGCCCGGCGCAGGCCGATGCCATCCGCATGGTCAAGCTCGACGGCCTGTCGATCATCGAGGCGGCCGAACGCAGCGGCCAGTCGCAATCGCTGGTGAAGATCAACATCCACCGCGGGCTGAAGCGGCTGGCCGCCGGCTTCACACCATCGCCATGAGCGCGGCATTGCCGCCGGCCGCCGCCAGATTGATGGTGGTGGTGACTTCATCGACCAGCCAATCGGCACGGTAACCGCCGGCGGCATCGGCCCCGCCGATGATCGGGATCGGCCCGGCCATGGCCGCCACCGCGATGCGCAGGCCGGGATCATCCGCCTCGATCAGCGCGGCGCCAAATGCGCCATGCGCGGGCAGATGATCCAGCCAGTGCAGCCTGGCTGCCACCGCCGCCGGCAGGCCGGCGGGCGGCCCGGCCGGCCACAGCACATGGCCGCGATTGCCCTGCGCCAGCGCCGCGCCGATCTGGCGGAACAGGCCATCCTGGGTGGCCGGCAGCAGCAGCACATCGCCGCGCGGGTGGAAGGCGAGCCGGTTCTCCTCCCCCACCGGGCCGGGCAGGGTGAGGCTGAGACCCGCGAGGCGCGCGGCCGCCGCATCGCGCACCGCCGCCGCCTGCGCCGGCCGGCCGGTTGCCGCCAGCCAATCGGCCAGCGCCAGTGCCGCCGCATCGGGCGGCCCGGCCGCAACCAGGCCATCGGCGGGCCGCGCCCGCACCAGCCGGCCCAGATAGAGCGGCCCGCCAGCCTTGGGCCCGGTGCCGGACAGCCCGCGCCCGCCAAAGGGCTGCACCCCCACCACCGCGCCGATGATGCTGCGGTTGACATAGAGGTTGCCGGCCCTGATCGCGCCGGTCACCGCCGCGATGGTGGCATCCAGCCTGGTGTGCAGGCCAAAGCTGAGGCCATAGCCGGTGGCGTTGATGGCTGCGACCACGTCGGCCATCGCCTCCCGGCGGAAGCGCAGCACGTGCAGAACCGGGCCGAACACCTCGCCGCCAATCTGGTCGATGGCATCGATCTCGATGATCGTGGGGGCGACGAAATGGCCCTGCGCGCAGGCCGGCGACAGCAACAGCCGGTGCACCGGGCAGCCCAGCGCCGCCAGCCGCGCCACATGCGCCTCGATCCGCGCTTTGGCCGCGGCGCTGATCACCGGGCCGACATCGGTGGCCAGCCGGCCGGGATTGCCTACCGCCAGTTCGGCCATGGCGCCCCGGATCATCGCCAGCTGGCGATCGGCAATGTCGGATTGCAGGCACAGGAGCCGCAGCGCCGAACAGCGCTGGCCGGCGCTGTCAAAGGCCGAAACCAGCACATCGGCGGTCACCTGTTCGGCCAAGGCCGAGGAATCGACGATCATCGCGTTGAGGCCGCCGGTTTCAGCGAGCAGCGGCACCGGCGTGCCATCGTGCAGGGCGCGCGGTGCCAGCTGCCGGCGGATCCGCTGCGCCACTTCGGTGGAGCCGGTGAACAGCACGCCGGCCACCCCGGCCTGCGCCACCAGCGCCGCGCCGACGGCGCCATCGCCGGGCAGCAGGTGCAGCGCGCCGGCCGGCACCCCGGCGGCATGCAGCAACCGCACCGCCTCGGCCGCGATCAGCGGGGTTTCCGCCGCCGGCTTGGCCAGCACGGCATTGCCGGCGGCCAGCGCGGCGGCAACCTGGCCGATGAAGATGGCGAGCGGGAAATTCCACGGGCTGATGCAGGCCACCACGCCCAGCGGCGGCTGGCCATCCAGCGTGGCGCGCGCCTGCACTGCATAATAGCGCAGGAAATCCACCGCCTCGCGCACTTCGGCGACGGCATTGGCGGCGGTCTTGCCGGCCTCGCGGATGATCAGCGCCAGCAGCCCCTCCATCCCGGCCTCCAGTGCATCGGCGGCCCGCTCCAGCACGGCGGCGCGATCCGCGGCCGGCAGTGCCGCCCAGCCGGGCGCGGCGGCCTGCGCCGCCCTGACCGCCGCCGCCACATCATCCGGCGTTGCCCAGCACATGGCGCCCACCACATCGCGCCGATCGGCCGGGTTCAGCACCGGGGCGGCGCTGGCGCCGGCCGGCGGCGCGATGCCGCTGCCCTGCGCCAGCGTTGCGGCCAGGCCCGCCAGCACCGCCGGGCAGGCCAGATCCAGCCCGCGCGCCGCCCGGCGGGTGCCCAGCAGGTCGGCCGGCAGGCGGATCAGCGGGTGCGGCGCACCGGGTATGGCAGCGGCACGCACGGCGGCCACCGGATCGGCGGCCAGCGCCGCCGGGCTGATGGCGGGATCGCGGATGCGGCTGACAAAGCTGCTGTTGGCGCCATTTTCCAGCAGGCGGCGCACCAGATAGGCCAGCAGCGTGTCATGCCCGCCCACCGGGGCATAGATGCGGCACGGCCGGTTCAGCCGGTCAGGCCCCACCACCTCGTCGTACAAGGGCTCGCCCATGCCGTGCAGGCACTGGAATTCATAATCGCCCGGGGCGAAATCCGGCCCGGCCATGTGATAAATGCTGGCCAGTGTGTGGGCATTGTGGGTGGCAAATTGCGGGAACACCGCGTCGCGTGCCGCCAGCAGCGCCCGGGCGGCGGCCAGATAGGCGATATCGGTGTGGGATTTGACCGTGAACACCGGGAAATCCGCCAGCCCGTCCACCTGCGCCCGCTTGATCTCGCTGTCCCAATAGGCGCCCTTCACCAGCCGCAGCATCAGCCGGTGGCCGCTGCGCCGCGCCAGATCGATCAGCCATTCGATCACCGGCAGGCAGCGCTTGCCATAGGCCTGCACCACAAAGCCCAGCCCATCCCAGCCCTTGAGCGCCGGATCGAAGGCCAGGGCTTCCAGCAGATCGAGCGACAGGTCGAGCCGGTCCGCCTCCTCGGCATCGATGTTGAAGCCGATATCATGGGCGCGGGCCAGCCGGGCGAGATGGGTGAGGCGCGGCAGCAGTTCGGCCCGCACGCGCGCCGTCTGCGCCCGGCCATAGCGCGGGTGCAGCGCCGACAGTTTCACCGAAATGCCCGGCCCGGCCACCGGCCCGCGCCCGGCCGCCGCCGCGCCGATGGCGGCAATGGCGGCTTCATAATCGGCGGCATAGCGATCGGCATCGGCCATGGTGGTCGCCGCCTCGCCCAGCATGTCATAGCTGTGGGCAAAGCCGCGCGCCGCCAGCGGGGCTGACCGCGCCAGCGCCTCGGCGATCGTCTCGCCGGTGACGAA